>JBMZAX010000010.1:0-69344 GCA_049611805.1 Parvibaculales bacterium | reverse complement strand
TAATTCCTGCACCTTACGCTTGAATGTGCGGTCGGGCGTCAAGAACACGTTTTTGGCAAGCTGCTGGGTCAGTGTTGAACCGCCCTGCACGAAGCGTCCGGCCCGCAAATTGGCGAACATGGCGCGCGCCAGCCCGCGCGGGTCGAGCCCGTAATGGGAGAAAAACCGCCGGTCTTCAATGGCAATGACAGCCTGAACCAAATCCGGCGGCAAATCGGCATATCGCAAGGGTGCGCCGGTATTGCGCCCGCGTTGCGACAGGGGCGTGTCGTCGCGGGCAAAAAGGCGTACTTCCGGACTGCGCGAGACCGACCACAGCCCGTCCGTGTCGGGCATGTCGAGCGCGTAGTAGAAAACCAGCCCGGCAAGGCCAATGCCCGCCCACAGCGCGACCACAAGCCCCCAGTAAAACAACAAGCCAAGCCGGGACCGTGAGCCCGATTTGGGTTTTCGCGCGGGCGAACGCTTTACATTTTTACCGGCCATGACCCCGCTCCCCGCGCCGCTCAGGTATCGAGATTGGTTACCGCCAGCGCATTTGTCTGGATAAACTGGCGGCGTGGTTCGACAACATCGCCCATGAGCTGCTCAAACAGATCATTGCTTTCCGCCACATCCTGCACGCGCACCTGCAACAGCGCGCGGGCATCGCGGTCCAGCGTTGTCTGCCAGAGCTGGTCGGGGTTCATCTCGCCAAGCCCCTTGTAACGTTGCAGGCTGATGCCTTGCTGGCCGTGCTCAAGCACCGTATCGAGCAATTGCATCGGCGTGCCCACCGTAATGGTTTCGTCTTTGATGGTGAGGCTGGCGGGGTCCAGATAAACCGCCTGCAAGGCTCCGGCCATGGCATCGAGGCGGCGCGCATCGGCCGAGGCAATCAGCGGCCCGTCAATATTGACGCTCTCGCTCACACCGCGCAATTCGCGCGTGAACACCAGACCGCCATCGCCCGACGGCGTGCCTTCCCAGCCGCGCTCCACCTCGTCGAGCATGCGGTTGAGGCGGGCCGCAATATAGGATGAGCTTTGCTCGGCCAGTTCGGGCTTCGACATAATGTCGGGCGTCAATGCACCGGCAATGGCGGTTTGCTCAATAATGAATTTCGGATAGCGCGACGGCAGCGTATCGAGAATGGCGCGGATGGCGCGCGCCTGTTTCACAAGCTCGACAAGGTCGGCCCCGCTGCGCTGTTCGCCCGATGCCAGCGTCAGCACGGCTTCGCTGAGCCCCGCTTCGATCAGATAATCTTCCAGCGCGCTTTCGTCCTTCAAATAGGTTTCCGAGCTTTGCCGCTTGATCTTATAAAGCGGCGGCTGGGCGATATAGAGATAGCCACCCTCGATAACCTCCGGCATCTGGCGGTAGAAAAAGGTCAAAAGCAGGGTGCGGATATGCGCGCCGTCAACATCGGCATCGGTCATGATGATGATTTTGTGATAGCGCAATTTTTCGATATCGAAATCTTCGCGGCCAATGCCCGTGCCGAGCGCGGTAATCAGAGTGCCAATCTCATTTGACGACAGCATTTTGTCAAACCGCGCACGCTCGACATTCAAAATTTTACCGCGCAAGGGCAGCACAGCCTGATTGGAACGGTTGCGCGCCTGTTTGGCGGAGCCGCCGGCGCTGTCGCCCTCGACAATGAACAATTCGGCGCGGGCCGGGTCGCGCTCCTGGCAATCGGCGAGTTTCCCCGGCAGGCTGGAGACATCAAGCGCGCCTTTGCGCCGCGTCAGTTCGCGGGCTTTGCGCGCCGCTTCACGCGCGGCGGCGGCTTCCACCACCTTGTTGATGATCTCGCGCGCTTCATTGGGGTGTTCTTCAAACCAGTTGGTCAGCACATCATTGACAATGCTCTCGACAACCGGGCGCACCTCCGACGACACCAGCTTGTCTTTGGTCTGGCTGGAAAACTTCGGATCGGGCACTTTGACCGAAAGCACCGCGGTCAGCCCCTCGCGGCAATCATCACCCGTTAGCGACACTTTTTCCTTTTTGGCGAGCCCGGACTGGTTGGCGTAATTATTCACCGTGCGCGTCAGCGCCCCGCGAAACCCGGCCAGATGCGTGCCGCCATCGCGCTGGGGAATATTATTGGTGAAGCACAAAACCGTCTCGTGATAGCTGTCATTCCACCACAGCGCCAGTTCGACACCAATATCATCCTGCTCGGATTGCAATGTCACCGGCGCCTCAATCAGCGCGGATTTGTTTCTGTCGAGATAACGGACAAAGGCTTCAAGGCCGCCTTCAAAGGTCAGATCGACAATGCGCGGCTCCGGCCCGCGGCGGTCTTCCAGCGTTATCGACACGCCGCTGTTCAAAAATGCCAGCTCGCGCAAGCGATGTTCCAGCGTGTCGAAACTGAACTCGGTCATGGAAAAAGTCTGATCCGAGGGGTGAAATGTCACTTGCGTGCCGCTCACATCCGTATCGCCGGCAATGGCAAGATCGGCCTCCGCCTCGCCATGCACAAAGCGCATTTCGTGGGTTTTGCCGTCGCGGTGAATGGTCAGCTGAAGCCAGTCCGACAGCGCATTGACCACCGAAATGCCGACGCCGTGCAGACCGCCGGAAACCTTATAGCTGTTCTGGTCAAACTTACCGCCGGCGTGCAATTGGGTCATGATGACTTGCGCCGCCGACACGCCCTCTTCGGGGTGCATTTCGGTCGGAATGCCGCGCCCATTATCGCCGACCGTGACCGAGCCGTCGGCGTTCAGGCAGACCTGCACCGTGTCGCAATGGCCGGCCAGCGCCTCGTCAATCGCATTGTCGACAACCTCGTAAACCATGTGATGCAGGCCGGTGCCGTCATCCGTGTCGCCAATATACATGCCCGGGCGCTTGCGCACGGCCTCAAGGCCCTTCAGAACCTTGATCGATGAGGCGCCATATTCGTTTTCTTCCGTTTGTTCGCTCATTTTTGTTTATGTGCCTTTCGGGTTAAATCATCCATATTGACCGTTCACAATTGCATTCCGGGGCCCGGCAAAACCGCGCCGGCGGCAATATGCAAATGGCTCGTGGCATGGGTGAAATCGGCAAAAGCCGCCGCATCCGTGCCCGTAATCCAGCTTTGGCCACCCAAATCCTGCAAAATTTCAAACAGGGCCTGACGCCGCGTCGCATCGAGATGCGCGGCCACCTCATCCAGCAGCAATATCGGCACATCGCCCGTGCGCGCGGCCACACTGCGCGCCTGCGCCATAATAAGCCCGACCAGAAGCCCTTTTTGCTCGCCGGTGGAACATTTTGCGGCGGCCATGTTTTTGGCCGCATGGGTCACATGCAGGTCGGTGCGGTGCGGGCCTTCCAAGCTGCGCCCGGCGGCACCATCGCGCGCACGTTCGGCGTGCAGGCGCGCGCGCCATTCATCTTCAACCTCAATCGCCGGTTGCGCGCGCAAAGCCGCTTCAAGCGTGCCTTCCAGAGCCACCTCGGCGCGCGGGAAAACGGTTTCCGGCATTGCCGCCAGCCCTTCGGCCAAAGCATCCAGCGCGGCGAGGCGCGCGGCGGCAATTGCCGTGCCGAGGCCGGCCATATTTTCCTCCAGCCCGTCCAGCCAGCCATTGCCGGAAAATTGCGTGCCCGGGGTTTGCAGCAATTTGTTGCGCTCGCGCATGGCGCGCTCATATTGGTTGAGCTGTGTCGACAGCCCCGGCACCAGCGTTTGCGCGAAACGGTCGATAAATCTGCGTCGCCCGCCGGCGCTGTCGGTGAAAAGCCTGTCCATGGCCGGGGTCAGCCATAATTGCGGCAAGGCCATGGAAATTTTTTCAAACCCGCGCGCAGGCGCACCATCGACCCGCAAGTCACGGCCCGTGCCGCCGCTTGCAAAGCCGACGCCGACCCGCATCGGCGCGGTGGCGGTGGTGATATCGGCCAGCACCGTCCAGCCGGCATCGGCGCCCGTGGCCGCCATGTCATCCAATTGCGCGCTGCGCAGCCCGCGCCCCGGCGCAAGCATGGAAATCGCCTCCAGAATATTGGTTTTGCCGGCACCATTGGGCCCGGTCAGAACAACCGCGCCGCAATCGACACTGATATCGACGCCCGCATGCGAGCGAAAATGCGTCAGGCGCAATCTGGAAATATGCGGGGCGACCGGCCGAGGGTCTGTCAGGGGCACCGGCGCAGCGGTTTGCGGCACAAAACCCACCTCACACCCGCATGGGCATCAGCACATAGAGTGCATGGGTATCCTCACCATCGCGCACAATGGTCGGGGCACCGCTGTTTGACAGTTCAAAGGTCGCCAATTCGCCGTCAAGCTGGCTGGTAATATCCATCAGATATCGCGCGTTAAAGCCGATTTCCAAAGGCTCGGCCTGATAGCTGACGCTAATCTCGTCACTGGCATTGCCGCTGTCGGGGTTTGAGACCGAAAGGCCGAGACTGTCAGTATCAAGGCTCAGTTTCACGGCGCGTGATTTCTCGCTGGAGATTGCCGAAACGCGGTCGACGCTTTGGGCAAAGGTTTTGGCGTCGACGCCCAGCACCTTGTCATTATCGACCGGAATGACGCGCGTATAATCCGGAAATTTCCCGTCAATCAGCTTCGAGGTCAGCACAATATTGTCGAAAGCAAAATTAATCTTGGTGTCCGACACCTGCACCGAAACCTCGCCTTCGGCCTCTTCGAGAAGTTTTTGCACCTCGCCAACCGTTTTGCGCGGAATGATGATGGCCGGCATATCTGCCGCGCCGACGGGCTGGGTGATTTGCACCCGCGCCAGACGATGGCCGTCGGTTGCCACGGCCCGCAACAGCGCCGCGCCGTCTTCTTCCAGCGCGTGCAGGTAAATGCCGTTCAGATAATAGCGGGTTTCCTCAACCGAAATGGCAAAGCGGGTTTTTTCGATCAACCGGCGCAAATCCGTGCCCGACAGCGCGAAAGCCACCGGCATTTCATCGCGCGCCATGGCCGGAAAATCTTCGCGCGGCAGTGTTTGCAGCAAAAATGACGATTTGCCGGACACCAGGGTCAGACGCTCGGCATTTTCATCCTTGGCCAGCTCAATCTGCCCGCCATCGGGCAATTTGCGCACAATGTCATAGAGCATATGCGCGGGCGCCGTGATCGCGCCGGTTTGGGCAATTTCCGCCTCGACCCGTTCGCGCACCTCGATCTCAAGATCGGTCGCGGTCAGGGTAACCATCCCGTTTTCGGCTTCCAGCAGCACATTGGACAAAATCGGAATGGTATTGCGCCGTTCGACAACGCTTTGCACATGGTTGAGCGCTTTGAGAAAGGCACTGCGTTCAATTGTGGTTTTCATCCGACCCTCTTTAATACCGAATCCACCGATTGAAACGGTGTGAAAATTGATTTTTCAACATGCGCGATACGCGGCGCAAAGCCCCGAATCACCTCAGCCAGCAAGGTGTTCGATTAGCTCATATTTATAGCAGAAATGCGGCGAAAAGGGGCTTTTTTTTACCCCGTCAACACACCCGCCATGCGACATGAAAAGCTAGTTCTCAAGCATCCGGCGCAGCAGATCGACATCTTCGTCCAATGCCGGGTCTTGTTCGCGCAATTGTTCAATTTTGCGGACTGCATGAATGACCGTTGTATGGTCGCGGCCGCCAAATTTGCGCCCGATTTCGGGCAGTGACCGGCTGGTGAGATGTTTCGACAGATACATGGCAATCTGGCGCGGTCGGGCCACCGAACGCGCACGGCGCGCCGACAACATGTCACCCATTTTGACGTTGAAATACTCCGCCACACGGCGCTGAATCTCGTCAATGGTGACGCGGCGCTCGGAAGCGCGCAACAGGTCGCGCAACACATCTTGCGCCATTTCCAGCGTCACCGGACGCCCGACAAAAGACGCATAGGCAACCACCTTGTTCAGCGCGCCCTCAAGCTCGCGAATATTCGTAACAATGCGCTGGGCCAGAAACTCCAGAACAGGTTGGGGCATCGGCGTGGTTTCGGCGCGCGCGGCAAGCTTGTCGGCCTTTGACTGCAAAATGCCCAGACGCAATTCATAATCGGTCGGATGAATATCGGCCACCAGCCCCCAGCCGAGGCGCGAGCGGATGCGCTCTTCAATGCCTTCCAGATCGGTCGGCGAGCGGTCGGCCGAGATAATGACCTGACGATTATGGTCAATCAGCGCGTTGAAGGTATGGAAAAACTCCTCCTGCGTCGAATCCTTGCCGGCGATGAACTGAATATCGTCAATCATCAGCACATCGACTTCGCGAAACTGCTGTTTGAACGCCATTGTGTCCTTGAACCGCAAGGCACGGATAAACTGATACATGAATTTTTCCGCCGACAGATACAACACTGTCCGGCTTGGGTCTTGCGCGCGAATTTCCCACGCAATGGCATGCATGAGATGGGTTTTGCCCAGCCCCACGCCGCCATGTAAAAACAGCGGGTTAAAGGCCACCTCATCGGCTTCCGTCAGGCGCCGTGCCGCGGCATGGGCCAGCTCGTTCGACTTGCCGACCACAAAATTCTCAAACGTAAAGCGTCGGTCCAGCGGCGCGCCCAAATCATCGCGCAGGCCGGTCGCCTCGCTCGCCACGGCTTGCGGGCGCGGGCGGGATTTCGTCTCAATCGGCGGCAGGCGGCTTGGCGGTGCGGTTTGCATGCGCATTTCAGATTTTGGCTCGGCGGGCGTCCATTCGGGTTGCAGTTCAATATCAATGCGCTTCACCGTCGGGTCTTCATTTTGCCAGTAATCGCGAATGCGCGGCAGGTAATGGGCTTCAATCCAGCTGCGCACAAAGCGGGTCGGCACTTTCAGCACAACGCGCCCGCGATGCACATTGTCGACCGATAAAAGCTTGAACCAGCTGTTGAACGTCGCCTCGCCCAATTCGGCGCGCAAGCGCGAGCGCACGCGATGCCATTGTGCATCCAGCTCAGCGTTTGACGTTACCGCGCCTGTTGCGCCGCCAGTTTGGTTTGCGCTCGGCTCATCTGCCCTGCCTTTTTCGACCCCATCGTCTTCATTTTTATTTTCCAAAATTGCACACCCTCAAATTTATGAACCGAGCCCTGCCCGGCCCGGTGATACGCCAATAATTACTTCTGCACCCAAGGCAAGCCGTCAAACTTCCAGCCGTTCATATGCCCCCGATGTCCGGCATCATCCGGATCTCCCTCAAAGCCGCCAACCACATTGTAGCAGCCTGCAAAACCTTCCTGCGTCAAGGCGCGCGCGGCCGCTATCGAGCGCTGGCCCGAACGACACAGCGTAAATATCGCCCGTGTTGTATCGGCAATCTCTTCGGCAATGTTTTTCACAAAATCGGGATTGACGGCCATGCCTGGAAAACGCTGCCATTCCATGCAGACAAGCCGCGCGGCGGCGTCTGTCAAATCCGGCAGACCGACAAAAACCCATTCGGCTTGCGTGCGTACATCCACCAGAACGGCATCGGCATTTTCGGCCAAACAGTTCCACGCCGTTGTCGGCGACACATGTCCGGCGAACCCATCATGTTCATCATCCAGAAGATTTAACCCGTCCACTTGCGCCCTCCAAAACAGAACTGCCGCCATCAGATTACTCGGCTCTTTATTTCAAACAGCCCCGCGGAGAAAATCTTGTCTAAAATCAGCGCGTTAGCTCAAAACTCGCTGATATCTGCCGTTTTTCGCCGGTCATCTGTCACAAATTACGATACAAATTCGCCGCCCCTCACGCAACGGGAAGGAAACAAGAACAGAGAAGATTCTGAAACTTTTTGAAATTTTTTTTGGTTTTTATGAAAAAAACATGACGCCATAGACCCGTGGCGATACGCGCACAGTCTTAAAACTGTCAAAAATTCAGGCGGAATAAATCAGGCAGGAAAAATCAGGAAATGCCGGCGACGCGTTTTGCCAGCCGCGAAACTTTGCGCGAGGCGGCACGCTTGTGCACCAGCCCTTTGCGTCCGGCTTTGGCAATCAGCGGCTGGGCCGCGCGCAAGGCGGAAACCGCATCGTCTTTGCTGCCACTGGCAATGGCTTCTTCAACCCGACGGATTGACGAGCGCATTTGGCTCCGCTGATGGCGGCTGCGCGCCGTGCGGGTGGCAATCTTGCGAACCATTTTTTTGGCAGAACTTGTATTTGCCATGTAAATCGAACCCTGTTTCGTAAAATCGCCGCATTGGTGCGGCGATTGAGACGCCGTTATAGGGCGGCGGCCGAGTTAGGTCAACCGCGAATTTCACGCCCCACCGGGTCTGGCTGGGTCTGGCTGGGTCTAGCTATTGTTGAACTTTGGTTGTCTTTTCTCGATAAAAGCTTCCATGCCTTCGCTTTGGTCGTCAAAGGCGAACAGCGAGTGGAAAAGCCGGCGTTCAAAGCGCACCCCTTCGCGCAAGGTGGTCTCGAAGGCTTCGTTGACACATTCTTTTGCAATCATCACGGAAGGAGCCGATTTCTCGGCAATTTTTTCAGCAACTTCAAGGGCTTCGTCGAGCAGATCATCTGCCGCCACAACACGGCTGACAAGGCCGCAACGCTCGGCCTCTTCGGCGTCCATCATGCGCCCGGTCAGGCACATTTCCATGGCCTTGGATTTGCCGACAAAGCGCGCAAGACGTTGCGTGCCGCCGGCACCGGGAATAACGCCCAGATTAATTTCGGGCTGGCCGAATTTTGCCGTATCTGCCGCCAGAATAAAGTCGCACATCATCGCCAGCTCGCAGCCGCCGCCCAGCGCATAGCCGGCCACCGCCGCGATAATCGGCTTTCTGGCGCGTGTGGCCGCTTCCCAATTGGCGGTTATGAAATCTTCGCGAAAGACATCAATATATTTCTTGCCGGCCATTTCCTTGATATCGGCGCCGGCGGCAAATGCCTTGGCAGACCCCGTCAACACCATGCAGCCGACAGCATCATTTTCTTCCATGGCACCAATCGCATGGGTCAGTTCATCCATCAGCGGTGCGCACAGCGCGTTCAAAGCCTGCGGACGGTGCAGTGTTATCAGGCCCACACTGCCTTTGATCTCGACCAGAATATTTTCATATTTCATAGCTTCACCCTCTCTCGCCCCGCCAATAGGGGGCCCTCAACGCTGTCAGTCGCTTTGTGCAAATGGCGACAGTTTGAACACGACGCGATCACCTTGCATTGTAATCAGCAAGGTCTCGCCTCCCCTTTGAAAAGTCAATACATTGTCGCCATTATTGTTGTCGCCATTATTGTCGCCGGCATTATTGGCGTTACTGAGCTGCCATCCCAAATTGGGCAGGGTTTCGCGGTAAAAGGCGCGCACCCCGTCCCTTGCGCCTTGTGTTTCACGGCGTTCGGTCTCAATGCGCACAATGCGCCCCTCCGGCTTGTCAAAAACCAATTGCCCGCCGTCAAATTCCGTGAGGCCGGGGGCCAGAGGAATATCCGGTGCCAGCGACAAATAAGCGTCGCGCGCCAAAGCCGGAGAAAGCCCCGCGCCTGCCAGCCAGCCAATAACCAAAATAAAGAGGCATTTTTTTGCCATGTCGTCTCCTAACGCTGGCAAGCCGGACAATAAAAACTCGACCGTCCGGACTGAACGATACGAATTATTTTAGCATTGCATCCGTTTGTCGTACAGGGCGCACCGGCGCGGTCATAAACCGCAAAACCATGTTGGAAATAGCCCAGCTTGCCGTCGCTATCGGCAAAATCGCGCAAGCTGGAGCCTCCGGCCGCAATCGCCGCGCCCAGCACATCACGAATTGCCGGTACCAGCCGCGCAACCCTGACAGGCCCCAGATTTGCCGCTTTTCGCCGCGGGCTGATGCCGGCGCGAAACAACGCCTCGCAAACATATATATTGCCCAGCCCGGCAATAATTTTCTGGTCAAGCAGCACCGCCTTTATCGGGCTTTGGCGACCGGCGCAGGCGGCCAGAAAATAATCGGCGTCAAATTCATTGCCTGTCGGCTCCGGCCCCAAATCGGCCAGAAAGCGCGATGTGGCGGATGCCGGCGTCAAATCCATAAATCCGAAACGGCGCGGATCGGCATAGGTGATGCGCGTCGCATCATCCAGATCGAGGGTGACATGGACATGTTTTTGCGCAACCGCATCGGCGAGGCCATGCTTGTAATTTGCAAGCCGGTCGGGCGCGGGCGCAGTGGCGGGGTAAACCTGAAACCGGCCGCTCATGCCGAGATGGCTCAGCCATAAATGTTCCGGCGCGCCGACAGGCTGGATACGGGCAAGCAAATATTTGGCGCGCCGCGACAGGCTTTGAATGCGCGCACCCGTCAGCCGTGCCGCGAAATCGGGGGGAAACGGAAAGCGCAAATCGGCGCGCGCCAGCTTCACCGAGCGGATGACGCGCCCTTCCATATGCGGTGCCAGACCGCGCCGCACTGTTTCGACTTCGGGTAATTCGGGCATGGGCAAAATTATAGCTTTTTGCGACGGCGCGCGCCATCGCCAAGCCCGCGACATAAAACCGGAAACGCGCGCCGGTTATAGCCAGAACACCGCGTTTCGGCTATCGTCGCGGGCATGGAGAAGAGCCAGAAAAATGTGCCCGACGCCGCGCTGACGGATTTCGGTTTCCGGCAGGTGCCGACCGAGCAAAAACAAGCCCTTGTGCGCGATGTTTTTGACACGGTTGCCGAGCGCTATGACCTGATGAATGATCTGATGTCGGGCGGGCTGCATCGCGCTTGGAAACGGCGTCTGGTGGACGTTTTATATCTGCGCCGCAATCCCTCGCACGACACGCTGCAAATGGCCGATATTGCCGGCGGCACGGGTGATATCGCCTTTCGCGCCATGCGCGCGGCGGCGCGCATTGCCACGCCGCTCAACGTGCAGGTTATTGACGCCAATACCGAAATGCTGCGCGTCGGGGCCAAGCGCGCAAGGTCGGAAAAATCCGGAGAGCATGTGTCTTTCATTACCGGCAATGCCGAGCATTTGCCCTTGGCCGATAACAGCCTGGACATTTACACCGTCGCTTTTGGCATTCGCAATGTCACCCACCGCGCCGACGCTTTGCGCGAGGCTTGGCGGGTACTCAAACCCAGCGGGCGTTTCGTCTGTCTGGAATTTTCGCACCTGCCAAGCGCGCTTTTGACGCGGGCTTATGACGCCTATTCATTTCGTGTCATCCCGCCGCTGGGCGGGCTGGTGACGGGCGATGCGGAGCCCTATCAATATCTGGTTGAGAGCATTCGGCAATTTCCGCGCGCCGAAGCCTTTGCCGATGAGCTGCGCGCGGCAGGTTTTTCGCGCGTTGCCATTGAGCGCCTGAGCGGTGGCGTGGCCGCGCTTCACTGCGGCTGGAAGGTGTAAATATGGGGGCGTTTCGCTTGTTGCGGTTTTTGCGTATGGCGCGGCTATTGCTGGCGCAAGACGCCCTGCTGCCGCCGGATTTCAACGAACGCGCGCCATTGGCTTTGCGTCTCATTCGGGCGCTTTTAACCTTCGGGGCACCCCGATTTGACGCCCGGATTCGCGGCCGCGCCCTGTCCGACCGCATTCGCAAGCTGGGGCCGACCTATATCAAGCTCGGCCAGTTTCTCGCCACACGGCCCGATATTATCGGCCTGCAAATGGCCGCCGATTTACAGCATTTGCAGGACAGATTGCCCGCCTTCGCCGAAGCCGATGTGCGCCGCATCATCGGTTCCGATTTGGATGAGCCGGAAAAGGTTTTTGAAAATATGGGCCCGGCCATTGCCGCCGCCTCCATTGCGCAAGTGCATCAGGCGCATAAAACCGGCGCGCCCGACACGAAGCTGGCGGTGAAAATTTTGCGCCCCCGCATTGACCGCAAAGTTGCCCGCGATTTGGCGACCTTCCGCGTGATTGCGGGCTGGATTGAAAAACTGATGCCCGCGGCGCGGCGCTTGCGACCGGTGGACGCCATTGACACGCTGGCGCGCGCGCTCGAAGCCGAAACCGATTTGCGCCGCGAGGCCGCCGCGCTTGAGGAGATGGCCTATAATGCGCGCAATGATGAGGGTTTTTGCGTGCCAGATGTTGTGTGGGAGGGCACAGGCCGCCGCGTGCTGACCATGGACTGGATAGACGGCATACCGGCATCGGATGTTGATGCCCTGCGCGCCGCCAAGCTCGACCTGCCCGACCTCGCCACGCGGCTTATCCGCATTTTTCTGACCCATGCGCTGCGCGACGGGTTTTTTCACGCCGACATGCATCAGGGCAATTTGCTGATCCGCAAAGACGGCACGATTGTCGGGATTGACCTTGGCATTACCGGCCGCCTCGACAGTGACAGCCGGCGGTTTCTTGCCGAGATATTGCACGGCTTCATCACCCGCGATTACCGCAAAGTGGCGCGCGTGCATCTCGAAGCCGGTTATGTGCCCAAACGCCACAGCGTCGAAGATTTTGCGCAAGCGCTGCGCAGTATCGGGGAGCCGATCCGCGATCTGGATGCCTCCGAGATATCCATGTCGCGCCTGCTGACCCAGCTGTTTGACGTGACCGATCAGTTTGACATGGCAACCCAGCCGCAGCTTTTGCTGCTGCAAAAAACCATGGTGACGGTCGAGGGCGTGGCGCGCAGTTTTGACCCGACGCTCAATATCTGGGAAGCCGCCGAGCCGGTCGTGTCGACATGGATACGCAAGCAATTGGGCCCGGAGGCGCTCATCCGCGACATTGCCGAAGCCGCGCGCCCTAGCCTGCAGGCCGCGCTGCGCCTGCCGGAAACCTTGGCACAACTGGAACGCGCGGGCGCCGCGCTTGAAGACATGGCCGCGCGCGAAGCCGCCGCGCCGCCCAAAACCACGCCGACATCTGCGCGCCTTGTCTGGCTGGCCGTGTCGCTGGCCTTGTCATTATCGGGTGCTGCGCTATTGCTGCATTTGCGGTAATCTGAAAAACTACAAAAATTTATGGTAAAAATTTCCCACTGCGGTAAAACTTGAGGACTTGAGGGAGCGAATTTCGCGCAAAAAACCCATGCAACGCGTATTACTCATTATTGGCGGCGGCATTGCCGCATATAAAGCGCCGGAGCTGGTGCGCCGCTTGCGCGATCACGGGCTTGGCGTGCGCTGCCTGCTGACATCGGCAGCCGCCCAGTTTGTCGCGCCGCTATCGCTGGCGAGCGTGTCGGGCGACCGGGTTTATGAAAATCTCTTCGACCTGACGGATGAGGCCGAAATGGGCCATATCCAGCTATCGCGCGATGCCGACCTTATTCTGGTGGCACCGGCCACGGCCGATATTATGGCGCGCATGGCGCATGGCACGGCCAATGATCTGGCAAGCACGACCCTGCTGGCAACCGACAAGCCGGTGATGATTGCCCCGGCCATGAATGTACGCATGTGGACGCACAGTGCCACACAGCGCAATCTTGCCCGGCTGGTCGCTGACGGCATCGGCGTTTTGGAGCCGGATGATGGCGACATGGCCTGCGGCGAGTTCGGCCCCGGACGCATGCAGGAGCCCGACGCGATTGCCGCGCGCGTGGCGGCTGAACTTTCCGGTGAAATATCGCAGGCGTCGGGCGCGCTTGCGGGACGCAAAATTCTCGTAACCGCCGGGCCGACACATGAGCCGATCGATCCGGTGCGCTATATTGCCAATCGCTCATCGGGCAAGCAGGGCTATGCCGTCGCCGCGGCACTGGCGGCGGCGGGCGCCGAGACGCATCTCGTGAGCGGGCCGACACAGCTTGAGGACCCGAAAGGCGTAAATGTCACGCGGGTTGAAACGGCGCTGGAAATGCTGGCGGCCTGCGAAGACCATTTGCCGGTCGATGCCGCCATTATGACGGCGGCTGTTGCCGATTGGCGACCGGTCGATATGGCCGCGCAGAAAATGAAGAAATCGGAAACCGGCGCGCCCGGCCTGCAACTGGTCGAAAACCCCGATATTCTCGCCAGCCTGTCCGAAGCGGGGCCCTGCCGACCCGCGCTGGTGGTCGGCTTTGCGGCGGAGACGGAAAACCTTGAAACCTATGCCCGCGACAAGCTGGCGCGCAAAGGGTGTGACTGGATTGTCGCCAATAATGTCGCGCCGGAAACGGGCGTCTTGGGCGGTGACATGAATACGGTGCATCTGGTGTCAGGTGACGGCGAAGAGACATGGGAAAAAATGAGTAAAACAGACATTGCCGCGCGCCTGACCGCGCGTATCGGCGCGGCGCTGCAAGACGAAAAACAGGTGCCAGCCAAATGAGCCAAATTACCGCACAATTAATGCAATTGCCCCATGGGGAAGACCTGCCGCTGCCGTCTTACGAAACGGCCGAGGCCGCCGGTATGGATTTGCGCGCCGCCGTGCCCGAAGACGCGCCGCTGACACTGAAACCGGGCGCGCGCGAACTTGTGCCCACCGGCTTTGCCATGGCGATACCGCCCGGTTTTGAGGCGCAAATCAGGCCGCGCTCAGGGCTCGCGCTCAAGCACGGCCTGGGCCTTGTCAATGCGCCCGGCACCATCGACAGCGACTATCGCGGCGAGATCAAAATTATTCTGATCAATCTGGGTCAGGAAGATTTTGAAATCACGCGCGGCATGCGCATTGCCCAGATGATTGTCGCGCCGGTTTTACAAGTGGCGATTGAGCCGGTCGCAAGCCTTGACGACACCGCGCGCGGCGCGGGCGGTTTCGGCTCGACCGGCGTGGCGGCGAAGGAGTAGCTTTGCCATGCTGACCTTATCGCGCAAATCATTGCTGGCTCTGGAAGCGGTGGTCGACGTCGCCCTGCATGCGCGCCCCGACCCCGTGCAGGCGCGCGAAATCACCAAACGCCAAGGCGTGCCGCAGCGCTATCTGGAACAGGTCATGCAGGCGCTGGTGCGCGCCAATATCTTGCGCGGTGTGCGCGGGCCCAGAGGCGGCTACCGGCTGGCGCGCGAACGCCGCCGCATCTCCGTCAAGGAAGTGATTACCGTGATTGAAGCGCTTGAAGGCGAGGAAACGGCGGAGCATTTCAACTCGCCTTTGGGTCAGCAGATTATTGCGCCCCTGTGCAGCCGGTTGCAGCGCGCCATAGACGCGGAAATGGACGGCATCACAATCGCGGATTTATGCACCGGCATTGATCAACCGGATCAGCAACCGGATAATTTCACAATTTAGCCTATGGACGGTTAGGAGATGGCGATGACCCAGAAAGACCAAAATACAGAACCCGTCGGACGCGGACGCATTTATAATTCGATTACCGAGACGATTGGCAACACGCCGCTTGTCAGCCTGTCGCGCATGGCGGCAGAACATGGGGTGGATACAAATTTGCTTGCCAAGCTTGAATTTTTCAATCCGATTGCCAGCGTCAA
Source organism: Parvibaculales bacterium (assembly GCA_049611805.1). Classification (GTDB taxonomy): domain Bacteria; phylum Pseudomonadota; class Alphaproteobacteria; order RS24; family RS24; genus UBA7378. Next base: position 54,110 of record JBMZAX010000010.1, on the reverse strand, counting down.
AGACCGCATTGGCGTTGCCATGATAGAGGCGCTTGAAAATGACAATAGGCTGGCCGCCAACAGCGTCATTATCGAGCCGACGTCGGGCAATACCGGCATTGCGCTGGCCTTTGCCTGCGCGGCAAAAGGCTATCGGCTGATTTTGTGCATGCCGGAAAGCATGTCGCTGGAACGGCGTAAAATGCTGTTGCTCTTGGGTGCCGAACTGGAATTGACCCCCGCCGAAAAAGGCATGAAGGGCGCGATTGCGCGCGCCGAAGAATTGCTGGCGGAAAATCCCGATTGGGTTATGCCCCAGCAATTTGACAATCCGGCCAACCCGCAAATTCACCGCGTCACGACGGCGGAAGAAATATGGAATGACACGCAAGGCAATGTCGATGTCATTATTTCGGGCGTGGGCACGGGCGGCACCTTCACCGGTGTGGGCAGTGTTTTGAAGGCCCGCAATGGCGCGCTGAAAATGATTGCGGTTGAACCCGAAGACAGCCCGATATTGTCGGGCGGCACGCCGGGGCCGCATAAAATTCAGGGCATCGGCGCGGGCTTTGTGCCCGGCAATATGCAGTCCGAGCTTATCGACGAAGTGCTGACCATCGGCAATGAAACTGCTTTCGAGACGGCGCGCAAACTCGCGCGCGTCGAGGGCATTCCCGGCGGCATCAGTTCGGGGGCCGCGGTCGCCGCGGCGCTGGAGATTGGCAGTCGTCCGGATATGGCGCAGAAAAATATCGTGATTATTTTGCCGAGCTTTGCCGAACGCTATCTCTCAACCGCGCTGTTTGAGGGTCTTTAGGAGAGAAATTGACGCTCACCCCAACCCAGCTTGACCGCTATAAGCGCCATATTCTGCTCAAGGAAATTGGCGGGGCGGGGCAGCAGGCTTTGTTGCGCGCGCGCGTGCTGATTGTCGGCATGGGCGGGCTGGGCAATCCGCTGGCGCAATATCTCGCCGCCGCGGGCGTCGGCACGCTGGGTTTGGTGGATGATGATTGTGTCGATCTGTCAAACCTGCAGCGCCAGATCCTGTTCGAGACGCAAGATATTGGCGCGCGCAAAGTGGATGCGGCCGCCGCCCGCCTCAAGGCTCTCAATCCGGATGTGGAGATTGTCTGCCATCCGCTGCGCGTGACGGCAGAAAATATAGACGCGCTGGTCGGCCAATATGACCTGATAGCCGACGGGTGCGATAATTTCGAAACCCGCTATATCGTCAATGATGCGTGTTTTCACGCCCGCAAAACGCTTGTGTCGGGCGCGGTCGGGCAATTTGACGGGCAGGTGGCAACTTTCAAACCATGGTTGCGCGACGATGATGATGTGCCTTTGCCGTGCTACCGCTCGCTGGTGCCGACCGCACCGGATGCTGATGAAGACGCCGACACTTGCGCCACGCTGGGCACGGTGGGTGCGCTGGCCGGCATTATCGGGTCATTGCAGGCGCTGGAAATCCTCAAGGAAATTACCGGAAGCGGCGACAGTCTGGCCGGCAAGGTGCTGATTTTTGACGGGTTAAGCGGGCGCGCGCGCACGGTCAAGCTGGCATGGGATCCGGCCAATCCGCTCAACGGCACCGCGACTGACGGCTAAAAACGCGCATCTGACGGCAATACCCAATCGGGCGGGCGGTGGCCGTCGGCAAATGTTTTGATATTGATAATGACTTTTTCGCCCATGCTCTGCCGGCTCTCCATTGTGGCAGACGACATATGCGGCAGCAAAACCACATTTTCCAGTTCCAACAGACGCGGATTGACCGCAGGTTCGCGCTCGAACACATCAAGCCCCGCACCGCCCAAACGCCCGGCGCTCAGCGCATCGGCCAGTGCGCCCTCGTCAATCACTTCGCCGCGACTTGTGTTAATGAGCGTTGCATGCGGCGGCAATAATCCCAGACGCCGCGCCGACAGCAAATGATAGGTTGCCGGCGTATGCGGGCAATTGACCGACACAATATCGACTTTGCGCAGCATGCGGTCGAGACTGTCGACATAGGTTGCACCGGTTTCGGCTTCCACATCGGCGTGAAGCCGGTTGCGATTGTGATAAAACACCTCCAGCCCGAACACGCGCGCGCGCCGCGCCACGGCCTGGCCGATGCGTCCCATGCCGATAATGCCCAGACGTTTGCCCGCCAGACGCCGTCCCAGCATCCATGTCGGCGACCAGCCCTTGAAACTGCCCGGCTTGCGGATGAGGCGGTCGCCCTCGACCAGACGCCGCGGCACGGCCAGAATAAGCGCCATCACCATATCGGCGGTGTCTTCGGTCAGCACGCTGGGTGTGTTGGTGACGGTAATGCCGCGCGCATGCGCCGCGTCGACATCAATATTGTCCGTGCCATTGCCGAAATTCGCGATCAGCTTGAGCTGCGCGCCCGCGGCATTTATCAGCTCACCGTCAATCACATCGGCCACTGTCGGCACCAGAACATCATGGGCGGCCATTAATTCGCCAAGCTCCCGGCGTGACAAGGCCGCATCTGTCTGGTTGAAGCGCGTGTCGAATAACTCGCCCATGCGCTCTTCAATATCGGCGGGCAAGCGACGGGTGACGGCGACTTTGGTGGCGTTGAGACTCATGTGTCGATAATACCAGATTACGGCCGGTGCCGCGAGAGGCAAGCGCGCGTGAAACAGTGCGGGGCTTGCTGAAGCCGCCGCGAATTAGTATCAAGAGGGCATGACCCGCCCGCCACTCTTGCGCCTCTTTCTCGGCTTTTCCCTGCTGGTGCTGATGACAGCTTCGGCCTCTCTTACAGTTTCGGCACAATCGCCCCGGAGCATTGAGGCCTTCACCGGATCGCAAAGCCTGCAAGATGAACGCGCCAAAGGTGCCAGCGGGCTGCCGCTGCCGCGCTTTGTGTCGATTAAATCCGACGCCGCCAATGTGCGGCGCGGGCCGGGGCCGGATTTTCCGTTGCTGTGGCAATATCAGCGCCGCAATTTGCCGCTCGAAATCATCGCCGAATATGATGATTGGCGCCGTGTGCGCGATCATCAGGGCGAAGAGGGCTGGATGAAAGCCCCGCTTTTGAGCGGCACACGCACGGTGATTGTGCGCCGCTCGGCGCATGCGGTCACATTGCGCGCCGTGCCCGACGCAACCGGCGGGGTTATCGCGCTGGTGCAACCCGGCGTTATCGGCACGTTGGAAAACTGCAAGGGCACTTGGTGCGAGGTTGAGGTCGACACTTATGACGGCTGGTTGCCGCGCGACCAGATTTGGGGCGTTTATCCGTTCGAATTCAACGACTAAAACCTGGCCGAAAAAGAAAAGAGGGGCATTGCGCCCCCCTTCCCAAAATTATCTGCTGGCCTTACGCCGCCAGATCGTGCCGGTCGGCATTCATGACCTTGGTCCATGCGGCAACAAAATCCGCCACGAATTTGCCGGCATTGTCGTCCTGAGCATAAAGCTCGGCAATCGCCCGCAATTCCGAATTGGAACCGAACACCAGATCGACCCGTGTCGCCGTGCGGGTTTTCTTACCGCTTGCACGATCGGTCGCTTCATACAGATTTTCATCTGCCTGGGCCCATGCGACATCCATATCGAGCAATTTGGACAGCCACTCATTGCTGAGTTTGTCGGTCGACGTCCACACACCATGGCCATTATCGCTAATGCCCAATGAGCGCAGACCGGCAACCAGCACGGTCATTTCCGAGGCTGTCAGGCCCAAGAGCTGCGCCCGGTCGAGCAACATTTCTTCGGGAGCCACGGTAAAGCTGCCACGCTGGAAGTTACGGAACCCGTCGGCGCGCGGTTCCAGAACCGAGAAGCTGTCGGCGTCGGTCTGTTCGGCGCTTGCGTCACCGCGACCCGGCGCAAACGGCACCTCCACGCCCGATGCCTGCTCAAGGCCGACATTGCCGGCCAGAACAATAACATCGGCAAGGCTTGCCCCATGCGCTTCGGCAATCGGCTCCAGCGCGCCAAGTACTTTGGCAAGCTGGTCGGGTTTGTTGACTTCCCAATCTTTTTGCGGCGCCAGACGGATGCGCGCGCCATTGGCACCGCCCCGCATATCCGAACCGCGATAGGTGGACGCAGACGCCCAAGCCGTTTCGACCAGTTCTTGAACCGACAGGCTGGCATCGCCAATCGCCTTTTTGACCGCGGCGACGTCGTAATTATCGGCACCGGCCGGCACGGGGTCTTGCCATACCAGCTCTTCTTGCGGCACTTCTGGGCCGAGATAGCGGCATTTGGGGCCCATGTCGCGGTGCAGCAATTTGAACCAGGCGCGCGCAAACGCGTCGGCAAATTTGTCGATATCGGCATGGAAGGCTTCTGATACTTTGCGATATTCCGGATCGGTAATCATCGCAATATCGGCCGTGTTCATGGTCGGCAGAACTTTCTTGCCGGAGCCGTCCACTTCCGGAGCCATATCGGCATCCTCGACATTTTTCGGATGCCAGATATGCGCACCGGCCGGGCTGGTTGCCAGCTCCCACTCATATTTGAACAGCATGTCGAAATAGCCATTGTCCCACTGGATCGGGTTGGAGGTCCAAGGGCCTTCCAGACCGGATGTGATGGTGTCGGCACCTTTGCCGCTGGCATGTGTTGACAGCCAGCCCGTGCCCATGGCCTCGATCGGGGCCCCTTCGGGCTCCGGACCCACCAGCGCGTCGTCACCGGCGCCGTGCATTTTGCCGAATGTGTGACCGCCGGCGACCAGCGCCACGGTTTCTTCATCATTCATCGCCATGCGCGCGAAGGTTTCACGCACGTCTTGTGCGCTCAGCATCGGATCGGGATTGCCATTGGGCCCTTGCGGGTTGACGTAAATCAGACCCATCTGCACCGCGGCCAGCGGGTTTTCCAGAGACTGGCGGGTTTCGGCATAACGGTTGTCGTCGAGCCAGCCGGTTTCGGCACCCCAGTAAATATCTTCTTCCGGATGCCAGATATCGGCGCGACCGCCGCCGAAGCCGAATGTTTTGCCACCCATGGATTCGATTGCGACATTGCCGGCGAGCACGAGCAAGTCGGCCCAGCTAATGGCATTGCCATATTTCTTTTTCACCGGCCATAGCAGGCGGCGCGCCTTGTCCAGATTGCCATTGTCAGGCCAGCTGTTGAGCGGCGCGAAACGCTGCGCGCCGGTTCCGGCACCGCCGCGACCGTCACCTGTGCGGTATGTACCGGCAGCGTGCCATGTCATGCGGATGAAAAACGGGCCGTAATGACCATAATCGGCCGGCCACCAGTCTTGCGAATCCGTCATGAGCGCGGTCAGATCTTTTTTCAGCGCCTTAAAATCCAGTTTCTTGAACGCTTCACGATAATCGTGGTCGCCCTTATGCGGGTCGGATTTCACACCATGCTGGCGCAAAATTGCGAGATTAAGCTGGTTTGGCCACCAGTCCTGATTGGACGTCCCCGTCGTCCGATTGCTTGTCAGCGCACCATGCATGACCGGGCATTTTGAAACATCCATTGTTTTTCCTCCATTGGCTGCTGCGCACCCTTGCGCAACATGACGCTACACCCGCTTTGACGCATGTGTCAAGTACATTAGAACAATTCTAAAGTGGATAAGTTCAGAACAGATAGATTGAAGAAATAAATGTGCGGGGACGCGGCTTTAGCGCCGGTCGAGCCGGATCACCACATCCACACCGGCCAGATCATAACCGGTCGGCGCGTCGGGCACGGTGCTGAGCACCACTTCATCGAGCGGAATATCGATCAGGCGGGCCTCATCTTCGATAAAGAAATGATGATGCTCGGTGACATTGGTGTCGAAATAGCTGCGCGCATGGTCGACAATAACCTCGCTCAGCAGGCCCGCGCTCAAAAACTGGTTAAGCGTGTTGTAAATCGTCGCCTGCGATACGCTAAGCCCGGCACTGCGCGCTTCTTCATGCAGGGTTTCCGCCGTGACATGGCGGTTTCCGGCACCAAAGAGCAAATGCGCCAGCGCCAGGCGCGGGCGGGTTGAACGCAAACCCGCAGCGCGCAATTTGCCGCTCAGCCGGTCGATTTGTTCGGGAGTTAACGCATCAAAATTCATGTTACCGCATCACTGCTTTTTGTAATCATTCTAAGCAATAGTCGTTCGGTGCAAGCCTGTCAAGGCGCAATAGCCCTTCCTCTGCGTTGGCGGCCATGTTAGGTTCGCCCTCAAATGGGAGTATTTATGACCCGTCAGAGCAGTTACACTTATGACGAATTGATAGCTTGCGCCAATGGCGACCTGTTTGGCCCGGGCAATGCCCGCCTGCCGGCCCCGCCCATGCTGATGTTTGACCGCATCACGCATATCAGCGAAAGCGGCGGTGCGCATGACAAGGGCGAGATTCGCGCCGAATTGGATATCAAGCCGGAATTGTGGTTTTTCGACTGTCATTTCCGCACCGATCCGGTGATGCCGGGCTGTTTGGGGCTGGATGCCATGTGGCAGCTTGTCGGGTTTTATCTGGGCTGGCTGGGCAATCCGGGGCGCGGGCGCGCACTGGGCGCGGGCGCGGTGAAATTTACCGGACAGGTGTTGCAGGATGTCAGCCTGGTGGAATATCAGCTCGACATGCGCCGCGTGATGACCGGACGGCTGACCATGGGCATTGCCAATGCCCGCCTGCTGGCCGACGGCGAACAAATTTACAGCGCCGAAGACCTGAGGGTCGGCCTGTTTTTGCCGGAGCAAATGTAGCCCGCTGAACCGAGTGGAGACGAAAACCCCCAGTGGAGAATAAAAAACAATGAGACGTGTCGCCATTACCGGAATGGGAATTGTATCGAGCATCGGCAATAATGCGCAGGAAGTGGCCGCCAGCCTGGCCGAAGGTCGCTCCGGCATTCGCGCCGAGGCCGACCAGATTGAAAAAGGCTTTCGCAGCCAGGTCGCCGGTCGCCCGACGCTCGATATCGAAGCCGCGGTCGACAAGCGCGTGCGCCGCTTCATGGGCGCGGGCGCGGCATGGAATTATGTTGCCATGGAGCAGGCCATCGCCGATTCCGGGCTTTCGCCCGATGAAGTGTCGCACCCGATGACCGGCATTATTATGGGCTCGGGCGGGCCCAGCACGCATGCGCTGATAACGGCCGCCGACACCACACGCAATTCCGGCCCCAAGCGCGTCGGCCCGTTTGCCGTGCCGAAATGCATGTCGTCGACAAATTCGGCGACGCTTGCCACCCCCTTTGCCATTAAGGGCGTGAATTATTCCATCTCCTCGGCATGCGCCACCTCGACCCATTGCATCGGCAATGGCGCGGAAATGATTCAATGGGGCAAACAGGACATTGTGTTCGCCGGCGGCGGCGAAGAGCTGGACTGGGCGCTGTCGGTCTTGTTCGACGCGATGGGGGCCATGTCGTCGGGCTATAATGACACGCCGGAAATTGCCAGCCGCGCCTATGACGTAAACCGCGACGGCTTTGTTATCGCCGGCGGGGCCGGTGTGCTGGTGCTCGAAGAAATGGAGCGCGCGAAAAAACGCGGCGCGAAAATCTATGCCGAGATTGTCGGCTATGGCGCGACATCAGACGGGCACGACATGGTGCAACCTTCCGGCGAGGGCGCAGTGCGCTGCATGCAAATGGCGATGAAAGACCTTGATTGCCCGGTCGATTACATCAACCCGCACGCCACCTCCACGCCGATTGGCGACATTAAGGAAATTGAGGCGCTGCGCGAAGTTTTCGGGCCCGACGGCAAAGACTGCCCGCCCATTGCGGCCACCAAATCGCTGACCGGCCATTCGCTGGGCGCGGCCGGCGCGCAGGAAGCCATTTACACATTGCTGATGATGCAGGGCGATTTCATCGCGGCCTCGGCCCATATCGACACGCTCGACCCCGACTTTGCAGACATGCCCATCATGCGCGAACGCAAAGACAATGCCGGCCTCACTTGCGCCATGTCGAACTCCTTCGGCTTCGGCGGCACCAATGGCACATTGGTGATGAAGAAGGTTTGAGGGGGAAGGCCTAAACCTCTCGGCTTCTTGACAGATTTGACCCGACTTGAACTCCAACAGTGTTTTCTTCAGGGTAACAGTTGCAAATTTTTAAGATATGGATTTTGCTTAAGTTCCCCTTGAGATCAGCCCCAAATTGACTCAATATGAGTTATGAGCAAATAAAAACAAATTTCATTTTGGCAATCGAAAGGCGCGCGTCTTTATTTGGGCGACTCCTTAGAAATCATGAATTCATTGCCAGAAGAGTCCATCGATCTGGTTTTTGCAGACCCACCCTGTAATTTATCCAATGACGGTTTCAGTTGTCACGCAGGCAAACGTGTCAGTGTCAACAAAGGGAAATGGGACAAAAGCCGAGGCGTAGAAAATGATTTTGAATTTCACGACCAATGGATTGCAGCCTGTCGGCGCATTCTAAAACCCAATGGCTCGCTTTGGGTTTCCGGCACCTATCATTCGATTTATGCCTGCGGGTTTGCGCTACAAAAACAGGGTTGGCACCTTATCAATGACATCAGCTGGTTCAAACCCAATGCTGCACCCAATCTGTCCTGCCGTATGTTTACAGCCAGCCATGAGACGCTGATATGGGCACGCAAAGACAAAAAGTCGAAACACGTCTTCCATTATCAAGAGATGAAAAATGGCGATTGGCCAGAAGATCGTCTGAAAAAGCCTGCTACCCAAATGCGGAGTGTCTGGGCAATCGGGACACCAAAAAGCGGGGAGAAAACATATGGCAAGCATCCGACCCAAAAGCCCTTGGCCTTATTAGACCGTATTGTGCGCGCTTCAACCAATCCAGGTGATTTGATATTAGATCCATTTTGCGGCTCCGCCACCACTGGTGTGGCCGCCTTGCAGAATGGTCGCAAGTTCATCGGCATTGACACTGAACGAGAATTCTTAGAAACGCTTGCCAAACCTCGACTGGAAAATGTATCCAGACAACCCAACCAAGAAAATTTCCCGTTCGAAAATCCGGCTCCCGCTGCGGGATAGGAAATAATGGCAAAGCCAGACTATTATTTTGAATGTTTGGGGCTAAGCACAACAGATAGTCTTTTCGATTACCTCATCGAAACCCTGCAACCTACAAACAGGCTGTGGAGCTATTTTGTAGATTGGGAGAAAATAAAAACAAATGTTGATAAACTGAAAAATGAACTGAACCTTCTAAATGCGCTAATCGGCGATAAAGATATTGAAGGGAGAGCAAAAGAAATTTTTGTCGAATACCCCAAAGCAATGAATGCGATTCCTATTCTGATTGCATCACGCGAAAAAGATTTCCATATTCTCGAAAATTATGAATCCATACCTTTCAGTTATCAAAATTACCTGATTACCGAGGCATCTAACCCTGATCAGGTTGTCACCATAATGAAAAAGACAGGGATTTTATCTCTTCTGAAGAACAAACAAATCAAGTCGATACCTGACTATGTATTTGGTATTGAAGTTGGGTTGGATACCAATGCCCGTAAAAAATCGAGGCGGTGACTCAATGGAGGAAATTGTCGAATATCAAATAAATAAAATCTGCGAGAACAATAATTGGCAATATCTTACCGAAGTAACAAAAAGTAAACTTGATAAAGAATGGGGTATGGATTTAATCATCAAAGAATCCAACAAGCGTTTGGATTTTGCCGTTAAGACCACAACTCAAATTTTTTTAATTGAGACTAATTTCTACAATGCTAGCGGGTCAAAGCTTAAAGCAACAGCCAATGAATACCGTAAAGTTTGGAACAGCTATGGACATTCCTTTATCTGGATCACAGATGGCCCAGGGTGGCATAGCGATAATTCATTAAAAGAGGCGTTTGATGACATTGATCATGTGATCAATTTGCACATGGCACAAAATGGCGTTTTGAAAGCCATTCTGGACTCCGCTTGACGCCAAACTCGCTACAAAGCACATTCGTCGACCAAACGAGCAAGAAAAAAATCCGCAACTTCCTGCAAAAGGAAGTAGACAGGCGGCTGGGGTGAGACAGAGAGGGAGAGCGATGGCTGGTCGGCTGTTTAGTTTAATTTTACGACAAGCGCGCCAACACAACGTTGCTAGCACATCGTGTCAACGCGTTGCCCGCCTTTGAGGTAATCACAAAATCCTCTGGCGATGAACGTTTTGCTGTTTATTCTTGCGGACTTTTAGCAAAAGACGATTTGACACCGAACATTTTGTCAAACTCGCTAACCATGTCGGGCGGCAAACGTTCTTCCAAGTCCATATCCGACACAACCCTTACCGGATTGCCCTTAGCGTCAAAAATCTTAATCAGGCCATAACCAACGCCGTGATGCATGGTGTATCCGGTTTTATAAGTAAACCCTTGGCTTCTCAAAAATTGAAGATACTGCAAAAACGTTGGATGCCCGCCAAACGGGTGTGCCATCAGGCAACCTGCCGGACCTGAAGGTTTTGACCCGTCACATCAAGATCCACGCCGCGTTCCCACATATCAAAGAATTTGGGCGCAACTTCACCCAATTCAATATCCTTATTGAGTTCCACATCCATGACCAAACGTGTAAGAAGTCGCGGTACATCTGCTCCTTCAACCGACACCATGACATTGCGGTCAAGGCATTGGCCGATCCAAAATCCATTTTGTTCATAAATCACTGCACGCATGCCCGATTGCTTCCATCTAAAATGCATGTCTGCTCCCCCGTTTTTATTCTTTGTTTGTGTCGTACCGACAAAAAGAGTCTGCGTCAAGGCTGGCGTGGTGTCAATTTACATCATCTTGCAACCTCTGCGTGTACCGTGGCAATTTTGCTTCTTTTTCATAGGCTAACCAGAGGCAAACCGCGCAGTTTGCGCCACCCGCCGTCATCTGGGGCGTCATAGATACGGGGTGGGCCAATATCTTGGCACCTATTGACCTCACTCGCAATCGAGCGGAGTTAGGCCCCCCCAACAAAAAAACGGCGCGTCCCGCATGGGGCGCGCCGTTTCTCGTGTTCGAAAAGAAGTCTGAAAACTATTTAGAGATTTATTCAGATGCTTCTGCCGCTGCTTCCTTGCTTTCGAGGTCTTCGCCGGTTTCCTGGTCAACGACTTTCATTGACAGGCGCACCTTGCCGCGATCGTCAAAGCCGATGAGCTTGACCTTCACCGTGTCGCCTTCGGAGACCACATCGGAGGTATTGGCGACACGCTCGTTTTTCAATTGCGAGATATGCACCAGCCCGTCGCGCTTGCCGAAGAAGTTCACAAAGGCGCCAAAGTCCATGACCTTGACGACCGTGCCTTCGTAAATCACGCCGACTTCCGGCTCGGCCACGATGGAGTTGATGAAATCAAGCGCGGCTTTGATGGCCTCGGCGTCGCTGGAAGCGACTTTGATGAGCCCGTCATCGCCAATGTCAATCTTGGCGCCGGTGGTCTCGACAATTTCGCGCACCACCTTGCCGCCCGTGCCGATAACTTCACGGATTTTATCCTGCGGCACTTGGATGGTCTCGATTTTGGGGGCGTATTCACCCATTTCATCGCGGGCGTGCGTTAGCGCCTTGCTCATTTCACCCAGAATATGCGTGCGGCCGCCCTTGGCCTGGTCGAGCGCGACTTGCATAATCTCTTCCGTAATGCCGGTGATTTTAATATCCATCTGCAGCGAGGTGATGCCCGCTTCCGTGCCGGCAACTTTGAAATCCATGTCGCCCAGATGGTCTTCATCGCCCAGAATGTCGGACAATACCGCAAAGCGGTCGCCCTCCTTGATGAGCCCCATGGCGATGCCCGCCACCGGTTTTTTGAGCGGCACGCCGGCATCCATCATCGCCAGCGAAGCCCCGCACACGGTCGCCATGGAAGACGAGCCGTTGGATTCGGTAATTTCCGAAACCAGCCGCAGCGTGTAGGGGAAGTCTTCGCGGCTTGGCAACATCGCCTTCAGCGCGCGCCATGCCAGCTTGCCATGGCCGATCTCGCGGCGGCCGGTAAAGCCGACGCGCCCGGTTTCGCCCACGGAAAATGGCGGGAAGTTGTAATGCAGCAGGAAGTTTTCCTTATAGGTGCCTTCCAGCGCATCGACGAATTGCTCGTCATCGCCCGTGCCCAGCGTGGTGACAACCAGCGCTTGGGTTTCGCCACGGGTGAACAGCGCCGAACCATGCGCGCGCGGCAGCACATTGACTTCCGAGACAATCGGGCGCACATCGGCGAGCCCGCGCCCGTCAATGCGCTTTTCAGTGTCCAGAATGCCGGTGCGCACAATGTCGCTTTCCAGCCCCTTAAACGCGCCGCCCACGGCATTGCGCTCTGCGTCATCCGACGTCTCGTCCAGCAATTTGGTCTGCACCGTGTCGCGCAAGGCGGCAATCGCTTCCTGACGGGTCTGCTTGTCGGCTTCCTTATAGGCGGCCTCAAGCCCGGACTTGGCAAGCTCGGCAACTTTTGTTTCCAGCGCGCTGTCGTCTTTTTCTTCCATTTCGCGCGGCTCTTTGGCGGCTTTTTCCGCCATGCGGATGCACGCCTCGATAACCGGCTGGAAGTGCTTGTGGCCGAACATGACGGCGCCCAGCATAACTTCTTCCGACAATTCATCGGCTTCCGATTCCACCATCAGCACGGCATCGGATGTGCCGGCCACAACCAGGTCGAGATTTGTGTCCTGCATCTGGTCGATGGTGGGGTTCAGCAAATATTCGCCGTCAATATAGCCGACGCGCGCGCCGCCAATCGGCCCGCGAAACGGCACGCCGGAAATCGTCAGCGCCGCCGAAACGGCGACCATGGCGACAACATCCGGATCATTTTCCAGATCGTGGCTCAGCACGGTGGCGATCACCTGCGTTTCGTTTTTAAACCCTTTCACGAAAAGCGGGCGTATCGGCCGGTCGATGAGGCGCGACACCAGCGTTTCTTTTTCGCTGGGGCGCCCTTCGCGCTTAAAATAGCCGCCGGGCACTTTACCCGCGGCGTAAGCCTTTTCCTGATAATTGACAGTGAGGGGGAAAAAATCCAGACCGGGTTTGGGGCTGCGGTCGGCAACCACGGTTGCCAATACGGTCGTTTCACCATAGGTCGCCAGCACCGCGCCATCGGCTTGACGGGCAATGCGGCCGGTTTCCAAAACAAGCGGGCGACCGCCCCATTCGATTTCTTCACGTGTAATTTCAAACATATCATTTCCTATCCTGCGGGCCCGAACCCCATGTTCGCGCGCCGCGCCGCCTTCCGGGCAGCATTGAAGAACCAGATTTTCTCCAAGCCGGAGCAGGGCCGTTCTTCGCATTGACAGGCAACACGAACCCCATGCCCGTGTGCCCTGGATTTGCCCTAATTAAGCGGGCCGAATATTTGTCCGGCCCGAACGCGTCAACGACGCAATCCCAGCCGTTCAATCAAGGATTGGTAACGGTCTGTATCGCGTGATTTGACATAGTCCAGCAACCGCCGACGCTGAGAAACCATTTTCAAAAGGCCGCGTCGGGAATGATTGTCCTTGGCGTGGGTTTTGAAATGTTCCGTCAGATTGGTAATCCGCTCTGTCAGAATGGCGACCTGAACTTCCGGAGAACCGGTGTCGCCGTCGGTTGTTGCATATTCTTTTATCAGCGCCTGTTTGCGCTCTTCGCTAATCGACATCTCAACTCCTTTTCAGCGGCTGTTCCGCCCGTTACTCCGCCCCGCGAGGCGGAAAGTTGAAAACCCTGACCGGATGTGCGGCCGCGTTTTTGCATGTGCAAATGGCGACCGGTAAATCATCGTGAACCGCCACAAATTGCGTGGTGGTTTCCGCATCCGCCATCGCCATGTGCGTGTCGGACAAATCGACCAGAGAAATGGCCTGCCCCTGCCGAATGCGGGATGCCTGTTCCACCGAAACGGCCAGTGCCGGGATGTCGTCCAGCACGGTCATCAGGGGCAGCACATGGGCATCCAGAGCCGCCAAATCGGGCACAATATGGCGCAAAGTTTCCAGTTTTTCCAGCCCTATTGCATTTTTTTCGTCAAATGGCCCAACGCGCGTGCGGCGCAGCGCCGTCACATGCGCGACAGTGCCCAAATGCAGCGCCAAATCGCGCGCGAACGACCGAATATAAACACCTTTTCCGCATACAACCTGCAATGTGCAAGCATCCGGCGAAGTGCTATCGGCGGTGGTGTCGACAAGCGTGACGGCGTCAATATGCACCCGGCGCGGGGCCAGCTCGACATTTTCACCGGCCCGCGCCAGCTTGTAAGCGCGCACACCGTCTTTGCGAATGGCCGAAAATGCCGGCGGGGTTTGCATGATATCGCCGGTGAAATGCGGCAATGCGGCCACAATATCTTCCGCGCTTGGGCGATGGTCGCTGGTCTCGATTATGTCGCCTTCCGCATCATCGGTCTGCGTGGCGGCCCCCCAGCGCAACGTCACCTCATAGACTTTCTGCGCGGCCTGCATGAATTGTACGGTTTTTGTGGCCTCGCCCAGCGCCACGGGCAAAATGCCGGAGGCCAGCGGGTCGAGTGTGCCGGCGTGCCCGGCTTTTTTGGCGTCAAACATGCGCCGCACGCGGGCAACGGCGGGGGTTGAGCCCAGTTCGCGCGGTTTGTCCAGATTGACCCAGCCGGAAATCTCGCGGCCGCGTGCTTTGCGTCCCATCAGCTCTTTCCGGATTCGTTTTTGGTATTTGTTTCGGTCTGGCCCAAATCGCGCGCCACGACACGGCTGTCCAGCAATTCATCCATGGAGGCGGCGCGGTCGAAACTTTCATCCGCGATAAATTTTATATTCGGCACATATTTCAGATGCAGCCCGCCCAGCGCCGCTTTTTTGAGGCGCGGGGCTTCTTCGTTCAGCTTGGCGACAATTTCCGCCAAATGCGCACCGCCCAGCGGCATGACATAGACGCTTGCCTGACGCAGGTCCGGCGAGATGCGCACCTCGGTTACGGTGATGCTGGTTTTTTTCAGAATTTTGGCTTCCAAATCATCGCGCGCCAGCACTTCGGCAAGACGCTGGCGAATAACCTCGCCCACGCGCAATTGACGCTGGCTGGGCCCACGCGCACCCGAACCCATGACTAGCCGTCCAGACTGCGGGCGATTTCCTCGACCTCGTAACACTCGATCACATCACCCTGTTTCAAATCCGAATAATTCTCGAACGCCATGCCGCATTCCTGACCGGCATTAACTTCCTTAACTTCGTCTTTGAAACGGCGCAGCGAACTCAGCTCACCCTCATGGATGACGATATCATCGCGAATAAGCCGCACGCTGGCACCACGCCGCACCAGCCCTTCGCGCACCTGACACCCGGCAACCTTGCCGGTTTTGCTGACCGAAAATACTTCCAGAATTTCGGCCGTGCCCAGCGGTGTCTCGCGCAAATCCGGTGACAGAAGACCGGCCATTGCCGCTTTCAAATCGTCGACCAGATCATAAATGACATTGTAATAGCGTATCTCGATGCCGGCGGCTTCGGCGGCGGTGCGGGCCTGCGCATTGGCGCGCACGTTAAAGCCCAGCACAATGGCATTGGACGCCGCGGCCAGTGTGATGTCACTTTCGGTAATGCCGCCCACACCGGCAAGCACCGCGCGCGCGGCAACTTCATCCGTGCCAAGTTTTTCGGCAGCCTGCGCAATGGCTTCCACCGAGCCCTGCACATCGCCTTTGACGACAAGCGCAATTTCGGCGACATCACTGTCCTTCAATTGCTTCATCATCTGGTCGAGCGAAGCGGCACGCGGCCCGCTGGCGCTTGATTTTTCGCGCGCCTTGCGCTCACGATATTCGGCAACTTCGCGCGCGCGCGCTTCCGTTTCGACCACGGAAAACACGTCACCTGCGCCCGGCACGCCGCCCGACCCCAGCACTTCGACCGGCGCCGAGGGCCCGGCCATGTCGATTTGTTCGCCATGGTCATTGATGAGTGCGCGCACGCGACCCGATACCTGCCCGACGACGAACACATCGCCCACGCGCAGCGTGCCGCGCTGGATAAGCACTGTCGCCACCGGCCCGCGCCCCTTGTCGAGCTTGGCTTCAATAACAATGCCCTCGCCCTCGCGTTCGGCATTGGCTTTGAGTTCCATCACCTCGGCCTGCAGGGCAACCGCCTCAAGCAGGTCGTCAAGGCCTGCGCCGGTTTGCGCCGACACCTCAATCATCTGGGTGTCGCCGCCCATATCTTCGGCAATGATTTCGTGTTGCAACAACTCGTTCTTCACGCGGGTCGGGTCGGCCTCAGCCTTATCCATTTTATTGATTGCCACAATAATCGGTGCTTCGGCCGCCTTGGCATGATTGATCGCCTCAACGGTTTGCGGCATGACCCCGTCATCGGCGGCAACCACCAGAATGACAATATCCGTCACCTTCGCGCCGCGCGCGCGCATGGCGGTAAACGCCGCATGGCCGGGTGTGTCGATAAATGAAATCACAACCCCGTTTTGCGTCGTTGTCTGATAGGCCCCGATATGCTGGGTAATGCCCCCGGCTTCGCCGGCAGCGACCTTTTCCTTGCGCAAGGCATCAAGCAGCGATGTTTTGCCGTGGTCGACATGGCCCATCACCGTAACAACCGGCGGGCGGGGGGCCATATCTTCGTCCTTGTCGGCTTCACCGATGAGGCCGTCTTCAATGTCGCTTTCGGATACGCGGCGCACATTATGGCCGAGATCTTCGGCAACAATTTGCGCCGTATCGGCATCAATGACGTCATTGATTTTCGCCATAATGCCCTGTTGCATCAGAATTTTAATGACGTCGACCGCGCGTTCGGCCATACGGTTGGCAAGTTCCTGAATGGAAATCGTATCCGGTACTTGCACGGTACGGGACACTTTTTCCGTATTTTCCAACGTGTCCGACTGTCTTTTCTCGCGCTCGCGACGCCGCCGCATGGAGGCGAGGGAGCGTACCCGCTCCTCATCGTTCAACGCATCATTAATGGTCAGTTTACCGGCGCGGCGACGGCGCTCATTGCCGCGACGTTCCGATGACGGTTTTTTGGTGTCCTGCCGCTGTTTCTCGGCCTCGGCACGGCGACCGCTATCGGGCCGTGCGGCCGGGGCGGGCTCGCTTGCCTGCTTGGCGGGTTTTTTCTTTTCACGCGCAAGTGCTTCGGCGCGGCTGGCTTCTTCGGCGGCTTTTTTCGCCTCTTCTTCAGCGCGGCGCGCATCTTCTTCGGCGCGGCGGCGCGCGTCAATCTCGCTTTGCTTGGCCTCTTCAATCGCACGCTGTTTGGCTTCGATAACGGCGGCCTGACGGCGGTCCTGCTGGGTTTTGGACAGATTGTCCTGCGGTGCGGCAGGCGCTGCGGGCTGTTGTGCCGTTTCTTCGGCGGGTGCGGCTTCCGCGCCACCCGAATTAATGGTGCGCTTGCGGCGTTTTTCAACCAGCACGGATTTGCTGCGCCCATGCGAAAAGCTCTGGCGCACCTGGCCGGATTCAACCGTGCGTTTCAGGCTCAGCGTCTTACTGCGTCCGGCATTTGCTTCGCCGTCTTCGCCTGTTTTCGTGTCGCTCATCGCTTCCTCACTTCTGTCCACCGGACTGTCCGTCGGACTGCCCGCCGACCTGTCCACTCGGCACAGTACCGATATAGACCTGCCACCGATGGGTCGCTTCGTCAATCTTGGCGGCCCATTGCGCTTCTGTAACTGCGCTGTGTATCACATCTTGGCGTCCCATGGCCAAGCCCAATTCTTCTGCCGAAAAAAACTCCAGAACAGGCACGCCGGCAGCTTGCGCTTTACGGGCCAGTTTCGCCCGACCGTCACGGGCGCCGTCATATGCCGAAACAAGCATTGCCGCGCGACCGCCGCTAAGGGCTGCATCCACTTTCGCGAAGCCTAGCACAATTTTGCCCGCCGCACGCGCCAGACCCAGCATATTTCGCGCCCGCGCGCCCAACAGTCCGGCAACCTGACACGGCAAATCTTCGGGAACATGCCAGTCGGGGCCGTTTTGCAATGCGGCGACGCATGGTTTGCGCGCGCTCACCCAAATATGGGTGCCCGGCAGCTTATTGCCGATATCCGGCGTCAACTCCCCTGCGGGCGACACACAAAAGCGCAGCAATTCATGTGCTGGCAGTGTCTTTCCGGTTACGTGACAGGCAAACTCCATGCGCATGTCCCATCACAAGGCCGCATCTGTGTCAGGTGTGCCTGCCGCGGCGGCAGGGGCTTCGCCTTCCGGACTTTCGCCCAAACCTTCGGCAGCGGCCAATTCTTCGGCTTGCGCGGCAGCTTCCGCCGCCGCTTTTTCAGCCGCCAGCGCATCCAGCTCTTCCTGCGTCACCCAGCCCGCTTTTACCCGCGCCGACATAATAAGCGCCTCGGCTTCTTCCGGGCTGATGTCAAACCCGTCCAGAATACCGTCCTGGCGCACGCGCTTGCGCTCAACCGTCTCAAACCAGCCGGTCAGATCATCCGTCACGCAGCCGGCAAAATCTTCCAGTGTTTTGATGTCATTTTCACCAAGGCGCACCAGCATGGCGGGCGTCAGCTCGGTAATTTCCGCCAGCGCGTCTTCAACACCCATTTCGCGCCGCTGTTCGGTCAGCGCCGCATTTTGCTGGTCGAGGAAGTCACGCGCGCGGTTTTGAATTTCCTGCGCCGTTTCATCGTCGAAACCCTCAATATAGGTAATCTCATCAAGCGGCACATAGGCCACTTCTTCGACCGTGGCGAAGCCTTCCGAGGCCAGCAATTGCGCGATCATCTCATCGACATCAAGCGCGCCCATGAAAGTTTCGGTGCGCTCGGCAAATTCGGCCTGGCGACGCTCGCTTTCCTGAGCTTCCGTCATAATGTCGATATCCCAGCCGGTCAGCTGTGAGGCGAGGCGCACATTTTGCCCGCGTCGGCCAATGGCGAGACTCAATTGCTCGTCCGGCACGACAACTTCAATGCGCTGAATATCTTCATCCAGCACCACTTTCGACACTTCGGCAGGGGCCAATGCGTTGACGATAAAAGCGGCGGCGTCTTCAGACCACGGAATGATATCGACCTTTTCGCCCTGCAATTCATTGACCACCGCCTGCACGCGGCTGCCGCGCATGCCCACGCAGGCCCCGACCGGATCAATGCCCGGATCGCTGGAAATTACGGCAATTTTTGCGCGGCTGCCCGGGTCGCGGGCGACGGCACGAATTTCGATGACGCCGTCATATATTTCCGGCACTTCCTGGCCGAAAAGTTTCGCCATGAAAGCCGGGTCCGAGCGCGACAGGATAATTTGCGGGCCGCGCATTTCGCGGCGCACATTTTGAATATAGGCGCGAATGCGATCGCCGGGGCGGAACACTTCGCGCGGGATCAGATTGTCGCGCCGCACGACCGCCTCGCCGCGGCCCAAATCAAGCACCACATTGCCATATTCGACCCGCTTGACCACGCCGTTGATAATCTCGCCGACACGGTCTTTAAACTCTTCATATTGCTGTTCGCGCTCAGCCTCGCGCACGCGCTGCACAATGACCTGCTTGGCGGCTTGCGTGGCGATGCGGCCAAACTCGACCGGCGGCAATTCGTCGATAATCTCGTCGCCGATTTGGGCATCGGGATTTTCGCGCCGCGCAATCGCCAGCGATATTTGCGTATCGTCATTTTCGACAAGCTCGACCACTTCGACCGCGCGCAAGAGCCGCGTTTCACCGGTTTTCGGATTGATTTCCACGCGAATATCGTTTTCCGCGCCGTAACGCGCCTTGGCCGCCTTTTGAATGGCATCTGCCATGGCCGCCAGCACAATCTCAATGTCGATGCCCTTTTCGCGGGCAACGGCATCCGCAATTTGAACCAGTTCCAGTTTGTTGGCACTAATACCTGTCGCCATTTTCGTCTCCTGCATTATGGCAGCCGCATGCGCGGCAATTATTTCTTCGGGGCCCTATTTCTTTCGGGCTTTTCCCGCCTTCAGCGATTGGCGCAAGGCCGCATCATCGGGCACGAGGCGTACCTCGGCAATATCGGCCAGCGCAAACCCCAGCACTTGCGGGGTTTCAAAACCGTCGAGCGCGACTTGCAACCGCGCTTCGCCGGCTTCAAATCCGTCCACCAGACCGCGGAACCGACGCCGCCCGTCAACGCTGCGTTGCAATTCAAGCTTGGCCTCAAGCCCGGCCCAGCGTTCAAAATCATGCGGCCGCGTCAAGGGGCGCCCCATGCCCGGCGAGGATATTTCCAGCGTGTAGTTTCCCGAAATCGGATCTTCCACATCCAGCATGGCCGATACGGCATGGCTGATCGCCTCGCAATCTTCAATGGCGATTGTGCCTGCATCATTTTCGGCCATGATCTGCAAGATCATCCGCTCTCCTTCCGAGGTCATCCGCGCCCGCACAAGATGAAATCCAAGGTCGGCAATCACCGGCACCAGAAGCGGCAAAAGCGGCCGCGCGGCACCCGGTGCCATCAAATGCGCATTGGGCGCATCGTCCGGCCTCTCAATTTGGTCATCTTGCGAATGTGTCACCGCGTTCTGTCCGCTTATGCTTTCCATCGCTTCATACGTAATCTGCCCGCCAAACCGGGCGTTTTCCCGCTTTTGCCATTAAAAAAAGCGGGGCTCCGAAGAGCGACCCACTTCCAAAAAAGCAGCAACGTTGAGGCCAATATAGCGATTTTAACCGCTCAGGCAAGCAGGCATTTATATCCGTGCGCTTGCCTTAAAGCGCACCGGGCATTGGCGCATCACGGCGGGTGAATTCCAGATAATGCGGCTCGCGGCCCGCCGCACACGCCTTTTGCTCATAGCGCGTGCCCGGCCATTGTGCCGGTGCCCGCAACCAGTCGGCGCGACACTGCGCGTGCCAGACAAACCCGCCATGGCGTTTTATCTCGGCCAGTGTCCAATCGGCATAAGCGGCAATATCGGTTGCCACCAGCAAGCGGGCATTGGGGGCCAATATGCGAAACAGGCTGTCGAGATTTTCCTGATTGACGAAACGCCGCTTGTGGTGGCGTTTTTTCGGCCATGGGTCGGGATATAAAAGAAATGCTTGGTCAAGTGCATTGGCGGGCATGGCGGCCATAACATCGCGGGCATCGCCATGATGCACACACAGATTTTCCAGACCCCCGGCCTCAATATGCCCCAGCAATTTTGCCACGCCGTTAATGAAGGGTTCGCAGCCGATAAATCCGGTGCGCGGTGCCGCCTTGGCGCAAGCCGCCAAATGCTCGCCGCCGCCAAAGCCGATTTCCAGCGCGAAAGTGTCAAAGCCCGTTTCCGGCACCCGCGCGCCAAACCATTGCGCGAGATTGCCGGCGGACATTTCAGGCTCGAATTCGGGCAACATCTCCGCAATGCGTCGGGCTTGCGCGGCGTGCAGGCGGTGTCCCTGTCGGCGTCCGTAAATCAGGCGACGGTTATGGGGCGGGTCGGGGCTGGTTTTATCCGTCGCCACCGGCTAGAGCGCGTTGCTGATGGCATCCACGAGGTCGGTGCGCTCCCAGGAAAAGCCGCCATCATCTTCCGGCGTCCGGCCAAAATGACCATAGGCCGCCGTGCGTGCATAAATCGGGCGGTTGAGGCCCAAATGTTCGCGAATACCGCGCGGGCTCAAATCCATTTCCGCCTGTAATACCGAAGCGAGGCGGGTTGTGTCGACCTTGCCGGTGCCATGTGTGTCGATATAGACCGACAGCGGGCGCGCCACGCCAATCGCGTAGGAAAGCTGGATGGTGCAGCGCTCGGCCAGTTCCGCCGCCACCACATTTTTGGCGAGGTAGCGCGCGGCATAGGCCGCCGAACGGTCAACCTTTGTCGGGTCTTTGCCCGAAAATGCGCCGCCGCCATGGGGCGCGGCACCGCCATAAGTGTCGACAATAATTTTGCGGCCTGTCAGCCCGGCATCCCCGTCAGGGCCGCCAATGACAAACGTGCCGGTGGGGTTCACGAAAAACTGGTCGTCTTCGCACATCCAGCCTTCGGGCAGGACATTTTCGACAAATGGGCGCACCAGCCCGCGCACATCATCTTGCGACAGTGCCGCATCATGCTGGGTCGAGACCACAACGGAAGTGGCTGTCACCGGACGGCCATTTTCATAGGCCAGCGAAATCTGGCTTTTGCTGTCGGGGCCGAAACCGGCGACACTGCCGGAACGGCGCGCCTCGGCCATATCGGCAAGAATGCGGTGCGAATAAGCGATCGGGGCCGGCATAAGTTCCGGCGTTTCGCGGCAGGCATAACCGAACATAATGCCCTGATCGCCCGCGCCGTCCTGGTCGACACCTTGGGCAATATGCGCGGATTGTCCGTGAATACGCACCTGAACCTCGGCATCGCGCCAGTGAAAGCCGTCCTGCTCATAGCCGATATCGCGCACGGCCGCGCGCGCAATCTCTTCAATTTCTTCATTGGAGACAAGACCCGCGGGGCGCACTTCACCGGCCAGTACAATCAGATTGGTTGTGGTCAGTGTTTCAACCGCCACGCGTGCTTCCGGCTCGCGGGCAAGAAAGGCATCGAGAATGGCATCCGATATCCGGTCACACACTTTGTCCGGATGGCCTTCCGAGACAGATTCACTGGTGAAAACATAATTTTCAACGGGCGTGGCACTGGACATGGCACTCTCTTTATTTGCTTAAGATGCGATATATAGACCAACAAGCCACGATAGCGTC
The DNA here is from genome assembly GCA_049611805.1 of Parvibaculales bacterium. Lineage (GTDB taxonomy): Bacteria > Pseudomonadota > Alphaproteobacteria > RS24 > RS24 > UBA7378. Next base: position 31,566 of record JBMZAX010000010.1, on the reverse strand, counting down.
AAGCAAAAATGACCGGCTTACTCCCCTGAGACCCGCGCAATTCCTTCAATCATGGCAAGAACATCGCGGCGCATTTTCCGGTCGCCGATTTGCAAAAAAGCACTGTTCAACTGAATGCCCCGCCCGTTGGATACAAAGTCAAGAAACGGCGACAAATGCGCGTCTTCGGCAATGGCCTCGTGCAGCACCGCCTCATCCTCGGCCGAAATGCCGTCAAAAAAATACTGCACCGGCACGTCGAGGGCTTGCGCCAATTCGTAAAGGCGGCTGGCCGACACCCGATTGGTTCCTTTTCCATATTTCTGGATCTGCTGGAATGTCAGCGACAGTTTCTCACCCAGAGCTTCCTGACTCATTCCCAGCATCAACCGCCGCATACGCAGACGGGCACCAATATAGGTATCTAATTCAGAATTACTTTTGCGAGGCATTTTTCTTCGTTTTTATTGTTTTAGAGCCTCGGATTATGTCTCACTGGTCGCCCAGTATCAATTTATTTCTGCTTATTTCTGCCCCGCCAAAAACATAAAAAACCCACGCCCAGAAGCCAGAATATGGCGAAAGGCACATGGCCGAAGACGGAAAATCCCGTGCGCTCCAGAGCCCTCGGCAGGAGCACGGAAACCGCCCCGCTTGTGTCCAGCGCGATGCGCGCCAAAGGCCGTCCCAGAGCATCGACCACGGTCGAAATTCCGGTATTCGCCACCCGCACCATGGGCAGGCCCTGTTCGACCGCCCGCAAGCGCGCCAATGCAAGGTGTTGATGCGGGCCGGCACTGCGCCCGAACCAGCCATCATTGGTCAGATTGACAAGCATGTCGGGGCGCGGGCTGGTGCGCGCGCGATAGGGAAAAATCGCCTCATAGCAGATGAGCGGATGCAGGCGCCGGCCGTCGGGCAGGGTGATCGATGAGGCGTCACGGCCCGGCGCATAACCGCCGCGCAACTGCGTCAGCTGGCGAAGCCCCATTGCCTCAAGCAGGCTTTGGAAGGGCAGATATTCGCCAAAGGGCACGAGATGCGTCTTGTCGCGCCGCGCAATCAGCGTTCCGTCCCCCGACCACACCATCACGCTGTTGAAATAATCCGTATCCTCGCCATTGATTTGCCGCCGCACGGCGCCCGTTACCAAAATCATCTGCGGCGGCACGCTGGCGCGCAAGCGCGCGGCAAAAGCCGTGCCTTCATCCAGATAAAGCGGCAGGGCCGCCTCCGGCCATATAACAAGACGCGCGTCAGGGTTTGCCGCAACAGCCTGCGCGGTTTGGGTGAACATGGCATTGATGACATCGGTACGGTGGGCCGGGTCCCATTTTTCTTTCTGGTCGATATTTGGCTGGATCAGCAAAACCGGTTCGCCCGTCGCCGCGGCTGTGGTTTCCAGCACCGCCACACGCGCCGCCCCGGCCGCGAAAACCGCCGCAATAAGGGCGAGGCCCGCCAAGCGCGCGCGCCGGGCGGGACAGCCAATCAGCGCGGCGGCGATGAGTGCCAGAAGACCCAACCCGTGAATGCCGACCCAGGCACTTGGCTGGGCGGCATAAACCCAGCTGCCGAAAACCATGGCCGGCAGGTTCCACGGAAAACCGGTCAGGAGATGGCTGCGCGCCACCTCACCGGCAGACCAGAAAAAGGCCAGCAGTAAAAAACCCGCCAGCGGAGGGCCTGCGCAGTCACGGCGGCGACACACCGCCCCCCACACCTTCCCCCAAAGCCAAACACCGGCACCGGCGAAAAGCGCGAGGCCCGCCGGCAACAGCGTGACGGCAAAGGGCAGGGCCCAGAGAAATTGTTCGGCATCGACCAGAAATGCATGACCCAGCCAATAAAGGCCGCTCAGCAATTGCCCGAAGGCGAACGCCCAACCGATGAGAAACAGCCGACCCCCCTGTTGGTAGGCGCGCCACGCCAAAGTGAAAAGCACCGCATAGGCGAGAAAAAACACGAAGAACAAACGCCAAGGCGCATAAGACAGCGGCACCAGCAAACCGGCGACAAAAACAACCGCCGCCGGATGGCGCAAGCCGGCTTCGCGCAATGCGGCAATCATGCCGGGGGTGGGGCCATCAGCTTGATGTCGAGAGATTTGATGCGTCGCGGGTCGGCATCACGAATGACAAATTCAACCGGCGGCCCGTCGGGCAGCCGGTGGCTGATAATCTCGCCGCGCTGGGGCACGCGGCCGGCAATGGCAAAAACCAGCCCGCCCAGCGTGTCGATATCTTCAAACACGGTTTCGTCAAACACCGAATTGCCGAGCACATCTTCCAGCGTCTCCAGCGAGACGCGCGCCGAGGCACGCCACACGCCCGGCCCCGTCTGACGCAGCGGCGCGGTGCCGACATCATCATGCTCGTCTTCAATGTCACCGACAATTTCCTCAATCAAATCCTCAATTGTCACCAACCCGTCCGTGCCCCCATATTCGTCGATTACCAGCGCCAAATGCGTGCGCGTGGCCTGCATTTTGAGCAAGAGGTCAAGCGCCGGCATGGAAGGCGGCACAAACAGCACATCGCGCATAATCGGCTCAATATCGGCAGCTTTGGCGGGTTCGCGGCGCGCGGCAATCACATCTTTCAAATGCAACATGCCGACCGGACTGTCGAGCGTTTCGCGATAAACCGGCAGGCGCGAATGTCCGCTTTCGACAAAAACAGCCAGCACATCATCGCCAAAAGTCGCCAGATCAATGGCGCTGATATCGGCGCGCGGCACCATCACATCATCGACGCGCACATCACGAAAGCCCAGCAAATTGCGCAGCATGTGGCGTTCTTCCAGAGAAAACTCGGTGCCTTCTTCTTCCGTCTCATCCAGCGCGTCTTCAATGCTTTCGCGCAAATTCGGTTCGGACACACCGCGCACCCGCCGCCACAGGCGGGATAATAATGTCTCTTCGGAATTTGCATGTGTCAGGTCGCTCATCGCTTATCCCCTCCGGTTCCGGCACTTCCGGTTTCGGTATGGGCCGCGCCATAGGGGTCACCCACCCCAAGGCCCGCCAGCAGGGCAGTTTCCCTGGCCTCCATGCGCGCGGCATCGGCATTATTTTGATGGTCATAGCCCAGAAGATGCAAAAGCCCGTGCACCAGCAAATGCACCAAATGGTCGGTAAAATTCTTTTCCGCGGCATCGGCCTCAACAGCCAGCGTGTCAAATGCCAGCACGATATCGCCCAGCGAAAACGGCATTTGCGGAAAATCATCTTTCCCGGACGGCGCGGCAAAATCCAGCGCCGGAAATGACAATACATTGGTCGCGCCGGTTTTGCCGCGAAAGCCGCTGTTCAATTCGCCAATGTGTCGGTCATCGGTCAGTTTTACGCTCACCTCGCCATGCACCGGCAGGCCAAGGGTTTCGGCCAGCGCGCCAAGACGCGCCTCGACCAAAACAAGATAGGGCTGCCAGCGTGCGTCATCGCATTGAATATCAATGCCGAAAGCCGCGCGGTCAACGCGCAGGTCTCTTTCCGGACTGTCAGGCTCCGGTTCGTCTTGTGCGTCCGGCAGACCTTCCGGCAGACCGGCGGGAGACATATTAGTCATTATTTTTGCTCATTTTCTTGATCGGTCTCGCCGCCATCATCAAGCAATGACGGATTTTTGGGCTCCGGCGAGCGTTTTCCGCCCGATTTGCCGGCGGTGCGTTGGGGCAATTTCGCATCGCGCTTATTATAGGCTTTCACAATTCGCGTGACCAGATCATGGCGTACCACGTCTTCCTCGCCAAAGCGGATAATTTCAACACCGCGAATTTTCGGCAGAATTTCCAGCGCGTCTTTCAGGCCCGATTTCGCCCCAAAGGGCAGGTCAATCTGGCTGGGGTCGCCGGTAATGACCATGCGCGAATTTTCGCCCATGCGCGTCAGAAACATTTTCATCTGCATGGGCGTTGCATTTTGCGACTCGTCCAGAATGACAAACGCATTGGACAAGGTGCGCCCGCGCATGAATGCCAGCGGCGCGATTTCAATCTCGCCGCTTTCCAGCGACCGCGACACTTGCGGGCCCGGCAACATGTCATAAAGCGCGTCGTAAAGCGGGCGCAAATACGGGTCTACCTTGTCGCGCATATCACCGGGCAAAAAGCCGAGGCTCTCACCGGCCTCGACCGCCGGGCGCGATAAAATAATACGGTCGACGCGACCCTCAACCAGCATCGCCGCGGCAGCTGCGACCGCCAGATAGGTTTTGCCGGTTCCCGCAGGCCCGGTGCCGACCACCAGTTCATTGGTCAAAAGCGCCTTGATATAGGCCGCTTGCGTTGTCGAGCGCGCCACCACCTCGCGCCGGTTTGTACGCAAGCTGTCCAGCTTGTCGAGGCGGCGCGGCCGGTCGGCAACATCATCCGCCGGCGCACCGCCAAGGCTCAGGCGCACCGCGCCGTCAACATCGCCGCCGCCGATTTGTCCGCCACGTTCAAGCTGATGATATAATGTATTGAGCACCAGTTCGGCGCGCGCGCGCGCAGGCGCTTCGCCGGAAACGAATACCTTATTGCCGCGATTGGCAATCGAGACCCCCAGAGCCTGTTCGATGCGAACAAGGTTTTTGCCGTGCTCGCCATAAAGCTCCGGCAAAAGCCGATTATTGTCGAACTCGATAATCATCGGCTCGTCGATCACGGCATCGACCTGCCGCAGGTTTTTGTCAGATTTCGCCAATCAAAACACCTTTGCTGTGCGCATGAGATGGTTTTTCATTGGCCGACCATTTTCGGACGAATACGAAAAAGAACTGTCATGTAAGAAATATGGGAAGATTTCCCCATAATGGCAAGTCTTGGCGCGCACCATGCGGGCAAATTCACGAAAATTTCATGTAAAAGCCTAGCCATCGGCCAGCTCACCGCTCAGGCTGTTGGCATGCGCGCCGGTGATGCGAACCGGCAGAATGCGGCCCACCAGCGCATCAAAATGCTGTTCGGCGACGCGCACATGCACCGGCTGGAGATAGGGGCTGCGGCCCGACATCTGGTCGGCCTGTCGGCTCGGTTTTTCAAACAAAACCGGCAAAACACTGTCCAGCTTCTCGCGGTTGAACGCTTCCTGCTGTTCATTGAGGCGCGCCTGAAGCCGGGCAAGGCGACGGGTTTTAACGTCTTCGTCAATCTGGGCTTCTTCCGAAGCCGCCGGCGTGCCGGGGCGCGGCGAATATTTGAACGAAAAGGCTTGCGCGTAAGACACCGCCGCAACCAGATCCATCGTCGCGTCAAAATCGGCATCGGTTTCGCCGGGAAACCCGACAATGAAATCGGATGACAGTGCAAGGTCGGCGCGCGCCAAGCGGAACGCGGCGACCAGATCGAGATATTGTGCGCGCGTGTGGCGGCGGTTCATCGCTTTCAATATCGGGTCGGACCCCGATTGTACGGGCAAATGGAGATAGGGCATTAATTTGGCATTGTGCCCATGCGCGGCAATCAGGGCGTCGTCCATATCGCGCGGATGGCTGGTTGTGAACCGCAAGCGTTCAATGCCGTCAATTTGCGCGAGTGCCTCCAGCAATCCGTCGAGCCGCAAACCGGTTTCGCGGTCCTGCCAGGCATTGACATTTTGCCCCAGCAAGGTGACCTCGCACACGCCTTGGGCGGCCAGCGCGCGGGCTTCATCCACAATATCGGCCGTGGCGCGCGACACTTCGGCGCCGCGCGTATAAGGCACCACACAGAAGGTGCAGAATTTATCGCACCCTTCCTGCACGGTCACAAAGGCCGTCGGCGCGCGGGTTATCGGCCGGCGCGGGGCGGATTTGAGCGCGGCAAATTTTTCCTCTGCCGGAAATTCGGTGCGCACCAGCCGCACGCGGCCCCCGTCGCGGCGACCGGCATCCAGATCGGCAATCATATCGGGCAATTGCTGATAGGTTTGCGGGCCGAACACCATATCGACAAGCGGCGCGCGGTGGATCATTTCCTCGCCCTCGGCCTGCGCCACACATCCGGCAACGCCGATAATCATGTCCGTATTGGCCTGTTTGAGCGGCTTCAAGCGACCCAGTTCGGAATAGACTTTTTCAGCCGCTTTTTCGCGAATATGGCAGGTGTTCAAAATCACCATATCGGCCGCTTCGGGTGCGTCCACGGGCTGATAGCCGGCGACCGACAGGGCCTCGGCCATGCGCTCGGAATCATAGACATTCATCTGACACCCATAGGTCTTGATGAAGTATTTTTTGGTATTGGCGCGTGTCATGGGCTTGGCTTAGCGACTTTCAGGGGCCGCGTCCAGCATTGCATCGGCGGGCGCGGGCGCGTCGGGCACAATCGTTTGCGGCATCTCACCGCCGGTCAGCGCCACCAATGCGGCGTCGACATTCTCCTGCGCGCAGCGCGCAATCGCCTTGCGGTCGTGCATGATATTGGCCGGCAGCGCATCGTGAAACACAATATCCACGGTGAAAGGCGGCGACCCCAAAGTGAACAAAAGATGCGGCACAAGGGCCGCGTCCCCCAGCCAGGCATATTGGTCGCGCTCGGTTTGCGTCATCACCCGCTCGCCAAGTGCGGTATAGCTGATTGTCAGCGGGTGTACTACAATATCCGGCGCGGTGTCGTCCACGCGCTGAACGGATGAAAAAAGTGCCGATTTAAACGGCTGGGCCCGCGCGCCATTACCGGTGGTGCCCTCGGCAAAAAGCACAAGCCTGCCGCCCGCAAGAAGGCGTTCTTTCATCGTGTCGCGATTGTCCAGCGTGTGGCGTCCGCGCGCGCGGTTGATGTAAATGGTGCGCTGCAAATCCGCCAATTGCCCGAAAAGCGGCCATGTTTTGACCTCATGCTTGGCAATAAACGACACCGGCATTTGCGCGCCGACGGCCACAATGTCGAACCATGAAACATGATTGCTTGCCAGAAGCGCACCGGCAGGCGGCACCGCACCATGGCGGCGTATGGTGACGCCGAGCATCCAAATCAGGCCGCGGTGATAGAGCATCGGGATTGCATGCCCGAAGCGCGGCAACAGGGCCAAAACCAGAAATTGGAGCGGGCCCAACAACAAGGTGAGGGATAAAAAACCGGACAGGCGCGCAATCGTTTTAATTACTCGAAACAATGCGCTCATTTACTCTTTTTCCAGCGGCACGCCGTATAGTTCAAGCCGGTGATCGACAAGTTTGTAGCCCAGCTTGCGGGCAACTTCGCGTTGCAGTTCTTCAATCGCTTCATTGGTGAACTCAATGACCTGCCCGCTTTGAATATCAATCAGATGGTCGTGATGGTCGTCCGAGGCCGGCTCATAGCGCGCGCGCCCGTCGCCGAAATCATGGCGGGTGAGAATGCCGGCTTCCTCAAACAGCCGAACAGTGCGGTAGACGGTGGCAATCGAGATACCGGCATCTTTCAAAACCGAGCGCCGATGCACTTCTTCGACATCAGGATGGTCGTCGGACTGGGTCAGCACCTGGGCAATAACCCGCCGCTGTTCCGTCATACGCATGCCGGCCGAAACCGCCAATTTTTCAATATCTGTGCCCGTGCTCATATCTGTGCACCGCCCTCCTTTTCGTCTCCGAATACACGCGACCCTGCTTGTGTCAGGTCGCAGCGCATCATCAGAGCATCTATATTAGCATAATATTGCCTGCGTCTGCCATGGCAGATGAAGCCCAATCCGGCATAGAGGTCGCGCGCGCCGTGATTATCCGCGCCAACCTCCAGAAAAACATGCCTCACCTGATATCGGGTGACGGCCAGTTTCAACGCCGCGCGCACCAATTTGCGCGCCAGACCTGCGCGGCGGCGGGCCGGAAGGACGCCGAGGGTCAAAATTTCCGCTTCATCGGCGACACAACGAATGACGATAAACCCATCCGTATCACCCAGCGCGTGAACGCCGTCGCCTTTCAGCAATTCGGCAAACGCGTCTTCCGACCAAGCCCGGTCGAAACACGCCGCATGCAAGGCGGCGAGGGCGGGCGCATCATGCGTGCAATCAATCATGGCGCGGTGGTGCCATCATTGGCGGGCACAAAAACCAGATTTTTTTGCGGGTCCGGCAGGGTTGCATCGGGCGGGCGCAAATATAGAGGGGTTGCGGGCAGCGCGGTCAGCGCGTCCATGCTCAGGCCGGCAGCATGGGCGGCCAGCACACGGGCTTGCGGCCAATGCGGGGCAGAATCGGCTGAAAACCGGCTGTTTTCGGGCGTACAAATCGCCGCCGCACCGGTGCCGATAACGGCAAATTTCGGGTCGTCATCTTCTGCGCCAAGGGCCAAACATGCCGCAAGACTGCGCGCCGTCGGCGGCTCGCACGCGGTGCCGTCGGGCGCACAAATTTGCGTGTAAAACGTGTCGCGGCGCGCATCAACCGCCACCAAACGGCGGTGCGGGGATGTGCTGGCCAAAGCCATCATGTGCAAGGTTCCAAAACCCGCCACCGGCACGCCCATCGCCAGCGACAGACCGCGCATGGCCGACAGCCCGACCCGAACGCCGGTAAATGTGCCGGGGCCGACGGTTACGGCCAGCACATTAATTTGCGCCCAGATATCGGGGGCTTCGCGCTTTATTTCGCCAAGCACCGGCAGGAGCGCCTCGGCATGGCCGCGCTGCATTTTGACAAGACGCTCGGCCACCGGCGCGCCCTTGTGCCAAAGGGCGGCCGAACAGGCACCTTGGGTTGTGTCGCAGGCCAGAACGGTTTCGGGCATCACGCGCGCGTCGCCGTCAGACAATCTCGCATGCGTCGTCAAACGCCAGACGCGGCGAGCGCGGGAAAAGACCCGCCGGATCGCCATAGCCGAGATTGCACAGGAAATTGGTTTTAAACCGCCCGTCGGGGAAAAACGCCGCATCGACGCCTGCCGGATCAAAGCCCGACATGGCCCCGACATCGAGACCCAGCGCGCGCGCCGCCAGCATCAGATATCCGCCCTGCAATGAAGAATTGCGAAACGCCGTTTGCTCGGCAAATTCGGCACTGCCGGAAAACCAGTTTACGGCATCAAGATTATGCGGAAAAAGCTGCGGCAATAATTCGTAAAACTGCATGTCATAGGCGAGGATAACGCAGACCGGTGCCGTTTCGGTTTTCTTCCGATTGTCTTCCATAAGATGCGGCAACAGCTTCGCCTTGCCTTCTGCCGAGGCGACGAAAACCAGCCGCGCCGGAGAGCAATTTGCGCTTGTCGGGGCCATTTTCATCAAATCATAAAGCCGGGTCAGCAAGGCCGGTGCAATGGGCTTGTCCTGCCAGGCATTATGCGTGCGACCGGCGAGAAAAATGCGCTCAAGCGCAACCGCATCGAGCGGTTCGTGTTCGCCGGATTGTGGCTCGGAAGATTGTGGCATTAAGTGCCTCCGTTTGACTACATCACCGCCCGCACCTCGGTGACCGAGGGGATGTAATGTCTGAGCAGATTTTCAATACCGTGTTTGAGCGTGGCCGTCGCGCTGGGGCAACCCGCGCAAGCCCCGCGCATATGCAGCGACACCACACCGTCCCGGTAGCCGTGAAAAACAATATCGCCGCCATCTTGCGCCACGGCGGGGCGCACCCGCGTGTCGAGCAATTGTTTGATCGCACCGATAATTTCCGCATCCGGCCCGGTTTCGTCTTCCTGCGCGGCGGTGTCGGCATCTGTTGCATGCATGACCGGCAGACCGGCAACAAAATGATCCATAATGGTCGTCAAAATCGCCGGTTTGATATGCTGCCATTCGGCATCATCCTTGGTGACGGTGATGAAATCCGCGCCGAAAAACACGCCCGTCACATGCTCCAGCGCAAACAGCGCACCGGCCAGCGGCGAGGCTTTGGCGGCCTCGGCATTGGGAAAATCGGCAGGCGGTTGCGTGCCCATCACGGCCTGACCCGGCATGAATTTCAGGGTCGCCGGATTGGGCGTTGCTTCGGTTTGAATAAACATATCTGCCTCCGTTTCGGATTGCTTGTCGCTATGATATAGCGCGTTTTGTCGCTTTTTTTAACCGATCGTTACGTCAGCGCGTCAATTTCGTCATCTGACAGATCGCCGGGCACAACGGTGACCGGCACATGAAACTCCGATTTGCCCGTGCCCAATGCCGAGACCAGCGGCCCCGGCCCGTTTGCACTGACACCTGCGGCCAGCACCAGAGTGGAGATGGTGCGGTCTTCATCCGTCAGGCGGTTGATTTCCTCACTCAGCTTGCCTTCGCGAATATGCGTTTTGGGCTTTTCGCCGCCCAGCATTTCGACCATGGCGCTGCATTCGGCCAGCACGCGCTCGGCCTCAATGCGCGCGTCTTCGCGCATCAGGCTTTCAACCCCCAGCCAATGCTCGAACCCACCCGGCTCCAGCACCAGCAACAGCGCCACTTTGCCGCCCGTGCCATGCGCGCGCCGCGCGGCAAAACGCAAAGCCGCATGCGCCTCCGGCGTGCCGTCGACGACCACAAGAAATTTGCGTTGCAGGTGCTGGCTTATGTCCATGGGGCAATGGTCGCATGTTTCAGGCTGCGCAAACAAGCCCGATTTATTTTACGGCTTTTGCAAAAAACCGACGGCGGTGCGCACCTCTTCCATCACCCCGCTTGCAATGTCGCGCGCGCGGGCGGCACCGTCGGCCAGCGCCGCATCGACACCGGCCGGGTCATCCATCAGGCGTTGCATTTCGGCACCAATGGGCCCGATTGTGGCGGTCGCAAGCTCGGCCAGCGCTTCTTTGAGTTTTGAAAATTGCGCGCCGGCAAATTCGTCAACAACCGCCGCCAGCGGCTTGTCGGCCAATGCCGCATAAATGCCCAGAAGATTGGCCGCCTCAGGGCGCGCCTCAAGCGCCTCGACCGTGTCGGGCAGCGCGTCGGGGTCGGTTTTGGCTTTGCGAATTTTGCGGGCAATCTCGTCGGGCCGGTCGAGCATGGTGATGCGCGCCAGTTCCGACGGGTCGGATTTCGACATTTTCTTGGTGCCGTCGCGCAATGACATGACCCGCGTTGCCGGGCCCTGAATGAGCGGCTCCGGCTGCGGGAAAAAATCGGGCCGGTCGAAATCATTATTGAATTTCTGCGCGATGTCGCGCGCCAGTTCGATATGCTGTTTCTGGTCTTCGCCGACCGGCACATGCGTTGCGCGATAGAGCAAAATATCCGCCGCCATAAGGTTTGGATAAACATAAAGCCCGACGGATGCTTTTTCGCGGTCTTTGCCGGCCTTTTCCTTAAATTGCGTCATTCGGTTCAACCAGCCCATGCGCGCCACGCAATTCAGCACCCAGGCCAGCTCGGCATGTTCGGGCACTTGCGCCTGATTGAAAATAATATGCCGGTTCGGGTCGACGCCCGCGGCAATAAATGCGGCGGCAACTTCGCGCGTATTGTGGCGCAATTCGGCCGGGTCCTGAAACACGGTAATGGCGTGCAAATCGACCACGCAATAGAGGCATGGATGCGTATCCTGCAAGGTCACGAAATTTTTAATCGCGCCCAGATAATTGCCCAAATGCAGGTTTCCCGTCGGTTGAACTCCGGAAAACACCCGTGCGGCATGTGATGGCATGACAGCCTCCCTTAACGTGTCATGTTTATTGCCAATTATGGCCGCCGATGCAAGCGGGCTGGATCGCGCAAAGCGCGCAGGTCACGCAAACCCCCGCCGATAAGGCAGACGGCGGCAAAAACCACCGCCCCCAGCCCGACAAGACCGGCCAAAACACCGACCCGCATGCCGAGATCCAGCGCGGCAAAATCTGCAAAAAACACCCAATTCCCCATCACATGGGCAAGCGCCGCCACCATGATGAGACCGGCAACACATTGCACCCCCAGCGCGCGCGCAATCGCCATGCCGGGCCGCCAATGCGCGCGCCGCCACAACCGCACCAGCATCAGAAAAAGCGTCAACCATCCGGCCACTGATGTTGCCAGCGCAATCGCCAAATGCCCCATTTGCGAAAACAGCGCCAGCGACAATGTGATGTTTGCCGCCACGCCAACGGCCCCGTCAATCATCGGGCTGCGCGTGTCCTGTCGGGCAAAAAATGATGGCTGCAAAGCACGCACTAGAACAAAGGCCGGCAGGCCGAAGCAGAAATAGCGCAAAGCCGAAGCGGTGGCACCCGTGTCAGACGGCGTGAAGGCGCCGCGCTCGAAAAGCACATTTATAATCGGGTCGGCCAGCACATAAAGGCCGAAGGCCGCAGGCAAAGTCAGCAGCATTGCCAAAGTAACGGCAAGGTTCTGGTCGGCGCGCGCAATGCGGCGTGTCAAATCGGGCAAAAGCGCAACGGCAAGCGCCACGCCGATAACCCCCATGGGCAATTGATAGAGGCGGTCGGCATAATAGAGCCAGGCGGCGGCACCGGCCTGTCCGGTCGCGATCGATGTGCCGATGAGCAGGTTTATCTGGCCGATACCGGCGGCCAATATGCCGGGCACAATAAGGGTGAAAAATCGCCTTGTGTCGGGGCCAATGCGCGGGCGCGACACAGGCAGTTTCAAACCGGCGCGGCGGGCGGCGCCAAACACCATTACAAATTGCACGAGCCCGGCAAGGCTCACCCCCCAGATCAGATAATCAAGCGGCGCACCCGACATCATCAGTGACAAAAGCGCAGCCCCGATCAGAACGAGATTGAGCAAAACCGGCGCAAAAGCGGCAGCCAGAAACCGCCCGGTGGCGTTCAGCACACCGGCAAATAAAGACAGAAGAGAGATGAAGAAAAGATAGGGAAAGGCGATGCGCGCATAATGCACGGCTTGGTCGAACTTGGCGGCATCAGCCGTAAAACCTTGCGCAATCGCCAGCACCAGCCCCGGCATGAACACCATGCCCAATAGGGTGAAGGCGGTCAAAAAGGCCAGCAGAACCGACAATATCCGACCGGCAAATTCCAGTGCTGCGGGCAGGCCTTCGCCTTCCAGACGCTCTGAAAACAGGGGCACGAAAGCGGCGTTAAATGCGCCCTCGGCAAACAGGCGGCGAAACAGGTTCGGCAGGCGAAAGGCGATGACGAAAATCTCCGCCAGCGGGCCGGCCCCCAACAGGGCGGCGATAAAAATATCGCGCACAAACCCGGTGATACGGCTGACCATGGTGGCCGCGCCGACGACCGAAGCGGCTTTTATCACGCGGCCGGAAGAGGGCGTCTCGCTCATTGTGTCAGGCAACTTTCGCGGCGTCGCCGCGCGCCGCGATCGGCGCGTCAATGGTTTTTGCCAGGGCTTGACGGATGCGCGACATGCGGGCGGTCGATTGCAATTTTTCGCCGAACAAATCCTGCACGTAAAAAACATCCGACGCCCGCTCGCCAAATGTCGCCACGCGCGCGGCGGTAATATTCACATTGCACGCATACAGGCAATGCGCCAGATCAAACAGCAGGCCGGGACGGTCGGATGTGCTGATTTCAAGCACGCTGGCATGCTCGGACGCCTGATTGTCAAAATTGATCTGGGTTTCATGGTCAAAAGTTTTGAGCGTGCGGCGCGTTTTCTCGCTCATTTCCGTCTGCGGCGGGTGGTTGAGATTTACACTGCCTTCCAGCGCAGAACGCATGATTTTGCACAAGCGTTGCGTGCGCGCCGCATCGGGGGCGGTGGCAATGCCCGCCTCCTGAACATGCAGCACATCAACCGCCAGCCCATTGGTGGTTGTTGAAATGCGCGCATCCAGAATATCCATGCCCGCGCGCGCACACGCCCCGCTCAATCGGGCAAACAGGCCGGGGTCATCCTGGCAAATCACGGTAATTTCCGCGCAGGCCCGCTCCGGGTCGGGGCGGGCATCGACAATCAGGGGCTGGGTTTTTGACTTCTCGATCAGCGCGGCATGATGCACCTGCACATCGGTCGGAAAATTGAGCCAATAGGCATCCGAATGCAGCCGCATATAGGCCGACAGCTTGCGCCGTGTCCAGTCTTCCGGCAGGGCGAGGCTGAAAGCGGATTGTGCCGCCGCCACGCGCTCGCCGCGATTGACCATGGCACCCGAACCGGTGAGCAGGGCCTGGGTCTCGAAATATAATTCGCTGATGAGCTTGGCTTTCCAGCCATTCCACACACCGGGCCCGACGGCTTTGATATCAACCTCCGTCAGCACCAGCAAATGTTTGAGCCGCTCGGTGGTTTGCACCGTGGCCGCGAAATCTTCAATCGTGCGCGGGTCGGACAAATCGCGCCTTTGCGCCACATCGCTCATGACGAGATGCTCGCGCACCAGCCATTCGGTCAGGCGCGTTTCGGCTTTGGTGAAGCCCAGCCGCGGCCCCAGCCGCCGCGCAATGCGCGCACCGGCAATCGAATGGTCTTCAGGTCGTCCCTTGGCGATATCGTGCAGCAACACCGCGAGATAAATGACATTGCGGTTAATCTCGCCCGTACTCAGCAATTCAAAGGCGATGGGGTGTTCTTGCGTCGCCTTGCCCTGCTCGACCTCGGACAATAACCCGATGGCGCGCAGCAAATGCTCGTCTGCCGTATAGTGATGGTACATGTTGAACTGCATCATCGCCACAATGCGCCCGAAATCCGGCACAAACCGACCCAGCACACCGGCTTCATTCATGCGGCGCAATGTGCGTTCGGGCGCGCGTCTGGATGTCAGAATTTCCAAAAACAGATCATTGGCCCGCTGATCGGCGCGCAATTCGGGCCCGATCAAACCCACCGACCGCGTTATCTCGCGCAATGTATCGGGATGGATATCCAGCCGGAAACGGTCTGCCAGATGAAACACGCGGATGAGATTAACCGGATCATTGCGGAAACAATCTGCCCGCGCCATGGTCAGGCGGCCACGACCGAATTTGAAACCATGCACCTGCTTCTGGCGTTGAAACAGGGCCGGCAGGCGTGTGCGCGCACGCGGTTTTTTCTGCTGTTCTTCCAGCGAGGCGCAAAAAATCGCCGTCAGGTCGCCGACATTTTTGGCGACCAGGAAATATTGCCGCATGAATTTCTCGACCGATTTCATGCCCGCCGAACCGGCGGTGTTGAAGCGTGTCGCCAGACTTTTTTGCACATCGAAACTCAGGCGCTCTTCGGCGCGCCCGGTCAGAAAATGCAAATGGCAGCGCACCTCCCACAAAAACGCATCGCATTTGCGGAACAGGCGCAATTCATCGGCGGTCAGAATTTTCAGCTTGATCAGCTCTTCCAGCGCATCGATCTGATAGCAATAGCGCGCAATCCAGAACAATGTGTTGAGGTCGCGCAAACCCCCCTTGCTCTCCTTGATATTCGGCTCGACAAGATAGCGCGACTGGCCGGCGCGGATATGGCGTTCGTCGCGCTCGGACAATTTGGCTTCGACAAACTCGCGCGCCGTGCCGCGCGTGACCTGTTTTTGAAACGCGGCGGTAAACTCTTCATGCAAAGCGGGTGCGCCGTATAAAAAGCGGTTTTCGAGCATGGTTGTCCGCACGGTGAAATCGGCCAGTGCCTGGGTCATGCAATCTTTGACCGTGCGCGTGGCATGGCCGACTTTCAGGCCGAGATCCCAGAGAAAATAGAGAATATGTTCGACAAAACTTTCCGACGTTGCATTGCGCTTATAGGGCAGCAGAAACAGAAGATCGATATCCGAACCCGGCGCCAGCCGCCCGCGCCCATAGCCGCCGACGGCCAGAACCGTCACGGTTTCGGCTTCGGTCGGGTTGGACATGCGCAACATATCCTTGGATACAAATGTGCCCAGCGCGCGCATTATATCGTCTTGCAAATCGGACAGAAATTCCGCGCAACGCGCGCCCTTCAGCCGGTTGGCTTCGAGTTTTTCACGCGCCTCAGTGCGGCCCGTCTGCAAAATATCCTTCAAAACATCCAGCACCGCGGCGCGCATTTTTGTGTCATTGCCCCAATGCGGTTCAGCCGCCGCACGCATTTCAGCGAGAAATGTCTCCTCGCGTGTCAGTTTGCGGGTTTTCTTTCTGGCCGTCATACACTGGGTCCAATTTTCACGGGTTACTCGACAATGCCCGCGACTATAGCACGTTTCCGTCCTTATCGGGCGACATAAGCGCCCGCAACCGGTAAAGCCAGTCCAGCGCCTCGCGTGGGCTGAGGCGGTCAGGGTCGAGCGCGGCGAGGGCTTCGCGCAATTTATCCGTTTCGGGCGGGGCAATCGATTGCGGCGTAAACAGCGGCAATTCGTCAAGCGCGGGCACCAGATCGGCGGCGGCGCGGTTTTCCTCAAGCAAAGCCAGAACCGCGCGGGCACGCGCAATAACCGCAGGCGGCAGACCCGCCAATTCCGCCACATGAATGCCGTAAGACCGGTCGGCGGCACCGGCACCCACCTCATGCAGAAACACCAGCTGGCCGTCATGCTCGCGCACCAGCATGGAGGCATTTGCAAGGCCGTCCAGGCGCGCGCCCAATCCGGTCAATTCGTGATAATGCGTGGCAAACAATGTTCGGCACCCGGCAATGTCATGCAGATATTCAACCGCCGCCCAGGCGATCGACAGGCCGTCAAAGGTTGCCGTGCCGCGCCCGATCTCGTCCAAAATCACCAGCGCACGCGGGCTCGCCTGATTGAGAATGGTTGCGGTTTCCATCATCTCGACCATGAAAGTCGAGCGGCCACGCGCCAGATCATCGGCCGCCCCGACGCGGCTGAACACACGGTCGACAAGCCCGATGCGGGCTTCGCGCGCGGGCACAAAACTGCCCATATGCGCGAGAATGGCAATCAAGGCGTTCTGGCGCAAATAGGTTGATTTGCCGGCCATATTCGGCCCCGTCAGCAGGGTCAGGCGGGCGTGTATATTTGCGGCACCGTCCAGCGCGCAATCATTGGGAATAAACGGGGCCCCGCCATCGGCCAACAGCGCGGCCTCGACCACCGGATGACGCCCGCCGCGAATATCAAACACCAAATCATCGCGCATTTCGGGCTGCACCCAGTCGCGCGCCACGGCGAGCTTCGCCAGTGCCGTGGTCACATCCAGCGCGGCGAGGGCTTTCGCGAAAGCCTCAATCTCATCGGCCAGCGCAATGGCTTCTTCGCGCAAGCGTTCGAAAATTTCCGTCTCCAGCGCCAGAGCGGTTTCACCGGCACGGCTTATTTTTCCGGCCAGCGTGGAAAGCTCTTCGGAGGAAAAGCGCACCGAATTTGCCAGTGTCTGGCGGTGGATGAAAATTTCATTGAGCGGCGGCGCCATCAGCCGGTCGCCGTGCTGGGCGGGCACTTCAATGTGATAGCCCAGCACGCCATTATGTTTGATCTTCAGCGCCTTGATTTCAGTTTCGGAACTGTAGCGGGCCTGCAGGCCGGCAATCACGCGGCGGCTTTCGCTGCTCAATTCGCGCGCCTGATCGAGCGGGGCGTGATAGCCGTCGCGCACAAAGCCGCCATCGCGCGCCAGAACCGGCAATGTGTCGCCCAGCGCGGCGGTCAAAGTTTCGACCAATTGCGCCAGACGCTTGGAGGTTTCATCCGAGCCGAAACAGCTGAGCGGGCGCACCATGGCGCTGATCTCGTCGGGCAGACCGGCATCATTTTGCAAATTTGACAGATGCGCGCGCACCGCCTCGCCGCCCTGCAAGCCGACCGCGAGCGCCTGCAAATCGCGCGGGCCCCCGCGCGCCAGCACCAGCCGGCTCAAAGCGCGCATCATGTCGGGCAGGTTTTTAAGCTGCCCGCGCATATCTTCGCGCGCGGCGTTTTCGTCGACAAAAAACCGCACGGCTTGATGGCGCGCGCAAATTTCGGCCATGTCGCCCAATGGGGCGGCCAGCCGGTCGGCCAATTCGCGTGCGCCCGCCGCCGAAACCGTCAGGTCAATCGTCGCCAGCACACTGCCGGTTTTTTCTCCCGTCTGGGTGCGGGTCAGTTCAAGATTTGCCCGCGTTGCGGCATCCAGCCCCAAATGATGCTCCGGGGCTTCAATATGCGGGCGGGCAAGGCGCGGCATATGCGCGATCTGGGTTTGCTGCAAATAGGCCAGCAAAGTGCCGCAAGCGGCAATATGGGCGCGCGACAAATCTCCCAGCAATGACGGCGTGGCGACATTAAAATAGTCGCTCAGAATATGGCCGGCACGTTCCGAAGACAAAATCTCGGTTTCCAGCACCGTATAATCGGCACCGATATCGCCACCCAAATCGCCACCAATATCGCCACCCAAATCGGAGGGCAATAAAATCTCGCTGGGTGCGAGCCGCGCCAGAAGCGCGCCCAACCCCTCGGCATCGGTATGGCACACGGCAAACACGCCCGTCGACATGTCCAGCCAGGCCAGTGCCAGCTCATCGCCCACCGGTGCCAGCGCGGCGAGAAAATTATTGGCGCGCGCGTCCAGCAATGCCTCCTCGCTCAATGTGCCGGGCGTGACAAGGCGCACCACATCGCGGGCCACAACGGCTTTTGACCCTCGTTTTTTGGCCTCGGCAGGGTCTTCCATCTGCTCGCAAACAGCCACCCGGTGGCCTTGACGTATCAGCCGCTCAAGATAGCTTTCGGCGGCATGCACCGGCACCCCGCACATGGGCACATCCCGGCCGAGATGCTGGCCGCGCTGGGTTAGGGTGATGTCGAGGGCGGCCGCCGCTGTCACCGCATCGTCAAAGAAAAGCTCGTAAAAATCGCCCATCCGATAAAACAGCAGCGCATCTTCATGCGCGGCCTTTATGTCCAGATATTGCGCCATCATCGGCGTTGCGGCAGAAGCGCCGGCGGGCTTGGCAGAAGCAGTCATGGGGCTACCCTATCAGAGCTGCGGCGGCAGGAAAATGCCGCACACGGGCTTTGCGCCGATAATATTTGTCTTTATCGGGCGCCTGCCCTGTTGCGCCTTGTATTGGCACGAACAAAGCCCTACAAAAGAGACGTTTTATCTGAACTGGAATTACAATGAGCGACAATACCAAGAGTTTCACCGACCAGGAAGCCTTACGCTTCCATACGCGCGGCAAACCGGGCAAGCTCGAAATTAGCCCGACCAAGCCCATGGCGACCCAGCGCGATTTGTCGCTGGCCTATTCGCCGGGTGTTGCCGTGCCGGTGCAGGCCATTGCCGACAATGCGGAGACGTCATACGACTACACCTCGCGCGGCAATATGGTCGCCGTGATTTCCAACGGAACGGCAATTTTGGGGCTGGGAAACCTTGGGGCTCTGGCCGCCAAGCCGGTAATGGAAGGCAAGGCGGTTTTGTTCAAGCGTTTTGCCGATGTCGACTCGATCGATCTGGAAGTCGACACGGAAGACCCGACCGCCTTCATCGACGCCGTCAAGCATTTGGGCCCGTCATTTGGCGGCATTAATCTGGAAGACATTCGCGCACCGGACTGCTTTATCATCGAGCAACAATTGCGCGAATTGATGGATATTCCGGTTTTCCATGACGACCAGCACGGCACGGCCATTATTTGCGCGGCGGGCCTTATCAATGCGCTGCACCTGACGGGGCGCGACATTAAGGACATTAAAATTGCCGTAAACGGCGCGGGCTCGGCCGGCATTGCCTGTCTTGAGCTGATTAAAGCCATGGGGCTGCCGGCGGAAAACGCAATTTTGTGCGACACGAAGGGCGTCATTTACAAAGGCCGCAAAGAGGGCCTCAACCAGTGGAAATCCGCCCATGCGGTTGACACGGACGCGCGCACGCTTGCCGATGCGCTGAAGGGCGCGGATGTGTTTTTGGGTCTGTCGGTAAAAGGTGCCATGACGGAAGAAATGGTGCGCAGCATGGCCGACAATCCGATTATTTTTGCCATGGCAAATCCTGACCCGGAGATTACGCCCGAAGAAGTTGCCGCCATTCGCGACGATGCGATTATCGCAACCGGTCGGTCGGACTATCCCAATCAGGTGAATAATGTTCTGGGGTTCCCCTATATTTTCCGTGGCGCGCTGGATGTGCGGGCAACGACCATTAATGACGATATGAAAATCGCCTGCGCCGAAGCACTCGCCATGCTGGCGCGCGAAGATGTGCCGGATGAAGTTGCCGCCGCCTATCAGGGTGAGCGTCCGCGCTTTGGCCCGCGCTATATTATTCCGGTGCCGTTTGACCCGCGCCTCATTCGTGACATTCCGCCGGCGGTGGCGCAAGCGGCGATGGATAGCGGCGTGGCGCGCGCACCGATTGTCGATGTCGAGGCCTATCGCGACCGGCTTTCGGCGCGCCTTGATCCGGCGGCCAGCTCGCTGCAAATCATCATGAACAAATCGCGCAAAAACGCCAAACGCATGATCTTTGCCGAAGGCGAGCAGGAGCAGGTTATCCGCGCGGCCATCGCGTATAAGGATCTCGGATTGGGCGAACCGATTTTGATCGGCACGGAAGATATTGTGCGCGCCAATATGGCCGAGCTGGGGCTGGATGCGCGCACCGATATTGAAATACGCGACACCCGCTCATCGACGCAATGCGACGCCTATGCCGAATTTCTGTTTCGCAAATTACAGCGGCAGGGACGCCTTTACCGCGATTGCTTCCGGCTGGTCAGCAATGACCGCAATATTTTCGGGGCATGCGCGCTGGTCAATGGCGATGCCGACGCCATGGTAACGGGCGTAACGCGCAGCTATTCGATTACGCTTGAAGAGGTTTCGCAAGTTATCGACCCGCGCCCCGGCCATCGTGTGCTGGGCATTTCCATGCTGATTGCGCGCGGCGGGCGCACCGTGCTGGTGGCCGACACCAATGTGATCGACATGCCAAGCGCGGAAGAGCTGGCCGATATCGCCGTGCAATCTGCTGCGACGGCGCGCGCGCTGGGCCATGAGCCCCGCGTTGCCATGCTTGCCTATTCGACCTTCGGCCACCCCGAAGGCGACCGCTCGGTCTATGTGCGCGAGGCCGTGCGCATATTGGACAGCCGCAATGTCGATTTTGAATATGACGGGGAAATGGCCGCCGATGTCGCCCTCAACCGCGAGGCGATGGGGCGCTATCCGTTCTGCCGCCTGTCGGAACCGGCAAATGTGCTGGTCATGCCGGCCATCCACTCGGCCTCCATCTCGACCAAAATGCTGGAAGAATTGGGCAATGCCACGCTGATCGGCCCGATTTTGATGGGGCTCAACCAGTCGGTGCAAATCGCGCGCATTGGCGCCACCGCAACGGAAGTGCTGAATATGGCGGCGATTGCCGCTTATGGCCTGGAAGAAATAGAGCTTTAACCCGTCTGCCCGTAACGTGCCATATAGCGGTCTTCGACCGCGGTTAACGGCATCAGCACGAACACATCGACCGTCTGGAACTGGTGGTCGATCACCGCGCCATTGCCGATCATGCAACCGGTACGAACATAGCCGCGCAAGACAGGCGGCATGGCGCGCAAGGCCGCGCGCTTGTCAATGGCGTCGGGCGGCAGAATATTCATATCGACAAAACGTTCGGGCAGGGCGCGCACTTCCCAGGGGCCCGGCGTGCGGCGGGTGTGATAGAGATAGCTCAAAGGCTCCTCCAGCGCGGCCACATCCGTACCCGCAAAACTCGCACACCCCATCATGGCATCAATGCCGTAATGCGACACCATGGCACCCAGCCCGTGCCACATCAGGTCAATGCCGTGTTTGGTGCGATATTCGGGCGCCACGCAAGACCGGCCCAGCTCCATAATATTGAGGCCGCGTCCGGCATTTTCCAGCATCGGCTTGAGGTCAAACTCATCGGCGCTGTAAAACCCGCCATGGTTTTCGGCAACCGATTGGCGCAACAGGCGGTAGCAGCCGACAATGGTTTCCCCGCTCGGCAGATGCGCGTCCTCCGTCACCTGTTCGGTCGCCGCGCGCGTGGTCAAAATCAAATGGTCGCAAATCGCGTCATAATCGTCGAAATCGCGCGCGGTTTCGGCTTGCGCCGCACTGGGGCGCGCGCTCATTTCCTCGTAAAAAATCTGATACCGCAGGGCCTGCACGGCCGCGACCTCGACAGCATTGCGCGCCAGACGCACGCTCAAGGGGCCGCGCTGCTCAAAAACCGGCAAATCGCTGCTGTCAAAAAACCAGCCTGGCATTTGCGGATCGGGCGAAAAAATCTGATCTGTCATGGTGTCACCAGCCGCTTTATGTAGCGGTTCGTATTTCAATTTTATTACGGCTGTATAACATAATTCTTACCGCACCTGCCAGCGTGCTAAAATGCGATGTCGCGCCAGCGTATCGCGGTGGCAATATTTTCCGCACGCGGCATATCGCCATGGTCAAGATCGGCCAGCGTGCGGGCGACACGCAAAATGCGGTTAAACCCGCGCGCGCCCAGTTTTTTGGTGTCGGCGATGCGGTCGAGCAGGTTCTGGCCGGCCGTGTCCGGTGCGGCCAGCTTGTAAAGCGCCTCGCCGTCAAGATGCGCGTTGAGGCAATTTTGCCGCGCCATTTGCACCTCGCGCGCCGCGCCGACGCGCGCGGCAATGACGGTGCTGGCTTCGCCCTTTTCACTGCCCATCATTTCCGACAATGGCACCGGCGGCACATTGACGCGCACGTCAAACCTGTCGAGCAACGGCCCGGACAAACGCCCGATATATTCCTGCCGGCAAATCGGCAGACGATGGCAGGCCAAATCCGGGTCTTCGGCATAGCCGCAGCGACACGGGTTCATGGCGGCGACAAGCTGAAACCGCGCCTGATAGCTGATATGCACCTCGGCACGGGCAAGCGACACCGTGCCGGTTTCAATGGGCTGACGCAGAGCATCAAGCGCCTGACGGGGAAATTCCGGCAATTCATCCAGAAACAGCACACCATTATGCGCCAGCGAAATCTCGCCCGGCCGGGCATGGCGTCCGCCGCCGACAAGCGCGGCCATGCTGGCCGAATGATGCGGCGCGCGAAACGGGCGCTGATGCGCCAGCCGCACTCCGCCGCGCTGGGCTCCAAGGCTTTCGATCAGGCTGATCTCAAGATGTTCTTGCGGGGTCAGAGTCGGCAAAATGCCCGGCAGACGCGACGCCAGCATGGATTTGCCCGCACCCGGCGGGCCGTTCATCAATAAATTATGCCCGCCCGCCGCGGCGACTTCCAGCGCCATGCGGGTTTCGCCCTGGCCGCGAATATCGGCCATATCCAGCGCTTCGGCAGTCGGTTGCTCAAGGGTAACTTCGGGCGGCGCGATGAGATGCGTACCGCGCAAATGATTGACGATTTGCAACAATGAACCGCCGGCGACAATGCCGGGCCGGTCGGGTTGTGCGAGCCCCGACCACGCCGCCTCCGGCCCGCAAGCCGCCGGACAAATCAGACCGCAATTATTTTCCAGCGCCGCCATGGCTGCCGGAAGGGCACCGGGCACGGGCGTGCATGCCCCGTCAAGCGCCAGTTCACCCATCGCCACAAACGGCGCCACCTGTTCATGCGTCAACGCGCCCATCGCCACCAAAAGGCCCAGCGCAATCGGCAGGTCGTAATGGCTGCCTTCCTTGGGCAAATCGGCCAGCGAAAGATTGATGGTTATGCGTTCATAAGGCAGTGCCAGCCCCATGGCCGACAGTGCCGCGCGCACGCGTTCGCGGCTTTCGGCCACGGATTTGTCCGGCAGGCCAACCACCGTAAAAGCGTTGTGGCCCGGCGCCAGATGCACCTGAACATCCACCGCAACCGCATCCACGCCCAAAAAGGCCACCGTTTTAATGTGTGCAACCATGCCGCATTCCAATGTTTTTATTTTTGTTAGTTACGCGAGCGACTTGTACATTTATCAGTACTTACGTAACATGTTTTTCCTGCATAAGGTAAATTGTGTTGCGTAGGGGCCATATATGTTTGGCAAAAAAGAAGTAAGTGTCGAAGTCGGCGATTGTTTCGTAGAACCGCTGGCGGGCAAGAAAAAGATTTTCCGGGCACTCGGCATTGCCGAGAAGGCGTCTGCCGAAGCCTTTGTATCGACCTGGGAGGTTACCGAAATTACCCAGTTCAATAATCTGCCGCATGCGCGCATCGTCAACAGCGAAAGCGGCATCACCCGCACCATTTCGGTGGACACGCTGGCGCGTCAGGAAAATTATCTGAAACAGAAGCTTTAGCCTGCGCGGCGCTCCTCAATTGCATCCCAAATCATCACGGCAATATCGGGGCCGCCAAAATCCTTAATCTCGCGAATGCATGTCGGCGAGGTCACGTTAATTTCCGTCAAATGCCTGCCGATAATATCAATACCGGCAAACACAATGCCCATATCGCGCAATGTGGGCCCAATCTCGGCGACAATCTCCAAATCGCGATCGGTGAGCCCGGCGGCTTCCGGCGTGCCGCCCACATGCACATTGGCGCGCGCATCGCCTGCGGCGGGCACGCGGTTCAAGGCACCCACCGCTTCGCCCTCGACAAGAATCACGCGCTTGTCACCGGCGCGCACCTCCGGCAGATAGCGCTGGGCGATAATCGGCTCACGGTCTGATTGCAAAAACATGTCGATCAGCGCGCCGAAATTTTCATCCCCGTGGCCCACGCGGAAAATGCCCGCGCCGCCATTGCCGAAAACGGGTTTTAAAATAATGTCGCCAAATTCGGCGCGAAACGCTTTCAACGCCGCAATATCGCGGGTGATCAGCGTTTCGGGCAACAGGCCGGCAAAACGGATGGGAAATATTTTTTCCGGCGCATTGCGTACGGCGGCCGGGTCATTGACCACGAGCGTTTCGGGATGCACGCGCTCAAGCATATGCGTGGCCGAGATATAATGCATGTCGAAGGGCGGGTCCTGCCGCATCAAAATCACATCGAGGTCGCGCAAATCGGTAAGTATCGGCGCGCCCAATTCATAATGCGCGCCAATTTTATCGGCCACTTTCAACGGTTGAATGGCGGCACTCACCGCACCATCGCGCATGGCGAGGCGGTCGGGCTCGTAGAAAAAAAGCGCATGCCCACGCGCCTGCGCTTCCAGCGCCAGGGCAAAGCTCGTATCGCCGACAATATCAATATCGGCAATCGGATCCATTTGCAGACCAACGCGTAAGGCCATGGCCATCCCTTTCGACTAAACCTTTTTTTGCGCATTGCGCGCATCTCGCCCGACACTTTCCCCGAAATCGCGCGTCGGCTCAAGGGCGCCAAAAATTTTTATTGTGGCGGAAGCCCCCCTTGCCGCCGACGACAAACAGGTCAAACCGCCAGACGAGGCCCGCATAATGCGGATGGCGTGCGACAAATCCGGAAGCGCCCGCACTGATGCGCCGCCACTGGGCCGGCGACACGGCATAAGCGCGCGCATCACGATCGGCGCGAAATTTGACCTCGACAAAAACCAAGAGACGCCCGCGCCGCAAAATAAGGTCAACCTCGCCCAGCGGATGACGAAAATTTCGGGCCAGCAGACGATAGCCCTTGGCACGCAACACCCAGCGCGCATAAGCCTCAGCCCTGCGGCCCTGTTTGACGGCGCGCTGGCGGCGCGACGTGTTTGGCGTGTCAGGGTTTTGTTTTTTCTTCGCTTTTGTCATTTGGGTTTTTCTTGTTTTTATTCAGCATGAGCGCGCGGTCATAGACGGTGCGCCGCGACAGGCCGGTGGCGCGTGTCACCTCGCTGACGGCATCGCGCAGCGAAAACCCCTCAAGCGCGGACACCAGCAATGCGTCCAGGTCTTCGCCATCGGGTCGGGCCGGCCCTGCGCGCGGGGCGACAAGCACGACGCATTCGCCGCGCAACATGTCATCCTCCAGCCCTGCTGCCAATGCGCTGGCCGGTGCAGTGATGACGGTTTCAAATTTCTTGGTCAGTTCGCGCGCGATTGAGACCTCGCGATCGCCAAGCCGGTCAACAATGTCGGCCAAAAGCGCGGGCAGTCGGCGCGGGGCTTCGAACAAAACCAATGTGCCCTCCTGGTCGGCAATGTCGGCCAGTGCCTGACGCCGCTTTCCGGATTTGGTCGGCAAAAACCCGACAAAGGTGAAGCGGTCGGTCGCCAGACCCGAAACGCTCAATGCGGCAATTGGGGCAGACGCGCCCGGCACGGCAAAAACGGCATGACCGCCCGCGCGCGCGGCACGGATGAGCGGTTGGCCGGGGTCGGAAATCAGCGGTGTGCCGGCATCGCTGACCAGTGCCAACCTCTTGCCGGCCTCCAGTTCCGCCAGAATTTTCGGGCGCATGGCAGCGGCATTGTGTTCGTGATAGGCGCGCCGTCGCGTCTTGATGGCATAAAGCGCCGCCAGCTTGCCCGTCACGCGCGTGTCTTCGCAATAAATAATGTCGACGCCGTGCAACACATCGAGCGCGCGCAATGTGATGTCGCGCGCATTGCCGAGCGGGGTGGCAACAACATAAAGACCCGGCGCAAGCGACGCACCGGCAGAGGGTGGTTTCTCCATGGTTCCAGCAAAAGCCTGTTTACGCCCAATAGCAAGTCCCAATGGATTCGCGGTGGCGCGAACGGGCTGTTTACTTGCACCCATCGGAGCGATAGTTTGGCAGTCAGATGACAGTTATTCGGACAAGTATCAGTTTAAGGGTCGAAAAAAAGGCCATGCAATCGGCAAAGTTTTTCGCAGAAATTTTTAGGCGCCCCTTTGCGCCGGTTGGCGCGCTGGTTGTGCTGGCGGTATTGGCCGGTTGCGCCGCGCCGCCGGAAGCCGCAAGAAAGCCTGTGTCGCCGGAACCTGCCGCGAGGGCGCAAGCCGAGGCACGAACCGGCCGCGCGGCAGATGCTTACCCGAACTCCTACCCCTACACTGTCGCCAACCCTTATGCCGACGCTTTTGACACGGCCGACCTGCCCGCGCCCGACCTGCCGCCGCGCCCGGCCGGGGCCATCACCATCACCCTGCTTTTGCCGATGAGCAGTACGGATGAAAATGTGCGCACGCTGGCCAACACATTGCTGCAAGCCGCCCAGCTTGCGCTGTTCGATGTGGCGCGGCCCGAACTTCTCCTGCGCGTGCAGGATACGGGCGGCACGCCGGTCGGCGCACAAACCGCGGCGCGGGCAGCGCTGGCGGCGGGCACTGATTTGATTGTCGGCCCGCTCTTTGCAACCTCCGTGCAGGCGGTGGCGCCCGTGCTGGCCAATGCGCGCGTACCGGCGCTGGCCTTTTCAAATGATCGCTCGGTGGCCAGCAGAAATATCTGGCTTTTGGGCTTTATACCGGAAGACAATATTGACCGCGCCATTGCCCAGACCATCGGGCAGGGGCTGACGCGCTTCGGGGCGCTTTTGCCCGAAGGTGCTTATGGCGAACGCCTGGGGCGCACGCTTGATGAGCGCATTGCGCGCTATGGCGGCGAACTGGTGCAGGTTGAAATTTATCCGCCCGATGCACCGGGCATGTTTGAGCCGGTCAAGCGGCTGGCGCAATATGAAACCCGCCGCGCCGCGCATGGCGAAGAAATGGCGCGGCTCGAAGCCGAAGCCACATTGCTTGCGCCGCCCGATACGCCAAGCGAGAAGCTGTTCGACAGTATTCGCGACATCGCGCCCGAACTTGTGTCGAATTACGAAGCCCTCAAGCGTGTCGAAACGCTGGGGGAAATTCCCTATGACGCGGTGTTCATGCCCGAAGGCGGCCTTGCGCTACGCAATCTCGCCCCGCTTCTGCCCTATTTCGATGTTGACCCGCGACGCGTGAAATTTGTCGGCACCGGCCTGTGGGACGACCCCGAACTGGGGCAGGAACCGCCCCTGCATGGCGGCTGGTACGCCGCGCCCGATGCCGCGCTGTGGCGCAAATTTTCCGACCATTATGCAGACAAATTCCAGACCCGCCCGGCGCGCCTTGCCAGCATTGCCTATGACGCGGTTGCGCTCGCCGCGCGCCTGTCTGCCGTGCATGCCACCGCGCCGTTTCGACCCGAAACACTGACCGATCCGAACGGCTTTGCCGGCATTGACGGCATTTTGCGGCTGACCCCCAACGGGCTGGCCGAGCGGGGGCTGGCCGTGCATGAAATCCGGCGTAAGAAAACAATTCTTGTCAGCCCGGCACCGGCCAGCTTTGTCGAGCGTGACCGGCGCATGCAGGCCGCGCTGGCACTGGCGGTAACGCTGCAAACGCAGCGCGCCAATATGGTGCAGGAAACAGGCGGCTTTGAAGCCGCACCCGCCGCGCCGTTCAGTCTGCCAGAACCGCGTCAGTAATCCGGTCAAGCAACAGGCGCCCGGCCTGCGTCACCGCCAGATTGTGCGGGCTCTCGGCAATCAGCCCCGCATCGCGCAGGCCCGCAATGCGGGGCCTGTCGAGCGGCACGCCTGCGGCCTCAAGCCGCGACATGGGCACACCCTCAACCAAGCGCAAACCCAGCAATACGGTTTCGGCATGCAGGTCTTCGGGCTGCAATAAACGCTTTTCCGACAAACCGCCGCCGCCACCGACAAGGCTTTCGAGCCATGCCGCGGGCTTGGCAAGTGCCTCGGTCGCCACCCGCCCTTGACCGGTGCGCACGCGCCCATGCGCGCCGGGCCCGATACCAAAATAATCGCCGCCGCGCCAACTTGCCAGATTATGCCGACAGGCATGGCCGTCGCGCGCGTGGTTTGAAACTTCATAGGCCGGCAGACCGGCGGCGGCACATTTTTCTTGTGTCAGCTCATACATATCCGCCGCCAGCGCCTCATCCGGCATGTCAAATTTGCCGGCGGCGTGGCGCTTGAAAAACGGCGTGTCGGGCTCAATCGTCAATTGGTAGAGCGACATATGCGCGGGCTCCAAGGCCAGCGCATATTCCAGTTCGCGCGCCCAGCCCGCCAGGGTTTGTTCGGGGCGGGCATAGATGAGATCCAGCGACGCGCGGTCGAAAATGCCACGCGCGGCGACAAAAGCGGCTTCGGCCTGCTCCAGCGAATGCGTGCGGCCCAGAAATTTGAGTGCGCCCGCATCAAAAGCCTGCACGCCCAGCGACAGCCGATTTATGCCGGCGGCCTTCAGGGCCTGCAACCGTGCCTCCGGCGCTGAAACGGGATTGGCTTCAAGCGAAATTTCCGCCTCCGCCGCCAGCCCCCAGCGACGGTCAATATCGGCCAGAAGATCCGCGATCAATTCCGGCGGCATGAGCGAGGGTGTGCCGCCGCCGAAAAACACGGTTTCGACCGGCCCGTCCGCGCGCATGGTTTGGGCGTGTTCGAGCGCCAGAAAATATCCCTTGCGCCAATCGGCGGCCTGCATGTCGCGCAGCGGATGCACATTGAAATCACAATAAGGGCAGATCGCCGCACAAAACGGCCAGTGGATGTAAACCCCCAGCGCGGGCGTGTCTTCAAGCGGGGGCGCGTCAGCCACCAAAACACCCGGCCACAAGCTGGGCAAAAGCATCGGCTCGATGCGAGATGGCGTGCTTGGCTTGCGGGCTCATTTCGCCGAAGGTCAGATCACCGCCCAGCGGCAAAAAGACCGGATCATAGCCAAATCCGTTTGCGCCGCGCATCGGCCAAACCAGCGTGCCGTCAACCTGGCCCTCAAAACTTTCGGCATGGCCGTCGGGCCAGACAAGGCTCAACGCACAGATAAACCGCGCCGTGCGCGGGGCGTCGGGTTTTTGCGACAAAGCCGTTTCGACCTTGCGCATGGCGAAATTAAAATCACGCGTACCGTCGGGTGTCTGCGCCCAGCGCGCCGAATAAATGCCCGGTGCGCCGTCCAGCGCATCGACGGCAAGCCCGCTATCATCGGCCAGCGCCGGACGCCCCGTCGCCAGCGCCGCGGCACGCGCTTTCAATTCGGCATTGGCAATGAAATCGGCACCGGTCTCTTCCGGCTCATCGAGCCCCAGCGCATCGGCCCCGATGGAGGCCACGCCAAAGGGCGCGAGCAGGTCGCCGATTTCGGAAATCTTGCCGGTATTATGGCTGGCGACGATAAGTTCGCTGCCCTCGAAACGGCGGCGGGCACCGGTCATTGCGCAACCGCCGCTTTTTGCAAGGCGACCAGTTCTTCAATGCTGCGGCGGGCCAAACGCATCAGTTCCGTGAAAGCCGCCTCGTCAAACGCCACGCCTTCGGCGGTCGCCTGAATTTCGACAATGTCGCCCGTGCCCGTAAACACGAAATTGGCATCCGTGTCGGCGGTGCTGTCTTCGGCATAATCGAGATCGGCGACCGGCACGCCGTCATAAATGCCGCATGAAATGGCGGCCACATTGTCGGTCAATACCGCGCCCGAAACCAGCCCGCGCGCGCGCATCCCCTCAATGCAATCATGCAAGGCAACCCACGCGCCGGTAATCGAGGCGGTGCGGGTGCCGCCATCGGCCTGAATGACATCGCAATCGAGGCTGATCTGGTTTTCGCCCAGCGCCTTCATGTCGACAACGGCGCGCAGAGAGCGCCCGATGAGGCGCTGGATTTCCTGCGTGCGGCCCGATTGCTTGCCGGCGCTGGCTTCGCGGCGCATACGCTCGCCCGTGGCGCGCGGCAACATGCCATATTCGGCCGTCACCCAGCCCTGCCCCTTGCCGCGCAACCATGGCGGCACGCGCTCCTCAAGGCTGGCCGTGCACAGCACATGCGTGTCTCCGAATTTGACAAGGCATGACCCTTCGGCATGTTTGGAAACATTGCGGGTCAGACTGACAGCGCGCATGGCGTCGGGCGCGCGACCTGAGGGGCGTGAAAAACTCATAGAATATCCTTTGTTTGACGGCTCATATTTAGCGTGTCGACAAAACCTTCACAAGACCTTCACAAGCGGCATTTGGAACCTTAAATAAAAGACTATGAGTAATCTTGCTTCCCTGAATGCGCGTGCGCGGATGATTTTTCGCCAGATAGTGGAGAGCTATCTGGAAACTGGCGCGCCGGTGGGCTCGCGGGTTTTGTCGGAGGTTCTGGAGCCGCAATTGTCACCGGCCTCGATCCGCGCGACCATGGCCGAATTGGAACGCTCCGGCCTGCTATATGCCCCGCATGTATCGGCCGGCCGCCTGCCGACGCAAAGCGGCTTGCGGCTGTTTATCGACGGCCTGTTGCAGGTCAGCGAGTTGACGGCGGAAGAGCGCGACATTATCGCCCCCGACACGCAAGCCGATCTGGGTGCCGAGCAATTGCTGAAACAGGCGGTCGACAGTCTTTCCGGTCTCAGCCAATGCGCCGGCCTTGTTCTGGCGCCCGGTGCCGACCCGATTATCAAACATATTGAGTTCACGCCGATTTCCGATGACCAGATCCTCGTTATTCTGGTCGACGAGGCCAATCAGGTGGAAAACCGCGTCATTGCGAAGCCGCGCGACCTGTTGCCCGCCACGCTCACGGAAGTGAGCAATTATCTGAACGCACGGCTGAAAGGGCGCACGCTGGAAGAATTGCGCCGCGAAGCCCAGAGCGAATTGGAGCATTTGCGCGCCGAATTGGGTGAACTGACCGCGCAAATTGTTGCGGCGGGGCTGGCGTCTTGGGCCGGGCGCGATGACGAGGAACGCCCCGCGCAGGAGACATTGGCAAAATCGCTGATTGTGCGCGGCGAGGCCCATCTTCTGAACAATATCGGCGCGATGGAAGACCTTGAGCGCGTGCGGCTTTTATTCGAAGACCTTGAGCGCAAGGAAGAGCTGATAAATCTGCTGTCGGAAGCCGAAGGCAGCGAGGGCGTGCGCATTTTCATCGGCTCGGAAACGCCGTTATTTTCGCTGTCCGGCTCGTCGCTCATCATCAGCTCCTACCGCAATAGTGATGCGCATATTGTCGGGGTTCTGGGCGTTATCGCGCCGACACGCAGCAATTATGCGCGCCTCATTCCAATGGTCGACCACACCGCGCAAGTCGTCA
>JBMZAX010000009.1:0-93235 GCA_049611805.1 Parvibaculales bacterium | reverse complement strand
TAGGCCGGGTGTGGAAGCGCAGCAATGCGTGTAGCTTACCGGTACTAATTGTTCGATCGGCTTGATCGATCTCATTTCCCCATCCGCCGGTTTTTACCGGCAAATCAGGTGATCAATTACTTTTTCGTTCCGTATTGCGCCGACTTGGTGACTATGGCGAAGCGCCTAAACCCGATCCCATCCCGAACTCGGCCGTTAAACGCTTCTGCGCCGATGGTACTGCATCTTAAGGTGTGGGAGAGTAGGTCGTTGCCAGGTCTGCGGAATACGGAACGTAATATTCAGACATCTCTTCTTCATAATTTCTTCCCTTTGCGATCTGTCTTGCTACAACCCGCCTAGGGAAGGGGTCACTTTATTGGCGCCTCAGAGATGGCGCAAGGCGCACTCAGGCAATATATTGCCAGGTGCTTATAGCGCGGGGTGGAGCAGCCCGCCCGTTGGCGAAGCCAACAAACAAAAACGGCTTCCGGGCATGGCCCGATAAATATTCTTGGCGCGGGGTGGAGCAGCCCGGTAGCTCGTCAGGCTCATAACCTGAAGGTCGTAGGTTCAAATCCTACCCCCGCAACCAAACCGCGCTCAAGTAGCGAAGCGATAGCGCAAAAACACCCCCGTCTAACCAGAGGCGGGGTTTTTGTTTGGGGGTAAGCGGAAACAACTTGTCGGCTCCCTTGCGGATGGCATCCCAAATATGACATAAATAGTGCCAATAAAGAGATGGGTGACGGCGATGACAAAAAGTTTTGATGATGCGCTCTCGGCATCAGCCTTTCGAATTGAAGGCGCGCGTGATTTATATATGGAAATCATGGAGCCGGCGACCAATCATGTGTGGATGACAGTTGCCCCCATCTCGCGGGAAGCGGTGGAGGCTTTTCAGCCGGAAGCACCTTTTGTTAAAATGGGTGCCGGCCGCGCTGCCATGGATCGCGCCGCTTTCCTGCGTTCGCCGCACTCAGATGCGCCGCGCCTGATGTCGCATGGCGGGCTTGATTTCATCCATGTTGCAATACCGGGTGAAGTGACGCCACCCGACGGACAGGACGGACCAATGCGCGCCAGGGTCGATAAGGCGCATGTGCTTGGTTTTGAGGCGGGGCGCCGGCTTTCTTATCTGGATGGACCGGACGGGCAATATATTGAAGTTATCGGCACAGACGAAAATGACGGAACCCGCATTTTTCCCGATGGCTTTGAGCTGAAAGCCACCACGCTTGAGGTGCCACTGACAATTGAGTTGCCAACACCGACCGATGCACTTTTCTGGGTGGAGCTACAAGCCGACGGCGCATATCTTGAACGCAGCTTTCAAGGGCCGGTCAGATTAAATGTCTAGCACTTGGGGCTTGGCCATGCTCATCTGGCGAAGCTTGGGGAATTGGTTGGATGACACCTTACATACTTTATGGCGCTTATGCCTCTTATTACACCGCGAAGAGTCGCGCCTATTTGCGCAAGAAAGGCATCCCGTTTGAAGAGCGACTGCCCAGCGACCCGCAGTTCAGGGAGTTGGTTCGCCCGAAATCGGGCACCCCAAAAATTCCACAAATGCTGACGCCGGAAGGCGAGGTCATCCAAGATACGGTCGAAATCGTGGATTATCTTGAGCCTCGTTTTCAGTCATTGCCGGCTTTTCCTGCCACACCCAAGCAGCGCGTTTTTGCGCATCTGATGGAGTTGCTGGCCAGTGAAGGATTGTTGAATCTGGCTTGGTTGCACCGATGGTTACATGAAGATAATTACTTTTTTGTGGAGATGGATTTCGGGCGCTCCTTTTCACCGCAGGGCAGCGATGCGGAGCTTATGAAATATGGGCAGGTGATATCCAACCGGATGAAGACCGGGGGTCTTCTGCCCGAAGCGACGCCTGAAATGCTGGCGCGCATCCATCAACAGGTCGTCACCCTATTGGAGTTGCTGGAGCAGCATTTTAGGCGCCATCCCTATCTGCTGGGCGGTCAACCTTGCGTCGCCGATTATGCCATGATGGGCGCGCTGCACGCGCATATGGGTCGCGACCCCGTGCCGCTTCGTATAATGCAAGACCATGCGCCTCGCGTGTTTCGCTGGGTGGAACATATGCAAGTGCCGGAAATCGCCGCGCCGGAATTTTTTGATACTGAGATAGCCTTCTTGGCCGATGACGCGGTGCCGGATACGGCTGTCGCGCTACTCAATCATATTGCCGACACCTATGGCGCGCCGTTTTTGCGCGATGCCATGGCCTTTGCACAATATGTTGAACGGGACAAACCGGCATCCGGGCAGGGCTTTGATGAAACGAATATCGACCAAGAACTGAAAGTGACCGATGTTGATATTGACGGCGAGAAGCAAGATGTGACGGTGCAATTGCATCTCATCTGGATATTGCAGCGATCACAGATTTATTTTCAGCAATTGGCAGAAAATGTGCAGCATGAGGTGTTGAACGGTCTCGGCGAAGGCGTGGCGGCCCGCTTGCTGCAAGTGCCGGCCAAGGCGGCCCTGCAACGGCGCAATTACCGTCTCTATATCAGCTGATTATCCCTTAAAACAATTCAGCCTGTGCGATGTTTGACGGCTATATGCCTGACAGCACCGTGACATTCCAAACGGGCATACGGTTTACCCTGACATTGCCCTGACATTGCCCTGACAAGTCAGATTAAGGTGTTGTAAATGTTGCGCAATTTTAAGGCCCATAAGCTGAAGGTCGTAGGTGCCGCTATAAGCGCTTGGTGAGCGTATGCGAACCCTAGCGCGCCTTGCGCCCTTCGGGAATCCTACCCCCCGACTTGGGGCTTGGCCATGCTCATCTGGCGAAGCGATAGCGCAAAAACAACCCCCGCTTTACGGCGGGGTTTTTTGTATCTACAAACGTCAGGCAGTCCGTGGAGATGGCAGTAACACCACATGCTTGATTTCAGCATCATCAGCACCGCGCCGACAGGATTTTTCGTCTATGGCATTCTGGCGACATTGCTGGTCGCCGTTTCGAAAGCCGGTTTTGGCGGGGCCATGGGCGCTTTGTCGCTGCCGCTCATGCTGTTGGCGCTTCCGCCGAGCTTGGCCCTGTCGGTTCTATTGCCGGTTTTTCTGCTGTGCGATTTTTATGTTGGCTGGAAATATTACCGCCGCGCCGTTCGCCGCATTGTCATTGTGATGACGGTGGCGGCCTGCCTTGGGCAGGTTGCGGGTTGGCTGCTTTACAAGCAGATTAATGCGGAATTTTTAATGTTGATTATCGGCGGTCTGGCGGTGTTGACGGCCACACGATATTTCTGGCGGCTTTATCGGCCGGTGGAAAATGCGGGGCTGGCGCGCGCCGCGCTGAGGCATTTGCGCACACGCATTGACCGCGCCCTGGGCTGGATGGGGCTGGCCGGTATTGCCAGTTTCGTTTCATTGACCGGCGGCATTCCCTCGCAAATCTATCTGCTGCCGCTCAAACTCCCGCGCGCTTATTATGTCGGCACAATGGGCTGGTCATTCTTGCTGGTCAATTTGGCGAAATTGCCGTTTTTTGCCGAATTGGGGCTTTTTGATGCCGCCAGCCTGACCGCAAGTCTGGCGCTGGCCGTTTTCGTGCCGATAGGTCTCGCGCTTGGCGTGTGGCTTAATCGCGCGCTCAATGACGCCCTGTTTTATCATATAAGCCACGGGTTTTTGCTCGTGCTGGGCGCAAAAATCATATTTCAGGCCAATATTTGGTAGCCCGGCCCCGGTGAGGCCAGCCATGCCGCCTGCCGGTCCGGGCAGTTTAGGCAGTCTGCGTGGTCAATTTTTTGTATGAAAGCAGCAAATATCCGGCCACGGTTACATCAACAAGGGCGCAGAATGCGGGATACCAGCTGAACACACCGGGGTTTACGAATAAAATATCGTGATAGATGTCGTAAAATCCGTGGCTCAACCAAGCCAGCGCGACAACCAGCAGTGCCGCCTTTGAGCGCATGCGCCATGCCAGAAGGCCGGTGATAATGAAGGGCAATCCGTACAGAAACTCGTTTAAAATGGCTGTTGCGTCCATCGCAAGCACGCCGAATAACATGTAGTAAACCGGCAATGTGATGAGGAAAAACGGCCACGCCACCTTGTCCCAATCCTTGGTGCGAATGAAATATATGGTCGGCACGATAAAGAGTACCCCTATTATCACGCCCAAAATATCCGCCGATGCCATAAGCCCAGCCTCCCTCTGAATTGGCTAATGGTAGCAGAGGCCGATAATCTTGCAAAGATATACAACCGGGAAATACAATCGGCGCGCGCCATCATCGGTGCGCGCGCCGCGCGTATTTTCGTCCTCCATTGCATTATGCCCGAACGCTGTGGCAGAATTTGCCGGCTGAGCTTGGAGAATAAAAATTTGTCACAAACAGACTATGAAGTTCTGGTTATCGGTGCCGGTGTTGCCGGCATTTGCCAGATAAAAAAACTGAAAGATATGGGGATTACGGGCCTGGTGCTGGAGGCCAGCGACGGGCTGGGCGGCACATGGTATCACAACCGCTATCCCGGCTGCCGGTTTGACAGCGAGAGCTATACTTACGGCTTTAAATTTTCGCGCGACCTGCTAGATGAATGGCATTGGAAGGAGATGTTTTCGCCGCAGCCGGAAAATTTGAAATATCTGAATTTCGTCGCCGACAAGTTTGACCTGCACAAGCATATTCGCCTCAATGCGCCGGTGGCGCAAATGGAATGGGACGAGCGCGCGCGCATCTGGACGGTGACGCTTGAAAATGGCGACCAACTGACAAGCCGTTTCGTCATCACCTGCACCGGCGCGCTGGGCGTGCCGACCATGCCGTCTTATGAGGGCATGGATGAATTTGAAGGCCCCAGCTTTCACAGCTATTACTGGCCGCATGAGCCGCTGGACCTGACCGGCAAGCGCGTCGGGATTATCGGCACGGGCGCGAGCGGCATTCAGATCATTGGCGATATTGCCGACAAGGTTGGCGCGCTGACGGTTTTTCAGCGCCACCCGAATTGGAGCGTGCCGCTCAATAATCGTGACATAACGCAGGCGGAAATGGCCGATATCCGGCAACGCTATGAGGAGATTTTCGCCGTTTGCGCCCAAAGCAATGGCGGCTTTGACCATTTGCCGGACCCGCGCGCCTATGAAAATGTGAGCCTTGAAGAGCGGCGCGCGCTCTGGGATGCGCTTTATGATGCACCCGGTTTTGCGCTGCTTTTGGCAAATTTCCGCGAGACATTTCTGGAAGCCGGGCCCAATCGCGATCTGTCGGATTATGTCGCCGAGCGCATTCGCGCGCGGGTTAACGACCCGCA
Organism: Parvibaculales bacterium; assembly: GCA_049611805.1. Lineage (GTDB taxonomy): Bacteria > Pseudomonadota > Alphaproteobacteria > RS24 > RS24 > UBA7378. Next base: position 87,949 of record JBMZAX010000009.1, on the reverse strand, counting down.
AGTGGCGGAAAAACTTATCCCCCGCGATCACGGGTTCGGCATGCGGCGCATGCCGATGGAGACCGGCTATTTCGAAGCCTATAATCGCGACAATGTGCGCCTCGTCAGCCTGCTGGACACACCGATTGAGCGCATCACCAAAACCGGATTAAAGACCGGCGCGGAAAGCTTCGACTTCGACGTGCTTGTCTATGCCACGGGGTTTGACGTGATGACGGGTGCTTTCGACAAAATTGATATTCGCGGCACGCACGGGCAGAGGCTTAAGGAAAAATGGCAGGGCAGCCCGACGACCTATCTGGGCGTGATGGTCAACGGCTTTCCAAACATGCTGATGGTGGCCGGCCCGCAAAGCGTGTCGGGCTCAACCAATTATCCGCGCGCCATTGAGGTGTGTGTCGACTGGATTGGCGAGTTGTTGGGGCATGCGCGCACGGCCGGCCTGTCGCGGATTGAGGCTGATGTCGATGCCGAAGCCACATGGACGCAAGAGGTTATCGACATGCAGGAGGCCATGCCCTTCAGCAAGGTGAAAAGCTGGTTCACCGGATTTAACGCCAATGTGCAGGCCGAAAATGCGGCCCCGCGCTATATTGCCTATTGGGGCGGCGCGCCGCGCTACACGAAAATTCTCAACCGCGTGGCGTCGGAAAATTTCCGCGACATCAATATGGCGTGAGGCATCCGGCCACAAGCGAACAGGCGCCGGCGCCGCTAAAGCCGGTGCGCTGAAACCTCCGGCCAGCGACCGGCCCAGGGGCGCGCTTTTTCCAGCTCATAGGCCAAATGCAGCAAGGTGGCCTCGGCGCCGAAACGCGCGGCAAACTGGCTGCCAATCGGCAAGCCTTTGGAACTCGTATATAGGGGCAGGCTGATGGCCGGATTGCCCGCAACATTATATTGCGGCGTGTAGGGCACATAATCGAGAACATTGTCGTAAAGCGCGTCAAAGGATTTGAAGCTGCCCTGCTCACCGATCAAAAGCGGTGGACGCCGCAAGACGGGGGTGAGCAGAACATCATAATCTTCAAAAAACGCGGCATAGGCGGCCGCCACTATTTTTGTATGGGCGATGGCTTTTTTCATGACGTCGGGGTCTTCGGCGCGCTTGCGCTCGAACATGTCCGCCAGCCCCAATGTCCAGGGTTCAAGCATTTTTTCGCGGTCGATCCAGCGCCCCTGCATCAGGCCGATCAGCCGCGCATTGCTGACAAGGCCATGGGCGCCCGACATCCAGATGGTCAGGAAATGATCGAAAAATTCCGGCCCGACAATCGCGCCGGTAAACTCTTCCACATCATGGCCCAGTTCGGCACATAGCGCGGCAGTGCGGCGTGTGGCACTCCGCACATCGGCCTCAGCATCGCCGCCCGTCAGCGTGCGGGTGCTGAACGCTATTTTGAGGCGTTTTTTCGACGGGCCTTCGACAAAACCCGTCGGCGGCAGGGCGGCGTCAGCCCCTTTTACTTCGGAGGCATTCAGAATTTGCGCCGTGTCGCGCACCGAACGGCTCACCGCCAATCGCACGGAAATATCAACCTCAAACTGCGCCGGTTCGCGTTTGAAGAGCCTTCCGCGGCTGGGCTTGAGGCCCACCAGCCCGTTAATCGAAGCCGGAATACGGATCGAGCCGCCGCCGTCAGAGGCATGGGCAAAGGGCACAAGCCCGGCTGCGACAGCCGCGCCCGCGCCGCCCGAACTGCCGCCCGTATGATAGGCGGTGTTATAGGGATTGCGCGCCGCGCCCAGCAATTGCGATTCCGTTGTGGAAATAAAGCCGAATTCCGGCGTGTTGGTTTTGCCGATAATCACCAGACCGGCCTGCTTTGCCCGCTCGACACTGCCATTGTCGGTGTCGGCGACATTATGTTCAAAAAGTTTTGACCCATAGGTCAGCGGCGCACCTTCAAGCTCCGACAGGTCTTTGATGAGATAGGGCACGCCTTTGAACGGGCCGTCGGGCAGCGGGCCCTTGGCGGCGGCGCGGCCTTCATCATAAAGCTTGTGAACAACGGCGTTGAGGATCGGGCTTATTTTCTCGATACGCGCAATCGCCGCCTCGACCAGTTCCGTTGAACTGACCTGGCCCGAACGCACCAGCGCGGCCTGGCCCATGCCGTCATATTTAACGAACTCATCCGTGGCCGCATGCGCCGGCAGACGCGACAGTGCGGTTGTGGCTGCCAGCGCCAGCGCGCTTGATCGCGCCATAAATTCTCGTCTTCGCATTTTGATGCCCCCCCGTTTTTTCTTATTCTAGGCACGAATGTTCGTGCTTGGGAAGCGGGTTTGGTGGCCGCTAGATTTGGCTTGCTTCTTCTTCCAGCTGGCGGCGGAATTTTTTGCGCTCGTGTTCCAGCAGGTATTTTTTGCGCAAACGCAGGCTTTGCGGCGTGACTTCCAGCAACTCATCGCTGTCGATATAAGCCATCATATCTTCCAGCGACATGCGCCGCGGCGGTACCAATGTTACCGCTTCATCGGCACCGGAAGCGCGCACATTGGTCAGTTTTTTGCCCTTGAGGACATTGATTTCCAGATCATTGTCGCGGCTGTGTTCGCCGACAATCATGCCCTGATAGACCGGCATTTGCGGGTCGATGAACATGACCCCGCGATCTTGCAGATTGAAAATGGCATAGGCGACCGCCGTGCCGGTTTCCGATGCAATGAGCGCGCCATTGCGCCGACCCGTAATATCGCCGCAATAGGGGCCATAGCTGTGGAAAACGCGGTTCAACACGCCGGTGCCGCGCGTATCGGTCAAAAACCGGCTGGGATAGCCGATAAGACCGCGCGACGGCGCATGAAAAACCAGCCGCGTTTTGCCTGCGCCTGCGGCGCGCATGTCCTGCATGACGGCTTTGCGCTTGTTGAGCGCATCGACCACGGTGCTGGAATATTCCTCGTCAACATCAATGGTCACTTCTTCAATGGGCTCCAGCCGCGCGCCGTTTTCCACACGGATCAGCACGCGCGGGCGCGACACGGTCATTTCAAAGCCTTCGCGCCGCATGGTTTCGATGAGCACGCCAAGTTGCAATTCGCCGCGTCCGCCAATTTCAAACGCGTCCTTATTGGTGCTTTCATTGAAAGTGATGGCGACATTTGTTTCGGCTTCGGCGAGCAGACGTTCGCGGATGACGGTCGAGGTGACTTTTTTGCCTTCCTTGCCGGCAAACGGGCTGTCATTGACGGTAATGGTGACCGACATTGTGGGCGGGTCGACTGGCGTGGAGGCAAGCGCGGTGTCCACTTTCGGATCGCAAATCGTATCGGCGACGGAGGCCTTGGTGAGCCCGGCAATGCAAATCAGGTCACCGGCATGCACGGCGTCAACGGCGACGCGCTCGGTGCCCTCAAAACGCAAGAGTTTGGTGAGCCGTCCGGTTTCGACCTGCGCGCCCGCCAGATTAATCGCCTTGACCGGCGCATTGACTTTCGCCGTGCCCTGCAAAACGCGCCCCGTGAGGCAGCGGCCAATATAGGGGTCGCTGTCGAGCAGGGTGGCGAGCATGGCAAAGGGTTTGTCGGGCGCAACCTCAGGGGCCGGCACATGCGCCAGCACGGTATCCAGCAACGGGTGCAGGTTTTCGCGGGGCTCATCCAGTTCGCGCACGCACCAGCCGTCGCGACCGGCGGCGTAAAGTATCGGAAAATCGAGTTGCTCGTCGCTGGCATCGAGCGAGACGAACAGGTCGAACACCTCATCGACCACCGCATCGGGGCGTGCGTCGGGGCGGTCGACCTTGTTGATCACCACGATTGGGCGCAAGCCCTGTTTCAGCGCTTTGCCCAGCACAAATTTGGTTTGCGGCATTGGCCCTTCTGCGGCATCGGTCAGCAAAATGACGCCATCGGCCATGCCCAGCACGCGCTCGACCTCGCCGCCGAAATCGGCATGGCCCGGCGTGTCGATAATATTGATGCGCGTGTCGTTCCACATGACAGAAGTTGGCTTGGCTAGAATTGTAATGCCGCGTTCTTTTTCCAAATCGCCTGAATCCATCAGCCGCTCTTCGACATGCTGATTGTCACGGAACAGGCCGGTTTGCTTCATGATCGCGTCAATAAGCGTCGTTTTGCCATGGTCAACATGGGCGATAATAGCGATATTTCGCAGCATGAATGTCTCTTTATCGGAAGGAAGATTTCTCGATTTATATAGGCTTCTATAGCCATCCGGCGACTGTGCAAAGCGATAATTCGGGGGCGGCGATGCACTTTACGCATTTCCTCCCCCTTGCCGAAAATATTGCCGATGGTATTATTCGACACATATTTATGCGAGGCTGTGCCATGCACGCGCGTTACAGCCGTTTTTACTAGGTGCTGTTTGATGTGTGGCGTATCCCCATTGCAATTTGCGTGTCGTGATTTGGTGCAGTCGAGGGCGATGGTGTCCCATCTGCCCGCAGCGGCCAATGAGACGGCGGCAGCCTAAGTCAGGAAAAAAATGTCTATGCAAGAACAAGAAATCGGGTTCGATCCGGACGCCTTGCGGCAAAAATACAAAGCCGAGCGCGACAAGCGTGTGCGCGATGACGGCAATGACCAATATCGCGAAGTCGTGGGCGAATTCGCCTATTTTGTCGATGACCCCTATATCGACACGGCGCTGCAACGCGGGCCCGTTGAGGATGAGATTGAGGTGGTGATTATCGGCGGCGGCTTTGGCGGCATGCTGGCCGCATCACGCTTGCGCGAGGCCGGTATTGACGATTTCCGGATTATCGAAAAAGGCGGCGATTTTGGCGGCACATGGTATTGGAACCGCTATCCGGGTGCTTCATGCGATATCGAGTCTTATGTCTATTTTCCCTTGCTGGAAAAAACCCGATTTACCCCGCAGCAAAAATATACCAATGCCGCGGAAACGCTGAATTATTGCCATGTGATTGCCGAAAAATATGATTTGCATGCCAATGCGCTGATGCAGACGGAAGTGACCGGCACCGATTGGGACGAAGACAGCGGGCGGTGGCTGGTCAAGACCGATCGCGGCGATGCAATTAAAGCGCGTTTTGTTGTGCATTCAAACGGGCCGCTAAACCGGCCGAAACTGCCGGCGATTTCCGGCATTACCAGTTTCAAGGGCCACACATTTCACACCAGCCGCTGGGATTATGGCTATACGGGCGGCAATTCCGATGGCGGGCTGGACAAGCTCAAGGACAAGCGCGTTGCCGTTATCGGCACCGGCGCGACGGCTGTTCAATGCGTGCCGCATCTGGGGGCGTCGGCGGCGGAGCTTTATGTGTTCCAGCGCACGCCGTCTTCGATCGACCTGCGCAACAACCAGCCTACCGACCCCGACTGGCTGGCATCGCAAAAACCGGGCTGGCACGAAGCCCGCCGCCGCAATTTCGAGTCACTGCTGGCCGGCGTTCCGGTCAAGCAGGATTTGGTCAATGATGGCTGGACGGAAGCCTTCAGGCTGTTATTCGGGGCGATACGCGAAAAAGCACCCTCGAAACTCAAGCTTGCCTATTGGGCCTTGCTGGCTCTGGGGTCGCGCGATTTTTACCGCAAGGGCGCGAAAAAATATCTGACCGAAAAAGCCATGCGGCACATGCATTTTGAAGAAGAAATGGAAATGGCCGATTTTCGCAAAATGGAAGCGATCCGAGCGCGTGTCGACCGGCTGGTCGAGGATGGCGATACGGCCGAGGCGCTCAAGCCCTATTATCGCCAGTTCTGCAAACGCCCCTGTTTTCACGATGAATATTTGCAAACCTTCAACCGTCCCAATGTCACGCTTGTCGATACGGGCGGGCGCGGTGTCAGTGAGATTAACGCCAAGGGCATTGTGCTGCACGGCAAACTTTACGAAGTTGACTGCATTATTTTCGCCACCGGCTTTGAGGTGGGAACCGATTATGCGCGGCGCGCGGGCTATCAGATTTACGGTGTCGACGGGCAGTCCATCTCGCAAAAATGGGCCAAAGGCGTTGCCACATTTCACGGCATGCATGTGAAAAACTTTCCCAATGCGTTTTTCTTCGGTCCCCTCCAATCGGCTTTCACGGCGACCTATACTTATGCGCTGGACGAGCAGAGCATTCATCTTGCCCATATTCTGAAAACCGCCAAAGCGCGCGGCGCGACGCGCATTGAGGCCAGCGAAGCGGCCGAGAAAAAATGGGTTCAGACCATTATTGAAAAGGCGCGCAAGACGGAAGCCTTTCAGGAGCAATGCACGCCCGGCTATTACAATAATGAGGGGCATGTCATCCGCCTGAGACAAAACACGTTTTACGGCGGCGGCCCGATTGAGTTTTTCGATCTGATGAAAAAATGGCGCGCCAATGCCAAACTCACCGGACTTGATATATCCTGACAATTTCCTGACAATCAACCCGGCTTGCCGTTTGAAACGGCCCCAATGCCCATCATTTATGCGGAGTAATCAATGACCCAATATCCGGCTCTTTTTTCACCCTTTACTTTGAACGGTCTGGAAATTCCCAACCGTATTGTTATGGCACCGATGACGCGCAGCCATTCGCCGGGCGGCCATCCGACACAGGATGTGGCGGATTATTACCGCCGTCGCGCCGAGGGCGGGGTGGGTCTGATCATCACCGAGGGCACAACCATCGACCATCCCTCGGCGAGCATGGATGACAAAATTCCCGATTTCCATACGCCCGAAGCTCTGGCCGGCTGGAAACGTGTCGCCGAGGAAGTGCATGAGGCGGGCGGGCTCATCATGCCGCAGCTCTGGCATACCGGCTCGATGCGCCGTGAAGGCACCGGTCTGGCACCGGATGCGCCCACCGTATCGCCGTCGGGCCTCAAATATCCGGGCAAGGAAGTGGGCGTGGCCCTGAGCAAGCAGGATGTTTCCGACATTGCCGATGCCTTTGCCAAGGGCAGCGTTGCCGCGCGCGAGGCCGGATTTGACGGCGCGCAGTTTCACGGCGCACATGGCTATCTGATCGACACGTTTTTCTGGGAAGGCACGAATGTGCGCGATGATGAATATGGCGGTGCGCTTGAAGAGCGCACGGCTTTTGCGGTCGAGATTATCGAAAAATCGCGCGCCGCGGTCGGCAAGGATTTCCCGCTCATCATTCGGCTGTCGCAATGGAAGCAACAGGATTTCGAGCATAAAATGGCGACCGATCCGGGCAAGCTTTTGGCCTTTTTGAAACCCATGATGGAGGCCGGCATTGACTGTTTTGACTGTTCGACGCGCCGCTTCTGGGAACCGGAGTTTGAAGGCTCGGATTTGAACTTTGCCGGCTGGACGAAAAAGCTGACCGGCTTGCCGACAATCACTGTGGGCTCGGTCGGCCTGACGGGTGAATTTGTGGCCGGCATGGGCGGCGAAAGCTCCGAGGCCGCGCCGATTGACGGGCTTGTTGAGCGGCTTGAAAGGGAAGAATTTGATCTGGTGGGTGTCGGGCGCGCTTTGCTGACGGATCCGGACTGGGCCAATAAAATCAAATATGGCCGTTTTGACGAGCTGATGGCGTTTGAACGCGAGCATATGTTGAGCCTGTCATAGCCAGCAATTTCTTGCCGTCGGGCGCGAATGTGGCCTAAACTAAACGCAAAGGGGGGAGATCATGCGATTCTTATCCTATTTGGTTTTGCCGGCCATTATCGTTGCGATTGTAGCGTTTGCCTGGGTATTGCTGCAATCGGCGGAGAACACGCGCACCGTAACCGTGCAGGAAATTGAACTGTCGCCTTGGGACGCGCTCACGGGCGACGAAATTGCCCGCGCGTCGGCTGCCGTCAAGGAACGCCATGGTGAAAATGCCGTCTTTACCCGTATCAGCCTGCGCCAGCCGGAAAAAGCTGCCGCGCTTGCCTGGCAAAAAGGGCAAACCGCGGCGCGCGAAGCGGAAATTACATTTCGCGCCGACGCACAGTCATATCTCGCCTATTTTGATTTGAATTTGGATACGCTCGCGCCGTCCACCGTCATACGCGGCGGCCAGCCCATGCTGTCCATGCAGGGCGAATTATTGCCGGCGGTTGAAAAAATCAATGCGTCGCAAGAGCTGCTTGCCATCTTGGCCACCCGCGGCATTGCCGAAGGTGAAGCCTTATGCGTGCCGCGCACAATCGGTCGTTTTTTTGCCGACAAGGTTGATGTGCGCAAAGCCCGCGCCATTCGTCTGGATTGCTTCAATATTGCCCCCACCGGTGGTCTGGGAATTTTGCCCTCCACGAATTTTTTCGCCCGACCCATTGAGGGCATCAGCGTTTTATATGACATAGACACGGACGCGGTCATTGAGATGACCGACAGCTATGCGGGGCGCGCATTTCCCCCGCATGATGTGCCGGCGGATGAATATACCTCCGATGCGGTTGAAACGCGTGCGCCGCTCAAGCCGGTTGGGTTGACGCGTCCGCAAGGGCAGAATTTTTCCATACGCGGCGGGCAGATTAATTGGCAGGGCTGGCAGTTCCACTTACGCTTTGACCCGCGTCAGGGCACGGTGTTGAACCGGGTCGGCCATCAAACGCCGGACGGGTTCCGTTCGGTGGCCTATGAAATTGCCATGTCGGAAATGTTTGTGCCCTATCACGACAATGACGAAAATTGGTTTTACCGCGCCTATTTTGACATGGGCGAATATGGCTTCGGCAATACGGCAACGCCCCTGCATGGCGCCGATTGCCCGCCCCATGCCGTGTTTCAGGATGTGACCCTGCATCTGTTCAACGGTGCGCCTTATGAAGCGCCGCGGCGTGTGTGCATTTTTGAGCATGATCCGGGATATCCCGCATGGCGGCATTATGAGTCGCTCTATGAGGGCATACCGGGCATGGACATTCATCAGGCGCGCCACGCCACCGAGCTTGTCGTGCGCATGGTCGCCACAATCGGCAATTATGACTATTTTCAAGATTACGTGTTCCGTCAGGACGGCCAGCTGCGTATCCGCCTGATTTCAACCGGTATCGATGCCGTCAAGGGCGTGTTTTCCCAAACCCTTGCCGATGCGCGCGCGGAGGAAGAAACCAAAGCCGGCACGCTTGTGGCCCCGAACCGTGTTGCCATTAATCATGACCATTTTTTCAGCTATCGCATTGATATGGATATTGACGGGCGCGCCAATAATTTTTCGCGCCACAGATTGCGCGCCGTCCGCCTGCCCGAAGGGGCTCAACGCAGCGGCCTTTGGGAGGTGCTGCCCCAGCGCGTGACGACCGAGCGGCAGGCACAAACCAAAATGGATGTCGGCAGGCCTGCACTTCTGGTGTTTTCCAGCCAGGACAAAAACAACGCCATGGGCTATCCGAGCGCGTATCAGGTGATGATGCCGAACATCAACCCGCTTGTGCCGGTGCGGGATGCCGCGTTTCAGCGGGCTTATTTCGTGCAGAACAATCTGTGGGTGACGCGTTACAAGCGGCCCGAAATATTTGCCGCCGGCATGCAGACCAATCAGTCTTCTTCCTGGCTGGGTTTGCCCGAATATATATTTGACAATGAAAATCTCGAAAACGAGGATCTTGTCGCTTGGGTAACCATGGGCTTTCACCATGTGCCCATGGCCGAAGACTGGCCGGTTATGCCGTCCAAAGTGGATGAGATTATTCTCAAACCCCGCAATTATTTCGACCGCAATCCGGCAATAGATCTGCCCAATTAACCGGCTCAATTAATCGGCCCAGTTAACAGACTGCGCCGGTTTCCCGCCAGTTCCGCGCGAGGGGTCGCGTGTGCTCCGCTTTGGCCTGCGCGTTTACCCATGCAAAAAAATCAGGACAAATTGCGGGTCACTGGTTAACCTGATTTCAGTTTTGAGGGGAGCTTGATATGGCGATTGAGAAGAAAGTTTTACGCAACGGCCCTTATGCGGATTTGTTCTGTCAGGGTGTCAGGGTCGGTGACACGCTTTATATGGCCGGTCAGGTCGGCACGGATGAAAACGGCGCCGCGCCCGATGATCTGCTTGCGCAAATGAAACACGCCTATGCCCATGTCCGGTCCGTGCTTGCCGAATATGGCGCCTCGATGGACAATGTGGTCGATGAGACGTGGTTTGTGACGGATATTGACGACACAATGGCGAAAGTCGGGGATTTGTTTGCCGCGCGCGCCGAGATTTACGGCACAAAACCGGAAGTGAGCCAAACGCTTGTGCAGGTTGCCGGACTGGTCGATCCGTCTTTCAAAATCGAGATCAAATGCATCGCCAGCCTGTAGCAATTTTTGCAACAATATTTGCGCCGATGCGATTTGCCTTCGGGCGCAAGTTCTGTGTAGCCTGTTACGGGGGGAACGGAATATGAGTGAATTGGTTCATCTTTCCGCCGATGCGGACGCACAAGCCATTGTCGATACATTGACGCGCGATGGCGCGCTGATACTGGATAATGTTGTCGATACGGATTTTCTGGACGCTTTGCGCGCCGAGACCGACCCGTATATGGAAGCCACGAGCAATGGCGGTGACGATTTTGCCGGTCGTCAGACAACCCGAACGGGTGGTTTGATGATGCGGTCGGAAAAATGCCGCGACTTGATTGGCGACCCGCGCATTCTGACGCCGTGCCAACACTATCTCGCGCCTTTTTGCGAGCGCGTGCAATTGCATCTGACCCAGATAATTCGCATCCGTCCGGGGCAGGGCGCACAACCCATTCACCGTGACCGATGGGCGTGGGGCAAGCATTTGGCCCATATTGAGCCGCAATTCAACACCATTTGGGCCATCACGGATTTTACGGCTGAAAACGGGGCAACGCGCGTTGTGCCGGGCAGCACCCAATGGGCCGATGATGCTGACATTCCGCCGGAAAAAATCACGCAGGCCGAAATGTCGGCCGGCTCGGTGCTGGTCTATTCCGGCTCGGTGTTTCACAGCGGCGGCGAAAACCGCAGTCAGGCCGACCGTATCGGCATTAACATCACCTATACGCTGGGCTGGTTGCGCCAGGAAGAAAACCAGTATTTGTCATGTCCGCCGGAGCTTGCCAAAACCTTGTCGCCGGAGCTTCAACAACTCGCCGGCTATGCGATGGGCCAATATGCGCTGGGCTATTACACACCGCCCGGCGATCCGGGCGTGTATCCTGAGCTGGTGCCGCCCGAATTTGCGCTGGGTGCCGACAGCGATGGCGGTTCCCTTGGCGCCTATGACGATTTGGAAAAAGCCATAAAAATCGGCAATCAAAACAACTAGCGGGCATTCCATGTATTGTTTGTGTTCTGGGTATTTGGGTGAGGTGTCCTGATGTTTGTATCCCGAAAGCGCATGTTGGAAATATTGGAGCAGGCGCAAGATGGCGACCGGACGAGCCGTTTTGTCGACCGTTTTTTGAGCTTTCTGATTGTCACCAATATTCTTGCCGTATCGCTTGAATCCGTTGAGAGCATCGGAATTGCCTATCGTCAGGCCTTTCTCATTTTCGAATATTTTTCGGTCGTCATTTTCGGCATTGAATATCTCTTGCGGATATGGTCGAGCGCCGATCGCATTTCGGGGGTCGCGCAATCCGCAACAGGGCGGCGGCTGGCTTATATTTTCAGCTTTAACGGCCTTGTTGACCTCATCGCCATTCTTCCCAGCCTGCTGGCGCTGGTGGCCGGTAATGTCGATTTGCGTTGGGTGCGCGTGGTGCGGCTGTTGCGTATTTTGAAAATCTCGAATTACTCCTCCGCCCTCGAAGATCTGGCATCGGCAATTTATGAGGAGCGGCGGTCTTTTCTGGCGGCTTTGTATCTGTTCTGCATCGCGCTGTTTATTGCCAGTGCGTTGATGTATGTCGTTGAACGCCACGCCCAGCCCGACCAGTTTGCCTCAATACCCGAAGCCATGTGGTGGGCGCTGATAACGCTCACAACCGTCGGCTATGGCGATGTTTCGCCGGTGACGCCGCTGGGCAAAATTGTCGGAGCGCTGACGGCCTTTATGGGCGTCTGCACGGTGGCATTGCTGACCGGTATTATCGCCAATGCGTTTGCCTCCCAGGTCAGTCGCAAGAAAGACATTCTGATGGCCGAGGTAAGCCACGCCTTGCAGGATGGCGAGATTTCCGAAGATGAGTATCAAAAAATCGAACATTTGCGCCGTGAACTTAACTTGCCCGAAGCCCAAGTGCGCGCCATTGTAGAAATTATGTACAAGGATCGCTGAGGCGACACGAAATGCGCGCCCATTATGTTTGCGCTGACAGGAGATTATTATGGCGAATGAACAACAAACCGAATTTTGGTCGGGGTCGGGCGGCGAATATTGGGTCGTGAACCAGCAGCAAATGGACACCATGCTTGAGCCTCTGGGCGCGCAGGCCCTGGCCCGCATTGACCTGAGCGGCGTGCGCCATCTGCTCGATATCGGTTGCGGCACCGGCACAACGACCATGGATATTGCCGCGCGTCTGCCCGACGGCGCGCGCGTGACCGGGGCCGACTTGTCGGTTCCCATGACCGATTATGCGCGCTCGCGTCTGGGTCCGGCGGGTATCTCCAATGCCGATTTCATGACCTGCGATTTACAAACCGACAAGCTTGAGGCGGATATGTTTGACGCGGCGTTTTCGCGCTTCGGCGTGATGTTTTTCGACCAGCCCGTCATCGGATTTGGCAATATTCGCACGGCGATGAAATCGGGCGCGCCGCTGGCCTTTGTGTGTTGGCAGACACCGCGCGAAAATCTCTGGCACAGTCTGGCCGTGGCGACGGCAAAGAAATTTATCGAAATGCCCGCCGCACCCGACCCGCGCGCGCCCGGCCCGTTTGCCTTTGCGGATGCGGATTATGTGACGTCCATTCTCACCGATGCCGGCTTTGGCGATATTGTCATTGAACCGCACACGCAGACGGTGGAATTGTTTTCCGGTCAGGATGTGCGCGCCGCGGCGGAAAATTTCGCCCGTATCAATCCGATTATTTCCGCCTTTGTAGCCGAGGCCGGTGAAGACAAGGCCGAACCGCTGATTGACGGGCTGGCGCAGGCACTGGCGCCCTATCACAAAAACGATGCTTTGCATTTTCCAAGCGCAACCTGGTTGGTTTCGGCGCGTGCCTAGGGCGGCCCCCCGGCTTGTCGGATATTTTAAGCTTGGCTAAACTCGTCTTCCACAAATAGGAGCATTCTCATGGAAGTGAAATATTATGACTGGCTGGCGCATCATGAAGACATTCGTGGTGACAAGATTGCCATCCGCGACCTTGATACCAAGCAGGATATTTCCTACCGGCATCTGAACCGCCGCGCGGCCAGCCTTGCCGCTTATTTGCAAAGCAATGGCGTGAAAAAAGGCGACCGCGTCGGCCTGCTTATTCGCAATTGTCCGGCGTTTTTCGAGGTGCAGTTTGCGTGCTCCAAAATCGGGGCTATTTGCCTGCCGCTGAACTGGCGTCTGACCCCGAATGAACTGAGTTATATTCTGAATGATGCGACCCCGTGCACATTGATACATGACCATGTTTTTGCCGACACGGCACCTGATTTGGCAAGCGCGTGCAATATCGGGCTGGTGCTGGAAGTGCGCGAGCCCGGCGAAGACAGCAGCTACGAACAGGCCATGGAGACAAACGAGGAATATACGCCCGTTGAAACCACCCATGATGATGTGTGCATGATTATGTACACCTCCGGCACGACGGGCCATCCCAAGGGCGCGATGATCACGCATGGCATGGTGTTTTACAATATCGTCAATCTTTCCATGCCGGCGGGGGTCGACTCGAAATCCGTGCAATTGGTGGTGTTGCCGCTGTTTCACACGGGCGGCCTGAATTGCTATGCCAATCCGATTTTGCATGCCGGCGGGCAAATTTTGCTGATGCGCGATTTTGAGCCCGGTGCCGCATTGGGTGTGCTGGGCGACGCCGATCTGGGTGTCACGCATTTCTTCGCCGTGCCCGCCCCCTATCAGTTCATGATGCAGCATCCGGATTTCGACAGCACTGACTTGAGCCGCGTCAAAAATGCCGGTGTTGGCGGCGCGCCGTGCGCGGAAGCGATTTTGCAGGGCTGGCTTGGGCGGGGTGTGCCGCTGGTGCAAGGCTGGGGCATGACCGAGACCAGCCCCGGCGGTATCTCGCTCGAGGCCGATGATGCGTTGCGCAAAATTGGCTCGGCCGGCAAGGCATTGATGCATACCGAAATCCGCATAATCGATGAAGACGGTGTTGATGTCGGGCCCAATGAGGTGGGTGAACTGATTATCAAGGGGCCGAATATCACGCCCGGCTATTGGAACAATCCCGAAGCCACCGAAAAGAGCTTTATTGACGGCTGGCTCAAAACCGGCGATGCCGCCAAGCGCGACGATGAGGGCTTTGTCTATATCGTCGACCGGTCGAAGGATATGTATATTTCCGGCGGCGAAAATGTTTACCCCGCCGAGGTTGAAAATGTCATCTACCAATTGCCGCAAATCGCCGAAGCCGCTGTCATTGGCGTGCCGAGCGAGCGCTGGGGGGAAACCGGCAAGGCGGTGCTTGTGCTGAAGCCGGGCGAGGCGCTCGAAGCCGATACGGTCATCGGGCATTGCATCAAAAATCTGGCAAAATTCAAAGTGCCGGGCAGTGTCGAATTTATCGAAGCCTTGCCGCGCAATGCGACCGGCAAGGTGTTGAAGCGCAATTTGCGTGACATGTATGTCGAGGAAGGAACCGCCGCCATCACCTGAGTGTGGGGCTGATCACATATGACCCGCGACCAAAATGACCCGCCTTCTGACCTCACAGACCGTGAGAACCGGGCCTTTTTCGACCTTAATTTGACGGGTGAAATGGCCTTCAGCCGGCGACGTCAATTGGCGCCGCCGCTCATTCTTTTTTACATGAGCGCGGTTGCGCTGATTGTTCTGTCTTATTTCTTCGACGAACATATCATTGCCGAATTTGCCATTATGCACGGGCTTGAGCCCGAATTGGCGCGGCAGGAATTTCTCAAACGCATCTTGAAAGGCGCCGCCTTTATTGTCGCCATCACGGTAGCGGTGATGCTGAACCGCTATTTCACGCTGATATTGCTGATAAGCTTTATCATCGGTGTTTCGGGGCTGGCAGAGGACTTCGCGGCGCGTCTCATTACCAGCCCGAATATTTTTGACCCGATTAACGGGCTGGTTTTGCTCATGCGCCTTGCCTATATGGTTGCGATCGGGCGCATGTTGTATTTGGTTTTCCGACCGGAATAGATTTATTGCGCGGCGGCTATCGCGGCTTGCAAATCGGTCAGTTCCGAACACCCGTCGGGGCACAAAACCTCAAGGCGTGCCAAATTTGCACGCGCTTTTTCCGCCGCTCCGGTCATTAAAAACAACTCGCCCTGATATTCGAGCGCACCCTTGTGGTTCGGGTCCAGTTCCAGTGCTTTGGCATAATGCTTTCCGCTGGCTTCCAATTTGCCGGATTTGCGATAAGCAAAGCCCAGATAATTTTGAATATCGGCATTTTCGGGGCGCAGCTTGGCGGCTTTGCGCAATTCGGAAATCGCGCGATCATAGCGTTCGCCGTCAATATGTTTGATGGCTTTTTTCAAACGCTCATCGGCATTTGGCGGCGGGTCGTAAGATCCGGCGGCAAAAACCGGCGGCGCGAGAAATGCCGCCATCATGGCGGCAAGAATCAATGAATGGCGCATGGCAAAAATCCTTTCCTCATGCGTAAAAACATAGGTCGCTCTGCCGGCAAGACGAGGCCCGTCTTTCATTTAGTCGGAAATAAGCGCCTCGCAACCGGTTCCGGCGAACCATTCATTGACCTGCGCCTGTGCCGAGGCATCGAGCGCATCATAAGCCGCGCGGATTTCGGCGAGGCATTTGGCCTGATAGGGGAACACGTCCTGCGTCCACAGCTTGCCGTCAATCTGCGTTTCAAAACTTGCTTCGCCCGCAGCAATGGCGGTCGCATTGGCGATGAGGCAGGGCACATAGACCCGCCCGATTTCGGTGAGAAGCGGTGCCAGCGCCGCGCGGGTTTCATCTGCCGCCAGCCAGGCGTCGTCTGCAACCTTAAGGCCCGAAAGGTCTTCCAGCCGGTCGACCCAAGCGCGCACGCGGGGCCGGCTTTGCGCGACCTTGTAAGATGTCGGCTCAACCTGACAAAGCTGGGTTAGCTGACCGAACAGCGCAAAATCAGCCGAAGACGGGCGCGCGCCCAGCACATATCCCTGATGCATAATCAGCGCGTCGAGAATATCGACCAATCGCGCAAAGCTTGCTTCGATCAGCGGGCCGGTCGTCTCATTTGACCCGACCACGCCAAGACGCCCGATCTGGCGTTCGGCAAAATGCGCGGCACGGGCTTCCGCGGTTTCCGCATCGAGTGTCGGGCTGTTCCAGAAGGCAAGCAGGGGTGCGGCATGTTTTGCATCCTCGTCATAAGCCCAACGATAATGAAACATGCATTTGGTCACCCATTCATCGCCAAAATCCTCGATCAGGAAATTCACAAAGGCGAGCGCCGGATCGGTGGGAATGACCGAGCGCGTGTCATACGCCTTTTCCAGCCGCCGGATAATCGGGGTCGAGTCGACCGCAACTTCCCTCACGTCGCTGTCGGTGGCAAAATACATGATCGGAATTATCGACACTTTGGGTGCAGGGTGGCTTTGTGTTCCTGCCACCATATGCCCGTCCCAACCCAAAACATAAGGCACGCGGCGAAACCGCAATATGGCCAGCATCTTGCGCGTATAGGGTGACCCCGGCGCGCCATAAATTTCAACCGGCTCTTTTGTTGAGCTCATAATATTGTCTCCCGCAAATGGTTTTGAAGTTGGACGCCAATTTAACCACGCGAAAACTCGCGGGCAAGGCCAAACAAACGCTTGTTTATCAAAGAGTAATGTTGAAGACTAAATCAGGAAATGTTCCAAACAGTCGGTGTTTGTTTATGTTGTTGTGCGTAGATTTGATGATTGAAGAGGCCAAGGGCGCGTTGATCGAAGAGATTGAGCGCAACTCGTCGCGTCAAATTCGGTTGGTCTTCGGTGAAATTTTCAGAGCGCATCTGGCGGGAGAAACAGTTTCGCCGACACAACTCGCCGCCGTGTCCGGAACATCGTTTGAAAATATCCGACTGCTGTTGCGCGCCGCGCAGGGCGATGATCTGGTTGATGTCGCGCAACGCGGTCGCACCCGCCATATCCGCCCGAAACCAAAACTTATCGACTTATGCGAAAGCTGGGTGCTCGGTCTTTTAAATTCCGTGCGTGCGGTGCCGATCAGCGCCAGCAACAAACATGACCTGCATTACGGGTTTCTGGCCTTGCATGCTGCCGATGTGCGAACGGAAGATTTCCGGCTCAACCATTTGTTGCGCTCCACACATGGGCGCGCTTTTTGTTGTTTGCTTTACCGGAATTTCATGTCCGGCGCGGCCGACCTGTCGGTCAATGATATTTTGGAGGCCTTGCCCGTCAGCCATGAAACCGTGCGGCTGATGAAAAAAGACCTGATTGAAATGGACATGGTGAGCCAGTTCAAAAGGGG
The DNA here is from genome assembly GCA_049611805.1 of Parvibaculales bacterium. GTDB lineage: Bacteria > Pseudomonadota > Alphaproteobacteria > RS24 > RS24 > UBA7378. The sequence continues at coordinate 70,522 of JBMZAX010000009.1, read as the reverse complement.
GCGACGCACCTATTTGCACCCGACCAAGCATCTGATCACCGAAATCGACGCTTATCTCGCCCGCATTTCGGTTTATATCGATAAAAATATCGGCAGTTTGCGGCAACCCGAAATGGTCGAGATCCGTTAATCGGCTTTTCTGTGCGGCATCATAGTGATGCGGTGCGGCCCCGACACGACCTCATCACGCGTCAGCGCAACGGGCCGCATTTGCTCGGCCGCATAAAGCGGTGCCTGATCGGCATAATGCGGTGATTTTGGACGCGAGGCCGCCGCCCCGAAATTATGGATCATTTCCGCAGACTGCCTGCCCTTGGCATCCCAGGCGACATGGATAACCAAACCGTCGCCGGCCACTGCGCGCAGTCTGCCGTCGGCATCCGGCAGGGCATAAATGGCCCGCAATGTGTCCGGCCCGCCGCCCAGCGCCAAATCGAGATCACCGCGCCGCAGCCGGTTGACATCCGCCCAAAGCGGATCGATACGGCCGAAATATTCGGTCAGATTTTCAAGGCAGCCGGGGTAAATATCTGCAACCGGCGGCGGCGGCTTGCCCGCCTGTTCAGCCAGCCATTCCTCCGATAGCAGGCAAACCGCCAAAGCGGCGGCTCTGTCATTCGCAAGGGCCGCGCCCGACCATCCGGCCAGCAATTTCTGTCCGGCTGCGGCCTGACTGCCGGCAGCGAATGTCATGCTCTGAATTTCGTCGACATAACGAAAGGCACGGCTTTCGCGCGCATAGGCTTTGTCCCATTTGACGGCGCGAAAATCCGCCGCGCTCATGGCCCCGGCCTTGTCGAACAAATACAGGCCACGATCGGCGCGGTTGGTCATGCGGGTTTGCAGGCCCAGTTCGGGGGCAAAATCAGCCGGATCAAGATTGTCCTGTTTGGCCGTAACCTTGAACGGGTCCTGATTGGTGCTCAAAATATAGCCCGATGGCGGATTGGTAATTTGTGGCATGCCGGCAAAATCGATCTGGCTTTGCCAGATGAGGTCGCTGCGCGCGCCGGGCAGATAATTTTGCCAGTTCCAGCCCGACGCCCGCTTCGGGCTGCGGGCATTGTGAAGAAAATAAAGCTGGCCCTGCCTGTCCGCATAAACAAAATTAAACGACACAATGGCCTGCATCGCCATGGCCTGCTTGAACGCAGAAAGTGAGCGCGCCTTGTTCATGGCCAGCCATTGCGCGGGCTGGCGAATTTCGTGCCTGCCGGCAAAGCGAAGCGCATAAACGCCATGGCTTGTGCGAATGGCCGGCCCGTGGCGCGCCTTCAGCACGGTGCGGGGTACGGGCAGGTATAAATTGCCCATGAGTTTCAGCTTCAGCCAAATGCGCCGCTTTTCAAAGGCGACATATGCCCCGTCCAGCAAATATTCATCGGCATTTTCAGGGTTGGGCTCCAGCTTGTAAATATCGACCAGATCGGGCTTGTTGACGGTGACGCCCCAGCCAATATCGGGATTAAAACCCTTGGCGATAAACGGCATGCCCGGAAACAGGCCGCCATGCACATCCCAGCCCTCTTCGCTTTTCAAATGCGCCTCATACCACGCAACCGGGCCTTCCAGAGGCTGGTGCGAGTTGATCATTAATCGCGTGGCGCCGTCATCGCTTTTGCGGGCATTAATGGCAAACGCATTTGACCCGACCGGTAAGCCGGCTGTGCCGATAAAATGCGAGAGTGCGGCCTCCTCCGGCGAACGCGCCAATTCACGCTGTGGGCTGTCGGCAAATAATTCGCCGACATGGGCCTCAAAGCCGTAAAACAAGAGGTGTTGAACATGAAAGCCCACGGCGAGATCTTGCGCGCTTACCGGAAACAGGCGCGGGTCGGCCTCAACCGGATGCAGCGCAGCGTAATAATTGAGCCCGTCAGCAAAGGCTTGCAAATGCGCGCGCAATTGTGGGGTCAGGTCGGTTTCAAAGCGGGCGGCAACCGTTCCCGGCACGTCCAGCCAGCCCAGCAGAAAATCAATCGCCAGCCCGTCAAAGCCGACACTGCGGCCCAGCTCGCCGCGGTAAAAGGGCAGTAATTCCTGAAAGGTTTTGAAATCATCCTCGGCATGGGCATAGGCCAGGGCAAAGGCGACATCAACATCGCGTTGGCCGTAAATATGCGGCACGCCGTAGCCGTCGCGGATAATCTCGGCGCGATATTGGTCGGCATTGGCAAGCGCCGCATGCCGGTCGAAGCGGCCGGCCTCGATAACATGCAGCAGAAAATTCGCAACCGTCAGAGCGGTAGTGAAAATCAGCAGCCCAATCCAACCGCGGCGTAAAATCCTGCGCATATTGTCTCCCCATCACGGCAGCCCGCAATGCAGGCGCGTTTTTCTGTTTAGACGAAAAAAGCTGTTTTTGCCATTTTTCCGGCAGACGGTTAAAACCGGAGCATGAGTTCCGCCCCGCCCATCTTGTATCTGCAGGATATTCATCTGACCTATGGCGTGACGCCCCTGCTTGAGGGGGCTGACCTGTCGGTGGGCCATGGTGCGCGTCTGTGTCTTGTCGGGCGCAACGGGTCGGGCAAATCGACATTGTTGCGCATCGCCGCCGGGCTAACAGATGCCGACAGCGGCGAGCGGTTTGTGCAGCCGGGCGTGTTTGTTTCCTATCTTGCGCAAAACCCTGATTTTAAGGGGTTTGAAACCGCCGGCGACTATGTGTTGCAGGGCGTGATGGACAATGAAGACAAACAGCGCGCGCATCAGATTATGGCCGATCTCAATATTGAGGCGGACGCGGCGCTGGCGCCCATGTCGGGCGGCGAACGCCGCCGTGTGGCACTGGCGCATGTCATGGCACCGCAGCCGGATATTTTACTGCTGGACGAGCCGACCAACCATCTCGACCTGCCGGCGATTGAATGGCTGGAAACCAGCTTGCGCCAAATCAATTCGGCGCTGGTGGTGGTCAGCCATGACCGGCGGTTTTTGAAAAATCTGACCGACCAGACGATTTGGCTGGATCGCGGGCGCACAAAACTCATGCGCAAAAACTTCGCGCATTTTGAAGACTGGCGCGACGCCGAACTGGAGCGCGAACAGCTTGAACGCCACAAGCTTGACCGCAAGATTGCCCGCGAAGAAGACTGGATACGCTATGGCGTTTCGGGTCGGCGCAAACGCAATATGCGCCGGGTCGGGGAATTGCAGAAATTGCGCCGCAACCGGCGCGACCATCGTGGCCCCGAAGGGCAGGTGGAAGCGGCGCTGGTGGCGGGTGAAAAATCCGGCAAGCTGGTCGTCAAGGCCGACAAGCTGGTCAAGCAATTTGACGACAAGCGCATTGTCGACGGGTTTTCAACACAAATCAAACGCGGCGACAGGGTCGGGCTTGTGGGTGCAAATGGCGCGGGCAAAACCACATTGCTCAATATGTTACTGGGGCATTTGGTGCCGGATGCGGGCAATGTGCGCCTTGGCAAAAACCTCTCCGTGCTGGAACTGGACCAGACGCGATCGGGCATCAAGAAGGACTGGACCGTCAAAGACGCGCTGACCGATGGTGCCGGTGATCTGGTGTCGATCGGCGAAGAGACCATGCATGTCATCGGCTATATGAAAAATTTTCTGTTTCATCCGGCGCAAATGCGCACGCCCGCCAATGTGCTGTCGGGGGGTGAACTGGCGCGCCTGTTGCTGGCGCGCGGGCTGCGCCAACCGTCCAATGTGCTGGTGATGGATGAGCCGACCAATGATCTCGATCTGGAAACGCTCGACCTGTTGCAGGAAATGATCGCCGCTTATGAAGGCACGGTTATTCTTGTCAGCCATGACCGCGATTTTCTGGACCAAACGGTCACCAGTGTTATTCGCGCCGAGGGTGCGGGCGTGTGGGTGGAATATGCCGGCGGCTATACCGACATGCAGGCGCAGCGAAAAGCTTCAAGCAAATTGCCGGATGAAAAGCAAACCCCAAGCGCCGACATGCCCGCGCCCCCCAAAACGGATGCGGGCCGCGCCACCAAACAGGCGGCAACCAAGCTGACCTATCGTGACAAATATGCGCTGGAGCAACTGCCGGAGGAAATCGACGCTTTGCGCGCCGAAATCGTCGCATGCCAGAAGCAGCTGGACGACCCGACGCTTTACGCCCGCGATGCGGAACAGTTTGCGGCATGGGCGGAAAAACTGTCGCAAGCGCGCGACCGGCTTGAAAAAGCCGAGGAAGAATGGCTGGCACTGGAAATTCGGCGCGAGGAAATCGAGAGCGGTGCCTGACTTGTCCTGACAAGATGCCCTGACAAGATGACCCCGCGCGCCGGAAAAATTTAATTTCACCTGAGGCGTTCAGCCGACCGACCATTTTTCGCCATGTCCGGCGAGGATGTCGCGCGCGTGTTGAAAAGCGGGCCCAAGCGCGTCCAGCAGGTCGCCGGCAATAATTGCTTGCCCGTCGCGCGCTTCAATGGCAAGGCGTGCGGCCTGGGTGTGCAGATAAACCCCCGCCTGGGCAATTTGATCGGCCGCCATGTCGGGGTGCTGCGCCCACAGCCCGCCAATCAGACCGGCGAGAACATCGCCCGCACCCGCCGTGCCCAGCCGCCCGTCGGCAAAGGGGCACAGGGTTGTCATCTCGCCGCTGATGAGCGTGCCCGCGCCTTTCAGCACCCATGTGCCGCCATAGCGCGCTTTGAGCGCGTCCAGCTGGGCGAACCTGTCAGCTTCTGCCATATCCGCGTCGAGCAATGCGCGCGCTTCGCCCGGATGTGGGGTGGCAATCAAAGGGCTTTTGCGCGCCGCGGGTTGGGCGCGCGCCAGCCAGCGCAAGCCGTCGGCATCAAGAACCAGTGGCAGATCTGCCTGCCAAAGCGTTTCAAGTCGGGCGTCGTATTCATCGCCCAAATTGTCGCCGAGACCGGGCCCGGCAATGCAGACCCGCCAGTCCAAGATTTGTTCAATGAGCGCGTCCGGGCTTGTCAGAATAAGCTCGGCCGGTCGCTCAAACGGGCTTTCGGATGTCGCCCAGAACACCTTGCCGGCACCTGCGCGCAAACCCGCAAGGCCGGCCAGCTGGCCCGCGCCTTCCATGCCGTGCGCGCCCGCCAGCAGCGCGAGGCTGCCCTTGGTGCCTTTATGCGCGGTCGGTGCGGGGCGGGCACGCATGAAACCGGGCGGGGTGAGAAGGCGCGCCGTGGCCGGTGCCAGCTTGGTTTCGCACCCCAGATCGCTAAAGCACAATTCACCGCACCGGTCCGGCCCCTCGCCGGTCAAAAGCCCGGCCTTCAGGGTCAAAAAGGTTACGGTCTGGTGTGCCGTCACGCAGGCCCCCGGCGCCTGCCCGCTATCGGCATCCAGTCCGGATGCGATGTCGAGGGCGACAATTATTGAAGTGTCGGTTTCATGAACCGCATTCAGAGCTTCCATGATTTCCGCCAAAGCGCCTTCCGGCGCGCGATTGAGGCCAATGCCCAAAAGCGCGTCAACGTAAATGGCGGCCGCCGGCAGGTGCCCGGCCCAGGGGCGTATGTCGAGGCCCAAATTTTCGCAAAAAACGCGCGCAAGCAGTGCGTCATTTTGCGGCATGCCATAGGCGATGACCGAGACATTGTATCCGGCAAGGCTTGCCAATGCCGCCAGCCCGTAGCCGTCGCCGCCATTATTGCCCGGCCCCGCCAGCACCACCATGGCTTCGGTAAAATCCGTTGCCTGCCTCTGCTCCAGTTCGCAAATGCGCTCAAATCCGGCTTGGGCGGCGCGCATCATCAGGGTGAAACCGGGTGTGCCGGCCTCGATGATGGCGCGGTCAATGGCCTTCGTGCCGGCGCTGTCATGAATGACCGGCGGAAAAGGGGCGTGCAAAGCAAACATGCAAACATTAGAGAGGATTGGCGCAGGCCCCGCAAGAATCATATCGCTTGGCAAAACGGTGGTTTAACCATTAAGTTGCGGGGCTTGGGAGATTGCTATGAGACAGGTTCAACATTTTATTGCCGGCGCGCATAAAGCCGGAAACGACACACGCACAGGCGATATTTTCGACCCCGGCACGGGGCAGGTGCAGGCGCAGGTTTGCATGGGCACACCGGCTGACCTTGACGAAGCCGTGCAAGCGGCGCTGGCCGCCCAGCCCGAATGGGCCGCCACAAACCCGCAGCGGCGCGCGCGCGTTATGTTCCGGTTCAAGGAACTGTTGGAAGCAAATATGGACGAGCTGGCGGAACTTTTGTCGTCGGAACACGGCAAGGTCATCGCCGATTCCAAGGGCGACATTCAGCGCGGTCTGGAAGTTATCGAATTTGCCTGCGGCATTCCCCATCTTTTGAAGGGCGAATATACCCAAGATGCCGGGCCGGGCATTGATATTTACGCCATGCGCCAGCCTCTGGGCGTGGTGGCGGGCATTACGCCGTTTAATTTTCCGGCCATGATACCGATGTGGATGTTCGGCATTGCGCTGGCCTGCGGCAATGCATTTATTTTGAAACCCTCGGAAAAAGACCCCTCCGTGCCGGTGCGTCTGGCCGAGCTGATGCTTGAGGCGGGGGCACCCGAAGGCATTTTGAATGTGGTGCAGGGTGACAAGACCATTGTCGATGCGATTTTGACGCATGACGATATTCGCGCGGTCAGCTTTGTCGGGTCTTCCGACATTGCCCATTATGTCTATTCGACCGGCACGGCAAACGGCAAACGTGTGCAGGCCATGGGCGGCGCGAAGAACCACGGCATTATTCTGCCCGATGCGGATATGGATCAGGTCGTGGCCGATATTGCCGGTGCCGCTTTCGGCTCGGCCGGTGAACGCTGCATGGCACTGCCCGTGGCGGTGCCTGTGGGGCAGGAGACGGCGGATATTTTTGTCGACCGCATGCGCGCCGAGATCGACAAGCTGAACATTGGCGTTGCCACGGATCCGGATGCGCATTTTGGCCCGGTCGTTACGGCGGCGCATCGCCAGCGCGTCGAAAACTATATCGAAATGGGCGTCAAGGAAGGGGCCGAGCTTGTCGTTGACGGGCGCGGGGCCAGCTTGCAGGGGCACGAAGAAGGATTTTTTATCGGGCCGTCGCTGTTCGACCGTGTGACGCCGGACATGCAGAGCTACAAGGATGAAATATTCGGGCCGGTTTTGCAGGTCGTGCGCGCCGACAGCCTTGAAGAAGCCGCGCGCCTGCCGAGCGAGCATCAATATGGCAATGGCGTGGCGCTGTTCACCCGCAATGGTTTGGCGGCGCGCGAATTTGCTTCGAAAGTAAATGTCGGCATGGTCGGCATTAATGTGCCGATACCGGTGCCGGTGGCCTATCATACATTTGGCGGTTGGAAACGTTCGGCCTTCGGTGATATAAACCAGCACGGTGTGGAGGGCATTCGCTTCTACACGAAAACCAAAACAGTTACCCAACGCTGGCCGTCCGGCGATGTGCAGGATCAGTCTTTCGTGATCCCGACCATGGGCTAGGTCGGGCCAAAGTATGATTTTGTGCCTCTTTTTCGAGGTTTTGAGGATTTGAAATGAGCAATCAACATGTTGATGTTCTGGTGATCGGTGCCGGAATTTCGGGCATCAGTGCCGCCCATCATTTGCAGACACACTGCCCGCAGAAATCTTTCCTGATACTGGAAGGCCGCGATGCGATTGGCGGCACATGGGATTTGTTCAAATATCCCGGCATTCGATCCGACAGCGACATGTATACGCTGGGCTTTTCTTTCCGGCCCTGGCGCGACCCGAAGGCGATTGCCGACGGGCCGTCCATCATGTCATATCTGCACGACGCGGTTGCCGAAGACGGGCTGCAGGACAAAATCCGCTTCGGCCGAAAAGTCGTCAAAGCGCAATGGTCGTCGCAAGACGCACACTGGGAATTGACCGTGCTGAACACGCAAAATCAGCAGGAAGAAACCCTCACCTGCGGTTTCGTGCATATGTGCACCGGCTATTACAATTACGAGCAGGGCCACCGACCGGCGTTTCCGGGCGAGAAAAACTTCACAGGCCCCGTCATCCACCCGCAATTCTGGCCCGAAGACCTTGATTATGAGAACAAAAAAGTCGTGGTCATCGGCTCAGGCGCAACGGCTGTCACGCTGGTGCCGGCCATGGCTGAAAAAGCGGCCAAAGTCACCATGTTGCAGCGTTCGCCGACCTATATCGTCTCCATGCCGGCGGAAAACAAGCTGGCGAACTGGGCGCGGCGCAATCTGCCGGCAAAGCTCGCCTACGGGCTGACGCGCTGGCGCAATGTATTGTTGAACCGCATCATGTTCTGGTATTGCCGCCGCTTTCCCGAACAGGCCAAAAAACTGCTGCTCAAGGGTGTGCGCGCCCAACTGCCGGCCGGTTTCGATATCGAAAAGCACCTCACCCCGCATTACAATGTGTGGGACCAGCGCGTGTGTCTCGCTCCCGACGGTGATTTTTTCGCCGCCCTGCGCGGCGGCAAAGCCGATATTGTGACCGACCATATTGAGAGTTTCACCAAGCGCGGCATCAAACTGGTGTCGGGTGGCGAAGTGGAAGCCGACATCATCGTCAGTGCGACGGGGCTGGACCTTAAATTTTTCGGCGGCGTCGATATTCAGGTCGACAATAAGCCGGTGCTGGCAAAAGACACCATGACCTATAAGGGCATGATGTTTTCCGGTGTGCCGAATTTTGCGCTTTCAAGCGGCTACACCAATGCTTCATGGACGCTGAAATGCGACCTGACCTCGGCTTATGTCTGCCGGCTTTTGAACCATATGGACAAAAAGGGTTATGCGCAGGCGCGCCCCGAACTTGACTGGGCCGATATGGAAGTTGCGCCATTGCTCGATTTCACCTCCGGCTATGTGGTGCGCAAACTCGATGAACTGCCGAAGCAGGGCACGGTGACCCCGTGGCGGCTGCATCAGAATTATCTGCTGGATATTATGATGCTGCGCATGGGGCGCGTGACCGACGGCATGGCATTTTCGGGCACTCAAAAATCAGCCTGAATATTTTTTTAAATTTCGTGCAGGACGCTTCGCAAGGTTGAAAACAGCATGTCGATTTCCGCGCGCGTGATAATCAGCGGCGGCGACAGCGCAATTGTGTCACCGGTGGTGCGGATCAAAACGCCCTTGTCGAAAGCGGCGCGGAAGGCGTCGAATGCACGCTTCACCGGCGCGCCGTCAATCGGTGCAAGCTCCACCGCTCCCATCAGGCCGATATTGCGAATATCGATGACATGCGGGCAATCGGCCAGCGCGTGCAGGCCGTCTTCCCATTGCTGGCTGAGTTCGGCGGCGCGCGTCAGCAGCCCGTCGCGCTCATAAATGTCAATGGTCGCATGCGCGGCGGCACATGCCGCCGGATGGCCCGAATAAGTATAGCCGTGAAAAAACTCGATCAAATGTTCGGGGCCTTGCATGAAAGCGTCGTGAATTTCTTGCGTCACCATGACGGCCCCCATCGGAATGGTGGCGCTGGTCAGCCCTTTGGCAAGCGCCATAATGTCGGGTGTCACGCCGAAATAATCACTGCCGAAGGGTGTGCCGAGGCGCCCGAAACCGGTGATCACCTCGTCGAAAATAAGCAAAATGCCGTTTTGCGTGCACACGTCGCGCAAGCGTTCCAGATATCCCACCGGCGGCACCAAAACGCCGGTTGACCCAGCCACGGGCTCGACCATGACGGCGGCGATGCGCTCGCCACCATATTTGTCGATCAGAACTTCAAGATGGTCGGCAAAATCGACACCATGTTCGGGTTGGCCGCGCGAAAACGCATTGCGGGCCAGATCATGCGTGTCGGGCAGGTGGTCGGTATCGGGCAGAAGCGGGCCGAAAGCCGCCCGATTATTGGGGATGCCGCCTGCCGAAATGCCGCCGTAATTTACCCCGTGATAGCCGCGTGCGCGCCCGATGAGAATCGTGCGCTCGGTTTCGCCGCGCGCGTGAAAATAGGCGCGGGCGATTTTCATGGCGGTGTCGGCGCTTTCGGAGCCGGAATTTGTGAAAAAGGCTTGCGTCAAATTGGCCGGCGTCATGGCGCGCAGGCGGTTGGCGAGGTCAAAGGCAAGAGGGTGGGCGACCTGCAGATTGGGGGCGTAGTCAAGCACGCCGAGCTGGTCGGCAATCGCGGCGGTGATTTCGGGTCTGCAATGGCCGGCATTGACACACCACAAGCCCGCCGTACCGTCTAGAATGGCGCGCCCATCGGTGGTTTTGTAATACATGCCTTCGGCGCTGGCCAGCAAACGCGGGGTTTTTCGGAACTGGCGGCTGGCCGAAAACGGCATGAAAAATGCATCAAGATCGTTGGGTGTCTGCATCGTGTCCGGTCGTATGGCGGGTCAGGTTGTTGGGGTAAATTTTCATGCGCCCCGAAGTAAATCCATCGCCAATCTTGCCCCAATGTGCAAGTTGAGGCAAACTCCCATGAAGATTGAGGGAATTTTTATGACAAAAAGAAATATACGCGCATTTGCGCTCTCGCTGGCCGTGTTGTCTTCGACCCTGTTGCCCGCGACCGTACCGGCTATGGCGGAGCCCGCCGAAAGGCAAGCCTATTACGGTGAAACCCATGTTCACACCAAGCTGTCTTTTGACGCTTTCATTTTCGGCAATCGCAATGGGCCCGATGAAGCCTATCGTTTTGCCAAGGGCGAGAAAATTTTCCATCCCGCCGGTTTTGAAATGAAACTGCGCGTACCTCTCGATTTTCAGGCCGTGACCGACCACGCCATGTATCTGGGCATGGTGCCGGCCATGTTCGACCCCTCGACAAAAGTATCCAAGCACCCGGTCGCCACCGGATTGCGCGAGGCGGAAACCCCCACGGCGCGGCGTCTGGCATTTGCCTCAATGATGCCTTATCTGGGTCAGATTGTGGAAGATGACCTGCTGGATATGGATATTGTGCGTTCGGCCTGGCAGGAGATTAAAATCGCCGCCGATCGCCATAACGACCCCGGACAATTCACGGCCTTTACCGGCTATGAATACACCTCATCGCAAAATAATTTCGAAAATCTGCACCGCAATGTGGTGTTTGCCGATGGTGCGCCGGATGAACCCTATTCGCGCCTGATTTCGCGTAACCCCGAAAATCTGTGGCGCTGGATGGACAGCCTGCGCGCGCAGGGCATGGACAGCATCTCGATCCCGCATAATTCCAACGGGTCGGACGGTTTCATGTTCAGCAACCAAACCTATGACGGGCAGCCGATTACGCAAAGCTATGCTGATCTCAGAATGCGCAATGAGCCGATTGTCGAGGTGACGCAAGTCAAGGGCACTTCCGAAACGCATCCGCTTTTGTCGCCGCGCGACGAGTTTGCGGCGTTTGAAATCATGCCCTATCAAATCGCGACATGGAATGCGAGTGCCCTGAACGGGTCATATGTGCGCGAGGCCTATTTGCGCGGCCTTGCCCTGCAACGGGCAGGGGCCGGTAATCCATATAAATTCGGGCTGATTGGTGCTTCCGACACGCATGTGGGTGCGGGCGCTTTTGACGAGAACAATTACTGGTCGAAAATCGGAATTGTTGACGCGACCGGCAAGTTGCGCGGGTCGGTGCCTTTGGGCTGGCGCGAGCGGCTCAATGCCCAAATCTCCCGATTGATGAACGCCATTTATATGAGCCAAGTGCCCGCAGCCGCCAATGTGGGTGTGCCACCGGCCAATCCGGCACCGGGCTATATGCATCAGCAATGGTCGACCTGGGGGGCTTCGGGTCTTGCCGGTGTCTGGGCGGAAGAAAATACGCGCGCTTCGATTTTTGCCGCCCTGCGGCGCAAGGAAACTTTTGCCACCAGCGGCCCGCGCATGCGGGTGCGGTTTTTTGGCGGATACGGCTTCGGCGACGATATTTTCTCAAAAGCCAATATGGTCTCCAAGGCCTATGCGCGCGGCGTACCGATGGGCGGCGACCTCGCACCAAAGGGCAAGCAATCGCCTGAGTTTCTGGTCTGGGTGACGCGCGATCCGGCAAGCAATACGCTGCAACGCGCGCAAATTGTAAAAGGCTGGATAGATGCCGAGGGCAATACACAAGAAGCCGTGTTTGATGTGGCTTGCGCCGGTGGTGCGGCGGTGAACCCCGAAACACAGCGCTGCCCCGACAATAATGCCACGGTTGATGTCGCCACCTGCGCGACAAGCGCCGATACCGGTGCCGATGAATTGCGCGCCGTGTGGCGCGACCCGACTTATGTCGCCGGTGAAAGCGCCGCTTATTATGTGCGTGCGCTGGAAAACCCCACTTGCCGCTGGTCAAGCTGGGACGCGCTGCGGGCAGGCACATTGCCCAATCCGGCGCTGGCTACAACCATTCAGGAACGTGTGTGGTCTTCACCCATCTGGCTTGAGAACTAGTCGATGAACCAATCCCCATTTCGCCGGCTTCTTCATGCGCTGGTTACAGACCGCTTTGTCTGGTTTCTGGCTATTGGGCTTTTACTGTTCGGCCTCGACCGCTGGCGTCAGCAAGTGGACGACTATCACATTATCGTCGACCTGCCCTTGCTGGAGAAGCTGGCGGCACAATGGCAGGGGCAGACCCGGCGATTGCCCGATGCCAATGAGCTGGACGCGCTGGTCGAGGGATATGTGCGCGAGGAAATTCTTGTGCGCGAGGCGCGTCGTCTCAATCTCGATCAGGATGATGTGATTATCCGCCGACGCCTGGCACAGAAATATGAGTTTTTGCTGGCCGATGGGGATGTGGCAACCGAACCCGATGCCGACACGCTGCGCGCATTTTTCGAAGCCGATCGCGCGCGCTATCGCCTGCCCGAAACCTTCAGCTTCAATCATGTTTTTTTCGAAGATGAAGACGAAGCGCGCGCCGCTGTCGCACAGTTGAACGCCGATGAGACCGACTGGCGGTCGCTGGGGCGTCCGTTCATGCTCAATCGCAGCTATCGCACGGTGACGGCTGAAAGACTGGCCGTCGAAATGGGCGACGCATTTGTGGCCGCTTTGCGCGCGGCCCCCGAAGCGCGCTGGTCGGGGCCGGTGGTCTCGGCATTCGGCGTGCATGCGGTTAACCTGCTGGCGCGTGATGCGGGCGGCGATGTGGCGTTTGACGATATTGCCCCGCGCGTGGCCCGCGATTGGCAAATGTTCCGGCAAAAAGCGGCGCGCGATGGTGCGATGGGTGAGTTGCGGGCCAAATATAAGGTTGAGCTTGCTCCGGTCGATCCGCTGCCATGAGGGTTTTTCGGTTCTTTCTGGCCGCCCTTGCCGTAACCGTGTTTGTCGGGGTTTGCCTGTCGCCGAGTTTGGCGCATGAAGTGCGGCCGGGGTTTTTGAAAATCGACGAAATCGCCCCGGAAAATTATGCGGTAAGTTGGAAACAGCCGGTGCGCGGTGGCGCGCAAAATGTTGCCGGTCTGGGGCTGCGTCCGGTGTTTCCGGCCTCTTGCGAACGCGGCACAGACAGCACCATGCGGCTTCTGCCCGGCGTGCTTGTCGAAACCTTCACGCTGACGTGTGCCGGTGGTTTGCGCGGACAGGCGATCGGTATTGAGGGTTTACAAAAAACCATAACGGATGTGTTCGTGCAATTGCACGAAGCCGATGACGATCCGGTGCATATGCGGCTGACGCCCGAACAGCCCGTGCAAAAATTTACCGGCGGGGTCGGCCTCTTCAACTATTTGTGGCTGGGGGTCGAGCATCTTGTGTTTGGCTATGACCACATTTTATTTGTCATCGGTCTGGTGATGCTGGTGTCGGGCTGGCGTCGGCTGGTATTGGTCATTACCGGGTTTACGCTTGCCCATTCGGTAACGCTGGGGCTGTCGGTTCTGGATGTCATTTATCTGCCCGCCGCGCCGGTGGAAGCCGTGATTGCCCTATCCATTGTCTTTGTCGCCACCGAATTGCTGCGACCGGAGGAGGCCCGCGCACGGCTGACGCAACAACACCCGCAAATCATTGCGCTGGCTTTCGGATTGCTGCACGGCTTCGGTTTTGCCGGTGTGCTGGCCGATATCGGCCTGCCGCGCGAGACGGGCTTTTTCGCGCTTGCGCTGTTCAATATCGGCCTTGAGATCGGCCAGCTTTGCGTGGTCGGCCTGTGCTTGGGATTTGCCTATATGGCGCGCCATGCCGCCATGCCGCCGGTTTACAGCGCGCGGGTGCAAACCGGCATTGTCATGGCTATGGGCGGGCTGGCGAGCTATTGGCTGATCGCCCGCACCGTGCAAATTATCGGGTTTTAGCTTCGGACGCTTATCGTCGTCAGATTACTCTTCTGCTTTATTCGGCGGCAGAGGCCACATCGTCAAATCTGGCTTCGCGTTTTTCCATTTCGGCCATCACCGCCTCAATCTGGTTCGGCCCGCCGATAATCTCGTCCTGAATTTCACTTTCCAGCAAAAGCGTGTCGGGCAGGTGACGGTCGGCCGGCTCGTTATAAAGCCGCTTGATGCCGCGAATGGCTTCCGGATTGCGCGCCGCAATTTGCTGTGCAACCTCCATGGCATGGGCCACGGGGTCGTCATGAATGCGTGTCAGGAAACCGATTTCAAGTGCTTCGTCGGCTTCAAAAATGCGCCCCGTCATGGCGAGTTCCTTCAAAATGTCTTCGCGGGCCAGACGCGCCATAACATGGGTTGTGCCCATATCCGGCACCAGACCCCATTTGATTTCCATGATGGAAAACTTCGTGCCCGGCGCGGCAAAGCGAATGTCGGCGCCCATGAAAATTTGAAAGCCGCCGCCCAGCGTAAACCCGTGCGCTGCCGCAATAACGGGCACCCCGATTTCGCGCCAGATGCAGGCAACTTTTTGCGGCATATTGGCTTGGCCATGCGTGCGTTCGGCAAGCGGCTTGCGCGTCGATTTCTCGCCGCTGCCGGCTTTTTCGGCCGTTGCGCTGAAATTGCCCATATCAAGACCCGCACAAAAGGCGCGCCCCTCGCCCGATAAAACGATCGCGCGCAGTCCGGCTTCGCTTTTCAGCCGTTCGCCGGCGGCGATCATGGCTTTCATCATGTCATTGTCCAGCGCATTCATCTTGTCGCTGCGCACCATGCGCACATGCGCAATCTGGTTTTCAATCGTAATGTCTACACGCTCTTGCATGGGGTATCCTCCGAGCTTTTCGTGCTCATTAATGTCACGCGCGCGTCTATTCATAAAACTGCTCAAACGCGGCCTTAAAAACTTCGTGGGCTTCAGCATAACAAGCGTGGGTTTGTTTGTCAGGGCAAAATTCGGCCCTTATGCGCAAGCCCGCTTCTGCTGCTTCTGCCGGCGTGTCGAACGCACCATCGGCATGAGCGGCCAGCAATGCCGCGCCAAAAGCGGCGTCGGTGTGTTCGGGTACGCGCAAGACGGCACCGGTCATATCGGCAAGCATTTGGCACCAAAACGCATTTTGGGCCCCGCCGCCCAGCACGGTTGCCACAGTCGTCTCGGTGGTTTTAATGTCCATGCTCTGCCAAATCTGCGTGAGCGTATGTCCGACGCCCTCAAAAACGGCGCGGGCCAAATGGCCTTGCGTGGTGGCGCGTGTCATGCCGGAGAAACTTGCCGTCAGATCGGGGTTCCAATGCGGCGCGCGCGCACCCAGCAAATGGGGGTGAAACAAAACCCCCTCGGCACCGGCCGGAGCGTCCGCCGCCAGTTGCGTCATCCGGTCGAGCGTGAGCGCCGGGGTGTGGGCGGGTGCGAATGTTTTGGCAAACCAATCCAGCGCGCCGGTGCAATTATTCATGCCGGCCGCGTGATAATAAAGCGGCGCGGTGAGATGGGGATAAATCGATACGGGCGGGCGCGGCGCAAAGCCGTCACAAATTTTTGAAACGACACCGGCGGAGGCCAGCTTGATGCTTGTTGTGCCCGCTTGCTTATTATTGGTGCCGGGCGCGCCACAGCACAGCCACTCGACCGTCGTGTCTATCGTGCCCTGATAGATAGCGACACCTGACGGCAGGTGAAAGTCATGCGCGCGCGCATCCGTCGTGCCGGTTTTTGTGAGCGGAGACACGGGCGCGGCCAGCATGGTTTTGTCTATGCCGGCTTGTGCCAGCAATTCGGGTGCCCAGTCGGATTGGCGGATATCGCCCAGCATGGCGCCCGTAGTTTCGCCCATATCGGTCGTGCGGTCGCCGGTCAATTGGGCGCGCAGCCAGTCCTTGGCAAAATATATGTGCGCAAGGCGGGCCATCAGGTCGGGTTCATGGGCCTGCAACCAGCACAATTGCGGCAACGTCCATGTCGGATTGGGCAGATTGCCGGCTGTTTGCAAAATTGCGGGGTTTTCTCGCAAATGGTCGGCCTGCGCCGCAGCGCGTTGGTCGCTCCACATAATCGCCGGACGCAAGGGCATGGCTTGGGCGTCGCATAAAACCGCAATATGCGCGCCGCCGGTAAACATAATGGCGCGCAACGCTTGAAGTTCTGTCGGAAAATCGGCGTGCAACCGACCCAGTCCGTTTTGCAAGGCGTTGCGCCAGTCAGCGGGATTTTGTTCGGCATGGCCGGGTTCGGGCGCACGCGTCGCAAGCCCGATACTGCACCCGCCAACATAATCGGCGTGCGCGTCAATGAGCGACAGTTTGAGCGCGCTTGCGCCGAGGTCAATGCCGAGGAAGAAGCTCATAACGGCTTATACCGCATGCTAAGGTCGCTTGCTGAAAAAAACGGGCTGAAAAAAACGGGCACAAAAAAGGGCGCCCGACAAGCGGGCGCCCCGTGAATTTGGTTTTAAGGCAAATCCAAATTATTTTCGCGTGCCCATGGACTGCGAAGGTTGCTCCACGTCCATCATACACCGCCGGATTTTAAACCCTAAATCAGACCTTTCACTAGACAATGGATCACCTCCTTTCGATTGTTGAAGAAACACTTAAAACTCTAGTGTGATTTGCACGGCCTAACAAAAGGTTTATGCTGGTTTTCATGAGAAATTTAGGGAGTGCGGCATGGTTCGTTTTCAGATAATTCCGGTAACGCCGTTTCAGCAAAATTGTACTGTCTTCTGGAACGAGGAGACCATGAACGGTGCCGTGGTTGATCCGGGCGGTGATTTGGCTTTGCTGGATAAATTCATCGACGAACAGGGCATCAAAATCGAAAAAATTCTGGTGACGCACGGCCATCTCGACCATGCCGGCAGCGTTGCGGAAATGGCTGCCGCGCGCGACATTCCGATTATCGGGCCGCATAAGGAAGACAAGTTCTGGATCGACGGCATGCCCGACGCGGCCAAACAATTCGGCTTTCCGCCGGTGCTGGCCTTTGAGCCCGACCAGTGGCTCGAACATGGCGATGTCGTCGCCGCGGCGGATACGACATTTGATGTCGTGCATTGTCCGGGGCACACGCCCGGCCATGTGGTGTTCGTGCAGGCTGAAAGCAAGGTCGCCATGGTCGGCGATGTTTTGTTCAAGGGCTCGATCGGGCGCACGGATTTTCCCAAAGGCGATCACCAGCAACTGATTTCATCCATCACCGACCGGCTGTGGCCTCTGGGTCTCGATATCACCTTCATTCCCGGCCATGGCCCGACATCGACTTTCGGCTTCGAAAAAGAAACCAATCCGTTCGTGTCCGACACCGCGCTTGGCTGAGCCGGTGTTCGCCCTCGACCCGCGCCTTGCGGCTGACAGCTTTGAAATTACCACGCTCGATCAGGTGCAAATTCGGCTGATGGATGATGCGCGCTATTGGTGGCTCGTGCTGGTGCCCGAAATTGACGGCGCGGTGGAATGGCACCATCTCGACGACCATGCCCGACACCATTTGTTCGATGTGGCGACGCATGTGGCTTGCGTGTTGGAAAATCTGGCGCAGGCCGACAAAATGAATATTGCCGCGCTGGGCAATATGGTGCGCCAGCTTCATGTGCATGTGATTGCGCGCCATGAAGGCGATGCCGCATGGCCGGGGCCGGTCTGGGGGGTGGGTGACATGCTGGCCTATGAGGCGCCCACGCGCGCCGCACGCGTGCAAAGCCTGCTCGCCGATTTGCTGGCGTGACGCCTTATTCGGCGGCGTTGCGATTGCGCCCGTGATTATATTCGGACAAATCCGGCTTGTTCATCTCGCGTATGAACCGCATTGTCGAATGCGGCCAAAGCGTGTGATTGAACCCCTCATCGGACTGGTACCAGCTCTGACAGCCGCTTGACCATACTTTGCCCGCAAGCCCTTCATGCAGGCCTTCGGTAAAGGCTTTTTGCGCCTCCGGCTTGGGGTCAATATAGGCCAGCCCGCCTTTGGCCAGCCCTTTGACAAGCTCGGTGATGTAATGCACCTGCGCTTCAATCATCACGATAACCGAATTATGCCCAAGGCCGCTATTGGGGCCCAGCAGCATGAAGAAATTCGGAAAGCCGGCGACCGCCACCGAGCGATGCGAGGTGACGCCGTCGGCCCAGCTTTCTGCAAGGTCGCGCCCGCCGGGACCGGTAACGCCGAATTTTGTAAGGAAGTCGAACGGCTTGAAGCCGGTGGCATAAATGATGACATCGGCATCATGGGCGGTGCCGTCCTGCGTAACAATGCCGGTTTCGGTAATCTCGGAAATGCCCTCGGTAATCAGTTCGGCATGGGTGCGTTGCAGGGCTTCAAAATATCCGTCGATCATCAAAATGCGCTTGCAGCCGATTTGAAAATCGGGCGTCAGCTTGGCGCGCAGCTTTTCATCGGCAACCAGTTCTTCCAGATGTTCCAGCGCGGTTTTGCGCAGCCTGCGTTGCATGAAACTGTCGGCGAAAAACGCCGGGAAAAACAGCAATTCGCCGCGCAAATATAACAGGGCGCGAATTGCCAGGCTGGTGAAAGGCAGGTTCCGGTGCAACCATTTGCGCCATGCGGGATATTTTTTGTTCATGCGCGGCAACACCCAGTTCGGCGTGCGCTGATAGACATCAAGATGGGCAACCTTGTCGATAATTTCCGGCACAACCTGCACGGCGCTGGCGGCGCTGCCGATTATTGCCACGCGCTTATTGGTCAGGTCGACATCATGGTCCCAATGCGCGGTGTGAAAGCTGGGGCCCTTGAATTTGTCCTTGCCTTTGAAGTCGGGCGTTTGCGGCACATGCAGGCCGCCCATGGCCGAGACCACAATATCGGCGGTTTCGGTTTTGCCGTCGGCAAAGTCGAGATGCCAAATGCCGTTTTCGTAACTTGTGTGGGTCAGCGTGCGGTTGAACGCGCAATGGGGCAGAAGCCCGTGTTTTTCCGCCGTCGCTTCGCAATATTGCTGAATCTCGCCGCCCGGCGAAAACGCCTCGCTCCAATTCGGATTGCGCTCAAACGAAAATGAATAAAGATGCGACGGCACATCGCAAGCCACGCCGGGATAATTATTTTCCCGCCATGTGCCGCCCACGCGGTCGGCTTTTTCATAAATTGTGAAATTCGTGAAGCCCGCCTTGATCAGCGAATGCCCCATTGCCATGCCCGACATGCCCGCACCAAGGACAGCAATTTTCAAATTCTTGTTCATTTGTTTCTCCCGCTCGGTTGCCGTATGGCCTCTGAGTTCTAGCTTTTAACCATAGGATAGAGATGCGGGGTAAAAAACTCAAGAATGGCGGATGACGCAAATGCCACGCCGGTGCTGACCTCTTTCGGTGACGGTTTCAAAACGCTCATATTCGGTGCCACGGGCGCGATTGGCGGGGCGTTGGCCGATGCTGTGGGGCAACACGAAAACGCCGGTACCCTTGTCACAACGGGTCGGGCGGCGGGTTCTTCTGCCGCAGGCGATCGATATTTTTCATGCGACTTCGCCAATGAAGCCGATATTGCGGGCGTGGCAGCGGCTGTGGCGGAGATGGCCCCATTTGATTTGGTGATCAACGCTACCGGGCTTTTGCATGATGAAGCCGCCGATGTGCATCCCGAAAAAGCAATGCGGCAAATCTCGGCCGATGCAATGGCGCGCGTATTGGCTGTGAACACGATCGGGCCGGCGCTGATTATGAAATATTTTCTGCCGCTCATGGCGCGTGACAAAAAAGCGGTCATGGCGCATTTGTCGGCGCGGGTCGGGTCTATTTCGGATAATCGTCTGGGCGGGTGGTACAGCTATCGCGCGGCCAAAGCTGCGCAGAATATGCTGGTGCGCACCGCCGCCATTGAGTTTGCGCGCCGCGCGCCGTCTGCGGTGATTGTGGGCCTGCATCCCGGCACGGTGGACAGCAATTTATCGGCACCGTTTCAAAGCGGCACGCCGCGCGAAAAACTGTTTACGCCGGGTCAGGCGGCGGCGCATTTACTGGGCGTGATAGAGAATTTGTCACCGGCTGATAGCGGCGGGTGTTTTGCATGGGATGGTGCGCGCCTTGAGGCGTGATGCTATCTGCCACCCGATATGCGCTCAGAGGGCTAATTTTTTTCCAGCCGCCGAAAATCTGCCGGCAATTGCCGCCCGCCAAAATCAATATGCACAATATTGACCTGATGCCGCCGACACCAGACCTGTAGCCCCCAGCGGGTAAACCCGATATCAATGGCGGCATATTCCTGCAGCGATATTTTCGGCTCGATATCGGCCAGTTCCTCGGCGCATTTTGTACAGGCGACATAGCTGTCAATATTCAGGCTCAGCGCCTCGACCGGCAGGGTTGGTTTGGCAGACATTTACATATTCTCCAGAAATTTTGCCGCGCTGTCGGCAATCGCCGCACGCCGCGCATCATCCATTTTGTCCAGAGTGCGATACACCATGCCCATGCGCGGATTGCCGCCCAGCTTGTCGCGGTGGCGCGTCATGAAATCCCAATAGAGATAGTTGAACGGGCAGGCCGTCTCGCCCGTGGGTTCTTTGACCTTATAGGCGCAATCGCGGCAATAATCCGACATGCGGTTCACATAAGCCCCTGACGCCGCATAGGGTTTTGAGCCAACCACCCCGCCATCGGCAAACAGCGCCATGCCATGCGTGTTGGGCAATTGCACCCACTCATAGGCATCGGCATAAACCTCCAAATACCATTTATTGACGGCTTCGGGTGCGATACCGGCCAGTAAAGCGAAATTGCCGGTAATCATCAGCCGCTGAATATGGTGGGCATAGGCGTGATCGCGCGTCGCCTCAATGGCTGCGCGCAGGCAGGTCATTTGCGTGTCACCGCTATAGTAGAAATCGGGCAGGGCGCGGTCGGCCTCGAAATAATTTGTTTGGGCATAATCCGGCATTTTCAGCCAATAGACCCCGCGAATAAATTCGCGCCAGCCCAATATCTGGCGAATAAAACCTTCAACGGCATTGATCGGTGCCTGATGGGTGTGCAGGCGCGCTTCCGCCGCGCGGCAAACCTCCAACGGGTCGAGCAGGCCCAGATTAAGGCTTGCCCCGACAAGGCTGTGATAAACAAAAACCTCGCCGGATTTCATGGCATCCTGAAAATCGCCGAACAATGGCAGGCAATTGTCCAGAAAATAATCGAAATCGGCCTCGGCCTCTTCTTGGGTGACGGGCCATGCGAAATCTTGCGTGGTGCCGAAATGGTTTGAAAACTGCGCCGCGACCAGATCGATCACAGTTTTGGTTATGGCATCGGGTTTGCGTCGGGGGCGCGGCGGAACATTATGCTTGGCCGGCAATTTCTTGCGATTGTCGGCATCATAATTCCACTGGCCGCCCAAGGGTTCGCCGTCTTGCATGAGAATAGACGACCGGCGGCGCAAGTCGCGGTAGAAATATTCCATGCGCAATTGCTTGCGCCCGTCGGCCCATGTCGCAAAGGCTTCATGCGTGGCGATAAAGCGGGTGTCGGGCGTGATGACGAGCGATGTGCCCGCCGGTGCCACCCAGCCGCGCAATATTTTGTCGAGGCGGTATTCGCCGGGCTCGGTGACAAAAATTTTCTGCGGCGCAAGCGTGTCGGCAATATGGTTCAACACGTCACCCATGCCGGTGAGGGCGGGGTTTTCGCCATAAGCGAAATAATGCACCTTGCGCCCCTGTGTTTTCAGTTTTTCGGCAAAATGGCGCATCGCCGAGAACACCAGAACAATTTTCTGCTTGTGATGGCGCACATAACCGGCCTCATCCGCCACTTCCGCCATGAAAATCTCGGCATCAGGGCCCGCCGCCTGCAGGCTGGAGAGCGACAGGTTCAGCTGGTCGCCCAATATCAGAACAGCCGCGCTCATGAGGTGCCTTTTTGCGCCATTTTGCAACGCTGCGAACAGTAAAGAACATTATCCCAGTCGCGGGCCCATTTTTTGCGCCAGCTAAACGGGCGCCCGCAGGCACGGCAATCTTTTTGCGGCAATTCGGATTTTTTACGCATTTTCATGAGTATGAAATGGGGCGCAAAGCCGGTCGGTCAAATAGAACGCGCCGGCAAGGGGGTAACCAATCCTTCATCATCATGCGTTCATATTGACTTCCAAATTCGGCTTAACCATGCTACCCGACAATGCAAAAGAGGAATAAATGACATCGCGCTTTCGCCCCTTTATCACTTCCGTGTTTACCGGCCGTCGCCTGCAGAACATCAAACGCGGGCTGCACGAAATGAAACGGCGTGTTTCGGGCCGGTCGCATCAGGTTGTCTATTTTCACCAGATTGATGACCCGTACAGTCATTTGCTGGTGCAGGCGCTGGCGCGTGTGCAAAGCAGCTATGATATTGACCTTGAGCTTCGCATTGTGCCGCCACCGGCCGATGATGCGGCACCTGAGCGCGTCGCGCTGGAAGATTATTCGCGCCGCGATGCGGCGGCAATCGCGCCGTTTTACAATTTGCAATTTGACGATCCCGGCAGCCAGCCAAGCGCGGATATCTGCCGGCTTGCCGAGCGCGCTTTGGTGGCAACCGGCAATAAGGTTACTGCCGCGATCGAAATTGGCACGGCCTTATGGGCCGGCGATTCCCAAACATTGTCGAAACTGCCCCTCGTCAGCGACACGCTGGCCGCCGAGCAACGCGACACCGGCAGGCGCGAGCGCGAAGCGCTGGGGCATTATCTGGGCGGTACGCTCTATTATGCCGGCGAATGGTATTGGGGTGTTGACCGTTTGCCCTATTTGGAAGAGCGCCTCATTCAAACCGGCCTGCAACGCAGCGGGCACCGCCAAGTGGTGCATTTTCAAAGCCGCCCGGCCTTCATGTCAAAGCCTGCACAAAGGCGGCTGACGCTGGAATTTTACCCCTCTATCCGCAGCCCCTACAGCTATGTTTCCATGCCCGAAACGCTTGATCTGCCCGGCCATTATCCGGTCGATCTTGTTGTGCGTCCGGTATTGCCCATGGTGATGCGGGATTTGCCCGTACCGGCGGTCAAAGGGCGCTATATCATGCGCGATACCAAGCGCGAGGCCGATCGCGTCGGTGTGCCGTTTGGACATATTTTTGATCCCGTTGGCGATCCGGTGCGACGGTGCTATTCGCTTTTTGCCATGGCCGATGAGGTCGGCAAGGGCGGCGAATTGTTGCAGGCTTTTTGCAAAATGGCATGGTCCGAGGGGATTGATGTCGGCAGCGATCAGGGCATTAAAATGGTGGTTGAACGCGCCGGTCTTGACTGGGCGGCGGCCAGCGAGGTGATCGACAATACCGATTGGGAAGGCCCGATGGAGGAAAACCGCCTGCAAATGATGGCGTCGGGCCTTTGGGGGGTGCCGAGCTACCGTCTGCTTGACGATAAGGGTCGGGAGGTTTTTTCCTGCTGGGGGCGCGATCGCATCTGGCTTTTGGCGCATGAAATTCAAAAGGCGCTCGTCTAATATTTTTGGCGATATTTTTGAACCGCATTATCTGAAACGGCATTATCTGAAACGGCAGGGCTGCCGCGACGACCCGAGGGCGTTTGGGTCGCCGCGACTTTCTGCAGTCCAAGGGACCATGACAGGGAAGTGACTACAAAAACCGAAAGTCTACTGTTACGCCGACGCATTGCGTTTTTCTGCCGATAGACTTCCGGAACCGCTGCAATGCCATTTCACGCTAGGCGCCGGCGCGAGCACAATGCAAACACGATTTGCGGTCTGGAAAACATGACCGCGCAAGTGTTATAAATTTGTGACGCTTAAGCCCTTTGCGGCTGACTTTTATTATGGTCTCGCAATGTTGATAGATGAATTCAGCTACGCCTCGCCGAACGATCCGCTGCCGCGAAAACTCGGTATACGCTGTGTCGAAATGCTGACCGGCCAGCCCTATCTGAAGCGCCTGTATCGCGAATATCAGCGCGAAGCTCTGCCGCATGACCGGTTTTTTGACGAAGCCGTGGCGCGGCTTAACCTGAGCGTCAACTGGCATGGGTTTCCGCTTGAAAAAATTCCCGCCAAAGGGCCGCTGATTTTTGTCGCCAATCACCCATACGGCGTTCTTGACGGCATTGTCATCTGTCTGCTGGCGGCGCGCACGCGCGGTGATTTCAAAATTCTCATCAACGCGCTTTTATGCCGTGCGCCGGAGCTTGACGATTATGTGTTGCCGGTCGATTTCGAGCTGACGCCGCAAGCCCTTCAGACCAATCTGACCTCGCGCAAAATCGCGCGCGAGCATTTGAGCGCGGGCGGCTCGCTGATTGTTTTTCCCGCCGGTGGCGTTTCCACAACGCCCAAAATCTTCTCCCGCGAAGCCTTGGACGAAGACTGGGCGCCGCTTGTAGGGCAATTGATCCGGCGCACAAAGGCAAGCGTTGTGCCGGTGTTTTTCGAAGGTCAGAACAGCCTTTCCTTTCAGGTGGCAAGCCATCTCAGCTATGCGCTGCGCATCGCCCTGATTTTCCACGAAGTGCGTCGCCGTGTCGGTTCCTCGCTTGATGTGGTGGTCGGCGAACCGCTTGATTTCTCTGCCCTGGAGCCGCATATGCCGCCGGCCAATCTGGCGCGCATGTTGCAGCAACACACGCATGATTTGGCGGGTGTTCTGGAGAAAGTCTGAAGACTTGAACATTTTCTGCACAGTTTCGGTCGGTTAGCATCATTTTACGCTTGATTGGCGGTCTAAATCTGCTTTCATAAAGGCTAGCAATTCTTGAGGGAGAAACTTATGGAAAACTGCCTGAAATTTTATATTGACGGGGCGTGGGTTGACCCATCCGACCCCAAACCGTTTGACGTGATCAACCCGGCCAATGAGCAGGTGGTCGGTCAGATTATGCTTGGCAATGAAAAAGACGTGAACAAGGCCGTTGCCGCCGCCAAGAAAGCTTTTCCGAGCTTCTCGCGCAGTTCGGTCAAGGAGCGTCTGGATTTGCTGGATGCCATCGTTGCGGCCTATCAAAAGCGTATGGATGAGGTTGCCGAAACCATCACCAGCGAAATGGGCGCGCCGATCTGGCTGTCGAAATCGGCACAAGCGGCTATGGGCATCGCCCATCTGACGACCGTGCGCGGTGTTCTGGAAAATTACGAGTTCAAAAGAGAGCATAATGGCACACTGATCGCCAAGGAGCCGGTCGGGGTGTGCGGTTTGATCACGCCATGGAACTGGCCGATCAACCAGATCGCCTGTAAGGTCGCGCCCGCGCTGGCTGCCGGGTGCACCATGGTGCTCAAGCCGTCCGAAGTGGCGCCGCTCAACGCCGCGCTTTTTGCTGAAATTCTGGATGATGCCGGCGTGCCTGCCGGTGTTTTCAATCTGGTCAATGGCGACGGGCCGACCGTCGGTGAGGCCATGTCTCAGCATCCCGATATCGACATGATGTCGTTTACCGGTTCTACGCGCGCCGGTGTCATGGTTGCCAAATCTTCCGCCGATACGGTCAAACGTGTGGCGCAGGAACTTGGCGGCAAATCGGCCAATATCATTCTGGATGACGCTGATTTCAACGAAGCCGTCGCGCAGGGCGTGCAAAGCTGCTTTTTGAATTCCGGGCAGTCGTGCAACGCACCGACGCGGATGCTGGTGCCCTCGTCGCGCCATGACGAAGTGGTCGAAATTGCCAAAGCCGCCGCCGAGCAGGTCAAGGTTGGCGATCCGCATGGCGATGACACAACCATCGGGCCGGTCGTTTCGGAAACCCAGTTCAACAAAATTCAGGGGCTTCTTGAAAAAGCCATTGATGAAGGTACAGAGCTTGTCACCGGCGGGCCCGGCAAGCCGGATGGCCTGAATGCCGGCTATTACGTCAAGCCGACCGTTTTCGCCAATGTCACAAATGACATGACGATTGCGCGCGAAGAGGTGTTTGGTCCGGTTCTGTCGATCCTGAAATATGAAACCGAAGAAGAGGCGATTGAAATTGCCAATGACACGGTTTACGGCCTTTCGGGTTATGTGCAGTCGGGCGATATTGACCACGCGCGCGACGTGGCCACCAAATTGCGCACCGGCAATGTGCATCTGAACGGTGCCTCGCTTGATTTGAACGCGCCGTTTGGCGGGTACAAGCAATCGGGCAACGGCCGTGAATGGGGCGAGCATGGCTTTGAGGACTTCCTCGAAACCAAAGCTGTCATGGGCTATGCCGCCGAATAAACCGGCTTAGAATTGCTCTGCCGGCTGCCCGAATGCGGGTGGCCGGCAGTTTTTTATCTGTAAATGTGATGGGGCCCTTCATGCTGTCAAACAGTTACCCAATGCTGCAATTTAATCTCGGCGACGAGATCAATATGATGCGCGACAGCTTGCGCCGATTTGTCGATACCGAACTGGCACCGCGCGCCGATGAAATAGACCGTACCGATACTTTCCCGCGCGAATTATGGACCCCGATGGGCGAAATGGGTCTGCACGGGCTGACGGTTTCGGAAGAATATGGCGGTGTCGGGCTGGGCTATTTGGCACAAGCCATTGCGGTTGAAGAATTGAGCCGCGGGTCGGCCTCTGTCGGCCTGTCATTTGGCGCGCATTCCAATTTATGCGTGAACCAGATTTTCCGTTGGGGCAATGATGCGCAGAAGAACAAATATCTGCCCAAGCTGGTATCGGGCGAGCATTTGGGCGCGCTTGCCATGTCGGAAACCGGTGCCGGATCCGATGTTGTGTCAATGTCGCTGCGCGCCGAAGCCAAGGGCGACCATTTTGTGCTGAATGGCGGCAAATTCTGGATTACCAACGGGCCGTCGGCAGATGTGCTGGTGGTCTATGCCAAAACCGAGCCGGAAGCAGCCGCGCATGGCATTACGGCCTTTATCATCGAAAAGGATTTTGCCGGTTTTCGCTGTGCCCAGAAGCTCGACAAGCTGGGCCATCGCGGCTCGGAAACCGGCGAGCTGGTGTTCGAAGACTGCGCGGTGCCGGCGGAAAATATTCTGGGCCCGCTCAATGGCGGGGTCGGCGTGTTGATGAGCGGGCTGGATTTTGAGCGCGCCGTGCTGGCCGCTTGGCCCTTGGGCATTATGCAGGCGTGTTTGGATACGGTGTTGCCTTATGTGCATCAGCGCACGCAATTTGGCGAACCGATCGGCACGTTTCAGCTGATACAGGGCAAGCTCGCCGATATGTATACCCGCCTCAGCGCCACGCGGGCTTATGTCTACGCCGTCAATCAGGCGTGCGACCGCGGCGAAACCACCCGCAAGGATGCGGCTGCCGCGATTTTGTTTGCCGGTGAAAACGCCACCCAATGCGCGCTGGATGCCATTCAGCTTATGGGCGGCAATGGCTATGTGAACGACAATCCGGTGGGCCGCTATTTGCGCGATGCCAAGCTTGCCGAAATCGGTGCCGGTACGTCGGAAATCCGCCGCATGCTGATCGGCCGCGAATTGTTTTCCGAGGTAAATTGAGGCAGCGTTAACGCCGTTGCGTGTCCAGCAGCATCAGCGTGATGACCACCGGCACCAGCCCGACCCCAATAATCATCAAAGCGGGCAGGGCGGCTTCTTCAACTTGCCCCAGCGAAGCGCGCATATAAACCAGCGTGGCCAGCGTGTCGAAGTCGAACGGGCGCAAAACCAGCGTTGCTGGCAGTTCCTTCATCACATCGACAAACACCAGCAACAGCGCCGCCAGAACCGGCGGGCGCAGCAGGAAGATATGAACGCGAAACAAAGTCTGGCTGCGCGTGGTGCCGAGGCTGCGCGCGGCCATGTCCATATGCGGTGAAATGCGCCCGAAACCGGCCTCCAATGTGCCATGCGCCAGCGCCAGAAACCGCACCGTATAAGCAAAGACAAGCGCCACAAGCGTGCCGCTCAGCACCGCGCCATTTCCCAGCATGCGGTCAAAGCTCGTGAGGGTGATCATGATGCCGATGGCCAGCACCGTGCCCGGAACGGCATAGCCAAGCGCGGAAAAGCCGACCAGCCCGCGCATGGCCCGTATGCGGCTGGAGCGCGCGCCATAGGCCAATAACAGGCCAAGCCCGGTCGTTATGGCAGCGGCAAGGGCCGCAAGCATGAAAGAATTGGTCGCCGCGCTTTGCAATTCGGTCGTAACGCTTTGGCCGAGCGCGTCTGAAACCAGCGCAAATGTGGGCGCAATAAAGCCGAACAATACGGGCAGCAGGCATGTCACGAAAGCCGCCACCGCACCGGCCTTGCCGGGCACAAAGCGGGGCAGCGAGCGTTGCCTCCCCTGTCGTGCGCTGTAGCTGCCCGCGCGTCGCTGGCTGCGTTCCACCAGCGTGAGCAGGGCGATAAAGCCCAACAGCATCAGCGCCAATTGCGCCGCCCCGACCAGACTGCCGCGCACCAGCCATGTATCATAAACGCCAATGGTGAGCGTCTCGACACCCAAATGCTCGACCGCGCCAATATCGTTCAGACATTCCATCAGCACCAGCGCCACACCGACGGCCACTGCCGGACGCGCCAGCGGCAGGCCAATGCGCCGGAAACACTGCGTCGGGGCCAGCCCCAGCGTGCGGGCCGCCTCAATAAGCGTGGTCGATTGCTGGATGAAAGCCGCGCGCGTCGACAAAAACACATAAGGATATAAAACAAGGCTCAGCACACCGATTGCGCCGCCGATCGAATGAATGCGCGGATAGGCGTCAGCGGAAAACAATGCCGACCAAACGGCATAGAAAGGGCCGGCCTGGTCCAGCATATCGGCATAGCTATAGGCCGACAGATAGGTCGGCATGGCCAGCGGCAGCAATAAAGCCCAGGCAAAAACCCGCCGACCGGGAAACTGACAGAAAGTAACCAGCCAGGCGGTGATGGTGCCCATGACCGCGCATATAATGCCGACGCCCAGCATGAGTTGTAATGTGGTGGCGAGCTGGGTGGGAATGACATGCGCGATCAAATGCGGCCACACATCTGCGCCTGCGCCGAAACTGAGGCCGATAAGCGCAAATATCGGCAGCGCCATAATGCCGGCCAGTGCCAAACTGCTCCAGAGCCAGCCATCGCGCCAAATCTGGCTTGGGGGGCGCAACGCCCGCGGGATGTATGCGGAAGACATCAGCAAAAATCAGAAGAAAAACTGCGCTCTTTAAGGTGTCACCTCAAAATCCGGCAAGAGGTGCTATTAAGAATTATTTTCAATTTGACTGTAAAAGAAATGCAGATGCTTGGCAATGATGACGCGCTAGCCGCCTTTGCGACAGGCCGACGCAGCCGCCATCAATTCGCGCGCGATCTCTTCGGCCTCGTCGGGGAAAAAATCCATCGGTATCTCGCCGGCCGGACTGGAGACGAAAATTCTGACCATATTCGTGTCGGTAGCACCGATGCGCAATTCGGCTTCGGTGTCGGATGGTGTGTTGATGCCCATAGCGTTCCCCATTTGTCATGCCAAGGGCGCTAACCTAAGACCAATCATCGACCCTGTGAAGTCTTGTGAATTGGCGCACCGCACTGAATATGAGGAAAAGCGGATTTCGTGTGGCAATGCGCTTGAACTTTCTTCTAAAGGCCACTATTTTCCGAAACTCCAGCGCAAGGCCTGTTCTTGTGGTGGTTCGGTGCTGCCTTAGCTCAGTTGGTTAGAGCGCTAGATTGTGGATCTAGAGGTCCCCCGTTCAATTCGGGGAGGCAGTACCATTTTCCCCCTGCACCGAACCGAACCGGCCCGCAAGCGCGGCAATACCGAATCGCATTGTCGGTGGCAAGCACGCCTCGTTCAATCCGGTTGTGGTTTGGCAGGTCATCGCCGTTAAATTGTGTCTGTCCGGTAACAGAAATATTTCATTTGTGTAACATTGTGGCTACCTTTGTGGCCTTTTTGCATCACCCCCTCCCGGTCTACTCCAAAGCCCCCTAAACCCAAGCGATTTTACTTGTTTTGCCGCTCCAAAGGGCGATTATGCCAGTGTTCTTGGGGCAACACCGCCCTAGAAGTTGAGTAAGAGTGAGGTTTGTTATGAACAAATTGCTTATTGGAACGGCTGCTGCCGCTCTGTTTACGGTGCCTGCTGCGGCCGGCCCGATTGCTGTAACCGTTGGGGGTTATATGAACTCCTTGTATTACAGCGCTGATGTCGACAATAACACCTATGGCGACGACTATTTCCTGGAAGATGGTGAGATTATTATCAAAGGTGAGGGCTCATCAAATACTGGCCTGACCTATGGTTTTCAAGTGCAAATTGAAACCAGTGACGATGGCGATGCAACTGATGAGCATTACGCCTATGTCAAAGGTGATTTCGGTAAGCTGATCATCGGCGGCGAAAACTCTGTTGCCGACCAAATGACCGTTTCCGTGCCCAAGTTCCTAGGCTGGAAAACCTATGACAATAATTTCGAGACCTGGAAAGAGACGGTTGGTTACAAAAAACCTCTCGTTGGTAACGAAGACCTGTCAAAAGACTCAGCGAAGCTGTCTTACTACACGCCGAAAATGAACGGCCTTCAGCTCGGCGTGTCATGGACACCCAACACAAAAGAAACATCCGGTCCTTCTATGAACTTGGACACTGTGGGTGATAGCGACTACGAAGACGTTATGAGCTATGGTGCGCGTTATAGCGGCCAGCTGGGCGGTTCTAAAGTCAAGCTGAGCTACTCTTACGAAGAGGGCGACTCCAACGACAGAACAAAAGACGCCGAAGGCTCGTCATTTGGTGTCAATGTATCCAACGGCCCTTGGGAAATCGGCGGTACATTCTACGAAGCCGAAGATAAAGACAAGGACTACGATATTGAAACCAGCCATTATGGTGTTCAATATAAGCTGACCAGCAACACAAAAATCGGTGTTGCCATTCACGACCAAGAAAACAGCACTTATGCTGGTGTCAAAAGCAGTGACACTGAAATCACTGTTATTGGCGGTAGCTACAAAATTGGCCCGGGTGCCAAGCTGACCTTCTCGTTTGAGGATGCTGAAAAAGACAATGTGTCTGGCGCAGATGTCGATGCCGATTTCCTCGGTGTCGGTCTGCTGCTGAAATTCTAATTTCCTTTCGGAAATGTTTTTCGGGATGGCGGGGCTTCGGCCCCGCCATTTTTTTCGGGTAATTTTATTTGAATACAACCATTGCGTGCTGTTGCGCAAAAACAACAAAAACACCAAACTTCACCCATCCCGGCATTTCTTTATGTTGAAATCGCGCGAACCTGCTTAGTAATGCAGCGACCGGCAAGAACAAAAAAAGCTTTCCGGACGGCGTAGCCCTGACAGTTTTTTGGGTTTGTTCCCTGAAATTAACCGCATATCGCATGCGGCATTTAAAGGAACATAGATCTATGACCAAACTCCTCTCAACCACATCACTGGCACGTGCTGCCGTGATCGGGAAGGGCGGCCTGCTGGCAGCACTTCCTTTAACCCTGCTGGCCTGTGCGTCGGCACAAGCCGGCCCGGTCGATCTGACCGTGGGCGGTTTTTTTGTACAAAGCGTGGCAGCCGTTGACGCCGATAGCGATACTGACAATTTGGAAGATGAAGGAATTGTCCAAAACGCTGAAATTCACTTCAAAGGCAAAGCCATCCTCGACGGTGGCACGGAAATCGGGTTGAACATTCAGCTTGAAGCCGAAACGTCTTCTGACCAGATTGACGAGCATTACGTTTATGCCAAAGGCGATTGGGGCAAACTGATTGTCGGCGCTGAAAACGGCGTGGCGCATCTGGGCGAGGTGACGGCACCGGGCTTTGTGGCCGGGCTGAAAATGCACGATAACAGCCTCACCGATGCGGTTATTGAAAAAGCCTATGATGTTGCCCTTGGCGCAAACGCGATTGAAGACGCAAATATGTCGACGAAAATCGAGCATATTTCGAGCGATGCCAATAAGGTTAGCTATTTCACGCCGCGCCTGAATGGTCTGCAACTGGGTGTTTCATTTGCGCCTAATAATGAGGACGCAGATGGTGGCGAGAGCAATTTCGAAGTCATTGAAGCCGGCACCCAAGAAGACATCATCGAGTTCAGCGTTAATTACAAAATGCGCATGATGAACGGCACCAGGGTGAAACTGGGTTACACGCAAGTCGAGGGCTCAACCGTGGGCGGCGGTGCCGACCCGGAAAGCTATGGCTATGGTGTGCAAATCGCCTATGACAATTATGTGTTTGGTGCAAACCAGACGACATATGAAAATCTCAGAGCAATCCCTGCTGACAGTGAAGTTGACGAGGAATATGCCGGCAGCATTGAGATTGAAACCACCAATATTGCGGCCGCCTATAAAATCGGTGCCACGAAATTCGGTATCGGTTTCACCGACAGTGAAGAAATCTTGGAGGCCGGCGGTAAAGTCGATTACGAAGAATTGATGATTGGCGGGTCAACCAAACTCGCTGATGGCGTCAGTGTCGGCTATTATTATCAGGACACGGAAGCTTCGCTCAACAATACAAGCGCGGATGTGTCATTGATCGGTTTGACCCTCGCGCTGAAATTCTAGCGTTCTGAAATTCCGGGCGGAATTTCAGCACTCGGACACGAAAAGGGCGGTCATTGAGGCCGCCCTTTTTATGTGTTTTCGACTTATGCGTTTTCGGCGGTTGCCAGATCAGCGGCAAGCGTGCGCCCGGCCAGATAATAATGCACCGACCCCCAAATATTGAGCAGCGAGACAAGCAATAACGCATAGCGCAGACTGTCCGTGCCATAGGTCGGTGCAAAGCCGTCGCTCATCATGCCGACCAGAAGCGGGCCCAGCCCCAGACCCAAAATATTGATGCAGAACAATAAAATCGCCGCCCCCAATGCGCGCCGCGAGGCAGGCAGGAGGCTTTGTGTCATGGCAAAGCTCACCGACAGGTAAAAGCCGCCGAAAAACGCCAATATCGCCAGCAGCCAGCGCGCCGTGACAATATCCGTTGTGAGATAAAACCACGCCACAAAGGGCGCCAGCAGCAATTTGACGCCCGCCGTCAGCCACACATAAAACCGCTTGTCGCGCCGGGCCAGCTTGTCGGCCAGCCAACCGCCGGTGAAGGTGCCAATGCCGCCGACAATGCCGCCGACAAGCGCCAGAAGCGTACCCGCCTCGGCCGGTGAAAGCCCGTGAATGCGGCGGAAATACACGCCGTTCCAATAGGTTGTGCCATAGCCGACAAAAACCACCAGCGTACAGCCAATCACGATATGGCGCAGGCTGCGGATCGACATCATCAGCACAAAGGTCTGCCAAATCTCGTTCAGATAATTGCGTGATATCGGCTTTGGCGGGCTGGTGCGCGCCGGTTCGCGCACGGTGGCAAGCAGCAACAGACCCAGAAAAATGCCCGGTATGCCGACGATGAAAAACGCCATGCGCCAGCCATACCATTCGTCAATATAGCCGCCGACCAGAAAGCCGATCAGCACGCCCAGATTAATGCCGGCGGCATAAATGCCCATGGCCGCGCCGCGGCTTTCCAGCGGGAACATATCCGTAATCATCGAATGGCTGGGTGGGCTGGAACCGGCCTCACCTATGCCGACGCCGATGCGCGCCAGCGCAAGCTGGGTGAAATTGGCCGCCAGACCGCTGAGTGCCGTCATGCCCGACCAGATAATAACCGCGGCGGCGATGATGTTGCGCCGCGAATAGCGGTCGGCGAGTATGGCAATGGGGATGCCGAGCGTGGCGTAAAAAAGCGCAAAGGAAAGACCGATAAGAAAGCCCAGCTGGGTGTCGCTGAGCAGCAGGTCCTGTTTTATTGATTCCGCCAATATCGAGACAATCTGGCGATCGACATGGCTGGACGCATAAATCAGAACCAGCACACCCAATGTGTAATTACGCGTAAACTTGCTCGGCCGGTCGCCGGCTTGCGCGATATCGGTCATGTTCCCCCCTTATGGGCTTTTGCCGAAAGTCTAGGGCACAAGCGGGCGCGAGGCCATATCAAATTCCGCCAATCAGAAATAATATGCGATGCGAAAGCGCACCATATCCTCATCTTTCAGCGCCTGTGCGAGCGTGTCGCCCGTGCCGGCCTTTTCCTGCAGGCGCACTTCAAGCTGGGCTTTGAACGAAGCCCCTAGGCGGCGTTCGGCTTCCAGCGATATGGCGGTGCTGTCGGTTTCCAGATCGTAAACGCCGCCCAGAAGCAGCGTTGTCGATTGCACGTCATTGGCCGTCCAGCGCAGGCCGAAACCGACATCATCATTGAACGGTTGCGGCGCGTCCATGCGGCGCTGGTCATACATATATTCGGCGACAATGCCCAAATCCGTGCCCGTGTCGAAAATATTATAGAGCGTATATTCAACCCCGCCCGTGGCTTGCGTAATCCATTGATTGCGCTGTTGGCGGCGTGTGCCCTCAAGCTTCAGCAGCCAGGGGCCAATCGTTGCCTGCACGTCAATGCCGGCTTGCGAGATGAGGTCGTAGCGCGGCACCACCGAAACGCCGTCATAAGTCTCCGGGCCGAAATCCAGAACCGGCGTGCGCGCCGTGCCTTTGAAATAGGACAGGCCGATATCGAAAACATCGATTGTGTGCGTGTAGCGCAAGGCGGCATCGGGGTTGAAGCGTTTGTCCTTGCTCTCGAAAATCGCCTTTTCGTCGCGCACGGTAATACCCGTTGTGGGGCGTCCGGTCACCGGATCGGGAAACTGGCGCAGGCGGAAATAGGGCAGATAAAACCCGGTCAGCGTGCCCCAATCGCGCGTCAGCGAGACGCGCAGCATGGGCTGGCCGAGCTTTTGTTCGCCATCGGCGGATTCGACATTATCGGTCTGGTTGATGATGTCGACGAGGTGCCAAAATTCGGTGACGCCCCAAAACACCTTGTCGACGCCGACCACAATTTCCCAGTCGCCATTGACATATTGATATTTGGCTTCGCGCAAATCCGCATGCGCGCGTTCATGGTCGTGTTCGTCGACCCGCGCAAAAGGCGTGATGATGACGGTGTGGTCCCCCGACCGGCTGAAAAAGGCCAGCTCGACCTCGCCGGCGATGGAGCCGAAATCATGCTCATGCGTCGGCGTCGGCCCGTCATTGGGAAAATGCCGCCACTCCGGTTCGATATAGCCGGAAAATTCGATATCGAAGGCGAGCGCCGGGCTTGCGCCGGTCAGGGCCATTATGATGGCGAACAGGGCAGCGCGCAGACGCCCCATCTCTAGCGGGCCCGTTTCAGACTGTTCTGGCTGAAGTCTTTTTCGGACAGACCGGTGCGAAACGAAATATTTTCCCAGACAAGGCGCGTTTGCTTGCCGGTGACGTGGTTTTCCATGAACAGGTCATGCGAGCGCCAATATTTGTCCAGATATTTCTTGTATTTCGAGAAGGTCAGCGTTTTCAAAAGCGCGTCCTTGCGGTCATAAAACACGACTTTGCGCAGTTGATAATCTTGCGTGTCCGTCCAGGCCAGAGAGCGTGTATAGCCGGAATGCTCGTAAAGCGGGCGGCGTTCGACGACATGGCATTGCCGCTCGCCGCAGGCTTCATCGCGCAACCACAAATAGGAATATTTGCCGACTTCCTGGCCGGAGAAATCCTCAAAAGCGAATTCCGACCCCATAAACGGGCCCGATTTATTGACCGATGAAATGCGCTTCACGCGCTTCAAAGCGGGCAAAAACATCCATTGCTCGTCCGGCTCCAGAATATGCGAATAGGTCAGCATGGCGGTGCCTTTGACGTCGCGCGGCTCGTCAAACACCATCAGGTTCCAGTCGCCATCCGAGGTGTCTTTGTTTTCCAGCGTGTTGAAACGCATGCGTCGCTCGCTCACCTGACCGCTGGCATTGGTCAGCACCATGCGCAATTCGGTCTTGGTGTCGCCAAAGCCCAAATTCGTTTCGTCGCTCATTGTGGCAATGGCAAGGCCGCGCGCTTCGGGCTCGTCCGGTGCCGGCAGGGTCGCGGCATGGGCGCCCTTAACGGTCAGCGACGAAGCCAGCAGGGTTGCTGTGAGCAGGGTTAAAAGATGAGATTTCATAATCAATCCTCGATTTTGGGTTAGGAGGCTTCAGTTGGTGTGGGGGTTGGAGCCGACGGTGCATCACCGCGGAGCCGCCCGTCAATTTCAATCAACAGGGGCGGCAGAAGCAGGAAGTCCAGAATCAACGCCGCCAGAATTGTCATCGACACCACAAGACCCAGCATGCCGTTGATGAGGAACGGCGAATTGGTGAGCACCATAAAGCCCGTCACCAGAATGACAGATGACACCCAAAGCGCCGTGCCGACAGTGGCAAAGCTGTAGCGCACCGAATCCTCGGCACTGCGTTTCAAATTAATGCGCGCATGGCGATATTTGGTCAGCATATGCACGGTCGCATCGACAATAAGCCCGATTGCCGTGGCGGTGACAAAACTTGTCCAGAAGCCGACCTCGGTCTGAATGAGACTGAACATGCCAAAGGCGACCACGGGCGGGGCGATGTTCGGAATAAGGCTGATCAGCCCCAGACGCAGGCTGCGCAGAGCCAGCATCAAACACGCCGAGATGAGCAAAAACGCGACCAACGTGCCTTGCGTCATGGCCTCAAAATTGCGCCGCCCGATATAGGAGAACATCACCGCCTGTCCCGACGGCTCGACATGCATGGCCTCCGGCGTGTTTTCGCGCAGCCAGCCCAAAGCCCGTGCGCGCAGGTTTTGCATTTCGGCGGTGCTGACATCCGTCAGGGTCACGATAAGGCGCGACTCGGATTTATCGACATTGAGCTGGTCATTGAGATCAAGCCCGTAAGGCAGTGACATTTCGTAAAGCAGAAGATATTGCGCCGAAAGCTCGCGGTTTTCCGGCACGGCATAAAAACTCTGGCGGTCGGCATTCATCGAGCGGTTAATGCGTTTGACGACATCTGCGAAACTCGCAACATGTTTCACTTCCGGTTGACCGCGCAGCCAATTGCCGAAATTGTCGAGGTCTTCCAGATAATCCGGCTCGGAAACCCCGCCCGGCCCGTCGCCGGCAAGCGAATAATTGATAATGTAAATGCCGGTCAGATTATCCGACGCCCAATCGGACGCGACGCGGAAATCCATGCGCTCGTCAAAATATTCCACAAAACGGTCATTGAAGGTGAAGCGCGGCAACAGCGCCGTGCTTGTCAGCGCAAGCCCCAGCATGACGAGCAGAAGCGGCTTGCGGCGCAAAATAACCCAATCGGCAAACCGGCCCATAATGCGGCTTTGCGTGTCGACCGATTTGCTGGCCCCCATCGGCATCAGTGTCAGCAATGCCGGAAACAGCGACATGGACAATATCCAGGCAAACAGGGCACCAAAGCCCGACAATGTGCCGAGGTCACGATAGGGCGGCGCGTCGGAGAAATTCAGGCTGAACAGCCCGATCGCAGTGGTGACGGATGTCAAAAACACCGGCTGGGCGTTGATCGACAGGCTCTCGATAATGGCTTGTTTTTTGTCAGCCCCATTGCCGCGCGCGACCAGCGCCGTGATCAGCAAATGCACGCAATCGGCAACGGCGACGGTGAGAATAATCACCGGCGCGCCGGAGACCGGCGGCGAAACCGGAATATTCAGCCATGACCCGAAGCCCATGGCGGTTGCCGCCGACAGGGCAATAACAATGACGGTTGCAAATGTGCCGGCCAATGAGCGGGTGGCGACAACCAAAAACCCGGCAATGATGAGATACATGAGCGGGGTGAGGGTCGAGAGGTCGGATTGTGCGGCTTCGGAAAATGACTGCGAGAGCATTTGCGAGCCGGTCAATTCCAAACGAATATTGGGATATTTTTCGCGCATTTCAGCACGCAGTTCGCGCGCCGCCTGCACAATGCTGTTGGTCGCCAGCGGATTGTCGCGCGGCGGGCGCAGTGAAATCAATATGGCGCCGGTGCGTGCGTCTTGCGACAAAAGCCGGCCGACCAGCAGGGGCTCGTTCAAAATGGTTTCTTCGACATAGGCGCGCATTTCGGCATCGGTTTGCCCGGCATCGACAACAAGGTCGCGCACTTCAAGGTCGTCTTCGCCAATCGCGCGGGTGTTTTGAAAATTGGTGATCGAGTCGACGCGGGTGGAAAAAGGAATTTGCCAGCCTTGCGTGGTAATTTCTTCGACCATTTGCAGGGCTTGCGCGCCGGTGGCCTTGGTGCCGTCTTTCGGCTGATACACATATAATAATGTGTCGGGGCTGGAATAGGTGCGCTCCAGTTCCTCAAACGCCGTCAGATAGGGATTTTCCGAGCTGAAGAAATAGCGGTAGTCATTGGTGAACCTGAAATTGGTAATGCCATAAATGGCAATGCCCGCCCATATCAGCGACAGCACAATGACCAATATGGGGTTGTTGACAATAAATCTGCTATAGCCGTCGACGGAAAATTTCATGCTTCAACCCCTTGTTTTAAATTCGGCCTGAACACACTCCCAGACACAGGAGATATAAATGCCTTTGGGCGTTTGTCAAAAAGAACGCAACCCAAGCCCGGCGTTTTGGCGCAACGGCGCGAATATGGCCTTTCGCCTAGCGCTCCGCTTGCCAGTCGCGCCGGTGACTGGAAAGCCGCTCGCCGATTTTTTGTCGGCCTTCGGGTGACAGGCCAAGGGTGATGTCGCGCAACAGCCCGTGAAAGTTTTCGTTCAACCGTTCGACGGCCTCTTCCGAGCGCGTCATGGCATCTGCCAGAGCTTGCGGGTCGGGCGCATCGGTTTTCATGGTTGTAATCACGGATTTTCTGGCTTCCAGCAAATCGATAAAGGCTTCGCGCAAGGGGGGTTTTCGTTCGCCGATCACTCTGTGTGCCACCGCTTTGTCGTCGCCTTCAAGATGCGCCAGGAATTTTTCCTCACCGCGATCAAGGCGTTTTTCGATCCAGGTCGTGTCTGTGCCAATCGACTTGATTTTGTAGGAATAATACCCGATCGAGCCGATAATATAGGCGTTTACCGCCAGAGAAATGCCCAAAACAACATAAAGAACAGTTTGCTTGCTTATTTTCATATCCATTCTCCTGTTAGTTCAAAAATTCATTGCCGACAATATCAAGTGCCAGCAACATTTCATCATTGCCGAAAAGGAGACCCATAATATCCGGCGTGGTGACAATGCCCAGCGTCAGGCAGGCTGCCAGCGCGACCACAAATGCGCCTGCCGCCTGTCGCAAAGGCGGCGCCTCGGATGATGCGGCAATCGCCGCAACAGACGCGCGCGGCCCGTCATTTGCGCCCAGTGTGCCCAGTGTAGCTGTCATGTCGTTGCGAATGCGCGCTTCAAGCGTGTCCGATACGGGCGGTTCCACCGCGCTCAACAAGCTGTCGAGTGCCGCTTCACGCCCCAAAATGGCGCGTGCCTGCGGGTCGGTGTCGACCAAGGCCAGCATATCGGCGCGGTGCGCGTGCGGCCAGCGTTCGCTGTCGGCCCCGTAGGTTTGCACAATGCTCTCAAATTTCCGGCGATCCATTTTCTTGTCTCCGTTCACACAATTTCCAGTTCATGGCGCAGTCCGCGCAATTGTCCGTGCAGTTTTTGTCGGGCGCGCCGTAATACAGATTCAAACGCGGCCAGTGTCATGCCCAATTCCTCGGCTGCCGCCTTCTGGCTGGTTTCGCGATAGTAAACCAGTTCAATGGCGGCTTTCTGGTCGTCCGACAGGCTCTCCATTGCTGCACGCAACAGGCGCGCCTGCTCGGATTTTTGTTGCAGAACCTCGGCATTGTCGCTGCTATCGGCAAACTCCAATCCGTCAATGTCCTGTGTCGGTTTTTGCCGGCGCAAAATATCTATGCACCGGTTGCGCGTAACCGAATAAAGCCAGGTCGTGACTTTGGCATCTCTTTGCGAGAACTGATCGGCTTTTCGCCAGATCGCGGCGAACACATCCTGGGCCGCTTCTTCCGCCTCGGCCTCGTTTTTGAGATAGTGACGGCAAATGCTCATGACATAGGGCAGGTGGCGCGAGATGAAAATATTGCCCGCGGTCGTATCACCGGCGGCAATTGCCGTCATCAAATCGGTATCGTTCAAATCATTTTCGTCCAAATTGATACCATCCATTGAAACGCCCCTGTTCCGGTGCGCGGGGGTGCATCTGTGGTTTGCATTTTTCGCGTTTCTAAACATGCGCGTCTCTAACCATTCGCGTCTCTAACCATTCGCGTCTCTAACCATAAGTCCAAACCGGACGGAATCATAAAATTTGCCGTTTTCGTCACTTTCGGCTGATCCAATTGGTTAAACGCGACGTAACACACATAACTGTCAAATTTTTTGTCAGTCTCTTCTTCTGGGCTGCCCTCCTCCCCCCTCACCGGAGGTTCCCAGCTTCCCCGCCACTCGCGTGGCGGGGATTTTTCTTAGCTTTCCATTATTTTGACCCTATCAAGAATAGCCTGAAGCGCAAAGCGCCGCGCCGCTTCGGGCTGGCCTTGGCAGATGCTGACGGTCAGCCTGCCATAGGCGTCCAACGGCACATCTTGATAGCGTTTGCACGCCCAGGTCGACAAATTCAGGGCATTTCCGGCAAAGGGATTGCCGGAGATGCGGAACATACAGGCCAAATAAGCGATTTCCGTAGCTATTTCAGGTGTTTGCTGCAAGTCGCGCAATTGGCTTTGCAGAGCGGCCAAATCATCTGCGCTTGCGCGGCTGGCGGCGAGTGCCGCCAAAACCGGCTCAATGGCTACCCGCATATCGGCAATATGCGGGTCAAATCCGGCGGCATGGTCGGTTTCTGCCAGACAGTCCAGCACATCCGGATCCCATAAAGCCCAGCCGGACATCGGCGCCACGCGGGTGCCCCTGCGCGGTTTTGCTTCAATCAGCC
The DNA here is from genome assembly GCA_049611805.1 of Parvibaculales bacterium. GTDB lineage: Bacteria > Pseudomonadota > Alphaproteobacteria > RS24 > RS24 > UBA7378. The sequence goes on along the minus strand of JBMZAX010000009.1, from coordinate 29,641 downwards.
CTTTGGCTCCCAGAATGCGAAATGCCTCGCGCACAACCGTGCGCGACACATTATGCGCACTCCCCAGCCGCTGGTCGGAGGGCAACGGGTCGCCCTCGGCCAGTTCCCCACATAAAATGGCGGGCATCAGGCTGTTTACCAGCTCGTCTGTGCGGCGAATCACCTTCATAAACCCAATAATACTGAAGTTTATGAAGAAAATGTATTAAAAGTATTACTATTAGGTCGTACTACTTCAAATATTGTTCGAAATCATCCAATCCCGAAGAGCTGTGCCGATTTCATCCGGCGAATCTTCCTGCAAAAAGTGGTAGCCCGGAACGGTCACCTCTGTCTGATTTTTCCATTTCCGGCACCCGTCGCGCACCTCGCCGACCAATATTGAGCCCGGATCGGCATTGATAAACAGTTTCGGCAGGTCGGTTTCAGCCATGAAAGCGGCATAATTCGTTGCAATTTCAACGACATCTGCCGGTTCGCCGGCAATCGGAATTTGCCGCGGCCATGTCAGCGTGGGGCGGCGCGCTTCACCGGCCTCGGTAAAGGGTGCCCGATAATGGTTCATTTCAGCCTCATCCAGCTTGCGCATGATGGATGAGGGCAGCACGCCTTCGACAAAAACATTTTTTTCCAGAACAACCTCCTCACCGGCGGGCGAGCGGAATGTCTGAAAAATATCGCGGGCATTGTCGGGCCATTCATCCCAATTCGGGATTGGCGCAACTATAGCTTCCATATAGCAAATGCCGGCCACGCGCGAAGCATGGCGCGAGGCATAGTGAAAGCCCAGCGCCGATCCCCAGTCATGGATGACCAGCACGGCATTGTCGGTCACGCCAAGGGCTTCCAGCGCGGCCTCGAAATAGGCGCTGTGCTCGACAAATGTGTAGCGGTCGGGCCCGCTATCGGGCAGTTTTTCGCTGTCGCCCATGCCGATCAGGTCAATGGCGATGCACCGCCCCAAATCCTGCACATGCGGCATGATATTGCGCCACAAATAGGATGATGTGGGATTGCCGTGCTGAAAGATAATCGGCCGCCCATTGGGGTCGCCCAATTCGACATAGGCCATTTGACGGCCCTTGACCGTGATGTGTTTTTTCGGGTGGTTTTCAATTTGTGTCGGCATGTCTTGCTCCCTTTATGTTTTGGAAAGCTTTACACAACTGACCGGTGCCGACAATGGCCCGACGGCTGAAAATGTCTAGAATTCGCGCTCTTTAAGCAGAAATTGCAGAAATTCGCGGTAGCGGTCCACGCGAATACGCTGGGCCTTGGCGTTTTTGAAATATTGCTGATGCAGGCCATCAAGCACGGTCTCAAATTTTGCCAGTTGAATTTCAACCGCCTCGCGCACCGTCTGGCTTTGCGCTTCAAGCTGGCGCAATTCTTCCTGAATCATGGCCTGACGCTCTTGCGCGGCCTCGGTCAGATTTTCAATTTCCCCGCGAATATCGGCCATAACTTGCGCGCGCAATAATTTCATATCTTCCAGCAATTCGCGCGTGCCTTCGCTCGGATCATTGCCCGATTGAAGGTCTGCCAGAGTTTCCTGCATGCGTAAGGACAAAAGCGATAAATCGCTGTCTTTGGGCGGTTTTTCCGCATTCGTATCGGGCGCGATATCAGCCGTGTCCTTGCCGCCAACAGTGGTCAGCGTAACGGGCGGGCCAAACGGGTCGTCACCCGCAGCGCCAAGCGCCTCTGTCTCGTCGGCGGTATCCGCAATGGCGTCATTAGAGGCTTCTTCGGTTGCGATGTTTTCTGTTTCGACAACAAATTCGGCGGCAATCGCGGCGTCCAGATCACCGCCGGCAGCGTCATTTTTGTCGCCATTATCGCTTGTGGCATTATTATCGCTCGTGTCGGGTTCCGCTGCCGCGCGCGGGCCGGCCTCGGCTTGCGAAGGGTCGTTTTGCAATATTGTATTTATGGCGTCGGCGATTTCGGACATGCGCCGAGCTTCAACATCCTCGTCAGCCATATTTACTCCCGTCACACCATCCACAGTTACGCAATATTGCAGTCATTCCAAACGCCAAAAACATGACCGTCAGTCGGGCGAATCTCGTTACGGTTTCATATTAAAGCAAAGTTTTGGTTCTGCTGCCCTTAATTTTTGAATTTTGTGAGAATTGGTGACGCAAGAGATACACGAACCCGGTTCCGACGACTCGCAAGCAGCCTATGCCACCGCCGACCAACAGGATTCCGTCGGCATGCGGGCGCTGGCAGGATTGTTTTTGCTGGAGCATGAGTTTCGACGTGTCCCCGATCAGCCACATCTGGCGCGTCTCATTGTCAATCGTCTGAACCGTTTTGCGCCTTATGACTGTGCCGTGTTCTGGACATGCAGCCCTGCGGGTCGCATTCGCAACGTCACGATTTCCGGCGTCGAGCCGACCAAAGATACCAAGCAGGTTCTCAAATGGGCCGGCCTTGCGGCGCGCTGGCTCGCCAAATCCGATTTCGGCAATATTCAAGTCACGCCCGAAATGATTGAAAATGAAAAAAAACTCGCCGATTGGCCCGTCAATATTGCCAAGTCCGGCCTTTATGTGCCGCTTATCGACAGGGACGGGCCTTTGCGCGGCGGCATTTTGCTGTTGCGTGCCGAGCCTTGGGCGCAGCCCGTGCGCGTGATGATGGATCAGCTTGGCGAAACCGCCGCCTATACGTTGCGGGCGCTGGAACTGGGCGTGCATGGCCGCGCCGGCAAAGGCGTGAACTGGATCGGCCTGACAAGCGCACTTGCCCTATTGGCGATTGTCGCGGGCAGCTTTTTCGTGCCCATGCCGGTCAATGTGGATGTGCCTGCGCGCCTTGCCACCGCGCCACCGGCGGAGGCCCCACGCGGGCCCGCCCAAATTGACCTGCTGGTGCCGCCGGCCGGGGCGATGGCGCTTGTGCCGGGCACGCGGCTGCGGATACGCCATCAAAATGTTGACTATCAACTGGAAGTTGAGCATGTGACCAACTGGCTGGTGGCCCTGTTTGACGACCGCAAAGTGCGCGCGCGTGTTGTTGCCGCGCCTGACGGTATGGTGCCACCGGCATTTGAGCGCCTGACAACCGAGCGTCTGACAATTGAAAATGCGCATACGCCATTGGCGTTTTATGTGCTGCGCGGGCCGGTGCGCGCCATGCGCGCCTATTTGGGGCTCACCGGACGCTGATGTGCAAGCGCGGCTTGCAGGGCCGACACGGCCAGCGGCGTGCTGGCACCGGCGCACAGCACCATGCTGGCGGGCAGGGTGATGCGGCGGTCGGGCGGAAAATGCTTTCGCAATACCGGATGGGCAAAAACCTCCGTGCCCCGATCAATCGCTTCGGGGGGTGAGCCGATCACCAGCAAAAATTCAGGGCGCAGCTTCAAAACATGTTCAAGGCTGACCGCCACCATGCCGTCTCCGGCGCGGCGTCCGAGATTTTGCGCGCCCGCGCGGTGGATAATATCGTCCAGAATATGCCCTGCGCCGGTGGTCAGCCCGCGCCGCTGAATGTTCAGCAATCCCGCCGAAATGCCCTGCCGGTCAAGCCGGGCCATTTGCGCGTCAAGATTGGCGAGATAATCACGCGCTTGGGGCTCGCGGCCAATGGCAGTGCCAAGCGCGATAATTTCCTCGCGCGCGCTTTCATAATCATTCGCGGCATTGAGCGTGAGCGTTGCAATGCCCAAACGATGCAAGGTCTGGCGGCGATTGGCCATTGAAAACGGGCTCAAAATAACGAGGTCGGGGGCCATTTCGACAACTTCTTCCAGCCGCCCGCCGGTGACCGGATAATTTGCCGCGCGCGCTGCAAAGGGCGACTGCGCCGGGTCGTGGCTGTTCCATGTCAGCGCGATAATCTGTTCGGGTGCGGCAAACGCCATGAGATAGGGGTCGGCGCACAGGTTCAGGCTCACAATTCGCGGCCCGGCCTGTACCGGCTCGGCCTGTACCGGCTCGGCATGTGCTGAAATTGGCAGCCATAAAAGCAGTGCGAAAACGAGTTTATGCATGTGCATGGAAATGGCTTGGCACGGATTGTCGGCGAAGTCCAGCGCGGGGGGTGCAATCGGCATTGTTTAGGACTTGCCGCGCGGGGCGGGGGCGATTAGCGTGCGGCTTATGTTACGCCCCAATATTGTCTCGCCGCTTTTGCTGGCGGTTTTGATTTGCGCGGCCGGCCTTTCCATGCTGGCCGGTGACGCGCCGATATCAGCACTTGATATCGGCCACTGGCTGGCGGGTACGGGCGCGGCCATGCCCGACATGATTTTGTCCGAAATTCGCGCCCCGCGCATCGTGCTGGCCGCCTTTACCGGTTTTGTGCTGGGCTTGGCCGGTGCCGCGGTGCAGGCGTTTTTGCGCAATCCGCTGGCCGAGCCTTCATTGTTGGGCGCATCGAACTGCGCGGCGCTGGGCGCGGTGATTGTCATATATCTGGGCTTTTCCGGCACCTTGTCCTATGGCGTGCCGGTGGCGGCATGTGTCGCGGCGCTGGTTTCGGTTTTGCTGTTGCTGGCTTTTGCCGGTCGCGGGGTTTCTTCCTTGCGGCTTATTCTGGCCGGATTTGCCGTCAGCGCATTGGCCGGTGCGGGCATATCACTGGTGCTCAATCTGGCCCCCAATGCCTTTGCCGCGCTGGAAATAGCCTTCTGGCTGCTGGGCGGGGTGGAAAACAGAAACTGGAACCATGTCTATCTGGCTTTGCCGGGCGGCGTGCTGGGCTGTCTATTATTGCTGTGGCGCGTCCGCGCACTCGATGCGCTGGTGCTTGAAGAAGATGTCGCCAGCTCGCTGGGGGTTAATTTGAGCGCTATGCGCCTGCGCCTTGCATTGGGGCTGGCTTTGGGGGTTGGCTCGGTCGTTGCGGTGACGGGCGTGGTCGGCTTTGTCGGGCTGGTGGCCCCACATCTGGTGCGCCCGTTTACCGGACACATGCCCTCGCGCACGCTGGTCGCCGCCGGCCTTTTGGGGGCGGTGATATTGGTGCTGGCGGATGGGTTTATCAGGCTGGTGCCGACGCAGACCGAGTTGAAAATGGGCGTGGTGACGGCGTTTTTGGGCGTGCCAATGCTGCTCTATCTCATTCGCCGCACGGTATAGCCGAAAAACCCGACCCCGTCGCTTGATTTGAAAACCGACCCTTGTTAGGGTCGCCCCACGTCGATGGTGCCCCTCACGGGGGTAATAGGGAACGCAGTGCGATAAAGGCCAAGTGGCTCACTTATCAAGTCTGCGGCTGCACCCGCAACTGTCAGCGGATAGCAACCTGCTTTTTTGTCACTCGGTTTCGGGGAAGGCGGCAGGGCGCAATGACCCGCAAGCCAGGAAACCTGCCATGGACGGTCGTTCATTCGGGCAGGCGGGATTGACTGCGCGAGACGGAAACTCCGTTAAAGACGACACATTCAAAAAACTGCGCTCCGGCAACGGAGGGCGGGCGTCTACTTATGGAGAAAAAAAATGAAAAACAAAATTCACAAAAAAATCGGCGCGCTCGGCTTGGGCGCGTTGGTGCTGTCGGCATTGAGCGCCACAGCGCAAGATTCAATTCCGCAAGATTTAATTCCGGATGAAATCGTCGTTTCGGCGACCGGCGTGCCGACACCGGTGGCGCAAATAGGCGCGTCTGTGGATGTTATTACGGCGGAAGATTTGCGCGACGGGCAATATGTCCATTTGCAGGATGTATTGCGCGGGCAGGGCATCAATATCGCCCAAAGCGGGGGCACCGGCACATTGAGCAATGTGTTTCTGCGCGGCCTGCCCGGACGTCACACCAATTTAATCGTTGACGGCATATCGCTGTTCGACCCGCGCTCCAATCAGGTTTTGTGGAATGACGTATTGGTAGACGGCACGCGGCAGATTGAAATCATTCGCGGTTCGCACGGCGTGCTTTATGGCAGCAATGCCGTGGCCGGCGTGGTGTCGCAATTCACCGCAATCGGCGGCGAAACGAAAGCCGGCGCCTATGCCGAAACCGGCGCCTACAGCACCAACCGCATCGGGTTTACCGGGCAGGGCGAACTGGGTCAGGCAGCTTACGGCTTTGCCGTCAGCCATTTTGACACGGATGGCTATTCCGCTGCTGATGAAGATGATGGCAATACGGAAGATGACGGCTATGACAACACCACATTTCATGCCCGTGCCGATCTGACTTTGGCACCGGACACGCGGGTTGAATTTGTCGTGCGCCATGTGTCCGGCGAGGTGGAGTTTGACGGCGGGTTCTCACCGGCCGATGTTGTCGGCAAGGGCGAGGAGTATGAGCGCTTTGCCTATCGGGTCGGTCTTGCCCATGAAACGGGAAGCTGGACGCATCACTTTGATGTGACGGGCTATGACAGCGAGATTGATTCAATAACTGATTTTGCCGTCTCCGCCTCATCTGATGCGAAACGGCAAAAACTGGCCTATCGCGGCACCGGCATGGTGAGCGACAAGCTGCAATTAGTCATTGGCATTGAAGATGAAACGTCTGAATTTACCGATACCAATGATTATGAGGTGGATGTTTCCGCCGCTTACGCGCTGGTGCAGGCCACCCCGTCTGATGCTCTGACCGTGACGGCGGCCCTGCGCCATGACGACCACGAAACTTTTGGTACGGAAACGACCTATCGCCTCACGGCGGCTTATGCTCCGGACGGGCCGGCGATTTATCGGGCGGCCTATGGCACGGCCTATCGTGCGCCCAGCCTGACGGAACTTTATTTGCCGGTTTACGGCAATGCCGACTTGCAGCCGGAAACCAGCGAAAGCACCGAATTGGGGGCTGATATTTTCCTAAGCGAGGCGGCAAAAGCCAGTATCACTTTCTTTGAAATAACCATTGACGATATTATCGGCTATGAACCGTTTCCTTCGTTCAAGTCGGTTCAGGTGATCGGGGAAACCCGAAGCCGCGGGGCCGAGCTTGGGTTGAGCGTGTCGACGACGGATACGCTGGGCTTGCGGTTCAGCGCGGCATATACGAACAGCCAGAAGCCGGACACCGCCGGATCGGGCGACCGCGAGCGCGAGGTGCGCGTGCCGCGTGTTCAGGCCGGTGTGTCTGCCAATTGGCGCCCGCGCGCCGATTTGTCACTCGGCGCATCGATACGTCACATTCACGATACGGTCGATGTCAGCAATGTCGTGCTGGATGATTACACGCTTGTCGGGCTGACGGGCCGCTGGCAGTGGCGTGAAAATACCGACCTCGTCGCGCGCATTGAAAATGCGACGGATGATGATTACCAGACCGTCAATGGCTATGGCACATCCGGCCGCGCCGCCTATATCGGCATTAAACAGTCATTTTAAGGGGCGGCACTGACGCATGGATCTGTCACTGGTCAATCTGGAATATGCGCTGAACGGCAGCCCTGTGGTTGACGGCGTTAGTGCGCAATTTCCGGCAGGCCAGGTGACGGGCATATTGGGGCCAAACGGGGCGGGCAAAACGACGCTGCTCCGTTTGGCTGCCGGCCTGCTGACGCCCCATGCCGGCCATGTCGCGTTTGGCGACCCTTCTGCGGATTTTACGCGGCCTGCCATGCGCGCGCGTCATATTGGCTATCTGCCCCAGCATAATGGTGCTGCTTGGCCGGTGCGCGCGCGCGATCTGGTGGCTCTGGGCGGGCTGGCCGGTGAAACATGGGCGGATGGCGCGCTTGCCTCAACCCGCCAAAGCCAAACGGTTATGGACGCGCTTCATATGTGCGATGCCGCGCATTTGAGCGAGCGGGCCATCACCGCGCTTTCGGGCGGCGAACAGGCGCGCGTGTTTCTGGCGCGCCTCTTGGCGACTGAGGCCGATATTCTGCTTCTCGACGAACCGGTTAAAATGCTGGATCCGGCGCATCAGTTGAAAACCATGGGCCTGCTCGCGCATCTCGCCGAGGCCGGACGCACGGTGGTGGTCGTCATGCATGATCTCAATCTGGCCTTGCGCTATTGTTCGCGCGTTATGTTGATGCGCGACGGTACTGTCGACGCGCAAGGGGCGCCGCAAGATGTCTTTACGCCGGACAAGCTTCAGCGTATTTTCGGACTGGACGTGTCGCTGGTCGCGCATCAGGGGCACCGCCTCGTTCATCCTTTGCGCGCCAGCGAGGTTGGCCATGAGCCGGATACAAATTGAAACGCTTGGCAAAAGCTTTGACGGCAGGCCTGTTCTGCAAAATATTTCGCTGACGCTTGAGCCCGGACGCTCGCTTGCGCTGATCGGGCCGACGGCGGCGGGAAAAACGGTTTTGCTCAAATGTCTGGTGGGGCTTTATGCGCCCGATCAGGGAACCATTCGCATTGACGGGGCAGACGTCACGCACCCCGACATGCGCGCCGAAACGCTGGATGACCGCATCGGCATGCTGTTTCAGCAAAATGCACTTTTTGACAGTTTGAGCGTGTGGGAAAATATCGGCTTCCGGCTGATGGCACGGGGGCGTTCGCGCGCTGCCGCGCGTGCGCGCGCCGAAGAGCTTTTGCCGCAAGTGGGCTTGCCGGTCGAAACGGCTGATTTGTTTCCGGCGGATCTTTCGGGCGGCATGCAAAAGCGTGTCGGCTTTGCCCGCGCGATTGCCACGGCGCCGGATATTTTGCTGCTCGACAATCCGACCGCCGGGCTCGACCCCATTTTGGCGGCGCGCATTGACGCCATGATTTCTTCGCTGGCGCGCAAAAACGGCGCGACGGTTATCTCCGCGACCGGCAATATGGTAGGCTTGACGGAGGCTTATGACGATATCGCGGTGTTGCACGATGGCGCCTTGCGCTGGCATGGCGATGCAGACAGCGCGCAAAAAGACGATAATCCGTGGTTGCGGCAATTGCTGTCAGGCAGTCGCGCAGGCCCGATTGAAACGATTAGCATCAATGCTTAATGGGAGATTTCAAGATGTTTGGATTGACCAAAAAAACCGAAATGCCAACGAAAGACACAGCCCTGCCGGGACGCGAGATGACCATGCCCGTGCCGCCAAGCCATTTTGTGCTGGGCACGGATATGCTGGCCCCATGGCCGGAAAACACCGAGCTTGCCATGTTCGGCATGGGGTGTTTCTGGGGAGCCGAGCGCAAGTTTTGGCAGGCTGAGGGCGTGTATTCGACACAAGTCGGTTATGCCGCCGGGCTGACGCCGAACCCGACTTATGAAGAAGTGTGTTCGGGTCGCACCGGCCACAATGAGGTTGTGCAAGTGGTGTTCGACACCACACGCACCAGCTTTGCCCATATGCTGGCCGTGTTCTGGGAAAACCATGACCCGACCCAAGGCATGCGTCAGGGCAATGATATCGGCACACAATACCGCTCCGGCATTTACACATTTTCGCCCGAACAGGCCGAATTGGCACAAAAAAGCAAAGCCGATTTTGAGACCAATTTATGCGCCGCGGGCTATGACGCCATCACCACGGAAATTCTGGCGGCCCCGACATTTTACTATGCCGAGGATTACCACCAGCAATATCTCGGCAAAAACCCGAACGGCTATTGCGGCATGGGGGGCACGGGTGTTGCGTGCCCCATTGGGCTTGCGGCCCAATAAATGGCCCATTAAGCCGCTCAGTTAAGCGGCCCAGTTAAGCCGCCCAGTTAAGCCGCTCAGTTAAGCCGCTCAGTAAGCCGCTTTGACGGCAAACATGAAGCGGCGCGGCTCACCCGGAAAATAACGCTTGTCGCCGAACCAAACATCGGCGCGTTTTGCGTAATCCTCATCGAACAGGTTCAACACGCGGCCTTCAAGCGACACACCCTCGCGGACGTTCAGATTGAGCGCGAGATTTATCAAATCATGGCCGTCATATTTTTGCGTGTTTGACGCATCCATATAATAGCTGCCGACATGCTCCCATTGCGCCGCAGCGCTGAGACGCGGGGTTGCCTGCCAGCGCAAGGTGCTGCTGCCCAGCGTTTTGGGCGCGCTGTCAATATCATTGCCGTCGGTAATGGTCTCCAGCGCATTGCCGCCCGTCACAGTGCGGTCGAAGGCATATTCATGCGACGCCCAGCTGACACCGCTGTGCAGGTTGAGCGCGTCGCTGATTTGCCAGTCGAGTTCCAGTTCAATGCCGCGATGGGTGGTTTCGCCGTCATTTTCGTAATAATCGCTGCCGTCACGGAAATGATAGTTTTCCTTTTTCATGGCGAACAGGCTGATTTCATATGACAGGGTCGGGTTGCCGGCACGATAGCCGATCTCGAAGCTGTCCAGAGTTTCACTGTCGACATCGGCCGGATTCGGCTCCAGAGGGCCGGTTTTGTCTTGGTCACGCAGACGGTAGAGGTCGGTGGTCTGCGGCGCGCGCGTTGCCCGCGTCAGGCTGGCAAAAATGCGCCGTGCATCGGAAAGCCGGTGGACGAGGGCCAGTTTTGGCGACACATCGGAAAAATCATCCGAGCGGTCGGCGGGACGGAACAATTTGCCCTGCAAACCGTCATCGGTGCGATTGTCATAATCATATTCGGTGAACTCCGCGCGCACGCCCGTGGTCAAATCCGTATTTTCGCTCAAATGCCAGACCGCATGCACATAAGGCGCAATGGTTGTTGCATCCACTTCATAATCATAATGCGTGCCGACCAGATAGTTGAAAGTCTGGAAAGACGGGGTGGCGGTTTGTGTTTGCACTTCCGTCAATTCGCCGGTTGTCAGCTCGCTGTCGAGCCCGACCACATAAGATACGCGGTCGCTGCTGCGGGCATAGGAAAGCTGGGCACCAATGCTGGTGTGTTCGTTTTCCTCAACTGCTTGGCCGGGCAGAAAATGCATCAGAAATTCCATGTCATTGGTGCGCAAATAAGGCGTCATGGTGAAAATGGCACCATCGCTCAATGTGCGTTCCATACGCAGGAAACTGCGAAACGCCCGTGCGTCCCGATAGGCTTCCGGAAACGGGTTGGACTTGGCGCATGTTTCGTCTTCATACGCCTCCTGCCCGCTGGGGCAGTCTTCGGTTTTCACATATCCGGCGGTTTCCTGATTGAGGTTCATGCCGGCCAGCGAGAAATGATAATCGGTCGTGCCCGCGCGCCATTGTGTTTCGATGCGCATTTTTTGCTGCTCGAAACCGGAATTGGCCCGATAGCCTTCTTCGTCGCCGGTCAGCGAAATGCTGAAACGAGACGCCGAATTGTCGTCGATATAGCTTGATTGGCCGGTCAGCGCGTAGCGCCCATAGGAGCCGGCCGAGGAATTAAGGCGCGTTGCGTTTTCCGTGATCGGGCCCGATATGAAATTGATGAGGCCATGCACCGCATTGGAGCCATAAAGCGCACTGCCGGGCCCGCGCACGATTTCAATGCTTCGGGCGTGGGCGGGCATGGCGTCCATCAGCGCGTTGACATTGGCAAAGCCCGGTGCGCGCATTGAGATGCCGTCTTCCAGATACAAAAACGACCCTGCGCCCGCGCCGCCGACCAGAACCGGCGACCGAATGGCGGTCAGATGTTCTTGTCCGTTGCCACGGTGAATATTGATGCCCGGTGCCTGATTGAGCAGGTCTGCGGCGTAATTGGACAGCCGCGTTTCGGGATCAAGGGTTGTGATATTGCCCGGATTATCAAGCCGCGGGGCTTGCGCCCGCGTTGTCGTCACGACAAGTTCGTCGACGACCTCCACGGCATTTGTTTCTTGAGCAACAGCCATAAAGGGCTGCAGGGAGAGTGCGAAAGCGCACAGCACTGAAGAGTTTTTGAAAGCACGCATAGGGGTTTCCTTTCGTTTAGGCCACGCCGATTTTAAGAAGGTCGAGTATTCGGACAAGACCTATCGGCTTTTCGTCTTTACACACAAATAAACACTGGATATTCCGATCATTCATGATCTGCAGGGCTTCGCCCGAAACCAGATCGGCCGGGATGGTCACCGGCGTCGATGTCATAATATCTTCTACATTTTGCGTAAGCAGTTCGGCGCTCATATGGCGGCGCAAATCACCGTCGGAAATAATTCCGGCAAGCGTGTTGTCGGGTGTTTGAATGCCCAGACACCCGAAGCCCTTCTCGGTCATGACAATTAACGCTTCATCCATGCGCGTGCCGACCGGTGCAAGCGGGAGCGCCGCGCCGGAGTGCATTACATCGTGAACCAAGACAAGGCCGGCCCCCAGCTTGCCGCCAGGGTGAAAGTTTTTGAAATCGGTCGGCGTAAATTTGCGCTTTTCAAGCAGCGCGATGGCCAGCGCATCACCGAGCGCAAGCTGCATGGTCGTCGAGGTTGTCGGGGCCAAACCATTGGGGCACGCTTCGGTGCTTTTCGGCAGGGTGATGCAGATATCGGCCTGACGCCCCAGCAGGCTGTCTGCACCGGACGTCAGCGCAATAAGCGGGATCGAAAAGCGTTTGGCATAATCAATGAGATTTGCCAGTTCAGCCGTTTCGCCCGACCATGACAGGGCAAGCACCGCATCGCTGCTCGTGATCATGCCGAGGTCGCCATGGCTGGCTTCGCCCGGATGGACAAATTGGGCCGGCGTACCGGTCGAGGCCATGGTTGCCGCAATTTTGGCACCGATATGCCCGCTTTTGCCCATGCCGGAAACAATCACGCGCCCGGAAATCTCTGCAAGCGCGGTTACGGCCTGCTCAAAATTGTCGTCGAGTGCCTCAGAAAGCGATTGCAGACCGTCAATTTCGGTCGCCAGCGTGCGCCGGGCGGAGCTCAGCGCGGTTTCAGTCATGGGATAAAATCCGTTTCATACAAATTGTATGCCCGAATTTTGAAGAAATGTCATTAAGTTAGGGGAAAAGTCAGCCGTCCATAATGTCGCGCAGAACGGCACGCAGATTTTCGCCCAAATCACTTTGCCCGCCCGCACCGCTCTGCGACAGCGCAAAAGCGAGATTGGCCGCAAGGAAACCCACACGATTGCCGCAATCATAGCGTCGCCCCTGAAACTTGTATCCGTGCAGGGGTAGCGTGCCGATGAGATTGGCCAGCGTATCGGTTATCTGGATTTCCCCGCCCGCGCCCTTATTGAAGGCGGAAAGATCTTCCATAACTTTCGGGTCAAGAATATAGCGGCCGATAATCGCCAGATTGGACGGCGCATCTGCGGGGGCGGGTTTTTCAACCAGACCTTTAATGGCCACCAATGCGTCGGTTTCGGCACCGGGGTCCAGCACGCCATAGCGTTGTGTCTGGTCGTGTGGAACCGCTTCAATAGCTACCAAATTGCCGCCAAGCTGTTCATATTGTTCAACCATTTGCGACAGGCAGCCTTTTGCATGCAGCACCATATCATCGGGCAAAATGACCGCGAAAGGCTCGTCGCCAACGGCCTCGCGCGCGCACCAAATGGCGTGTCCGAGCCCCAGGGGTTTGTCTTGATAAACTTCCGTGATTTTGGCGTTTTCGGGCAGACCGGCCCGAAGCAGTGCCAGTTCATCATGTTTGCCGCGTGCCTCCAGCACCTCCTGATAGGCCGGTGCGGCGGAAAAATGCTCAAGAATGGCTCGCTTATGCGGCGAGGTTACAAAGATAAACTCGTTACATCCGGCCGCCGCGGCTTCTTCAACCGCCCATTGGATGAGCGGTCGGTCGACAACGGGCAACATTTCTTTGGGGACGGCTTTTGTGGCGGGCAAAAAACGTGTGCCGAGGCCGGCAACGGGGAAAACAACCTTTCGGACGGTTTGGGTCATGTAAAATCCTGCATAAACTTATCAACGGGCGGGATGAATCTGATATATGCAGACTGTATAAGGAGTTTGGATATGGCTCAATGCATTCCGGTGATTATGTCGGGCGGCGCCGGAACCCGCCTGTGGCCGGCATCGCGCGGTGACCGGCCCAAACAATTCCTGCCGCTGGTCACAGAGCGTGCCATGTTTGCCGAAACGCTGGCGCGCGTGCCCGAAGGCCCGCTTTACGCCGCCCCCGTCATTGTCGGCAATGCCGCCCATGACGCGCTTATGCGCGCCGCGCTCGACAGTGCGGGCGTTGCCGCCCAACATATTTTGCTGGAACCGGAGGGTCGCAACACGGCCGCCGCCATTTGTCTTGCTGCTTTGCAGATTGGCGAAAAAGACATGGGCGCTGCCATGCTGGTATTGCCCTCCGACCATGTTGTGGCGGATGGGGCCGCCTTTGACGCCGCCATTCAAACCGCCATTGCCGCGGCGCAGGACGGGGCGATTGTGACCTTCGGCATTGTGCCCGACGGCCCCGAAACCGGCTATGGCTACATTCGCGCCGGTGACGCGCGCGCGGGCGGCGGGTTTGCCATTCACAGTTTCACCGAAAAGCCCGACCGCGCGACCGCCGAAGCATGGCTCGCGGAAGGCGGCTATAGCTGGAACAGCGGTATTTTCGTGTTCACGGCTGAAAGCATTTTGGCGGAAATGCAGACCCATTGCCCGCAAATTCTCGCCGCTTGTCGCGCGGCTTTGGCCGGTGCGCGGTTTGCAGACATGATGGTTTATCCCGATGCGGCCGCTTTTGCCGCGGCCGAAGCTTTGCCCATTGACATTGCCGTGATGGAAAAAACGCAAAAAGGCGTGGTGCTGCCCGTCAATATGGGGTGGAACGATGTCGGCTCATGGTCGGCGCTTTGGCAAAGCCGCGCGCGCGATGACGACGACAATGCGCTGCACGGCGACACGCTTGTGGTCGATGCCCGAAATAATTTCGTTTTTGCCGACAGCCGGTTGGTCGTGCTGGCCGGTATGGAAGATGTGGTGGTTATCGAAACCCAAGATGCCGTGCTGGTGATGCCGAAATCTGAAAGCCAGCGGGTCAAGCAAGTTGTCGAGGCGTTGAAACAGGCCGGACGAACCGAAGCAAGCCAAATGCGCATCAAGGCGGACGACGCATGAGCACGCAAACCTCGCGCGGCCTCAACTGGCTTTTTGATTCTGCAATGCCGTTATGGGCCGAACAGGGCGTGGATGCGCAGGCGGGGATATTTTTCGAAGCATTGGATTTTACCGGCCGCGATGCCGGCCTGCCGGTGGTGCGCGTGCGCGTGCAGGCGCGCCAGATTTATGTTTTTGCCAGCGCGCATGCCGCCGGATGGTCGGGCCCGGCGCTGGAGCTGGCCGAGGCGGGCATGTTCGCCTTGCGCGCGGGCGGCTGGCGGAGCGACCGGGGCTGGGCCGCCCAGCTCGACCGCACGGGAGCCGGTATGCAATGGCCGGGTGACTTATATGACCATGCCTTTGTTCTGTTTGCGCTGGCGCGCCTGTTTGAAATTACCGGCGCGCCGGAATATCGGGGCTGTATTGACGAGACATTGGCGTTTCTTGACAGCGCGTTGAAAGACGAAAATGGCGGCTATCGCGAGGATCTGGACGCAACGCTCCCGCGACGGCAAAACCCGCATATGCATTTGCTCGAAGCGTTTCTGGCGCTTTATACGGCCACGGGCGACGACGCGTTTTTGGCCCGCGCCGAAGAAATCTTGGCATTGTTTGAAGCCCATTTTGCCAATCCCGACGGCACGGGCGTGCACGAGATGTTCGACCCGACATGGCAGCGCCGGGACGCGCCGCTGGAGCCGGGGCATGGGTTTGAATGGGCCTATCTGCTCAGCTGGCTGGAATTTAGCGGCGGGCCGGATGAGCTGACGCGCACAGCCCGCGCCCTGTTTGAAAGTGCCCGCCAAAACGGGACTTCGGAAGACGGGTTCGCCATTGACGCGGTTGATGCGGACGGAACGATAAGTCAACCATCGCGTCGGCTTTGGCCGCAGACGGAATATTTGCGTGCGCTGCAACTTTTTGCGCCGGAGAATTATGAAGCGGTGCAAAGGGCGGTTTTTGACAGCTATCTGGCTACCGAAACCGCCGGTCTGTGGCATGATGTGTATGATCTGGACGCGCAGATGCAATCCGTTCAGGTGCCGGCCAGCACTTTATATCACCTATGGGGCGGGCTGATGCCGGTCAATGAGGAGCTTGCAAGCCTATGTCAGACATCTCGGACGCAAAATTAAACGATTGCAGCATCAAAGACCGGCGCTTGTCCGGTCTGGTTGCTATCTGGTTTTTGGTATTTGGCAGCGCATTGACAGCCAAGGCCGACCCGGTCTTTGACCGGTTTATTGCCGAGGTGCGCGAAGAAGCCGCCGGCCAGGGCATATCGGAGCGCCATCTGGTCAATCTCGACCGGCTGACGCCGGAACCGGAAGTGACCCGCCTTGCTTCGAGCCAGCCCGAATATGTAAAGCCGATATGGGCCTATCTCGACCATCTCATCACGCCGAACCGCTTGACGCTGGGGCGCGAAAACCTTGCTGCCTACCGGCCCTATCTGGAAAAGCTTGAAGCGCAATATGGCGTGCCCGTCGGCATTATTGTGGCGATTTGGGGGGTGGAAACCAATTACGGCAGCAATAAGGGCAGTTTCCATGTTTTGCAGGCGCTGGCGACACTGGGCTATGAGGGGCGTCGCGCAAAATTTGGCCGCCAGCAATTGCTCGCCGCCTTGCAGATTTTGCAGTCGGGCGATGTGACGATCAATAATTTTTACGGCAGTTGGGCCGGTGCCATGGGGCACACGCAGTTTATTCCGACCACCTATCTGGCCTATGCCGCCGACGGCACCGGAGACGGTAAGCGCGATGTGTGGACAAGCCCGCAAGACGCGTTGGCGTCCACGGCGAATTATCTGAAAATTTCCGGCTGGCAGCGCGGGATGCCATGGGGCTTTGAGGTGGTGCTGCCGGAAAATTTTGACTATGGCGTGGCCGGGCTTGACCAGCGCGCCCCGGCGGCGCGTTGGCGCGAAAGACAATTGCGTGCGGCGCGCGCCACCACACCGGCGACCGAAACGCTGGCTGACAGCCTTGGCGAAATGTCGCTGTTTCTCCCCAGCGGGCATCGCGGCCCGGCCTTTTTGGTGACGCAGAATTTCCGTGCGCTGTTGCGCTATAATACGGCACCGGCCTATGGGCTGGCCGTGGGGCGTTTGAGCGAGCGGTTTGGCGGCGCGGTGCCGCTTGTCGGGGACTGGCCGATAGGCGACCGGCCTTTGAAGCCGCCGGAGATTTTCACCCTGCAGCGTTTTTTGCGAAAAGCCGGATATCTTGTCGGCGATATTGACGGAGTTGCCGGACGCAAGACAATCAGTGCCATTCGCGCCTATCAGCGCGAGGCGGGACTGATTGCCGACGGCTATCCGACCCCCGGCCTGCTGACCCATCTCAGGCAAAAAAATAAGCTTAAAAACTAACACCGCCAATGGTTTGTGCTATGTTTCGCGCCATGAGCAAGACGCATAAAGACGCTGGCGCGGAAATCGCCGAGATACAGGCCGGATATGCCGCGCGCGGCTATGTGAGCGACAGCCAAATCGCCACGGCGCTTTTTCTGGCGCGCAAGCTGGAAAAACCCATGCTGGTTGAAGGCCCGCCCGGTGTCGGCAAGACCGAGCTTGCCAAGGCGACGGCCGATTTTTTGAACCTGCCCATGATACGGCTGCAATGTTATGAGGGGCTGGACGAAAGCAAAGCGCTGTATGAATGGCAATATGGCAAGCAATTGCTCTATACGCAGGTTTTGAAAGAAAAGCTCGGCGATCTGATGGACGGCGCGACGACGCTGGACCAGTCCATGCAGCGGCTCGATGATTTTGAGGATGTGTTTTTCTCCGAACAGTTTTTGCAAACGCGCCCGCTGCTGCAAGCCTTGCGCGCCGAAGCCGGCACGGTTTTGCTGATTGATGAAATAGATAAGTCGGACGATGAGTTTGAGGCGTTTCTGCTGGAAATTCTGTCCGATTATCAAATCTCGGTGCCGGAGCTGGGCACGGTCAAGGCCAAGACGCCGCCGCTGGTTTTTCTGACCTCCAATAATACGCGCGAAATAGGCGATGCGCTGAAACGCCGGTGCCTGCATCTTTATATCGACTTTCCCGATGCCGCGCGTGAAAACGCCATTTTGCAGGCGCGCGTGCCGCAACTGGATGCGGTGTTGCGCGAAAAAGTCGTGGCTTTTGTGCAGGGCATACGGCAAATGGATTTGAAAAAGCCGCCCGCCGTCAGCGAAACCATTGACTGGGCGCGCACGCTGGTATTGCTCAATGTGCAGACGCTGGACAGCGCCTTTGTGCAGGACACGCTCAATGTTTTGTTGAAGTTCAAATCCGATATTGAAAATGTGGAGAGCGACGTTACGCGGATGCTGCGGGAAATCAATACCGTCGCAGCCAATTAATGATCGCCGATTTCATTCGCGTTTTGCGTGCGGCCGATGTGCGTGTGTCGCCGGCCGAAGCGATTGATGCGGCCGATGTAATCGGTGCCGTCGGTTTTGATGACCGCGACATTCTGAAATATGCGCTGAGCCAGTGTCTGGCAAAAACCGAGCCGGAAAAGCGCGCTTTTGACAGCTGCTTTGACAGCTATTTCACCCTGCCCGATATGGCGCAAGCGCCAATACCTGAAAAAGAAGATGACGCAGGCCAAGAAGCTAACGGGGCCGAAGATGAGACGGATGGGGGGCAGGAAGCCGCACCGGAAGGCGAGAACGGCCTCGCGCAGATGATCGCGCAAAACGATCAGGCCGGCATGCAGGCGGCTTTGGCGGATGCGGCGGCGGCATCGGGGCTGGATGATGCGCGCCTGTTCACCCAGCAGGGCATGTTCACCCGTCGCATTCTCGACGCCATGGGGCTGGAGGCGCTGGACGCCACAATTTCGCAAATGCGCGCGGAAGGCAATGAAGCCCGCCGTCAGCAATTGGAGAACGGGCGCGCACAGATTTTCGAAGAGGTTTCCGAATTCGTCGAACGCCAGATCGCCATGCGAACAAAAAACGCCGGGCGATTGTTGCGCGAAGAAGCACTGAGCCGCATCCGGCTGGGCAATCTCGACAAAAGCGACATGAAAATCATGCGTGAATTAATCCGCAAGCTGGCAAAGCGCCTTGCCACGCGCCATGCGCGGCGGCGCAAAAAAGCCCATCGCGGCATGCTCGATGTACGTCGCACCATGCGCCGCAATATGTCCAATGACGGCCTGCTGTTTGATTTGCACTGGAAGCGCACCAAGGTCGAACGCCCGCGCCTCATTGTCATGTGTGACGTGTCGGGTTCGGTGGCCGCCGTGTCGCGGTTTTTCCTGATGTTTCTCTATAGTCTGGACGAGGTGATGCCGCGCACGCGAAGTTTTGTGTTTTCCAACCGCGCGGGCGAAATATCCGACCAAATGTCGGCGGGGGATATGGATGAGGTGATGACGCAAGCCTTGCGCGATTATGGCGGCGGCTCAACCGATTACGGCATGGCGATGGAAGACCTTAGCGATGCGGTGCTGGATGAGATGGACCACCGCACCACGCTTTTGGTGCTGGGCGATGCGCGGTCGAATTTCGGCGATCCGGGGCATTTGTTGTTGAAGGAAATGGCGACACGCGCGCGGCGCGTCATCTGGCTGAACCCCGAACCGGAGGCAAGTTGGAATACGGGCGACAGCGAAATGCGCCGGTTGGGTGCCTATTGCAGCCATGTTCAAGTGTGCAATTCGGTGCGCGATGTTGAGCGCGTGCTGGATAATTTACTGCGCGTCAGCGTCTAGCACGGTTTTGTTTAACGCGGCAGGCGGGTTTCGCCCATAAGTGCCAAATCCACCTCGCGGGCGCATTGGCGACCTTCACGAATGGCCCAAACCACAAGCGACTGACCGCGCCGCATGTCGCCGCAGGCAAAAATATTGGCGTCAGATGTCTGGTAAGTGGCCGTGTCTGCCGCCACATTGCCGCGCCCGTCGCGCTCCAATGACAATTCGTCAAGCATGCCTTCATGCACCGGATGAATGAAGCCCATGGCGAGCAAAATCAGATCGGCCTTCAGTTCAAATTCCGAACCGGCAATAGCTTGCATGGTTTCGTCAACCTTGGTGCAGGTGATGGCGGTCACGCGCCCGTCTTCGCCCTTAATGCCGGTGGTCATGACGGAAAAATCACGAATGGCACCTTCTTCCTGGCTGGTCGATGTGCGCAATTTGAGCGGCCAGTCCGGCCAGGTGAGGCCTTTGTTTTCCTTTTCCGGCGGCATGGGCATGATTTCAAGCTGGGTGACTGACTGGGCACCCTGACGGAAACTTGTGCCGATGCAGTCGGAGCCCGTGTCGCCGCCGCCAATAACAATAACGTGCTTGTCTTCGGCGAGAATGGGTGCGATGTCGCCGATCGGTTCTTGCCCGACACGACGGTTTTGCTGCGGCAGGAAATCCATGGCGAAATGTACACCGTCCAGCCCGCGCCCGTCCACCGGCAGGTCGCGGGGTACTTCCGAGCCGCCGCAAATGATTAAGGCATCATGTTTGTCGGCCAGTTCCCTGGCGCCCATGTCGACGCCCACATTGGTGTTGTAATGGAATCTGACGCCTTCGGTTTCCAGCTGCTCGACGCGGCGGTCAATGAGGTGCTTTTCCATCTTGAAATCAGGAATGCCATAACGCAAAAGGCCACCGGCTTTTGCATGTTTTTCATAGACATGAACATCATGGCCTTGGCGGGCAAGTTGTTGTGCGGCGGCCATGCCTGCCGGCCCGGCCCCGACAATCGCCACGGATTTGCCGGTTTTTTCAGCCGGCGGTTCGGCGGCAATCCAGCCATTTTCCCAGCCCCTGTCGATAATCGCACATTCGATTGATTTAATGGTGACGGGGCTGTCGTCAATGTTCAGCGTGCAGGCCGCTTCGCACGGTGCCGGGCAGATGCGTCCGGTAAATTCGGGGAAATTATTGGTCGAATGCAGATTTGCCAGTGCGGTCTGCCAGTCATCTTCATAGACCAGATCGTTCCAGTCGGGGATCTGGTTGTTGACGGGACACCCGTTATGGCAATAGGGCACGCCACAATCCATGCAGCGGGCCGCCTGGTCGCGCAACGTGTCTTCGCCAAGCGGGATGACAAATTCGCGGAAATTTTGCACACGCGCTTCCGGCGCTTCATACGTGCGGTCTTTGCGTTCAATTTCCAAAAATCCGGTGGCTTTACCCATGTCACTCTCCTGCCGTCGCTTGCTCTTGGGCCTGTTCGCTTGCCAGTTCATTCAGGGCACGCCGGAACTCTGTCGGCATGACTTTGCGGAATTTCGACTGATAGTTTTCCCAATCCGCGAGAATGTCTTTTGCCCGTTGGGAGTTTGTGTAGCGGGCATGATTTTCAAGCAGCCTGTGCAGGCGCTCGCCATCATGGCCGGTCAAGTTTTCCTTGATATGGCCCAGCGTGTTGCCGGGGCTGCCGGTTACATCTTCCAGTTCCACCATTGCCATATTGCAGCGGCTTTCAAAATCGCCCTCGCTGTCCAGCACATAGGCGATGCCGCCCGACATGCCGGCCGCAAAATTGCGCCCCGTGGGGCCCAGAACCACAACCACGCCGCCGGTCATATATTCGCAGCAATGGTCGCCCGCGCCTTCGACAACGGCGACGGCACCCGAATTGCGCACCGCAAAGCGTTCGCCCGCCACGCCGCGGAAATAGCATTCGCCGTCAATCGCGCCATAAAGAACCGTATTGCCGACAATAATGCTTTTTTCCGGAACAATGCCGCTATGGGCCGGCGGGTAAATTGCCAGACGCCCGCCGGAAAGACCCTTGCCGACATAATCATTGGCTTCGCCTTCAAGCTCGAAAGAAATGCCGCGCGCCAAAAACGCACCGAAGCTCTGGCCGGCCGTGCCCGTCAGCTTCACCGATATTGTGTCTTCGGGAAGCCCTGCATGGCCGTGGCGCTTGGCAAGCGCGCCCGACAGCATGGTGCCCGCCGAACGGTCAATATTCGTAATTGGCGTGTCGATTTTTACCGTGGATTTGTTTTCAAGCGCCGGCATGGCTTCGGCGATGAGCTTGCGGTCGAGAATATCGTCAATCGGGTGCTTTTGATCTTCGCAATTATGCACCGGGCGATCGGTCTCAATTTTGGTGAACAGGCGGGTGAAGTCGAGTCCTTGTGCTTTCCAATGGTCGATCGCGTCGCGCGTGTCCAGCAAATCGGTCTGGCCGATAATCTGGTCAAGTTTGGTAAAGCCCATGGCGGCCAGCAATTCGCGCACTTCTTCAGCGACGAAGAAGAAATAATTGATGACGTGTTCCGGCGTGCCGGTGAAGCGCTTGCGCAATTCGGCGTTTTGCGTGGCGATACCGACAGGGCAGGTATTGAGATGGCATTTGCGCATCATCACGCAGCCTGCCGCAATCAGCGGCGCGGTCGAGAAGCCAAACTCGTCAGCCCCCAAAAGTGCGCCGACAATCACATCGCGCCCGGTGCGCAAGCCGCCGTCAACCTGCACGGCGATGCGCGTGCGCAAATCGTTCAGCACCAGCGTCTGATGGGTTTCGGCCAGCCCGATTTCCCAAGGGCTGCCTGCATGTTTGATCGAGGTCAGCGGGCTGGCACCCGTGCCGCCCTCAAAACCCGAAATCGTGACATGGTCGGCGCGCGCTTTCGAAACGCCTGCGGCAACCGTGCCGACGCCAACCTCGGAGACGAGTTTGACCGAAATATCGGCTTCGGGATTGGTGTTTTTGAGGTCGTAGATCAGTTGTGCGAGATCTTCGATCGAATAAATATCATGGTGCGGCGGCGGCGAGATGAGCCCCACGCCCGGCGTCGAATGGCGCACCGAAGCAATGCGCCGGTCGACCTTATGGCCCGGCAATTGCCCGCCTTCGCCGGGCTTGGCTCCTTGCGCCATTTTAATCTGTATCATGTCTGAATTGGCGAGATATTCGGTGGTGACACCAAAGCGCCCTGAGGCCACCTGTTTGATGGCCGAGCGGCGCGAGTCGCCGTTTTCCATCGGGCTGAAGCGCGCCGATTCTTCGCCGCCTTCGCCGGTGTTCGATTTGCCGCCAATGCGGTTCATGGCAATCGCAAGCGTTTCATGCGCTTCCGGGCTGATGGAGCCCAGCGACATGGCACCTGTCGCAAAGCGGCGGACGATTTCCGTCACCGGCTCGACCTCCTCCAGCGCGACGGGCTTGCGCCCACTGTCGGCGGCCTGGCGAATTTTGAACAGGCCGCGCAAGGTCAGCAGGTTTTCGTCTTGCGCGTTAATCAGGCGGGCATATTCACGATATTGGTCGCGGCTGTCGCCGCGCACGGCATGTTGCAGCGAGCCGACGGTTTCGGCGTTCCAAACATGGTCTTCGCCGCGCACGCGCACGGCATATTCGCCGCCCACATCAAGTGCATTGGCAAGACCGGCCGGTGCGCCAAAGGCGGCCATGTGCCGCCGAATGGTTTCCTCGCCCACCTCGTTCAGGCCAACGCCTTCAATGGTGGTTGCCGTGCCGGAAAAATAGCTGTCGACAAAACTCTGGGCCAGACCGACTGCATCAAAAATCTGCGCGCCGCAATAAGACTGATAGGTCGAAATGCCCATTTTGGACATGACCTTGCGAATGCCTTTGCCGGTCGCTTTGATGTAATGCGCATGCGCCTCTTCGCGCGACAGGTCAAGCCGCAGCCGCGTGCGCAAGGCATCGACCGTATCAAAGGCAAGATAGGGGTTGATGGCCTCGGCGCCATAACCGGCCAGACAGCAGAAATGATGCACCTCGCGCGCTTCGCCGGTCTCAATCACGAGGCCCGCTTGCGTGCGCAGGCCGGCGCGAATGAGATGATGATGCACTGCCGCCGTTGCCAGCAATGCCGGAATGGCAATGCGCTCGGCGCTGATATTGCGGTCGGACAGAATAATGATGTTTTCATGGCTGTGGGCGATGGCGTGTTCGGCCTGGCTGCACAATTCGTCCAAACGCGCCGCCAACCCCGCCACGCCTTCGGCGGCATCCCATGTCATGTCGAGCGTGACGGCATGGAACTCATTGTCTTCAATGTCGCTGATGCGGCGGATTTTCTCCAGATCATCATTGCTGAGAATGGGTTGGGCCACTTCCAGCCGCTTGAGGCCGGATGTGCCTTCAAGGTCGAGCAGGTTCGGGCGCGGCCCGATGAAAGACACAAGCGACATGACCAACTCTTCGCGGATCGGGTCAATCGGCGGATTGGTCACTTGCGCAAAATTCTGTTTGAAATAGGTGTAAAGCGGCTTTGATTTTTCCGACAGTGCCGAGATCGGTGTGTCGGTGCCCATGGAGCCGGTGCCTTCTTCGCCATTGGCGACCATCGGCGCCAGCAGGAATTTCAAATCTTCCTGCGTATAGCCGAAGGCTTTTTGCTGGTCGAGCACGGTGAGGCTTGAGCTGACATGGGTCTCGCCTTCAGGGGCGGGCAGGTCTTCCAGCTTAATTTGGGCGCGCGCCAGCCATTCTTCATAAGGATGCGCGGTGGACAGGCTGGCTTTAATTTCGTCATCGCTGATGATGCGGCCCGCTTCAAGGTCAATCAAAAGCATTTTGCCGGGCTGAAGGCGCCATTTTTCAATGATTTTTTCTTCTGCCACAGGCAGAACGCCCATTTCCGAAGCCATCATCACGCGGTCATCGGAGGTTACATAATAGCGCGCCGGGCGCAGGCCGTTTCTGTCGAGCGTCGCACCGATCTGGCGACCATTGGTAAAGGCGACAGCCGCCGGCCCGTCCCACGGCTCCATCAGCGCGGCGTTATATTCGTAAAACGCGCGGCGTTTGTTGTCCATTAACGGATTGCCGGCCCAGGCTTCGGGAATAAGCATCATCATGGCATGCGGCAGCGAATATCCGCCCATCACCAGAAGTTCCAGCGCATTGTCGAAACTGGCCGAATCCGACTGGCCGTCTTGAATTAGCGGCCAGAGTTTTTCCAAATCATCGCCGAACAAATCGCTTTCAAGGGCTGCGTGGCGTGCGGCCATCCAGTTAATATTGCCGCGCACTGTGTTAATCTCACCATTGTGGCAAATCATGCGGAACGGCTGCGCCAATGACCATGTCGGGAAGGTGTTGGTCGAAAAACGCTGGTGAACCAGCGCCATGGCCGACACGGTGCCGGGGTCGCGCAAATCGTCGTAATACGGCCCCAACTGGCTGGACAGCAACAGCCCCTTATACAAAACCGTGTAGGAAGACAGCGACGGAATGTAGAAAAACCCACGGGCCGCGTCGATATTTGCGGCGCTGACGGCCAGCTCAATCGAGCGGCGAATGATGAACAGATCGCGCTCAAAACCGCTCTGGTCGCGGTCTTTTTTGTCATTTGCGACAAAAATCTGGCGAATAACCGGCTCGGTCGGAACAATCGAATATCCCAGATCGCCATTGTCGACCGGCACATCGCGCCAGCCAAGCACGCGGTGGCCTTCATTTGCGACCGTGGTTTCGATAATTTTCTCAATCTGTGCGCGGGGCGCTTCTTCGGGCGGCAGAAAAATCATGCCGACGCCATAAGCGCCCTCTTGCGGCAGGGTGATGGCATCACCCAGAACTTTGCGGAAAAACGCATCCGGTATCTGGATGAGCATGCCGACGCCGTCACCGGCCTTCGGATCCGCACCGACAGCGCCGCGATGTTCAAGATTTTCCAGAATGGTCAGCCCGTCGCGGACGATATCATGGCTTTTGACGTTTTTGATATGCGCAACAAAGCCGATACCGCAAGCATCATGCTCATTGGCCGGGTCATAAAGCCCCTGACGGGCAGGCAAGCCCGGACGTGCTGAAGGCTCCGGGCCCGATTTATTGTCCAATTCTGCCTTGTGCTTGCGCATTGCTTTTCCCGTCCGTCGCGGAGCCTATGCCGGCTAAGCACCCGGCTCCAAAGTCGATTATTCCCCTAATTCCATACTCGCATATGGCAAATCTATGACCCCCGTCCTCATTGCCCGAATTGGGGGCAGAACACCTCTGGAAGAAGCGTTCGAGTGACGTATATATGCTACAAAAACCCGAAAAAAACAAGCAAATCGGTCAATATTATTGACCTATATTTTGGCGGTTTTGTGCGAAAATGGCGGTTTTCCGCAAGTTTATGCTGATGCGCGATGCCGTGTCGCAGGGGTTAGGCCATTGCGCCCTTGAAAAACCGCGCAATGTCTTTCAGCGCGGCGCGGGCTTCGGGCACCAGCTTAAAGGCGATTTGGTGCACATGCGGCATGTCATCCCAAATTTGCAATTCGGCTTTGGTTCCGGCGGCTTCGGCGCGTTCGACAAGGCGGGTGGCATCGTCAAACAACACTTCTTCCGTGCCAACTTGCACAAAAAGCGGGGCCAGACCCGATAAATCGGCAAAAACCGGCGATAAAAGCGGGTCGTCAGCCGGATGGTTGTTGCAATAAAACGCAATTGCCTCGGGCATGCGGTTGATATCGATCATCGGGTCGCGCTCGGCGCGGGTGCGGGCGCTTTCGCCGCTGGAGGTCAAATCCGTCCATGGCGACAATAAGGCCGCCGCTTTTGGCTGGGTTTTGCCATGTTCCTTCAATTTCAGCATCAGCGCGAGACTTAAGCCCCCGCCGGCACTGTCACCGGCGACAAACATTTTCTCCGGCGCCACGCCTTGGGCAATTAGCCAGTCATAGGCGGCTTCAGCGTCTTCAATGGCTGCGGGAAACGGGTTTTCCGGTGCCAGCCGATAATCCAGCAACAGCGCGCGAACATTGGCATAATGCGCCAAAGCCCGCACCATCGTGCGGTGCGTGTCGGGCCCGCCCATAATATAGCCGCCGCCATGCAGATAAAGCAGCGTGTATTCGGCTTCGGGGTTGCCCAGCCATTCGGCATAATTGCCGTTAATCTCGGTGGTTGCGTAGGGTGGGGCGCTTTTCGACAGCAGTGACAGAATAAACGATCTGTCTTCGCCGGAGCGCACCCGCTTCAGTGCTTCCAGTCCCTTGCCAAATCCGCGTCCGCGGAAGGTACGCCGCAACATGCGACTGTAAAATTTTGATCTTAGGCTTGCCATAACCTGTCCTCTCATTTGCGGGCAAATGCCGGAGCGGGGGGAGGAAACCCACTCCGGCACTGCTTCCTAAGCCGATTGTTACGCGGCTTGAGCGGTTTTGGAAATGTTTATTTTACGCGGCTTTTCCGCTTCGGGCACTTCGCGCACCAATTCAATGTGCAACAGGCCATTATCCAGATGCGCGCCCGAAACCTGAACATTGTCAGCCAGTTGGAAGCTGCGCTCAAAATTGCGCTTGGCAATGCCGCGATACAAAAGCTGGGTTTCGGCATCCGCGCCGTCGCTTGTGGCACCACCGCGCACACGCAACACGCCGCCGCGCTCGATGATTTCAAGCTCATCTTCGGCAAAACCGGCTACGGCCATTGAAATCCGGTAGTCGGTTTCACCGGTGCGCGCCACATTATAGGGCGGAAAGGCCGAGCTGTTATCGGTCGCGCCCAAAGCGTCGAAAATATTGGCCAGCCGGTCAAACCCGATGGTTGAGCGGTAAAGCGGGGTCATATCAAAATTTGTCATGTTCATCTCCTTCGTTGAAGCAAGATTGCCGAATCGATCCCGAAGGCATCCGCCCGGCGGGTTGTCACGAGGGCACCATTGCGCCCGTGATACCCGAAACATGGGGAGTAATGGACCGGCTTCAAGGTCTTGAAAATCGGAAAAAACTTCCTAAGGCGTTGATTGGGAGGCAAAAAAATTCCCGGAAACTTCCCGGAAACCTAAAGGCCCGTCCACAGCATCCAGACAATACCGGCCGGGGCAATAATGCGCGCCGACCACAGCCAGAGATTGAAAATCAGCCGCGAACTGCCCATGGCCGTGCGCATTATTTCAACCGGTGCGGCCCATGCCGCAAAGGCCACAACACCCAGCCCGCAAACCGGCATAACCACCGCCGTGACCAGATAATCTTTCACATCAAACAGCGTTTTATCGGCCAGCACACCGCTTTTGAAAAGGTGCAAGTCCGACCAGATATTGAACGAAAACACACTTGCGATCCCAACCGCGAATGACAGGGTCAACATGATAATGGCCGCTTTGAGGCGCGACAGGCCAAATGTGTTTTCCGCCCAGCGAATAATGACCTCCGACAGCGACAGGCCCGATGTCAGGGCCGCGAAAAACACCAATGTGAAGAAAATAACCGCGAGAATGCTGCCGCCGGGCATTTGTGAAAACGCCAATGGCAATGTGGTGAAAATCAGACCCGGCCCACCGGTCGGGTCCAGACCCTCGCCGAAAACAATAGCGAAAACACCAATTCCGGCAATCAGGGCGATAATGGTATCGGCAATGCCAATGGTGATGGCGGCTTTTGCAAGGTCCACCTGCCGGTCGAGATAGGCGCCATAAGTTATCAGCATGGCGGCCCCGACACCGACCGAGAAAAACCCGTGCCCGACCGCCGATTGGATGGTTTCTGGGGTGATTTTGCTGAAATCGGGTGTGAACAGAAAAGCCAGCGCCGCGCCAACATCGCCCGCCATGGCACCATATAGGGCAATGCCGATGAGCATGAGTATCAAAAGCGGGATCATGACCAGATTGGCGCGTTCCAGCCCGGCGCTCAACTCGCGGATCAAAATCACCCCGATAATGGAGAGAAATAAAATCTGATGCGCGATCATCTCGCCCGGCGCGGCGTGGAGACCCGCCAGCAGGGCGTTTGCCGAGGCTGCGTCAAGCCCGCCCAGCGCGCCGGTCAGGGCGCGGGCAATATAGGCTGTCACCCAGCCGGCAATTACGGCATAAAAGGTCAGCAAAATGAACGAGCCCAGAACCCCTAATGTGCCGATGAGCGCGTAGCTTGGCGATTTGCCGCTCTCGACAGCAATATTTTTGACCGCTTGCTGGGCATCACTGCGCCCCTGCCGGCCGATGACCAATTCGGCTGCGGCAATCGGAATGGCGATGGCGAAAATCGAGGCAAGATAGATAAGCACAAAAGCGCCACCGCCTTGCACACCCGTCATATAGGGAAATTTCCAAATATTCCCCAGCCCGACAGCCGCACCGATACAGGCAAAAATAAATCCTGTCCGGCTGGCCCAGGCCGGCATTGTCAAAGTGCTGCTGGACATTTTTCCCCCGTGCTCCCGTTTGGGATGGTTTTTGTTTAATTGAATGTTAAATGTTAAACGACAAAACTAATAAAAACCAGAGTGCGTGACCGGCGGCCTTTCGGGACAATCTTCACGATTAAAGGGCTTTACGATTAAAGGGCTTTGCGATTACAGGGAAAGAACATGCAGAATATCGAGTGGGACAGTCCGGCCGAGCTGGTGGAGTTTGCCGACAATCCGTTGCCGGCGGTTGGCGAGGCGGGATATCTTTTCGCGCGCGACGGCAAGAAACTGCGCAATGGCGTTTTCATGCCCGCACGGGCCCCGCGCGGCACGATTGTGCTGATGACGGGATATTCCGAATTTATCGAAAAATATTTTGAGACCATCGGTGATTTGCTGGCGCGCAATTATTGCGTAGCCGTTCTGGAATGGCGCGGGCATGGTCTGTCCGAAGGAAATTCAAAAAACCCGCAACGGCTCCACCTTCGCCATTTTGACCAGAATGTCGAGGATCTGGAAGACCGGTTCGAGCGTCTGGTGCGCGCGGCCTGTCCGCCGCCCTATTTCGGGCTGGCACATTCAATGGGCGGACAAATTTCATTGCGCGCGGCGCACAAGCATCCCGATTGGTTTGCCGCGTTGGCGCATTCTGCGCCCATGTTCGGCCTGCGCCTCAACCGCAATGTCATTCGTATGTTGCGCCTGACTTTGCCGTGGATGGCGCTGTTCTCCGGCGGCGACAACTGGAGCCGCTTCGACCCGCCCACGCGCACGGCGGAAAATCCGGGCGCCAATTT
>JBMZAX010000008.1:0-95762 GCA_049611805.1 Parvibaculales bacterium | reverse complement strand
TAGCATATTGGCTGGCTTGTGCCAGTGACATCTTGGGATATTCACCAAGAGTGAGGGAGATCATTTTCCCCTTATGCTTCTTCCGATAATAGAACCTCTTTGCACCAGAAGGGAAGCATCGGACTTGCAGTCCGGCGACCTTGCCGCAACTGAAAAGTCGTGGCTCACCCTTATGGGTGTATCTTTTGAGTTGAAGGTCAGTTTGTAGCTTAGACACGGATTCGAACCCCCTAGTGATACACTATTTCGCTGTTATTGGAAAATATTAATTGATAGCGGAATATTATTATATGAGAGCATTAAGCCCTGTTTTCTGGGGTTTTTAAGGTGTTTTGCACTTACCAAAGACGCAGAAAATATAGGGGGTTAGGAGCTCTCCCTCTCCGCCAGACATTTCCCACATCAACAAATCCTCTTGATTTCATCGGCGACAGCTATGCTATCGTTCATATTCGACATTTGGGGGGATTGTCATGGATATGCCGAAGCATTTGGCGGAAGCGCTGGTTGACGGGCAGACTTACGCCGATTTTGAGAAACTTCATGCAGTTTTCACCGAGCTGCGCACCACCGCGCCCGTGGCTTTGGCAAAGCCGGACGGCATTGAGCCGTTCTGGTTCATATCCAAATTCGATGATTTGCAATTTGTGGAAAAAGACAACACGCTGTTTCATGCCGGCGACAAATCCACCGTAATGATTACGGAAGAAGAATTGAAGATTGTGATGGAGGAAACCGGCGGGCCGAACCGCTTCATCACGCTGGTGCAAATGGATGGCGAAAAACACGCCGCCTATCGCGAGCTTACCCAAAGCTGGTTTGGCCCCCGTTCCTTGCGCGAGCTTGAACCGCGCATCCGCGAACGCACGAAAGATGCCGTGGCCGGCATGCTGGCCAAGGGCGGCAATTGCGATTTCGCCGCAGATGTTGCGCTTTATTATCCATTGCGCGTGATTATGGACATTCTCGGCGTCGAAAACGAAGCCGAAGATATGATGTTGCGCCTGACGCAGGAAGTGTTCGGCGCCACCGACCCTGAAGCCAATGCCACGGGGCGCGAATATACCAGCGTGGAAGAGCGCATGGCGGCCATGAATGCGGTGATTATGGAATCCATGGCCTATTTCACCGCACTGACCGAACGCCGCCGGAAGGAACCGAAAAACGACCTTGCCAGCGTGTTCGCCAATGGCAAGGTGAACGGTGGGCCACTCGGTGAGATTGAGACTTATGGATATTATGCGATCACCGCCACGGCCGGCCATGACACGACATCAAACTCCACCACGGCCGGCATGTGGGCTTTGTGCCAAAAGCCGGAATTACTGGCGCAGCTAAAACAAGACCCGTCGCTTATTCCGGCTTTTGTTGAGGAGAGCATTCGCTGGGAGTCGCCGGTCAAGCATTTCATGCGCACCCCGGTGCGCGATGTGCAAATACGCGGGGTCGACATCAAGGCCAATGACTGGATGATGATAAACTTTGCCAGCGCCAGCCGCGATGAGGATATTTACGAAAATCCGTTCGAGTTTGACATTCACCGCAAACCCAATCGTCACATGGCGCTGGGATATGGCGCGCATGTGTGTTTGGGCCAGCACTTGGCGCGTATGGAAATGCGCATGTTCTGGGAAGAACTTCTGCCCCACCTCGCCCATGTCGAAATGGCCGGGCCTATCAAGCGCGTTGCCGCCAATTTCGTGTCGGGGCCACATTCGCTGCCGATAAGCTTTCAAACCCAATAGCCAAGCCTGCAAAAGGTTCACCCGGCTTATTGACAAAACCGCAGGCTCTGCCCATACAGAAGCCAATATTGGCGCAAAAAAGCGGAAGAAACAGTGACCCTCACCCATTTACAGCGGTTGGAAGCCGAAAGCATCCACATCATGCGCGAAGTGGTGGCCGAAGCCGAAAATCCGGTCATGCTCTACAGCATTGGCAAAGACAGCGCGGCCATGTTGCATGTCGCAAAAAAAGCGTTTTATCCGGCCCCCCCGCCCTTTCCGCTCCTGCATGTCGATACCACTTGGAAGTTCAAGGATATGTATAAGCTGCGCGAAAAAGCGGCGGCTGATGCGGGCATGAAACTTATCGTCCATAAAAACCCTGACGCCGAGGCGCAAGGCATCAACCCGTTCGATCATGGGGCTTTGCATACGGATATGTGGAAAACCGAGGGCCTGAAACAGGCACTGGACATGCACGGCTTTGATGCGGCTTTTGGCGGCGCGCGGCGTGATGAGGAAAAAAGCCGCGCCAAGGAGCGCGTTTTTTCGTTTCGCACGGCCAGCCATCGCTGGGAGCCGAAAAATCAGCGTCCGGAATTGTGGAATCTCTATAATGCGCGCAAAACCAGGGGCGAGAGTATTCGCGTGTTTCCCATGAGCAATTGGACGGAACTCGATATTTGGCAATATATCCATCTGGAAAATATCGAAATTGTGCCGCTCTATTTTGCCGCGCCGCGCCCGACGGTTGAGCGCGACGGGTTGCTGCTGATGGTGGATGATGAGCGCTTTCGCCTTGCCGAAGGCGAAAAGCCCGAAATGCGCTCCATTCGCTTCCGCACGCTGGGCTGCTATCCGCTGACCGGCGCCGTTGAAAGCAACGCCACCACCCTGCCGGAAGTCATTCAGGAAATGTTGCTGACGACGACGTCCGAGCGCCAGGGCCGGGCCATCGACCATGACGCCGCCGCCAGCATGGAAAAGAAAAAGCAGGAAGGTTATTTCTGATGACCGATGCCGACACTGTTTATGAAACCGACGCGCTGATCGGCCAAGATATCGACGCCTATCTGGAACAGCATCGCCACAAAACCATGCTGCGGTTCATCACCTGCGGTTCGGTTGACGACGGCAAATCCACGCTCATCGGGCGCTTGCTTTATGACAGCAAAATGATTTTCGAAGACCAGCTGGCAAGCCTTGAAGCCGACAGCCGCAAAATGGGCACGCAAGGCGAAAACATTGATTTCGCCCTGCTGGTTGACGGGCTGGCCGCCGAGCGCGAACAGGGCATTACCATTGATGTCGCCTATCGTTTTTTCGCCACCGAAAAGCGGAAATTCATTGTCGCCGACACGCCCGGCCACGAACAATATACCCGCAATATGGTGACGGGTGCTTCAACCGCCGACCTCGCCGTCATTCTGGTTGATGCGCGCCAAGGTGTTCTGACGCAAACGCGCCGCCACAGCTATCTGGTGCATTTGCTGGGCATTCGCCACATTGTTCTGGCCGTGAACAAAATG
This sequence comes from Parvibaculales bacterium, assembly GCA_049611805.1. Taxonomy (GTDB): domain Bacteria; phylum Pseudomonadota; class Alphaproteobacteria; order RS24; family RS24; genus UBA7378. The sequence continues at coordinate 92,509 of JBMZAX010000008.1, read as the reverse complement.
GATCTGGTCGATTACGACCAAGCCGTGTTCGACCAAATTGTCGCCGACTATGAAGCTTTTGCCGGCAAAATCGGCATTAAGGATTTCACGCCCATTCCCATTTCCGGGCTGGCCGGCGACAATATCGCCGGCAAATCCGATGCGACCGGCTGGTATACGGGCACAACACTCATGCAACATTTGGAAACGGTCGAGGTCGATACAAATGCGGCGGCCGAACAGCCGTTTCGCATGCCGGTGCAATGGGTCAACCGGCCCAATCTGGATTTTCGCGGGTTTAGCGGCCTCATCAGTTCGGGCAAAATCAGCACCGGAGATGCTGTTCGCATCGTGCCGTCTGGGCGCAATACAACGATTAAGAGTATCGTCACACAAGACGGCGCGCTTTCCGAAGCCATTGCCGGACAATCGGTGACGCTGACCTTCAATGACGAGGTTGACTGTTCGCGCGGCGATGTCGTCGCGCTGGCCGATAATCCGCCCACCATTGCCGACCGCTTTGAGGCCACGCTGGTGTGGATGTCGGAAGACCCGCTGGTGCCGCGCCGCGGCTATTGGCTCAAAATCGGCACCCAGACCGTGAGCGCTTCAATTCAGCCGCCAAAATATCAGATCGGCATCAATACGCTGGAGCAGCTGGCGGCGAAAACGCTCGATCTGAACGCTATCGGTGTGTGCACATTTTCAACCGACAAGCCGATTACTTTCGAGCCTTATGCCGACAGCAAAACGCTGGGCGGTTTTGTGCTGATCGACAAAATGTCCAACAACACCGTGGCCGCGGGCATGATTAATTTCAGCCTCCGGCGCGCGCATAATATTCACTGGCAGGCGGCCGATGTCGACCGCGAAGCCCATGCCGGCCTCAAAGACCAACAGCCCAAAGTGCTTTGGTTTACCGGGCTTTCGGGCTCCGGCAAATCGACCATTGCCAATGAGGTTGAAAAGCGGCTGCACGCCATGGGCAAGCATACGTTTTTGCTCGATGGCGACAATGTGCGCCACGGCCTTAACAAAGACCTCGGCTTTACCGATACTGACCGCATTGAAAATATCCGGCGCATTGGCGAGGTTGCCAAGCTGATGACCGATGCCGGATTAATCGTTCTGACGGCCTTTATTTCACCCTTCCGCAGCGAACGCCAAATGGTGCGCGAGATGATGCCCGAAGGCGAGTTTGTCGAAATTCACATTGATACACCGCTGGATGTCGCCGAAGCGCGCGACGTGAAGGGCTTGTACAAAAAAGCGCGCGAAGGCACGCTTAAAAACTTCACCGGCATAGACAGTCCTTACGAAGCGCCGGAAGACCCTGAAATTCGCATCGACACCACCACATTGCCGGCGGATGAAGCCGCAGACAAAATCATCAGCATGATTTTCGACGCCTAGCAACGCCGCCGGCCCTGCCAAAACCAAACGCGATTTGTCAAAACCCCAAGTTTTTTGGGGCTTTGTTTAACCGACCTTGCGATAGGCTTTTTCGAGCTTGTCTTGTTGCAGCATGTCTTGGTTTTTGCGTGCTTTAGGTTGGGGATTGACTATGCATATTCGTACCAAACTTCTTGGAATGATGATCTTTGCGGCCCTGGCAAGTGCCGTGCTTGTTTTTTTAATGTTTTTCCTTTTGCAACGGGAAATCGCCACCTCCGCCGGCAAAAACCTGAGACAGATTTACTCGGACTCCTGGTACAATCTTTATTCCAACGCGGTATTGGATATTGGCGACATCATGGTCGCTATCACCTCATTCGGCAGTGAGTTGGATGTCGAGAAAAAATATACCGATTTTTCGGAAGACGATTTCAAGGCTTTCAATATGCCTTATCTTGAGAGCGACACGATTTCTTTCGTTTCCGTGTTTAGTCCGGACACATTTACATCAAAATTTTGTGTGCAGTCGGGCTATGAGGCAAACGACCCTTGCGAAGTACAGATCATTGAGGATTCAAAGCAGATAGGTCGCTACTTATCTCCCGAAGATGAGTATCTGTATTATGACCTGAATTATAATTTTTACGGCTATGACAGCCTTGAGGCCTTTTTCACCGACCTGAAACCCAATGATCTGTATCAGGGTTTAATGACCTCTTTCAATAATATCGACAAAAACCCGGACTTGGGGCTGGTCAGCTTCTTTCTGGTTGTCGTTCATCCAATCTACATGGCCAATGAGCCTGTGGCCTATGTTGTATTGGGTCGATCTCTGGAAAATGTGTCGGGCAGCATGGAACTCGCAATTGCCGCAGATGTTCAGATTTTTGACCCCGATGCCTACGATATGGTTACGACCGAGTATCTTGAGGGCGAAGAGCTTGAGTTTTACGAAACAGTCAAACCCTTTCTGGGCGACACAAATCTTTTCCATCGCGTTGATGAAAAAGCCGGGCTCGATATGACTTTGATCGATTTGGTGCCGGACATTACCCAATTTATAATTGGCACCGGAAACTTTAATCTCAAAACCGCCCCTGTTGAAAATCCCTTTCGGCTCTTGGTTTCTCGCAATGTCGCAGCTTCTCTGGAAAGGCAGAATGAGCTAACCAGCGCGTTTTTGCCTCTGGGCGCAGGCATTATGGGCCTGTTGCTTATTCTGCTGGGTTATATCCAGCGCCAATCATTCCAGCCGCTGAAAGAAGCCGTCGAAGTTTTGAACCGCATGGCGCAAGGCGACCGCGAAATTGAAATGCCCAAGCAAAGCGGGCTTCTGTCGAGCGAAACCGATGAGGTCGGCCAGCTTATCAATGCGCTGGAAAGCTATCAGAAGGAATCGAAAGAGCTGGAGCGGGTCAAGCGCCTGACGGCGGAACTTGAAATTGCCCGCGACGAAGCCAGCGAAGCCAATGCCGCCAAGAGTAAATTTCTGGCAAATATGAGCCATGAATTGCGAACACCGCTTAACGGTATTCTGGGCTATGCGGATTTGTTGCTCGAAGAGGCCGAAGACGATGGCAATGACCGCATGGCCGCCGACCTGAACAAAATTTCGCATTCGGGCAAGCATCTGTTGTCGTTGATTAACGATATTCTGGACCTGTCCAAAATCGAAGCCGGTCGTATGGAGCTTTATCTGACGGACTTCCGTGTTGCCGATTTGATGGAGCAAACCAAAACCATTTCGCAAACGCTGGCTGACAAAAACGGCAATAGTCTGGTGTTCGAATATGCCGATGATGATGACGACAACAAGCATATTCGCGGTGACGAAACGCGCCTGCGCCAATGCGTGGTCAATTTGATCTCCAATGCCGTGAAGTTTACCGAAAACGGCACTGTTACCATCACCTCCACGCCTTATGACAAAGACGACACCAAATGGCTGTCCATTTCGGTGACCGATACGGGCATCGGCATGACCGAAGAACAACTCGGCAAAATTTTGCAGGAATACGCCCAAGCCGACAATTCCACCGCGGCCAATTATGGCGGCACCGGCTTGGGGCTGACCATCACCACCAGTCTCATCCAGATGATGGGCGGCTATCTGGATGTCGAAAGCGAATATGGCACAGGCACAACCTTTACCATCCATGTTCCGCGCTACATTCAGGAAGCCACAAATGAAGCGAGCTATTCCGACATTGTCGGGGACAGCGGGCCGCTTGTCCTCATCGTCGATGATGATACCAGCACGCAAGACCTGATCCGCCGCATGCTGAAAACGCAAAACTTTCGCATGGCCGGCGCGCTGAAAGGCAGCTCCGGACTGGAACTGGCAAAATCGCTGAAACCGGATGTCATTCTTCTGGATATTTACCTGCCCGATCAGGATGGCTGGAAAGTGCTGGAACAACTCAAATCCGACCCGGAACTTGCCGACACGCCTGTTTTCATCATCTCGGTTACGGAAGCCGAGAAGGAAGCCGATTTGTCGGGCGTCCAGAAATTCCTGCACAAACCGATCGACCGCGAAACCTTCCTCGACGCCATAAGCGAGGTCGGCATTTCGTTGGAAGAAACCACCCGCGTGCTTGTCGTGGACGATGATACCGACGCGCGCGAGATTATCGGTCGGGTGCTGTCGGCTCAGGGGGCCGAATATGTCGAAGCCAAAAACGGCGCCGAAGCTCTCAACATGGTGAATGACGGCTTTTCGATGATCGTGCTCGACCTCGACATGCCGGTCATGAACGGGTTTGAATTCATGCGGTCAATCGACGGATTGGACAATCTGAAAAACATTCCGATCATTGTATTTTCGGGCATGGAGCTTAATGCCGAGCAGAGCGAAACCGTCAACCGCTACACGGCAGGCATTATCAATAAAACAGACCTCGACCATGAAGACCGGCTTACCGAATTGCTGGGCAATCTGATTCAGAGCAAGTCTGCATAGAAATTTCAGGCCCTTAAAATCAGGCTCAAATTTAGGCCTTGTATTAGGGAAGAAGTTTTTCGATTTTTTCCAGCAGCCGGGGCATTTCAATCGGCTTTGTATCGAAATCATTGGCGCCGGCTTCTTCGGCCTGTTCGCGGTGTTCGGCCAGCGCATGCGCGGTTAGTGCGATAATCGGAATGGCGCTGATGTCGCTGTCGTTCTTGGCCTGACGGGTCGCTTCCCAACCGTCTATGATTGGCAAATCCATATCCATCAGCACAAGGTCGGGCCGCTTGGATTTTATCATGTCCAGACCTTCCTGCCCGTCAACAGCAATGCTCACTTCAAACCCCCGCCGCTCCAGACGCCGCGAAAGCATGTCCCGATTGAGTTCATTATCTTCAACGATGAGGATGTGAGCCATTTTATGCGTCCTTTGTATCGGTATGCTGAATGCGATTGCGCCCGGCGTTTTTCGCGCCGTAAAGCCTCTGGTCGGCAATGTTAATCATCTCTTTGACATTGGTTTCCAGTTCGGATGAGAAATATGTGCCACCACTGGTTGTAATTTTAATGATAAGCCCGTCATGGTCGCATGACAGCGCTTCAACGGAGGTCCGTATGCGTTCGCAAATATTATGGAAATCCTGCACGGAAGTGTTCTGCACAATGGCGATAAACTCTTCCCCGCCCATGCGCCCGATGACATCCGTGCCCCGCATCACATTTTTGAGACAGCCGGCAAATTGCGTCAAAACCGCGTCGCCACCATTATGGCCGTAAGTGTCATTAACCTTTTTGAAAAAATCAATATCCAGCAAAAGCATGCCGAAGCTGACTTCCTCGGCGAAATATTGCTCTACAATCTCATCAAGGCGCGCCATCACCGCGCGCCGGTTCAGCAATTGCGTCAGCTGATCGGTCGTCGCCAGCACATTCAACTCGCGCCGATAGGCAAACCGCTCCAGCGCCGAGACGACCTTGGCATCCAAAATCAGCGGTTCGACCGGCTTGGCGAGATAATCCGTTGCTCCATGCGACAGACATTTGGCAATGCCGCGCGCATCGTTCAGGCCGCTGACGATAATAATCGGCAATTCGCGCCTGCCGGGGGTTGAGCGAATGGCGTGCAGCACCTCAATGCCGTTCATATCGGGCATCAGAAGGTCGAGCAGCACCAGATCAACCTCATGTTCTTCGATAATCGCCAATGCCTGATTGCCATTATCCGCCAGCATGCAGTTGAAGCCGTGCTTTTCCAGCCGCCGCTTTAAAATATCCTGATTGGTCGGATTGTCGTCCACAATCAAAATCGGGCTGCCCTGAATCTCTTCGCTGATGGCAATGCCTTCGCTGCTTTCATTGAGCGATGCAAACAGCCGCTCGATTGCGGCCTCCTCATCGGCCTGGGCTTCTTCGCTTGCGGCATGGCGAAACGCGGTGTCGATGGTTGCGCTTATTTCGCCGCCCAATTCGACGACATGTTGCAACAGCGACATATGGTTTTCGGGCAATCCGCCTTCGCTTTCTTCGAGAATAATCTCGGCATAGCCAATGATCGAATTGAGCGGGTTTTTAAGGTCGTGACGTATCTTGCTCAGATCTCCGGCCTCGCGCGTATTGAGCAGAACCTGTCCCTCAATCAAATCGCCCACCTGCCCGCGCAGATTTTTACAGCCGTCGGAAATGCGCCCCAAATCATCATGCAGCATGTCATCGCTTCGCAAAGATTGTGAAATTTCAGATACATAGTCGGAAATGGTCGCAATCGGCGTCAATAGTTGCTGGCGTAAGGTAGCCCCTTCAAGTTGGATGACTTCTGCGGATTTACTCATGAAAAACTCCTAAAACATGCTAACTCTGATAGGCTTGAAGATAAGCCCAAAAAAGTTGGGGTTTCTGAGCGCCGCCACGCGATGGCAGAATTGCGTTAGGAGTAATGAATGTCAGAACTTCACGATGAGTTTTTTTCCGCCTTCGATCAGGGAAACTGGTTTCTGGTGTCACAAAAAATTGTGTCGCTTGCCGACCGGTCGGATTACGGCGCTGAAATTCTGATACGCCTTTTTGACGGCGACAGGTTTTTGTCCAATGGCAAATTTTTCCCCGGCATTTGCCGCGACGAACGCTATCCGCGCATCACCCAGCAAATTGTCGATCTGATGTGCGAACAATTGGATGCCGACGCAAGCGTGTTTGCAAGCCATGTATTCCTGAACGTCACGCCAACCGATTTCTCCAATAATTTAACGGTCGAGAAACTTACCGGGCTGGGACGGAAATTCCACCGGTCCGGCCGCGACCTTGTGCTTGAACTTTCGGAAATTTTTACCCCCGATGAGCTTTTTGCCTGCGAGGAAGTGGTCGAAGTTTTTCGGAAAATAGGCGTCATTATCGGGCTTGACGATTACGGCGCGGGCGTCATCAGCGCGGCAGATATCGCCGCATTTCCGTTTGATCTGGTCAAAAGCGACCGCTCGCTCTGCGGATTTGAAGACGCCTGGGACAGCCCGCTTCACAGCGAATTGATGAAGGTCAGCGAAAACAAGCCGCTCATTTTAATCGCCGAAGGCATCGAAAAAGTCGAACAGGCGGCCGGGCTTGCCGCGCTGGGCTATCAATATGTTCAGGGCTATGCTTTCGACCAGCCAACAAAGCTCATTCAGCGCAAGTAGACGATGAGATAAACACACCATGACAACACGCAAAAAAGCCCGCTTCAAAGTTCCGATTAATATTTTCCTGAACGGCGAGCATTATCCAATCGTCGATCTGAGTACGGGTGGCGCGGGCGTCATTTATGACGGTGAGCCGCTTGAAATGGGTACCGAGCTTGAAACCCAAATAGTGTTTCCGCACAAAACCGGCAATGAGGGCTGGATGATTGATGCGACCGTCGTCCGCATTGACGAAGACAAGCATCTGATGGGCATTGAATTTGGTGAAGATGCCGAGTTCAAAGAGTTTTTGCTGGAATTTCTGGCACATATGCGCGACCAGAAAGTCATATAAATAGAGCCCATAGGGTTTTGGTGATTGCGAGACCGGGGGTTTTCAACTAAAAATCCTAAGCATGACATCTCCTCAGGCATCACCCGTCACTTGCGATATCGCCATTATCGGCGCCGGACAGGCCGCGCTGCAAACCATTGCCAGCCTGAAATCCGGCGGTTTCGACGGAACGATAACCCTTGTCGGCGATGAGGCCTATCTGCCTTACCAGCGGCCGCCATTGTCGAAAAAATTCCTGAACGGTACATTTGAACGCGACCGGCTGTTTTTGAAGCCGGACAATTTCTATGCCGATAATGACATCAACATTATGCTGGAGACACAAGTCACCGAACTGGATGCAACCGCCAAATCGCTGACTTGCGCGAACGGTGCCACGATTGCTTTTTCAAAGGCCGTCATTTGCACCGGAAGCCGCCCGCGCGCGCTTCCCATTCCGGGCAATGAGCTGGAGAATATTTTCGACCTCCGCACCATTGCCGACATTGAAGCCATGCGCCCGCATTTCAAGCAAGGCGCCAAAATGGTGGTGGTCGGCGGCGGCTATATCGGTCTTGAGACGGCGGCATCGGCGCGCCAACTTGGGGTGGAAGTCACCGTTGTCGAAGCCGCAGAGCGCGTGCTGGCGCGCGTCACAAAGCCTGAGCTTTCCGCATTTTTCCATCAATTGCATCTTGAGCGGGGCGTTGAGATCATCACCGGCGCGCAAGTTTCCGGCTTTGCCGGAGAGACGCATGTGTCCGGCGTCACCTTGAATGACGGCACGCTTGTGCCGGCTGGCATGGTCGTGCTCGGCATCGGCATTGTGCCCAACACCGAACTGGCCGAGGCCGCGGGCCTTGCCATTGACGACGGCATTGTGGTCGATGCGCTGGGGCGCACCAGCCATGGCGATATTTACGCTGCCGGCGACTGCACCAATCATCCCAATGACCTGCTGGGTCGCCGCCTGCGGCTGGAAAGCGTTCCCAATGCCATCGATCAGGGCAAGGCGGTCGCCTCGGATATTCTGGGTGCGCCGGTCGAATATGCGGCTGTTCCGTGGTTCTGGTCGGATCAGTATGAAACCAAGCTGCAAATCGCCGGCCTGTCCGACACAGCCGACAGTCTCTGCCTGCGCGGAAGTTATGAGAGCGGCTCATTCGCAATTTTTCACTTTGCCGGAACACAGCTTGTTTGTGTCGAAGCCGTCAATCGTCCGGCCGAGTTCATGGCTTCGCGGCAACTCGTCAAGGAAGCCGCCGGCGGGCGCGTTTACGAAGCCGATATGCTGCTCGATGAAAGCGTAAAGCCGAAAAGCTGGTTGGCCTGACCGCTATTTCTGATATTCAACGAAAATCGGTGACGACCATGCGCGCTCTTCCACGGGGCGCGTGCATTCGTCATCAAGGGCCGTTCTGTCGTCGCCATAACACATATTGACCTTCAGGCAATTGCCCTCGGCATCATAAGTGCATCGCAGATTATCGGCATTGATGCGTTCCGTCGGTTCTTGTATCGCGCGCGCATAATAGGTTGCCATGCGTTCGCCCTGTTTAAACGCCGGATCGGAAAAGGTAAACGCGCACCCTTCCCCGTCGCCTTCACATTCATGCACCATCCACGGATCTTCAATCAGGCCCTCGACCTTCTCATCCGGCGAGATTTGCGGGCGTATGCGGATGATTTCGATGCGCGAAATCCGCAAGCGCTCATCACTCGGATTATAACATTCATTGGCGCACAGTTTTTGCACCCGCTCCGCGCCCAGAAGGTCGAGCGTGTCTTCCGGACATCCGGGCTTTTGCTTATGCGCTCCAACCGCTTTGACTTCAAATATCGGGGCTGTGTCCGTGCGCACCGTGCCACCCATGGGCGTGCCGTCTGCCGTGTTGAACCACAACAGAATGCGCGGCCCGCTTGTGCCATATGTCTCGCGGCGTTCCAGCGCGTCGAAAATGGCGTCGCGCGAGCGCCCTTGCGAATGCACGGCGGCCAAGCCGCCCGTTGTCCAGAAACTCGCCTGTCTTTCCATCTCGGTGGCGGCAAAGCCCAAATTCATCACCGTTTCCGGATCAATGACATATGTCTCGGCTATTGCCTCACCCTTGGGAAATATTCGCGGGCGCCATTGCCCCGGAACGCGTGCGGCTTCGGTCTGGCGCAGGCGGTCGATCGGCTTATATCCGGTGCCGGGGCGTGCGCGGTGATTGTCACTGGAGGCAATGAACCCCCATTTAAAGCGCGCCGGCGCGCCGTCCGTGTCAAAATTACTCAGCGCAAGGGCATATTGCGCGCTGCCGCCGGGGCGATATCCGAAAGCCGGCAAGAAACAATCACGACATTGGCCGGCATCCAGCCATTCTTCGATTTTTGTGCCCGGCACCGTCAAATGCGCCGCCACACTGCTATTGGCGGCATTGAGGCGTGCCGCCGCCGCGCGCGCTTCGCATGTCCGGCCGTCTTCACCGGCTTCCAGACAACGGTCGCGAATAATCTCACCGGCCTGCCAGCACATTGGCAGGTAATCGGGCCGCGGTGACGGACAGGTCGCGGTCAGGCCATCTTCAGCCGCGATTACCGACCGCCAGTCGCGATATTCCTCGGAATTGCCGTGTCCGGACATGATTTCCAGCAAGCGATAGCGTTCCGGTTGGTTTTCAGCCTTCAAATGCTTGTCGAATGTGGTGCCGGTTGGCGTGTAAAACCCCCAAGTCGTGCCGTGGGGAATAACCAGCGGGTCAACGCCTTGCGCATCGAGGCTGGCAAAAAGCTCAGCCGGTGTTTCGGCCACTTCAAAACATGATGCAGGCAGGTTTTCGACAGGCGTGTCAGGGTCGCACAAGGCCGTATCGGCGGCATTTTGCAAAAAACGGCGAATGTCGAAATATTCCTTGCGATTGCTGAAATCCAGAACGGGAAGCACCAACGGCACCAAATCCTTGCCTTGCGTGCGCAATGCCCGCACGGTTACACCGCCCGATGCAATCGGGCGTTTGGAGATTTTCGCGTCTTCAAGATCGCGGAAAATGACGTTTTTGTGTCCGTAATGCCCGTCCGGCGTCTGCCCGACCTGCGTCCATTCAAACCCGACAAAACTCACGAGATCGGGGTCTTTCGCACCATCCGCCACCGCATTGCAGGCACGAATGCTATGCTTGGCATCCTGCCAGCGTTTCGGTGTTGATGCCTCCGCATGGTCGGTAATCGCCCAGAAATCTATTGCCGAACAATGGCGGGCAAAATCGCAGGCATCAGCCAGAGGGTGCGCGCCCTCCCCGCCGTAAATCGGCAGCGACCACAAAAACGCATCCGTCGAATTGGTTGTGTGAACGTGCAAATCCCCGAACAAAATCTGCTTGTCGGTGTCGGCCTTCATGCCGCGGGCAATGGCCTGTTGTTCGGCTTGGCGTGCCTGCACCAGAACGCCGGGCAAGGCGGCGCCGGTTATCTGGCCGGGGTCGCGCTCATTGCCAAAAAGTTCAATCGCCATGGACAGAAAATAAACGCCCCCGACAATCAAACCCGTCACAACCAAACCCAGCGCCGTGCGCCAGATACTCACTTTACCATTGTTCATCTATCTTCCCCAATCACGCCCGATTTGGGGCTTGATTTACTTGGGCTTTCGCGGGCGCAGAATAAAGGTCGCGCTCGCGCTGCCAACCAGTTCACTATCACTATTATAAAGGGTCGCATCTGCAAAAGCGATAGACTTGCCTATTCTTTGCACCTGCCCCTTTGCCAGATAATCGCCCGGCGCACCGGCTTTGAGATAGCTTGTTTTCAGTTCCAACGTGGCGTGGCCGGCATATTTTTCCATGTCCAGCCGAGCCCGTATGGCGACACCGCAGGCGGTATCAAGCATTGTTGCATAGGCCCCGCCATGCAAAACGCCCTGCATGTTGATGAAAGCCTCGCTTATGGTGAACCCCACCTCAACCTGTCCGGTCTCGGTATCGAAGGCCAGAATTTTGCGGCCAATGAGTTTTGCAAGTTCCGAGTCCGGCGTGGCGGACGCGTCTATCGGCAGGTCGCGCATTATGGCGTTCCCCCGACAATCTCATGTGCTTCAAGGCGCGCCATTAATCGGGCTAGATTTTTCAGTGACGGGTCAAGCGGCTGCCCCTGTCCGGCGAAAAAACCGACCGTGACGAAAAATATGATGTCCACATAAGTCAGCCGGTCGCCGCATATGTAATCCTGCCCCTCCAGCAGCGGGTCGAGCCAGGCAAGCCCCTCCTGTGCAATGGCTTTGGCCGGTTCGGAAACGCCGTCATGCAAAGTTATGCGGGGGCCGAAAAACTTGCGACCCTCGCCATGCCGATAGCCAAGCACCATCGGCGCAAAAATAAGAAAATCGCATTGGCGCATCCGCATCCGTGTCACGGCGCGTTCGGCGGCCGTTTCACCAGTCAGAACCGGGTCGGGCTTAATCTCGTCAAGATATTCGGCAATCACCGACAATTCGGCAATCGTGACGCCCTCATCTGTCACCAGACAGGGCACCTGCCCGGCCGGATTAATGCGCAAATAATCATCTTGCCGGTTTTCCAGTCCCAGCATATCCACCTCGACAATCTGCGGGTCGATTTCCTTGAGCGCGAAAAGAATGCGCGCAATATGCGGGCTGGGGCCAATCGGCGAGGTGTAAAGTTTCATTGGATATTCCCCGGATATTCATTTGCAGACATGAACCACCTAACAGTGGTACAAATTCTTCGCATAAAACAACGACAGAGTTCAACCGCCGACCGCCGCCCCAGCGCTGGCATCCCGCAAAAATCGCAAGATTTTTCAAGACAACCGCACAAGAGACTTTGCATGTCGCAAACCGCTACCAAACCATTTTTCGGCTGGGCCGTTCTTGCCGCCACCGCCTATTGCCTGATGATCGGCTCCGGTTTGATTTTCTATGCCATGTCGGTTTTCCTTGAAAACATCGTCAAGGAAACCGAATTTTCAGTGGCGCAGGTTTCTGCCGCCAACACGCTGTTTTTGTTCAGTTCCGGACTGGCGGGCATTGCCGTCGGCGAATTAATCTCGCGCTTCGACCTGCGATACACCATCGCGACCGGCACGCTCGTTATTGCGGCGGCATTCCTTGCCATTCCGTCAATGCAGAGCCTGACACATCTTTACGCGCTCTATGTTGCATTGGGCATCGGCTATGCCATGACCGCGCTTGTGCCTGCGACAACGCTTGCAGCGCGCTGGTTCGTGCGCCGTCGGGCTCTGGCGCTGGCGCTCACCCAATCGGGATTGTCGCTGGGCGGCATTTTGCTGACGCCCATATTGGCGGAACTTATGGGCGCAGGCGGCCTCGCGGCCGTGCGCAGCCCGTTCACCATCATTCTTATTTTGATGATGCTTCCAATCTCACTTTTCTTCATGCGCCCCGATCCGGCGAGCATGGGCCTGAACCCCGATGGCACCGAAACCGCCGATGACGCCGACACGCCGGGGGGCGACGGCATTGAGGCGGCACGCGCCATCCGCACGCGCTTTTTTCTGCTCAGCGCCTTTGCCTCCCTGTTTGCCCTGCTGTCGCAAGTGGGGGCCATCGCCCATATTTACAGTTGGGCGCTGGAGCGCGCGACGCCGGAAACGGCCACCATCAGTGTTTCGCTTCTGGCCGGATGCTCGTTTGTATCGCGGCTCATTTGCGGAAGTTTTCTGGACAAAATCAGCCTCTACCCGTTTGTCCTTACCTTGTATTTTTTGCAAGGACTGGCGATGGCGGTCATCGCCTTTGCCGACGGGGACGCCTATGTGTCGGCGGCCACCGCATTTTTCGGTGCCATGGTGGGCAATATTCTGATGTCGGGGCCGCTTCTCATCGGGCGCGCTTTCGGCACGCGCGATTTCCCCCGCATTCTGAGCTACAACCAGCTGATTATGAATTTCGGTGTGGCGGCGGGCCCGATTTTAATCGGGACCATTTATGATTTTGGCGGCGGCTATCAAAATGCCTTCCTCGCCGTGGGCGGGTCGAGTGTTCTGGCTTTTCTCCTGCTGCTGGCGGCCGGGTCGCCGGACGCCTGCATACGCCAAATCAACGGCGCGCGCGCGGCAAAATAACAACAAAGCACCGGTCGCAATGTCGGGGAAGACTTCCTATTTAAAGGTTATCCGGCGGTTAGGCCCGCGCTTGGGCCATTAACTTAGACTTCAACTTCACTGGTGTATGGACAAGCGTGTGAAAATTGCGAATGATGGTGGTGTGATGATAGAGAAAAAAGCAAAATTCCAGATCGGCGAGGTCGTGAAACATCGGCTTTTCCCCTTTCGCGGCGTCATTTTTGATGTTGATCCGACATTCAACAACACCGAAGAGTGGTGGTTGTCGATTCCCGCCGAAGTGCGCCCGCGCAAAGACCAGCCCTTTTACCATCTGCTGGCGGAAAACGAACAGACCGAATATGTCGCCTATGTATCGGAGCAAAATCTGTTGCCCGACACCAGCGCCGAGCCCGTGCGCCATCCGCAGGTCGAAGAGATTTTCGACGAATTTGACGGAGCCCGCTATGTCGTTCGGGTCAACCAGACCCATTAACCCCCATGCCGCAAGGCACATTCCGGCATGATGCGTTCCATAACCCGTTTTCTCAGTCAGATTATTATCCGGTATATCGAAAAGCCGGTTCTGAATTATCAGGCGCACCAGTTTGTGCCGCTGACCGATTTGCGCGCCAGCCTGCAGCCGGGCGATGTGTTGCTGGTCGAGGGCAATCAGCGCATATCGACGGCGATTAAATATCTGACGCAATCCACCTGGTCGCACGCCGCCCTCTATATTGGCGAAGACCACGCGCTGAAAGACGAATTTGGCTATCCGGCCTGCCTGATTGAAGCCGATGTGTCGCGCGGGGCCATTGCCAGTTCGCTGACCAAATATCTGGGCTACAACACCCGCATTTGCCGGCCGACCCTGATTACCACGCAAGACCGCGAAGCCCTTATTGCCTATATGATCGACGCACTGGGCACGGCCTATGATGTCAAAAATGTGATTGATCTTGCGCGCTATTTGCTGCCGCAACCGCCCGTGCCGGTCAAATGGCGCCGCCGCATGATTGCGCTGGGCAGTGGCGAGCCCTCGCAAGCCATATGTTCAACCCTCATCGCGCGCGCCTTCCAGTCTGTCGGCTACCCGATTTTGCCGGACGTAACGGTGGAAAACCAGCGCGAAGTCTTGCATATTCGTCATCATTCGCTCTTCACCCCGCGCGATTTCGACGTGTCGCCCTATTTCGATATCGTCAAGCCGCTCATTCTCAAAAACCCCGACTATAAGAGCTTTAACTGGAACCGGCAGGCGATCGAGCCCCATGAGACGTGATAACAAACCCTATTCGGTGCGCCTGCTCATTAATGCGGCGCGGGCTTTTTACACGCGCTGGCGCATCGTGCCGCAGTTTGACAGTGTGGGGTCCGGCCTTGAAATTGTCGGCGGGCAACGGCTGGAAATTTACGGGCCCGATATTCATCTGGGCGACAATGTGCATATTCAAACCGCACGCGGGCAGATGTCACGCCTGTGTACATGGCCCGACGGCAAAGGCGGAAACGGCACCATCCGCATTGGCGACAATGTGTTGCTCACGCCGGGTCTGCAAATTGTGTCGGCGGGTTCTGTCGAGATTGGCGACAATGTGATGGTCGCCAGCCGCGTTTACATCTCAGATTCGGACTGGCACGAAATATATGACCGGCTCGCATCGCCGGGGCCAGTCGCCGCCATTCGCCTTGAGGATAATGTCTGGCTGGGCGAAGGCTGCAAAATATGCAAGGGCGTTACCATTGGGCGCAACAGCGTCATCGGTGCGGGCGCGGTGGTGACGGGTGATATTCCGGCCAATGTTGTGGCGGCGGGAAATCCGGCGCGCGAGATACGAAAGCTGGATGAAACCGCCATTTTCAAAACCCGTGCGGCCATGTTTGAAGATATAAATTCTTACAGAAAAACAACAAGATATCTGCATTACCTGAACCATAAAGACAATAATTATTTTAGCTGGATACGCCATCTCATTTGGCCCGGCAGACAGGATTGACAATGGCCACACGCCGCTTTTTGCCCCTCGCCTTTCTTTTGTGCCTGACGGCCATTTTGCCCGCCCGCGCCGACGGGCTGGCCATGCACGGCGCGCCCAAGCTGGCGCCCGGATTTTCCTCATTTCCTTACGCCGACAAACGTGCCCTGCAAGGCGGCAAAATGGTGCAGGCCCAATATGGCAATTTCGACAGCCTCAATCCGTTTTCCGTGCGCGGCAATGTTGCGCGCAATTTGCGCGAGCGGGTTTTTGAAAGTCTTCTCGAACGCAATTATGACGAAGCTTTTGCGCTCTACCCCTTGCTTGCCGAAAAAGTGTTCACGCCCGCCGATCGCAGTTATGTGACCTTCACGCTCAATCCGGCGGCAAAATTTTCCGATGGCACACAGGTGACGACGCAAGACGTCGCCTTTAGCTGGGAAACCTTGCGCGACAAGGGCCGCCCCAACCACCGTTATTATTACGGGCGGGTGACGCATATTTCGCGGCCCTCCGACAACAGCATCAGCTTTCATTTTGACCCCGAAACCGCCGATCGCGAAATGGCGCTGATTATCGGGCTGATGCCGATACTGCCGAAACATATTTACGAGAGCCGCGACATACAGGCCGCGACGCTGGATTTTCCGATTGGGTCGGGGCCGTATGTCGTCGAGGAAATAACGCCGGGCGCGCAAGTCAGGTTCCTGCGCAATCCGAATTACTGGGGGGCGAATTTGCCGGTTATGGCCGGGCGGCACAATATTTCCACGCTGGTCGATGATTATTACCGCGACCAAAGCGCCGCCTTTGAAGCGTTCAAATCCGGCCTGGTCGATGTCTGGCTGGAAACCGACAGCCAGAGATGGTTGGGCGGTTATGGATTTCCGGCGGCGCGCGACGGGCGCATTGTAAAACAGGACATTAAGCTGGGCACACCGTCGGGCCTGCGCGCCATTGTCATGAATACGCGCCGACCGCTTCTCGCCACCGCGCCCTTGCGTCAGGTCATGGATTTGATGTTCGACTTTCAATGGGTCAATAAAATTCTCTATGGCGGGCTTTTCAACCGCACGCAAAGCTATTTCGGCAATACTGCTTTGAGCGCGGCAGGGCGTATTGCCTCACCGGACGAACGCGCAATTCTGGGCGATCGGCTGCCCGAGCAGGCATTGGAGACCGGCTACCAACCCCCCGTCAGCGACGGGTCGGGCCGCGACCGCGCACTGAAACGCGAAGCCCTCGCCATATTGGAAGCGGCCGGCTACCGGCTTGACGGCAAAACACTGCGCGCCGCCGACGGCACGCCGGTCAGTCTGGAGCTTTTGGTGCAACGCCGTGAAGACGAACGCCTAGCGCTGGCCTATCGGCGCATGCTGGCCCAAATCGGCATTGATTTGTCGGTGCGGCTTGTCGATGCCAGCCAGTATCAGCGGCGTTTGCAAAACTTTGACTTCGACATGATTATTTACAGCTATTACGCCTCGCTGTCGCCGGGCAATGAGCAAGCCTATTATTGGGGCAGCGCGGCGGCCGACACGCCGGGCAGCCGCAATTATGCCGGTATTAAAAACGCCGCGGTTGACGCCGCAATCACCGCCCTGACCGCCGCGGCAACGCCGGATGATTTCACCGCCGCGGCCCGCGCGCTCGACCGCGCGCTGATGACCGGCCATTATTTCGTGCCGCTATTTCACACCGACAAGCAATGGGTGGCGCATTGGAACCGGCTTGAGCATCCCTATCGACACAGTCTTTACGGCATGCGCCTTGAAAGCTGGTGGCTCAACCAAAACAATTGAGCCGGTCTAACTCGATTAAATTGCTTCGGCTGATTTCAGGCTTTCGAGATCCGCTTCATCAAAGCCCCAGGCTTGCAAGGCGGTCTCATTATGTGCGCCAATCTCCGGCGGGGGGCCTTGAATTTCACTTTGGGTGCGGCTGAAGCGCGGTGCGACATTGGGCTGGGTCACGCCATTGCGTTCCACAAGCGTTTCGCGCGCCAGATTATGCGGGTGCACCGCGGCCTCATCCATATCCAGAACCGGTGCGTAGCACACATCCGTGCCTTCCATCAGCGCGTCCCACTCGTCACGGGTTTTGGTTTTGATAACAGCGGCCACTTTCTCCTTCAGCTTGGGCCACGCGCCGCGATCCATCTGCGCGTCAAACGCGGCATCCTCAAGGCCGGCCTTGTCGCGCAGCAGGGCATAAAATTGCGGTTCGATGGACCCCAGCGAGACGAATTTCCCGTCGGCGGTTTCATACACATCATAAAAATGCGCGCCGCCATCCAGCATGTTGGCACCGCGTGCCGTCGTCCAGAAGTTCGACGCCTTCATGCCATAAAACATGGTCATCAGCGAGGTAGCGCCGTCAGTCATGGCGCAATCAATAACTTGCCCCTTGCCGGAGCGTTGCGCCTCAAACAATGCGGCACAAATGCCCATGGCGAGGTAAAGCGCCCCGCCGCCGAAATCGCCCACCAGATTCAAAGGCGGCACAGGCGCGCTTTCGCGGCCAATGGCAGCCAGTGCGCCGGTCAGCGCAATATAGTTAATGTCATGGCCGGCGGCATGGGCAAGCGGCCCGGTCTGTCCCCAGCCCGTCATGCGCCCGTAAACAAGTTTCGGATTGCGCGCCAGACACACATCGGGGCCGAGACCCAAACGCTCCATCACGCCGGGGCGAAAACCTTCCTGCAAAATATCGGCGCTTTCGACCAGCTTGAGACAGGCCTCAATGCCTTCCGGCTTTTTCAAATCAAGCGCAACCGACTGGCGCCCGCGGCTGGTAATGTCATTGGGCGAACCGCCGCTTGCGCCTTTGCGGTCAATGCGCAAAATCTCTGCCCCCATATCCGACAGCAACATAGCGCAGAAAGGGCCCGGCCCAATTCCCGCAAATTCAATGATTTTGACGCCGTTTAGCGGTCCGTTTCCCATGAGTTCTCTCCCCCGAAATTTAGATGCGTAGCTTATGGCTTTGCGGCGTGACGGACAAGGTGGTGCGCGCCTTTAACGAGACGGCGCACGCAAAACATCAATGCCCAATTCGCGGATTTTCTTACGCAAGGTGTTGCGATTGATGCCGAGCAATTCCGCCGCGCGCACCTGATTGCCGCGTGTCGCCTCCAGACTAAGCTCAATCAGCGGACGCTCGACCTCGCGCAAAACGCGGTCATACAACCCGTTGGGCGGCAATGCCTGTCCGTGACCGGAAAAATAATTATTCAGATGAAACGTCAGGCTGTCGCTCAGGCTTTCAGATGACGGGCCGGAAGCCGCCGGCACATTGCGGGGCGTCTCGTTCAATTCCATGCGGATAATTTCCGGTGTCACCACATCTTCGGAATATAAAGCGGCAATGCGCCGGACCATATTTTCGAGTTCGCGGACATTTCCCGGCCAATCATATTCGCGCATGAGCGATAGAGCATCGGCATCGAAACTTTTCGGTGCAAGCCCCTCGCGCTGGCCCAGCGCAACGAAATGGCGCACCAGATCGTCAATATCCTCCCGCCTTTCGCGCAAGGGCGGCACCCGCAAAGGCACAACATTCAAACGGAAATACAGGTCTTCGCGAAAAAGCCCTTGCTGGATCAATTGCTGCAAATCCTGATGCGTCGCGGCGATAATGCGCACATCCGTCTTGATGGGCTGTCGCCCGCCCACGGTGGTAAACTCGCCTTCCTGCAACACGCGCAAAAGCCGTGTTTGGGTTTCCATCGGCATATCGCCTATTTCATCGAGAAACAGCGTGCCGCCTTCGGCTTGGGCAAACCGCCCCGCCATACGCTGGCTGGCACCGGTGAAAGCGCCCTTTTCATGCCCGAAAAGCTCGCTCTCAATCAACTCGCGCGGTATCGCCGCCATGTTCAGTGCCACGAACTGGCCATGCCGGCGGCGGCCATAATCATGCAAAGCGCGCGCAATCAGCTCTTTGCCCGTGCCGCTGTCGCCGGTCACCAACACGGACAAATCATTTTGCGTCAGCCGCGCCACGGTGCGGTAAATCTCCTGCATGGCCGGCGAACGCCCGACCAGGGGCAGGTTCTGGTCTTCGTCGCCGCCCGTCTCGCCCATATCAGCCTGCGCGCGCGGCAGCTCCATCGCCCGCGCAACCACGCCGGTCAGCTCCCCCAGATCAAACGGTTTGGGCAAATATTCAAACGCGCCGCGTTCCGCCGCCGTAATCGCGGTGGTCAGCGTGTTTTTCGCGCTGATGACGATAATCGGCAAATCCGGACGCAATCGTCTGATGCGGGGAATAAGGTCAAAGGCGTTTTGATCCGGCATCATGACATCGGTGACAATGACATCGCCCTCGCCATTGCTCACCCATTTCCACAAAGATGACGCCGTGCCCGTCGCCTTCACATCAAAACCGACGCGACCCAGTGCTTGCACCAAAACAGTGCGGATCGCCTTGTCATCATCGGCAATAAGAACCGTTCCCTTGCTCATGTTTCCAGATCCTCTGTTTCGGTATTGGCAACTGCCATGGGCAGGCGCACGCGGAAAATCGTGCGCTCGCGCGTGCTGTCGCATTCGACCGTGCCGCCATGGTCGCCGACTATTTTTGCGACAAGTGCCAGCCCAAGGCCGGTGCCGTTTGATTTCGTTGTGACAAACGGGTCGAACAAATGCGATTTGATGTCGTCGGGCACCCCGATGCCATTGTCGATGATGCTGAACTCAAGCGGCAATCGGATCGGACGCGCGCGGCCCGGCAATGACAGGCGGATGCCGGGGCGAAACGCGGAGCATAATCTTATCTCGCCCTTTCGCTTGTCGACGGCCTCGGCGGCGTTTTTCACCAGATTGAGAAAAACTTGCGTCAATAAATCCTTATTGCCCCGCACATCCGGCAAAGACGGGTCATAATCTTCAATGAAAGAAACATGTGCGCCAAAGCCGTTCTTGGCAAGCATCCGCACATTTTCCAATATCGCATGAACATTGATCGGCGTATCGAGGTCGACCGGTGTTTCGGAAAACTGCTCGAACCTGTCGACAAGCCCGGCAATGCGCTCTGTTTCACTGCAAATAAGCTGGGTCAACTCGGCATTTTCGGCACTCACATCGCTTTCCAGCAATTGCGCGGCACCCTTGATGCCGGAAAGCGGGTTTTTTATCTCATGCGCCAGCATTGCCGACATTGCACTGACCGAGCGCGCGGCACCGCGATGGGTCAACTGCTTGTCGATGCGGTGCGCCAGTGAGCGCGGCTGCACGATCAACAGCGCCAGAACCTCGCCGCTGCCATCTTCAAATGGCGCAACATGCAGGTCGACAATACTGTCGGGCCCGGTGTGCGGCGCACTCAAATCAATGCCGTATTCATTGAAACTCAGCCGGTTTGCCAGACAGTTTTCGACCAGATTGACCACCGGACTGCCAAACGGCATCAGGGTTTCAAGCGTGTGCTTGCGCAAGCTGGCAAGGCTGGCGCTGAAAAATTCCTGCGCGGCGAAATTGGCATAGGAAATTTGATGCTGAAGCCCGACCGCCAGCACGGGCTGGGGCATGCTGTCCAGAATAAGGCGTTCGCTAATCTCGGCACTCATGCGGCTATTCCGGTTTCATGGCCGCGCAGGAACATATCCTGCATGGCATCGATGACGGCTTGGGGGTCTTGCAGACGGCAAATATGCCCGCGCCAACGGGCGGCGGTGTGGGGTTTGCAAAAATCCTCAATGAAGCCGGCAAGGTGCTTGCGCGCCACGCGCACCCCGTGGCCTTCGTCGTAAAGCGCGAGCGTATCTTCATACCAGGCGCGGAAAATATCGAAGCGCGCGGCGGCGGTCGGCGGGGCCGGCCAAATTTTACGCTCAAGATAGCTTTGAATTTGCGCCGGCAACCAGGGCCGCCCAACAGCGGCACGACCGACCATAATGCCCGCCGCACCCGAATGTTCGAGCGCCATGCGCGCGCTGGTCCCGTCGACAATATCGCCATTGGCTATGACGGGCACGCGCACCGCCTCAACCACCGCACGAATGGCGCGCCAATCGGCAGAGCCCTTGTAAAACTGACACCGCGTGCGCCCATGCACGGTAATCATCGCCACGCCCAAATCTTCCGCAATGCGGGCAAGGCTCGGCGCGTTCAAAGAGTTGTGATCCCAACCCAAACGCATTTTCAACGTTACGGGGCGCGGCGTTGCGGCAACCGTCGCGGCAATGAGGGCGGCGGCATGGGCTTCATCGCGCATCAAGGCGGAGCCCGACAGCCCGCCCGTCACCTGTCGAGACGGACAACCCATATTTATGTCGATAATATCGGCACCGGCTTCGGTGGCCAGTTCCGCGCCGCGGGCCATCCATTGCGCCTCGCGCCCGGCCAATTGCAGGGCAAAAGGCGACAGCCCGCGACCCTCGGCGCGCAAAAGAACATCGCGGCGGCCGCGCACCAGTTCCTCGCTTGCCACCATTTCGGAAACCACCATCGCCGCGCCGCAGGCGGCCACACTGCGCCGGAACGCCAAATCGGTGACGCCCGACATGGGCGCAAGCACCACCTGTCCGCCGAGATCAATATCGCCTACGGAAATGATCATTTTTTAGGCAAGTCCTTAAATTCAAAAAGCCTGCCTAAAATGCAGGCAAATACGGGGTAAGGCAAGCGGTGATAACAAAAAAACAATCGCGCCACAGCCCCGAAATCGCTACATTGCAGCCATGAAAAACGCCGAAACCCCTACAAATGCCGCCCTGATAGTTGCGGGCGGGCGTGGTTCCAGAGCCGGTGCGGGCCTGCCCAAGCAATATCGCCCGCTTCCCGCTCATGTCGGGCCCAGACAGGCGGGTCAAACCGTGCTGGGCGCAAGCCTTCAGGCATTTATCGCGCATCCGCAAATCGGCGGCGTGCAGGTGGTTATCCATGAAGATGATAAAGAACTTTATCTGAACGCGATTAAGGGGTTGGAAACGCACGATAAATTATACGAGCCCGTCTGCGGCGGGGCGGAACGTCAGGAAAGTGTGCTGGCCGGTCTTGAAGCCCTGCAAGCCCATAAACCCAAACAGGTTCTGGTGCATGATGCGGCGCGGCCCTTTGTCAATGCGGAGCTTATCGACCGCTGCCTCATCGCGCTGGGCTCGGCGCATGGTGCAATTCCCGCCATTGCGGTGACCGACACTTTAAAACGCGCCGAGGCGGGGCGCATAACCGAAACCGTATCGCGCGACGGCCTGTGGCGCGCGCAAACCCCGCAAGCCTTCAACTTTATGGCACTATTGGCCGCCCATCGCGCGGCACCGCAAGGGCTGACAGATGACGCCGCCGTTGCGGAACTGGCCGGTATGCAATTGGCGCTGGTTGCCGGCGACCCCGACAATATCAAAATGACACATGAGGCTGACTTTGCCCCGCGCATTGCGGTTCCGCGCATCGGCCAGGGGTTTGACGTGCACCGCTTCGACGCCGAAGGCACCGCCGAGACAATTATGCTGGGCGGCATGCCGGTGCCCCATAATCGCCGCATCATTGGCCATTCCGATGCCGACCTTGTCTTGCACGCCATAACCGACGCGCTTTACGGCGCGATTGCGGATGGCGATATCGGCGCGCATTTCCCCCCCTCCGATGCGGCCAATAAAGACCGCGCCTCGGTGGATTTTTTGCGCCATGCCGCAGACCGGGTTGCCGCCGCCGGATGCCGGATTGTGCATATTGATGTCACGGTGATTTGCGAAACGCCGAAAATCGGGCCGCACCGCACCGCTATGGCGCAAAATATTGCCGGGCTTTTGGATCTTGACGCACAGGCCGTTTCGGTAAAAGCAACAACGACCGAAGGGTTGGGCTTTACAGGTCGAGGCGAAGGGCTGGCTGCGCAAGCATTGGCAACCATCGTGCCCGCGCAAATATTCTAAGAAAAGGCTTGTTGGAAATGAAATTTCATACACTGCCCGCCAATATCGGATTTTTCTCGCCCGTCGCCCTTATCGCGACATTTTTTGGCAGTGGCCTCATCCGGCCGGCGTCGGGAACATGGGGGTCGCTGGCCGCCTTCGGCGTCGGGTGGCTCGTGCTCGCCGCATCCGTGCCCGTCTGGGTGCTGGGGCTTATGAGCGGGCTCGCCTATGGCCTCGGCCATTGGTCCGCGCTGCGTTGGTTGCGAGAAGACGACACGGATGCCGACCCAAGCGCCATTGTGATTGATGAAGTTGCCGGCATGTGGCTGGTCTTGGCTTTCGTGCCGACCACCCTTGCCGCCCTCGCCGCCGCGTTTTTTCTTTTCCGGCTGTTCGACGTTTTGAAACCGTGGCCGGCAAGCTGGGCCGACAAAAGCCTGAAGGGTGCCCACGGCATTATGCTGGATGATATTTTTGCCGGCATCTGGGCGATACTTGTAATTTTGGCCGCACAAATTTACGGTTTTATTTAATTCATGCCGGATGGAGATTTTCAATGTTTGACAAGGAATTAATGGCAAAGGCAGAAGAAATTCTGAGCATTGGCCGCGACAGGCATTTGCGCATCGCCGCCGCCGAGTCCTGCACGGGCGGGCTGATCGCGGCGCTGCTTACGGAAATTCCCGGATCGTCGAGCGTCATCGGGCGCAGTTTTGTCACCTATTCAAATCGCGCCAAGCGCGAAGTGCTGGGCGTCGACGCAGATGTGCTGAAACAGCATGGCGCGGTCAGCGAGCCCGTGGTGTGCGCCATGGCGCAAAACACTTTCGACATGACGACCGCGCATCTCACCGTTGCGGTTTCCGGCATTGCCGGACCGGGTGGCGGGTCGGAGGAAAAGCCTGTCGGCACCGTGCATATGGCGACCGCGACAAAAGACAGTGTCATCCACCAATGCTGCCGGTTTGGAGATATTGGCCGCACAAATGTTCGGCTTGCCACGGTGCACGCCGCCGCCGACATGTTGCTTGCGCGCCTGAAAGACTAGTCTTTTTCCGGCCCGTAAATCTCATGCGCGCGGGCCTCAAACGCATCAACAAATTTTGACACGGCACGGCTCATCAAAGGCGCAATCACGCGGCGCAAAAGCGGCACGGCAAAATTAAACTGCAACTCAAAGTCGACGACCGAACCGTCGCCCGTGTCTTTGAATTCCCAGCGATTATGCAAAATGCTGAACGGGCCTTGGGCCTGATTGACGGTAATTGTCAGCGGGTCATGGGTCAGCACAATCGCGCTGGAATATTTCTCGCGCAGAAACTTATACGCCACCAAAAGATCGGCCAGCATCTCAAAACCCTGCTCGGTTTCATGGCTGTGCCGCACGCGCGATGCCGTGCAATAGGGAATAAACTCGCTATAGCGGTCGACATCGGCCACCAGATCAAACATCTGGCGCGCACGATACGGGCTGATGCGCTGAAGGCTGATATTTTGCATGAAACCTACCGGAGGGTTGAAGCCCGCGCCGCCTTGAGCTTTTCAAAATCTTCATCGGCGTGGTGCGAAGACCGCGTGAGCGGTGTGGCCGAAACCATCAAAAACCCTTTGGCGCGCGCGGTCGCGGCATAGGCGTCAAATTCATCCGGCGTCACGAAGCGGTCAATGGCCGCGTGTTTGCGGGTCGGCTGCAAATACTGGCCGATTGTAATGAAGTCGATATTGGCGGCGCGCATATCATCCATCACCTGCATGACATCGCTGCGTGTTTCACCCAGCCCGACCATAATGCCGGATTTGGTGAACATGCCGGCATCAAGCTCCTTGACGCGTTGCAACAGGCGCAAGGAATGGAAATAGCGCGCGCCGGGGCGGATATTCAGATAGAGCGCGGGCACGGTTTCCAAATTGTGATTGAACACATCCGGACGCGCGTCAACCACGGTTTCCAGCGCGCCCTCTTTGCGCAGAAAATCCGGTGTCAAAACCTCAATGCTGGTTTCGGGCGCGGCCTCTCTGATGGCGCGTATGGTGCGGGCAAAATGTTCGGCACCGCCATCTTCCAAATCGTCACGGTCAACGGATGTGACAACCACATGGCGCAGACCCAGCTTGACGACAGCATCGGCCACGCGCGCGGGTTCGTCTTCATCAACGGGCAGCGGCACGCCCGTCGTCACATTGCAAAATGCGCAGGCGCGGGTGCAAATCTCACCCAATATCATGAAAGTGGCATGGCGCTGCGACCAGCATTCGCCAATATTCGGGCAGGCGGCCTCCTCGCAAACCGTAACCAGATTATGCGTTTTGACGATGTTGCGGGTGCGCGCATATTCGGGCGACCCCGGTGCCTTGACGCGGATCCAGTCGGGTTTGCGCAGAAGCCGGCTGTCCGCATTGCTCTGTTTTTCAGGGTGGCGCGGACGCTCTTTCGAATTGTCTATGACAACGACCATGGCTTTTCTATACGCCATTTTTCGTGATGAATACAGGTCTAGTTGGTGTGACTATTCAACCTTTAATGCCGGTGCATCATTGAAAAAAACCCGCTCATCGGCCTGGTTCAGCCCCAGCACAAGGCGCGCGCGCTCATCCAGAAAATCAAGGTCGAGCGATCCGGCGCTCAAGCGCAGCACCCGCGTCATGGTTGCGGCATTTTCTTCTTCAAGGCCCGCCAGCACGACCGCGCGCTCTTCGTTTTTGGCGCGCAATTCCTGCCAGCCGCGCAAACCCCGTTCGCCCTGCAAGGCCTGAAAAACCAGCCCGCCCATCACAAGAACCAGCATGAAAGTCGGCAATAACCGGCGCAAACGAAGGGGTGCCTGCCCGACCGTGCGGCTTGAAACCCGCGATGAGAAAAAACGAATCATGTACCTAACGAATCACACAGTGATTCGTGCGGTCAAGCGCAAAGTGATTCGAAAGACTATTTGAGGATGGATTTTCCCGGATAGACGGCCTGATCGCCCAGCATTTCTTCGATACGCATGAGCTGATTATATTTCGCCAGCCGGTCGGAGCGCGCCAGCGAACCGGTTTTAATCTGTCCGCAATTGGTCGCCACCGCCAGATCCGCAATGGTGGAGTCTTCCGTTTCGCCCGAACGGTGAGACATCACGGCGGTGTAAGACGCGCGGTGGGCCATATCAACCGCCTCCAATGTCTCACTCAACGTGCCGATTTGGTTGACCTTGACGAGGATTGAATTGGCAACGCCCTTTTCAATGCCCTCGGCCAGACGCGCCGGATTTGTCACAAACACATCATCACCGACTAGCTGCACACGCGCGCCAATAGCATCCGTCAGCGCGCGCCAGCCTTCCCAGTCATTTTCATCCATGCCGTCTTCGATTGAAGCGATTGGAAAGCGGTCGCACAGCGCGGCCCAATAATCGGCCATGCCGCCGGCATCAAGCTTTTTGCCTTCACCGGCCAGATGATAAACGCCCTTTTCATGAAACTCCGTGGCCGCCGCATCCAGCGCCAGCATCACATCCTCGCCGGGCTTGTATCCGGCTTTTTCAACGGCCTTCATAATATATTCAAGCGCGGCATCGGTAGACGCAAGCGCCGGGGCAAAGCCGCCTTCATCACCTATGCCGGTGGAAAGCCCGTCATCGCTCAACAGCCCTTTCAGCTTATGAAAAATTTCCGCGCCCATGCGCACGCCATCCGACAATGTGTCGGCGGCAACGGGCATAATCATAAACTCCTGAACATCAATCGGATTGTCGGCATGCGCGCCGCCATTCAATATATTCATCATCGGCACCGGCAAAATATGCGCCGACACGCCGCCAATATAGCGCCAAAGCGGTGTTTCTTGCGCGGCGGCGGCGGCTTTGGCAACCGCCAGCGAAACGCCCAGCATGGCATTGGCCCCCAGCCGTGATTTGTTTTCGGTGCCGTCAAGCGCGCGCAAAGCCAGGTCAATATGGGTCTGTTGGGTGGCGTCCATGCCGGACAGCGCCGACAGAATTTCGCCGTTCACCGCATCCACCGCTTTTTGAACACCTTTGCCGAGATAGCGTTTCTTGTCGCCGTCGCGCAATTCGACGGCCTCATATGCGCCCGTTGAGGCGCCCGACGGCACGCCCGCGCGGCCCGTGCTGCCGTCATCGAGAACAACATCAACCTCAATGGTCGGATTGCCCCTGCTGTCCAGAATTTCCCGTCCGATAATGTCCCAAATCGCCGTCATGAACGCGCTCCGTTCTGCGTGAATAATGAAACGGGTTTACCCCGTTTCCGCATGTCTTGCAAACGCCGCACCGCACACGCACCACAGGCAAGACGAGCAAAGGCAAAGCCTGCGCAAGTGTCGGCGGCGCGCGGCGCGCGAATCATACTTGACGGGGCAAAAGATATTGGGTCATGTCAGCACATGACGCAGACCCAAAAAGCCATGGTGCTGTTTTCCGGCGGGCAGGACAGCACAACCTGCCTCGCACATGCGCTGGCGCGCTATGAGCGCGTCGAAACATTGGGTTTCGACTATGGGCAAAACCATCGCGTTGAGCTTGATTGCCGCCATATCATCTTGCAAAAAATGGCCGAGCTTGCGCCTGATTGGGCAGCACGGCTGGGCGACGACCATGTGCTTGACATGCCGGCCCTGTCGGAAATTGGCGGCACGGCGCTGATTGGCGAAGGCGAGATTAAAATGCAGGCGAATAATTTGCCGTCAACCTTCGTGCCCGGGCGCAATTTGCTGTTTTTGACCTATGGCGCGGCGCTGGCTTATCGGCGCGGGCTTGACGTGCTGGTCGGGGGCATGTGCGAAACAGATTATTCCGGCTATCCCGATTGCCGGCGCGCCACGCTCGATGCGCTTGAAACCGCTCTCGCGCTCGGCATGGAGATGCAAATTTCAATCGAAACGCCGCTCATGCATGTGGACAAGGCCGCGACATGGAAACTGGCGGATGAACTGGGCGGCGCGGGCCTTGTCGATCTCATTGTCGAACACACGCATACTTGCTATCGCGGCAATCGCAGCTTGCGGCACGACTGGGGATATGGGTGCGGCGATTGCCCGGCCTGCGATTTGCGCCGACGCGGATTTGATGAATGGAAAGCCGCATGAGCTACGCCGTTAAGGAAATATTCTACACGCTTCAAGGCGAAGGCGGCCAGGCCGGACGGCCTGCCGTTTTCTGTCGTTTTGCCGGTTGCAATCTCTGGTCGGGGCTGGAACGCGACCGGGCAACCGCCCAATGCAGCTTTTGCGATACGGATTTTGTCGGCACGGATGGTCAAAACGGCGGCAAATTCGCCGATGCCGAAGCTCTGGCAAACGCCATTGCCGCGCAATGGCCCCAAACCGAACCGGGCGCCGATGCGCTGGCGGTGTTCACCGGCGGCGAACCGTGCCTGCAACTGGATGCCGCCCTGCTTGAGGCGGTTGCGGTACAAGGCTTTGAAACAGCCATTGAAACCAATGGGACCCTGCCCGTGCCAACCCCGATTGACTGGATTTGTGTCAGCCCGAAGCCCGAAAGCACGCTTGTGCAACAGGCCGGCAATGAGCTGAAATTCGTTTATCCGCAGGAAACCCTGTCGCCCGAACAGTTTGAACATCTCGATTTCGAGCATTTTTTCCTGCAACCGATGGATGTCGATGACGAAGAAACGCGCTGGCACAACATTCAGGCCGCGATTGCCTATTGTTTGCAGAACCCGCAATGGCGGTTGAGCCTGCAAACCCATAAAATCATTGGTCTGGATTAAAGGGCTAGATTGACCCGCCGAGGCTAATCGGGCATAAGCGCGTCATGAAATTAACACGCGAAATTCTGTTTGATGCCGCACACAGCCTCGCGCAATACGGGCCGGGCCACCCAAACGCGCGCGTGCACGGGCATTCGTTCCGGGCGCGCATAACGCTGTCGGGTGCGCCCGACGCAAACGGCCAGATTATGGATTTCGAAACTTTTGGCGATGTGCTGGAAAATCTCCGCAAACGCCTCGACCATAATATGCTGAACGATATTGACGGGCTTGGTACACCGACGCTGGAAAATTTATGTCTGTGGATGTGGTCTGAATTGCAGGGCGAACTGCCCCATATCAGCGCCATTGAAGTGTTCCGCGACAGCCTCGGCCAGTCATGCCTCTATGAGGGAGACGGCTCATGACCGAGCCCAGCGACACAACCGGCGCAAATATGCTTGGGCAGCAAACCGACCTGCCCGCCTCTCCGGATGAGGCGGTGCTGGAGCGCGTGCCCAACCCGCACCCCGACACGCGCTATGTCGCGCGCTTCACCGTGCCGGAATTCACCTCCATCTGTCCGGTCACGGGCCAGCCCGATTTTGCGCGGCTGGTGATCGATTATGTGCCGGACGCCCATCTGGTCGAAAGCAAAAGCTTCAAGCTCTATATGGGCAGTTTCCGCAATCACGGTGCGTTTCACGAAGACTGCACGATTGCGATTGCCAAGCGTCTGGTCGATACATTGGCCCCGCACTGGCTGCGCATTGGCGGCTATTGGTATCCGCGCGGCGGCATTCCGATAGATGTGTTCTGGCAGTCGGGCGCGGTGCCGGACGGCCTTTATGTGCCCGACCCCGGCGTCGCCCCCTATCAGGGACGCTAACCCTTAATTTACCATTTCATCGGCAAACTGGCCGGGCCTCACTAAACGGGTTCGGCCGCGCGGCGCATCTGCCCCGGTTCAAGAAGGCGGAACGTCGGCAGCCGAACCCGAAAAAGTCGTCAACCCTCTGAAATATCACACAAAATCTTTTCCTATCAGCACCCGTTCCGACACAGCTTAAACTGGCTGCATCACCGCGTGTGCGCCGCATCAGCAATTCGGGCGCCGAACAGCAAGGTTGGGTATGGCAGATAAAAAACAAGTTGTGGGCTTATGTGATTTTCTCGAAGCGATCGGCCATGCCGGAACCATTGCCCGCCAGCAATGCGCGGAAGCCAATATCGAGCAGCTTCGCCATTTTCTTGAACCTGCTGATGATGACGGCGTGCATGCATTCAAAACCTTGAGCGTGCGAATAGGCGACGAGATTCAGGACGTGCCGGTTTTCGGGCTGGTGCCGTGCGGCCATCTCGACATGAAAAAACTGGAAATAGAATTCGAGACCGTGGTCGATATGAACCTGCAGTCGGGCGCAGAAACCGGCGGCAATCCGAAAATCGCGCTGGGCATGAGCAAGGGGCTGTTTTCCTCCGGCACGGAAATAAAGGTCAAAGCCTCCTTCAATTTGGCCGAAGCCAGCGAAACCGCGGCGCAAATCAAAGACAAACTCAACAAACATCTGGCAATAACAAAGGAGACATAAAATGGCTGAATTTGAAGAGCGCGAAGCGCGAAAGTTTAATGAATTGGGGCCCCAGCTCGGCGGCATGGCAACCGCCATTGTCGAAGCCGATGCCGTATCCAAGCAACGCACCTTGCAACGTCACGTCGAAATTCTGGGCATGGACAATCTGAAAACCAGCGCCTCGACCACCATTATCGGGCAGGATGATCCGCTGCGGGTGAATTATGATGTGCCGGTCGCCGTGGTCGCCGATATGCGCGGGCTCGAAGTGCAAACCGCCACAATCAAAACAACGATGAATGTGTCGGCCTCGCGCGAAGACAATCTGTCGGTCAACAGCCAGACGGAAGCCTCCGGAAGCGCAAAAATCGGCTTTGGCATGTTCAGCGCCTCGGCGAGCTTCAAATCGTCGGTAGGCGTCAACCGCGATGTGCGCCGCAAATCGGATTACAATTCCACGCTTGAGGTGGATATCAACATGGCCCAGTCGCCCGTGCCCGAAGGCCTGATGAAGGTGCTGGACAGCATGAACAGGGTTGTCGAAGCGGCCACCGAAATCAATGTCGGCATCACGCTCGGCAACCAGCAACAGCCTCAGTCTCAGCCCGCCCCGCAACCCTCCACCTAAGGCAATTTCATGCTGATACAAACCACCCGCGATGACGTGGTGTTTTCCGGCCACGGCTCCACCCTGCCCGCCGCCGGCAAGGTGACACGGGTGCCGGCAGGTGTTGAGTTTTACCTGCTGGCCCCGCCCGGTGCCGCCATCACCAACCGTCTTGGGCAGGCTCTGGAGCGTGGCGAACGCATTACCGAATTGTTCATACGCTCAGGCGTGACGAAGCAGTTTTCGCCGCACCGCCATGTCGTTTACACCAGCGCGACGGGCGATATTCCCAATATGGTGCTTCACCCGCCGCGCGGGCTGGATATTTCCGGCAATATTGTGCCGCATGTCATTGGCGTCGAGCGCAATACCGATCTGCATGATTTATGGGCGCGCGCCAAACCGTTCATCGACCCCAGAGGAAGCACACGGGTTTTCTGGGCGGCGTGTTCGTCGATCAAGGTTGGCGGCAATCCGTGCGTAGACCTGCAGGCCGACTGAGCAGGCTCTATCAGACAGGTAAAATCCGCGGCACGAGATGAAGCGCCAACAGCGTCAACACACCCACGCCGAGCAGATTTATCCAGCACCCGGCGCGCACCATATTGGCGATGTTTACCTGCCCCGACCCGAAGACAATGGCATTGGGCGGGGTCGCCACCGGAAACATGAACGCGCAGCTGGCCGCAAGGGTTGCGGGGATAATCAGCATCAAAGGCGGCTGACCGATCTCCAGGGCAAGAGCGGCAATCACCGGCAAAAATGTGGTGGTGGTTGCCGTGTTGCTGGTTATTTCGGTGAGGAAGACAATCAAGGCCACAAGGCAAAGCAGAATGACGACAAGCGGCGCGGCGGCGACCACCGATAATTGCGCGCCGATCCAATTGCTCAATTCGCTGTGGGAAATACCTGCCGCCAGCGCGAACCCGCCGCCAAACAGCAATAAAACGCCCCACGGCATGCGGGTCAAATCGCTCCAGTCCAGCAACGCGCCGTCGCGGTCGCCGGCAGGCACGGTGAACAGCAGAAAAACCGCGCCAATGGCAACCGTGGTGTCGGTGATGCCGGAAATGCCCAGCGCCCCGACAATATATTTGCGCGATATCCACGCCAGCACGGTGACCACAAACACGCCCAGAACGCGCTTTTCATAAGTGCTCAAAGTGCCCAGCTCATGATAGTGGCGGCGCATTTCTTTCTGCGTGTCGGGCGTGATGGCAAACGAAACCGGATTGGTGATGCGCGTGAGCACAAACCAGACAAGCGGCAACATCACCAGCATCAGCGGCACGGCAAACATCATCCAGTCCAGAAACCCGATTTCGATATTATATGTCGTCTGGATAAAGCCGACGGCGAAAGCATTGGGCGCCGTGCCGATCATCGTCGCCATGCCGCCCAGCGTGGCCCCGAATGCCAGCCCCAGAAATACCGACACGTCAAAATCATTCAATTGTTTCTCGGTCAGTCCCGTCAGATGCTGGCGCATCATGCGGGTCACGGAAATGGCGACCGGCAGCAGCATCAGCGTGGTGGCGGTGTTTGAAATCCACATGCTCGTGACCGCGGCAACGCCCATCAATACGGCCACAAGATAGCGGGCTTGTGCGCGAATGAGGCTCAAAAATCCGTAGGCCGCGCGAATGTGCAACCCGCAGCGCTCAATCGCCAATGCCAGCACAAAGCCGCCAAACAGCAAAAAAGTAACCGGATGGGTATAGCTGCCGGTGGTTTGCGCCATGGGCATAATGTCGAGCGCGGGCAACAGAATAATCGGCGTTAAGGAAGTTACCGCCAGCGGCAGGGCTTCGGTCGCCCACCACACCGCCATGACAATCGCAACCGCCAGCATGTTTTGCCCGGCAGCCGAAAGCCCCGGAATGTCAAATTGCAGAACCGACACGGCCAATGCCGGGCCGATCAGAAATTTCAAAAATGAAGTGAAAGACACAATGCCACCTGACTTGATATTTTTGTTGTAACGCCATGTTGTCGTGATTTTCCGCGCAGTACAAGCATAGCCTTTGACCGGCGGCGCGACAGCTGCGCGGTATCAGCCATCGATTGTTTCATGCACTGTGTCGTGAAGGGCCTTGAGCGTGCCCAGCAAGGGGCGCGCAGCATCGAGCGGCAGGCAGCTTGGCGCATCGCATAAAGCCTCATCGGGGCGCGGATGAAACTCCAGAAAAACCCCGTCGGCACCGGCCGCCACAGCCGCCTTTGCCAGCACCGGCACCCCCTCGCGGCGCCCGCCCGTGCTGGCCCCCGCCGTGCGCGGGTCGGCACCCGGCAATTGCACCGCATGGGTCGCGTCAATCGTCACAGGCACGCCGAGCTTGTGCATTTCGGGAATGGCCAGCATGTCGACCGTCAGATTATTATAGCCAAAGCTTGAGCCGCGCTCGCACAGAATAACCGGCAGACCGGGAGCCGCTTCACGCGCCTTTGAAATAATATTCGCGCAATCCCACGGCGCGAGAAACTGGGCTTTCTTGGCATGCAGCCAGCCGCCATTGCGCGCCACGGCTTTTGCCGCCGCGACCACCAAATCGGTTTGCCGCACGAGAAAGGCCGGCAATTGGACTATTTCGGCAATTTCGGCAACCGCATCAGCCTGTTCGGGCGTGTGGATGTCGGTGACAATGGGCAGCCCGTGCGCCGCCTTAACCGCCCCCAGCATGGCCAGCCCGTCAGCCTGTCCGGGCCCGCGATAGCTGGTAATGGAAGACCGGTTCGCCTTATCAAAACTTGCTTTAAAAACATATGGTAAGGACAAATCATTGCATATTTGCTTTAACTCGGCCGCAACCTCCAAAGCCAGCCCTTCATCTTCCAGCACATTCAGACCGGCCATCACAAGAAGCGGTTGTCCTGCGCCGATGCTGATGCCGTCATAGCCGTTGAGCTGATACATTTTCATGTCTCCTAAACCAAACGGGCCTGCGCCAGTGCAGCTTCAATAAATGAAGCAAAAAGCGGATGCGGCGCAAAAGGCCGCGATTTCAATTCGGGATGAAACTGCACACCGACGAACCACGGGTGTTCGGGAATTTCGACAATTTCCGGCAATACGCCGTCGGGCGACACGCCGGAAAACACCAAGCCCTGCTCTTCCAATTGCGCGCGATAATCCATATTCACTTCATAGCGGTGGCGGTGGCGCTCGGAAATCACCCGCGTGCCGTAAATATCGGCCACGCGCGAATCTTCGGCCAAAAACGCCTCATAAGCGCCCAGCCGCATGGTGCCGCCCAAATCGGATGTGATGCCGCGTTTTTCCAGCACCTCGCCATTTGCCCATTCGGTCATCAGCCCGACCACCGGCGTGCCGGCCAGCCCGAACTCCGTCGAGGTGGCATCCGTGATGCCGGCCAGATGGCGCGCCGCCTCCAGCACCGCCATCTGCATGCCGAAGCATATGCCGAAATACGGCACATTGCGCGTGCGGGCGAAATGCGCGGCGGCAATTTTGCCCTCGGCCCCGCGCTCACCAAAGCCGCCGGGCACCAGAATGCCATTGACCTTTTCAAGATAGGCGGCGGCGTCTTCGCGCTCGAAAATCTGTGCGTCCATCCATTCCAGATTGACCCGCACCTGATTGGCAATGCCGCCATGCTGCAGCGACTCGATCAGCGATTTATAGGCATCTTTCAATTCGGTATATTTGCCGACCACCGCAATATTAACCTCGCCTTCGGGTTCGCGCACCGAAGACAACACTTCATCCCAGCGCGTCAGATCGGGCGGCGGCGCGTCCGTTATGCCGAATGCGTCCAGCACCTCGCGGTCCAGCCCCTCGCCGTGATAGGCATGCGGCACCTCATAAATCGTATCGACGTCGCGCGCTTCGATAACCGCGCTTTCACGCACATTACAAAACAGGCCAATCTTGCGCTTTTCACCATCGGGAATGGGCCGGTCGCACCGGCACATCAAAATATCGGGCTGGATGCCGATCGAGCGCAATTCTTTGACCGAGTGCTGGGTCGGTTTGGTTTTCATCTCACCGGCGGCGGGAATATAGGGAAGCAGGGTCAAATGCATGAAAACGGTTTGGCCGCGCGGCAAATCATTTTGCAACTGACGAATGGCCTCGAAAAACGGCAGTCCTTCAATATCGCCCACCGTGCCGCCAATCTCGCACAGCACGAAATCCAGATCTTCGACATCGCGCTGGATGAAAGCCTTGATGGCGTCCGTCACATGCGGAATGACCTGCACCGTACCGCCCAGATAATCGCCGCGGCGTTCGCGTTTCAAAATGTCACTGTAAATCTGTCCGGTCGTTACATTGTCGCCGCGACTGGCGGGTACGCCGGTGAAGCGCTCATAATGGCCCAGATCAAGGTCTGTCTCGGCCCCGTCATCGGTCACATACACCTCGCCGTGCTGATACGGGCTCATCGTGCCCGGGTCTACATTGAGGTAAGGGTCAAGTTTGCGGAGGCGGACGGAATAGCCGCGCGCCTGAAGCAATGCCCCAAGTGCAGCCGATGCCAGCCCTTTGCCGAGAGAAGAAACCACGCCGCCGGTGATGAATATATAACGCGCCATGGGGTGACAGAATACACGCCGGCCATGATTCGCGCGAGTCGAAAAACCGATTCGCGACCGTCTAATTGAAAATAATTATTCCGGTGTGGGTAATGCCGGGGCCGGAGCCACAGGAACCGGCAGCGCAGGAGCCGG
Source organism: Parvibaculales bacterium (assembly GCA_049611805.1). Lineage (GTDB taxonomy): Bacteria > Pseudomonadota > Alphaproteobacteria > RS24 > RS24 > UBA7378. The sequence continues at coordinate 56,724 of JBMZAX010000008.1, read as the reverse complement.
TGCTTCCATCGGGCTGGAGCCTGTCGGGTCAACACCGTCAAGCACCGAAGAGCGGTTTTCCATAGTGCCCAGCACGGTCAGGCCGATGCTGGTCAGAAAAAACAGACCGGCGAGAATGCCGGTGGTGCGCGTCAGAGCATTGCCAAGCCCACGACCCGACATCAGGCCGTCACCACTGCCGCCACCGCCAATGCCCAGCGCCCCGCCCTCAGAGCGTTGCAACAGCACAAGCACGATCATTGCCAGCGCAATCATCAAATGGACAACCAGTAAAATGGTGGACATGAACAATCTCCTTTTCGCGGGGTGTTCTAGCGCATTCGCGCGAGGCTGACCAGCCCAAACCCGCTAGCGCCGATAGGCACCGATAATTCCGGAAAAATCGGCAGCCTTCAGGCTCGCACCCCCCACCAGCGCGCCATTGACATTGGCAATCGCCATCAGCTCCGCCGCATTGGAAGGCTTGACCGACCCGCCATATAAAATCCGCATGGCCGCGCCTGCATCTCCAAAGCGGCGCGTCAGTGCCTTTCTGATATGGGCGTGAACGGCACCGATTTGCTCGACGCTCGGCGTCAGGCCGGAGCCGATAGCCCAGACAGGCTCATAAGCAATGACAATATCTGCCGCAATGCATGTATCCGGCAGCGATTGGCGCAATTGCGCGCCGACAACCTTCAGCGTATCGCCGGATTTTCGCTCGGCCAGCGTTTCACCAACACACACAATGGCCCGCAAACCGGCCATTTGCGCGGCAAGCACTTTTTCGCGCACCAATTTGCTGGTTTCGCCATGCCCGCCCCGTTTCACCTCGGCGCGCCGCTCGGAATGGCCGACAATCACCCATTTGGCGCCGGCATCTTTTAGCATGTCGGCGCTCACATCGCCCGTATGCGCGCCTTTTTGGGCACCGTGGCAATCTTGGCCGCCGGTCATGATTTTTGCCCCAAACTTCATCGCCGACAGGCGGTGAATAAGTGTCGCGGGCACACACACGGCCACATCGCACCCGAATTTGTGCTTTGACAGGCCGGCGTTCAGCCGCCGCAATTCGCGCAAATGCGCGCCCGTGCCGTTCATTTTCCAATTTCCGGCAACCAATGGTTTGATTTTCTTGGCAGGCGCAGTCATGAAGCACTCCCTCCTGGCGTTGAACACCCTGTTTGACACTGCCTGTTTACCGCCATTTCAGGGAATGTCAAAAGCATAAGCCCGGTGGCTTGCCGTACCTCGCGCGCCGCATTATGATGCCCTTCACTCTGGCGCCGATGGGGGCCTCCCCGTCGCCCAATCTGATCAACGGAAAGACCTATAAACATGCTTGATATTTTGCGCAGATCCGCCGGTGGTGTCGTTGGCATATTTCTGATTGGCCTGCTCGTAATTGCCTTTGCCTTATGGGGCATTGCCGACACATTTACCGGCTTTTCCAATGCGACACTGGCAAGCGTCGGTGACGAACCGATTGAGCGCGACGAATATCGTCTGCGCCTGCAACAGCAAATCCAGCAGGTCTCACAGCAAATCGGCGAACCGCTTTCGATCAGCCAGGCCCGCAGCCTCGGCATTGACCGGCGCGTGCTGACCGACATGCTGGGCATGGCCGCGCTGTCGGGCATGGCGAAGAATATGGGACTGGCCCATAGCGACGAACAGGTTGCACGCCAGATTATCAATGACCCGGCCTTTTACGGGCCGACGGGCAAGTTTGACGCGCCGACCTTCCGCGCGATTTTGCGGCAAAACGGCCTGACCGAAAAAATGTTCGTCAAAGACCAGCGCGAATTTCACCTGCGCCAGCAATTGATGGACAGCAGTGTGCGCCAAAGCCTCGTTCCGGACGCGCTTTTGTCGCAAATGTACCGGCATGTATTGGAAAAACGGGTGGCGCGCTATCTGATTGTGTCACTCGATGCGACAGATGAGGTTGGCGAGCCCACGGAAGGAGAGCTGGAAAGCTTTTTCAGCGAAACAAAATTGCGTTTCACCGAGCCCGAACGCCGCGACGGGTCTGTCTTGCTCATCACGCCGGAGCGCTTTGCCGAAACCATTAAAATCAACGATGACGAAATTCGGGCCGAATATGATTTGTCGATCGACGAGTTTTCAAGCCCCGAACGCCGCGCCATCGACCAGCTTGTGCTGAACAGCGATGAAGAGATTGAAAAAATAAACATGCTGCTGGACGACAACCGCCCGTTTGCCGAAATCGTCAACGCCGCCAGCCAGACGCTTGATGATACCGACCTTGGCGTGATTACCCGCGACGGGTTGATTTCAAGCACGCTGGCCGAACGCGCCTTCTCCATGCAGGCGGGCGAGGTTAGCGACATTATCGAAGGCCCGCTGGGTGCGGTTATTTTGCGTGTGCGCAAAATCGAAGAAGGCACCGTGCGCCCCTATGACGAAGTGCGCGACATCTTGCGCGACCGGCTGGCTTATGACCGCGCCGTGAACGAGATGATCGAGTTTTCCGAAACCGTGGAAGACGAGCGCGCCGCCGGTATCGAATTGGAAGAGATCGGCCAGCGCTTTGACCTCGAAGTCGTCAAAATCTCCAATATTGACCGCGACGGCAATGGCGGCACCAAAGTCGACGCCCAAGTCAGCAAGCTCATCAGCGCCTATCCGGTATTGTTGCAGAATATTTTTGGCGGCGCTGTCGGTGAAGACCTGCCAATGCTCGAAATGCCGGACGGCACATTTGCCTGGGTGCGCCTCGACCAAATCACGCCAAGCCGCGTGAAGCCGCTGGACGAAGTGCGCGCCGATGCCATCACCCAATGGCAGTTGGCCGAACGCAGCAAGTTGTTGGAAGCCATGGCCGAGCATTTTGTGAAAAAGGGAAATGAGAGCGGCAGCTTCAAAACAATCGCCAAAGAATTTGGGCGCAACCCGCTGACGTCTGAGCCCATGACACGACAGGTTACCAATGAAACATTTTCGGAGCAGGCCGTTGAAAAACTCTTTTCGTTACAATCGGGCCGGTTTGCATGGGCACGGGTTGGCTTCGGCACGGATTTGATTGTGATGCAGGCCTCCAAAGTGATACCGCCAAAGATGGATGACGGCGAAGCCACGGAAATGATTTATGGCGGTGAGCGCACGAAGTTTCAATCGGACCTGACCGCACAATTTGTGCGCGCGCTGCAAAACAGCTATGGCGTGAGCATTAACCAGCAAAATATCGAAACGACGCTGGGCGAACTGGTCGCGCAATGATGGTCTGCCAGCCCGACGTCGGCACGTTCAAACAAATATATGATGCCGGCACGCCACAGCTTTTGTGGACGGAAATGGTGGCCGATCTGGAAACGCCGGTGGCAACCTATCTGAAGCTTGCCAATTCCCGACCCAATTCCTTTCTGCTCGAATCTGTCACGGATGGCGATGTGCGTGGCCGCTATTCGATGATCGGCCTCGACCCGGATTTGATATTCCGGTTCAAAGACGGCGCGTGCGAGTTGAACGCGCAATTTGACACCGTACCGGATGCGTTTGAACGCCTTAATGAGGCCCCGCTCGACGGGCTGCGAAAGGTTTTGCAAGCCTCCGAGCTTGATATTCCCGACATTCTGCCGCCCATGGCCGCCGGGATTTTCGGATATCTTTCCTATGACATGGTGCGCTTCATGGAAGAGCTGCCGGACACCAATCCGAATGTGTTGCAATTGCCCGAATGCCTGTTTATCCGGCCAACGCTGATGGCGGTTTTTGACGGCGTGACGGATATGCTCAAACTGGTGACGCCGGTGCGCCCGGACGCCAATCTCTCGGCGGAGGCGGCCTATGACAGTGCGTGCGCACGACTGGAAGCGGCGCGCGAAAAAATGTATCACGAATTACCCGAAGCGCGCCTCACACCCGTCAGTGACATGGCGCCGCCGCAGTCAAATGTGGCGCAGGAAACCTATTTCGACATGGTTGAAAAATCGAAAGCCTATATCGAGGCGGGCGATATTTTTCAGGTGGTCATCAGCCAGCGTTTCAAAACGCCCTTCACCCTGCCGCCGTTCGATTTGTACCGGACATTGCGCCGCGTGAACCCCTCGCCCTATTTGTTCTATCTGCAATTTGAAGATTTCAGCGTTGTCGGTTCCAGCCCGGAAGTTCTGGTCGGCGTCAAAGACCGTGAGGTGAATATCCGTCCCATTGCCGGCACGCGCAAACGCGGCGCAAATGCGGGCGAAGACGCAAATATCAGCGCCGATTTGCTGGCCGATGAAAAAGAACGCGCCGAGCATTTGATGCTGCTCGACCTTGGCCGCAATGATGTCGGGCGCGTGGCGCAAATCGGGTCGGTTCAGGTCAACACCGCTTTCGGCCTGCAAAAGACCTCGCATCTTATTCACATTGTTTCCGATGTGACCGGCAAATTGCTGCCCGAATGCGATGTGATTGACGCGCTGGTGGCAGGCTTTCCCGCCGGTACGGTTTCGGGCGCGCCGAAAATTCGCGCCATGGAAATCATCGACGAGTTGGAAACCGAACGCCGCGGCATTTATTCCGGCTGCGTCGGCTATTTCTCCGCCGGCGGCGATATGGACACCTGCATCGCATTGCGCACGGCGGTGGTCAAAGACGACACGCTTTATGTTCAGGCCGGCGGCGGCGTCGTCTATGACAGCACCCCGCAATATGAATATGACGAAACGGTCAACAAGGCGGCGGCTTTGTTTCGTGCCGCCGAGATTGCCGTCGAAGACGCCAAAATGAGAAAGAACCGCGGATAGCATGCTGACGCTGATAGACAATTATGACAGTTTCACGTTCAACCTGCTGCAATTCATCGGGGATCTGGGCGTCGGCTGCAATGTTGTGCGCAATGACAAGACCACACCGGCGGAGGTTTTCGCGCAAAAGCCCGAAGCCGTCATCATCTCGCCCGGCCCGTGCGACCCCGACCGCGCGGGCATTTGCCTTGAGCTTATCCGCGAAGCCCCTGCCGAGCTGCCGATTTTCGGCGTATGCCTCGGCCACCAATGCATCGGACAGGCTTTTGGCGGCGAGATTGTGCGCGCGCCCAATATCATGCATGGCAAGCTGAGCGATATCAGCCATGACAGCGCCCATGTTTTCGAAGACCTGCCCGCACCGCTGACCGTGACGCGCTATCATTCGCTGACGGTTGCGCCGGCTTCCGTGCCGGACTGTCTTGAGGTTACCGCACAAACATCCGACGGCGTGATTATGGGGCTGCGCCACATGCAGCGGCCCGTTTTTGGCGTGCAGTTTCACCCCGAAAGCATTGCATCGCAGGCCGGGCACAAGATTCTTGCCAATTTTCTGAAAATAGCGGGTATAAATCCAAAAGCGGTGCCTCCCGCATCAACCCTAGATTTGAGTTCGCAGCAGTGAGTGTTTTATGGACGCTTTAAAACCATTTCTTACAACGATTTCCAGCGGCATGACGCTTTCGGCCGCCGAAGCGACGCAAGCCTTTGAGACCATTTTGGCAGGCGAAGCGACGCCCGCGCAAATCGGCGCGTTTTTGATGGCGTTGCGGGTGCGCGGCGAAACGGTTGAAGAGATCACTGCCGGCGCGCAAGTTATGCGCCGCCACGCCCTTGCCGTCAAAGCACCCGATCACGCGCTCGACACATGCGGCACGGGCGGCGACGGCACCGGCACCTACAATATTTCCACCGCCACAGCGCTGGTGGTTGCGGCGTGTGGCGTGCATGTCGCCAAGCATGGCAACCGCGCCCTGTCGTCAAACTCCGGCTCGTCTCAGGTACTGGAGCATTTGGGCGTGCGCCTTGATATCGACCCCACCACGATCGAAAACTGCATTCGCGAAGCCGGTATCGGTTTCATGTTCGCACCCAATCATCACGCCGCCATGCGCCATGTCGGGCCGGCGCGTCAGGAACTTGGCATCAGAACCGTGTTCAATCTGCTGGGGCCCTTGTCGAATCCGGCCGGTGCCAATCGGCAATTGCTCGGCGTCTTCTCCGACCGTTGGGTGGAGCCAATCGCGCATGTGCTGAAGCATTTGGGCTCGGAGCGCGCCTGGGTCGTGCACGGGGCTGACGGCATGGACGAACTGACCACGACCGGGCCCAGCAAAGTGGCCGAGCTTAGAAAAAACGAGGTTGAAGTCTTTGAAGTTAATCCCGAAGACGCCGGCCTCAAACGCAGTGAGCCGTCCGACCTTGTTGGCGGAACGCCGGAAGAAAACGCCGCGGCCTTAAATGAATTGCTCGATGGCGCGCACAGTGCCTATCGCGATATCGTGCTGCTCAACGCCGCCGCGGCTCTATATATATGCAATAAAGTCAGTAGCTTGAAAGAAGGTGTTGAGGTTTCGGCTTTGGCGATTGATGATGGCGGCGCGCGCAAGGCACTGGCAAATCTGGTTGATGTTTCCAATCGGGACGCCGAATAAATGGCGCCACCCGAAGATGATATTCTCGCGCGGATTACAGCCTATAAGCTGGAAGAAATCGCCGCCGCAAAACAGACCGCGCCCCTTGCCGCACTTCGCAATGAAGCACAAAACGCACCCCCCGTGCGCGGCTTCGCAAATGCGCTCACACGCATCGCCGCGCAAAACAAACCGGCGCTGATTGCGGAAATCAAAAAGGCCAGCCCGTCCAAGGGGCTCATTCGTGCCGACTTCGACCCGCCCGTTCTGGCGCGCGCCTATGAACACGGCGGCGCGGCGTGTCTTTCGGTGCTGACGGATGCGCCTTCGTTTCAGGGCGCACCCGAATTTTTGTCGGCGGCACGCGCGGCGACCGCCCTGCCCGTTCTGCGCAAGGATTTCATGTATGACCCCTATCAGGTTGTCGAGGCGCGCGCCTGGGGTGCCGATGCCATTTTGATTATCATGGCTGCCGTCACCGACGCGCAAGCGACCGAGCTGGCGGATGCGGCCGCCGAATGGAACATGGATGTTCTGTACGAAGTGCATAATGAAGAAGAGATGGCCCGGCTGCACGCTGTGTCGCCGCGCCTTGTCGGGATCAACAATCGCGATTTGCACAGCTTCGAGACCAGCCTCGACACCACGCGCACCTTGCGCACCAGCGCGCCTGCGGGCGCATTTCTTATCAGCGAAAGCGGAATTGGCGCGCATTCTGATATTGCCGGGCTGATGGCCGACGGCGTCAGCGGCTTTCTGGTCGGCGAAAGCCTGATGCGGCAAAAGGATGTTACGGCTGCGACACGGACGCTTCTCGGCATCTAAACGAATCAAAACAGATTTTTGAATATTTGAGTCTTGCCTGCGAAAGCGAATAAAAGTAGAACATGAATGTTGGTGATTCGTTCTCTTTTTACGCCGAGGTTCTCATGCTTACGAAAAAACAATTCGAGCTATTGCTATTCATAAATGAACGGCTGAAGGAAACCGGCGTGTCGCCCAGCTTCGACGAAATGAAAGAAGCACTCAACCTCAAATCCAAATCAGGTATCCATCGGCTGATAACCGCGCTTGAAGAACGTGGCTTTATCAAGCGCCTTGCCCATCGTGCGCGCGCGCTTGATGTCATCAAACTGCCCGACAGCATGTCGACCAGCCTTACCGCTCCGTCGCGCGCCACCACCCCGCCGCCTGCGGCCAATGATGACCGCAGTGTTTGCGTGCCCGTTATGGGACGCATCGCGGCCGGTACGCCCATTGAGGCTTTGCAGGAAGAGATCAACCAGATCAGCGTGCCCATGGAAATGATGCGTTCGGGCGAACATTACGCGCTGGAAGTGCATGGCGATTCAATGATTGATGCCGGTATTTTTGACGGCGATACGGCAATTATCCAAAGCGGCAATACGGCGGAAAATGGCGAGATTATCGTGGCGCTGGTCGAAGGCCATGAAGCCACGCTGAAACGGCTGCGCCGCAAGGGTGAGATGATTGCGCTGGAAGCGGCCAATGCCGCCTATGAGACCCGCATTTTCAGGTCGGACCAAATAAGGGTTCAGGGTCGCCTCGTCGGGCTTATCCGCAAATATTGATTTAAACGATTTACGGGCTTTGCGCCCCGCTTCTCTGCCAAACGCGCATCGCATTTGCCTGCGGTATGCGCGTGAAAATGTGCAGCCCGCTGTGTGTTCGCTCGACATAAACCAGCGTGGTTGCAAACGGTTTCAGAACACGCCGGTCAACAAGATGCGCGGCACACGGGTAGCGCGCGCGAATATAGGGCGCGATAACAACATCAACCGCACCACATGCTTCGGTCAAATGACGGGCATCTGTCACCAGAGCCAGTTCCGCGCCGGCCTGCAATTCGATACGACATGCCGGAAAACGACATGCGGCATAGCCCGCTTCGACGGTTTGCGTCGGCCAGCCCAGCCGACATTGCGCATGGTCAGGGCTTGCCGCCCGATGGCGATGGCAATGAACACCAGCGCGATCATCACAAAGGCGCGCTGGGTGGCATAGCTGGCCCCCGACAGGGCAAGATATCCGACGGCGGCGGCAAGTGCTAAGCAGGCACTTATCCGGCGCACATCATAGGCTTGCGCAAAACGGGGAAACAGCGCGCACAAAACGCGCAGAAGCGCAAACACCGTGCCGGCGAAAAGCGCCATATGCAGACCTGAAATTGCCAGAACATGCGCAAGCCCGCTATTGCGGAACGTGTCGCGAATGGCAGGTGATATGCCGCCGCGCAGACCCGTGATGAGGGCCGCGGCCACGCCGCCGGTCTGCGCCGGCAGGGTGGCGCGTATCTCTTCGGCCATAGAAAGACGCAGGCGCGCCAGCCGATGCGCCCATGTGCCGGTTTCGCAAGTCAGCGACACAATTTCCCGGACAAAGCCCCGCGCCCGCAACCCTTCGAAGAATGCGGGAAATCTTGGGTCGTAGCCGCCATCGGTCAGCGGCGCGCCAAGCGGTTGCAGACGCACTTTCAGCTCGCCATGACAGCCGGGTCTGGCACGCAATGCAATTTCCTGACTGCTGAACGGGCGCGCGCGAAAGGGCCGGTGCGCCGCTCCGGGCGCATTATTCGAAAGACCGCTCGCGCGCACCGTGATATGCAATTCGCCGCCGCGCCAGCGCGTTTCGGACATATCGACCCGCCCCGAAATCGTCGTTTCAACCCCGCCCGCCGGCAGGGGCGGCGTGGCCCAGTTCTGGCTCGCGCGATGGCTGTGCAGATGCGCCCAGCCCGCCCCGCAAATCAGGCACAGGCAGAAAATCATGCCCGATTTGGCATAAGCGCCATAATTGCCGGCCGGTGTGCGGAAATTCGGCACCCGCCCCACGGCAAACAAAACCGGCAGTGCCACGAGATAGTAAAAGCCCGGCTCGCTCGGCCAGACAAAATACACCGCAATGCCAAGCGCGAAAGCGACCGGCAAAAACGGGAAAAAATGTCTCGCATCATCCACTGGAAACCGCCCCATCTGCGCTTGCGCGCGGCACTGTTGAAACAAACCGATTTGTGCTACTTACGCTCAAGTATTGGCGGCCTTGCATACGAAGCACCACGTATCACAGGTTGCAAATGAAACCGCTCTTATAGGAGAAAATCATGGTTTCCGGCCCGGTAGTTACGCGCTTTGCGCCCTCCCCGACGGGATTTCTGCATATTGGCGGCGCACGCACGGCGCTGTTCAACTGGGCTTTCGCGCGCCATCACGGCGGCAAGTTTTTGCTGCGCATTGAAGATACCGACCGCGCGCGCTCAACCGATGCGGCGATTGAGGCCATTCTGGACGGCATGGCGTGGCTCGGCCTTGATGCCGACGAGACGCCGGTTTTCCAGCACAAAAATGCCGACCGGCATATTGAGGTCGCGCAAAACTTGCTGGCGTCAGGCCACGCCTATAAATGCTATTGCACGCCGGAAGAAATTGAGGCCATGCGCGAGACTGCCCGCGCCGCCGGAAAACCGCCGCGCTATGACGGCACCTGGCGCGACCGCGACCCTGCCGAAGCCCCCGACGGGCAGGCCTATGTCGTCAGGTTTCGCGCCCCGCAGGAAGGCCATGTCGAGATCGATGATTGCGTTCAGGGCACGGTGACAATTGCCAATGACCAGCTGGACGATCTGATTATTCTGCGTTCCGACAACACACCGACCTATATGCTGTCCGTGGTGGTCGATGACCATGATATGGACATCACCCATATTATTCGCGGCGACGACCACCTGACCAATGCCGCGCGTCAGACACAAATTTACAATGCGCTGGGCTGGCAGGTGCCGATATTTGCACATTTGCCGCTCATTCATGGCAGCGATGGCGCCAAATTGTCGAAGCGGCACGGCGCATTGGGGGTCGAGGCCTATCGCGATATGGGGCTTTTGCCCGAAGCCATGCGCAATTATCTGGCGCGTTTGGGCTGGAGCCATGGCGATGATGAAATTTTCACGACCGAACAACTCATCACATGGTTCGGGCTTGAGGCGATTGGCAAGTCTCCGGCACGTTTTGACACGGCCAAGCTGGAAAATGTAAACGGACACCATATTCGCCGCCATGATGACACCGCCCTCGCCGCTCTGGTTTGTGCGACTGCGCCGGAATTGGCCCCGGTGCAGGCCACGCTTGAGATCGCCATGCCCGTGCTGAAAGAACGTGCCAAAAACTTGCACGAAATAGCCGATATGGGCCGGTTTCTAATCAGCGCGCGGCCGATTGACATGACGGAAAAAGCCGCCAAAGCGCTGACGCCGGATACGCGCGCGCGGCTGGCCGCCCTGCGCCCGCGTCTGGACGCCCTCAAAGACTGGGAACAGGCGGCAATCGAAGAGGAAATCCGCGCATTTTTGACCGAGCACGACCTCAAGCTGGGAGATATTGCACCGGCCTTGCGCGCCGCACTGACCGGAACGCCCGTGTCGCCGGGCATTTTTGATGTCATTGCGCTGCTTGACAAGGCAGAAGTTCTGGGGCGTCTCGAAGATCAGATTTAACGAAAATCTATCTGTGATTTTTAGGCCAAATTCCACGAATAAAACGCGCCAATAGTAGCGATTTTCAAGGTGATGTGGTATGACACGCACAAAGTGATATAGCATATGGAACAGGAGAGAAGCAATGAGCGCGAATGATGCTAAATTGGCTGGTCTGAACAGTCTCGGCAAGACATATGATTTTGGCATCAATGAAGGCACTGTAGGGCCCAGCGTTATTGATGTTTCCTCGCTTTATGCCCAGACGGGCCAGTTCACCTATGACCCCGGCTTCACCTCAACGGCAAGCTGCCAATCGTCCATAACCTATATTGACGGCGAAGAAGGCACGCTTTTGCATCGCGGTTATCCGATTGAGCAATTGGCCGAAAAAGGTAATTTTGTCGAGACCTGCTATCTGCTGCTCAATGGTGAATTGCCGAGCCGCAAAGAGCTGGAAGAGTTTGAAACCGCCATCACGCGCCACACCATGCTGCACGAGCAAATGAACCGGTTTTTCCACGGGTTCCGCCGCGACGCGCACCCTATGGCGATTATGGTTGGTGTGGTTGGCGCGCTGTCGGCTTTTTATCATGACAGCACGGATATTAACGATCCCGAACAGCGCAAAATTGCCAGCCGCCGTCTGATTGCGAAAATTCCGACCATCGCCGCCATGGCCTATAAATATTCCATCGGGCAGCCCTTTGTTTATCCGCGCAATGATTTGGATTACGCCTCGAATTTCCTGCATATGTGCTTTTCCGTGCCATGCGAGGAAATGAATGTCAGCCCGACGCTGGCGCGCGCCATGGATCGCATTTTCATTCTTCATGCCGACCATGAGCAAAATGCTTCAACATCGACCGTTCGGCTTGCCGGCTCTTCCGGTGCCAATCCGTTTGCCTGCATTGCCGCAGGGATTGCTTGTCTGTGGGGGCCGTCGCATGGCGGGGCAAATGAGGCGGCGCTGGAAATGCTTTCCGAAATTGGTTCGGTCGACAATATTCCCGAATTTGTGAAACGCGCCAAAGACAAAGACGATCCGTTCCGTTTGATGGGTTTCGGCCACCGCGTGTATAAAAACTACGACCCGCGCGCGCGCGTTATGCAACAGACCTGCCATGAAGTGCTGGGCGAACTCGGCATTAAAGACGACCCGCTGCTTGACGTTGCCATGGAGCTGGAAAAAATCGCGCTTAATGATGAATATTTCGTCGAGAAGAAACTCTATCCGAATATTGATTTTTATTCCGGCATCACCCTGAAAGCCATGGGCTTTCCGACAACCATGTTTACGGTTTTGTTTGCACTTGCGCGAACCGTCGGCTGGGTGGCGCAATGGAATGAAATGGTTGAGGATCCGAGCCAGCGTATCGGGCGCCCGCGCCAGCTTTATATCGGCTCGCCCAAGCGCGACTATATCGATATCGCCAAACGCTAGGCCTGTTGCAATAGCGACCGAATAATCTCCGCCGCGCGAGCCGCCGGGGGTTGTCCGGCTCCGCCCAACACATCGGCAAGCGGGGCAAGCCGGGCGCGCTTTTCACGGTTCAAATCATCATCCTGCAACAGCGCGTTCACCGCCGGCGTTATCAAATCCGCCGTGCAGCGGTCTTCAAGAAATTCCTGCATCACGGGCGCATCAAGCACCAGATTGACGATAACCGCCGAGGGCACGCGCAACACACGCATCAGCAAGGCGCCCATAATCCCGCCCATTTTATAGGCCACCACGCTCGGCAGGCCCGCCATGCCCAGTTCAAGCGTCGCCGTGCCCGACGCCGCCAATGCCGCGTCGGCGGCAGAAAAAGCGGCTATTTTATCGCTCTCATCCTCTACCAAAACCGCCTCAACCGGCCAATGCGCGACGCGCGCGCGCACGGCCTCGCGCGTGTGCGGTACCACCGGAATGACCACGGACAAATTCTCATTTTCGCGGGCAACGCGCGCAATGGTCTGCTCGAATACAGGCGCCAATTTGCGTATCTCGCTCATGCGGCTGCCGGGCAAAATGCACAAGAGTTTGCCCTCGGCAGGGATATTATATTTCGCCCGAAAATCGGCAATGGGCGCGTAACTCCGAAACCGGTCAACAATCGGATGGCCGACAAAATGGCAGGGTGGCCCGGCCAGCGCCTTGAAAATATGGCTTTCAAACGGAAACAACGACAAAACGGCATCGAAATGCAGCGCCATTTTGCGCGCCCGCCCGCGCCGCCAAGCCCAAACCGACGGTGCCACATAGCAGATCACGCGAATATCCGGATGCCGCTTTTTGATGCGCGCGGCCACGCGGTGGTTAAACTCCGGACTGTCAATCAGCACAACCACATCGGGGCGCGCGGTGCAGGCATGGGCCGCCGTTAAATCGACCAGACCGAAAAGCCGCCGCAAATTCGCCAAAATGGGGCCGAGCCCCATAATGGCAATTTCCGACATATCGAAAAGAGATGAAAGCCCCGCGCGTGTCATGGCCGGCCCGCCCACACCGCTAAAGGCGGCATCGGGAAACCGGGCACGGATGGCTTCAATGAGGTCTGCGCCCAGAAGGTCGCCGGAAGTTTCGCCGGCAACAATCATGATATGCGGCGCGCTCACAAATCCTCCGGCGTCAGCCCGTATAAAAACAGGCCGGCACGATTGGCCTGCTCAATGCACGCTTCCGGCGCTTCGAAAAGCACACCGTCAGCCTCGAACACAATACCCGCAAGCCCCGCGCGTGCCGCGCCTTCAATGGTTTGCGGCCCCAATGCGGGCAGGTCGATGCGCCTGTCTTGCTGCGGTTTGGGAATTTTGGCCAGCACACCGGCGCGCGCGTCGGGCGTGCCGCGCACTTCCTCCGATAAGTCGCCCACGCGGGCAAGCATGGCGTCCGTGCCCTCCACACTTTCAACGCCCAGCACAATGCCGCGCGCCACAATCGCGGCCTGACCGATATCAAGCGCGCCGATATGACCGGCAATTTCAACCGCGCGCGCCATATCTTGCCGGTGCGGTGCCATCTCCGCCTTGGTCAAAAGCCCGTTCAGGGGCGTGGCCTGCGCCAAAAGATCGGCGGCAGATACAATGGCAAAACCCTGCGCCTCAAAATAATCCAGCACATGCGTCAGCAATGCATTATCACCGCGCTGGGTTTGTGACAGCGCGCGCTCGACCACCCACATGCCGCCTTCATCGAGTTCGAGCGTTGTCAAATTCGGCCGTTGCACCCCGCCCACAATCACGACATCGCGCACGCCCGCTTGCTGCATCAAATCTCGTGCCAGCTGGAGCTGGCCAATGCCGACCCAGGCATCCATATTGCCGGAAACCTCCTCGGCAACCTCGCCCGAAATGCCAAGCGCGAAAACCGTGTGCTCCGATTTGTTCAGATTTTCAATAATCCGGTAAGGCAACATGCCGTTGCCGGCTATCAAACCCAGAGGCGTCGGCACAGACAATCAAGCCCCCGACACTGATGAGGATGGCAGACAATAGCCGCGACTTTTCTCGACCAGAATGAAATCAATCATCTGATTGACCAAGCCGCTTTCGGCATAAGTCTCGCGGGCGCGCAACACGCGTGTTTGAAACGTCGCGTTCTGGGTCATGAAAATATCCTTATAGGCCGCCCGCAGCGCATTAATCTCATCGCGCTCAAAATCGCGGCGCTTCAGCCCGACAAGATTGAGCCCGCCCAATACGGCGCGATTGCCGCTGACCATGCCGAACGGAATGACATCTTCGGTGACCAGACTGCCCGCGCCCACAAAACTGTGCGCGCCGATGCGCGCAAACTGATGCACGCCGACAAGCCCGCCCAGAATGGCATAATCCGCCACTGTCACATGACCGCCCAGCGTTGCGTTATTTGCCATAATGACATTGCTGCCGACAATACAGTCATGCGCCACATGCACGCCGACCATAAACAGATTATCGTCGCCGACGCGCGTGACGGCACCGCCCGAAGCTGTTCCGGGGTTCATGGTAACATGCTCGCGAATGGTGTTGCCCGCGCCGATCTCAAGGGAAACTTCTTCACCGTCATATTTCAAATCCTGCGAAATATGCCCGATGGAGGCAAAAGGGAAAATGCGGGTTTGCGCCCCGACAGTAGTATTTCCGGTGACGACCACATGCGCATCAAGGCGGCACTTGTCGCCAAGCACGACATTGCCGTCGACACAGCAATAGGGGCCGATGCTGACATCGCGCCCCAGCTTTACCGTATCGGCAACCAATGCTGTGCTGTGAATATCCGTCATGAAACAATCCTAGCATGTTGTGTAAATTTGCCCGCGCGAATTTACAAATAAAGGATTGTGTCGGTTTATTACGTTAGTCGCCGGAGGTCGGCTTGCCGCCCGATTTGCCGAGACGCTTCAAAGTTGCCGTCTCGCGCAAAAACTCGCGCGCCGGACGCGCGGGAATGCCCATAAGTTGCGTATTGTCGGGGAAAGAGCGGGTAACGCTGGATTTGGCCCCCACAACAACATGCGCGCCCAATGTCAAATGCCCGTAAATTCCGGCCTGCCCGCCAACCTGGCAGTAATCACCAATATGCGTGCCGCCGGCAATGCCCGACTGCCCGGCCATAAACACATGGCGCCCCAGCACCACATTATGCGCAAGATGCACCAGATTATCGAGCTTGCTGCCCTCGCCGACAATTGTGTCGCCCAATGTGCCGCGATCAATGGCGCAATTGGCCCCCATTTCGACATCGGCCTGAATGATGACGCGGCCAAGCTGGGGCACTTTTATATGCGCCTTGCCCGGCGCGAAGCCAAAACCGCATTGCCCGATGCGGCTGCCCGAATGAATGACAACCCGATCGCCGATCAGGCTGTAGCCGACCACCACACCGGCACCCAGCGTGCAGTCGCGCCCCAGTGCCACGCCCGCGCCAATCACGACATTGGCGGCAAGATGCGTATTGTCCCCAATCTCGGCATTGGCACCGATCGTCACACTGTCGGCAATCTCGCAGTTCTGCCCAATTTTCGCGGTCGGATGAATGGCGGGTGCGCCCGCCGGCATCTGCCCCGGCATGGGACGACCTAGTGCGGCATCGGGATAAAAGGCTTGCGCGGCCCGCGCCATGGCCGCGTAAGGGTCATCACACGTCAGAGCAATCATATGCGGCGGGCACGCATCCGCATGCGCCTTGCCCACCAGCACCGCCGCGGCGCGGGTTTGGGCCAATTGCGGCAGATATTTTTTATCTGTCACAAAACAAAGGCTGTCATCCGACGCGGTGGCGATATCTTCAATGTCGCTGATCAGGCGACCCGCATCCGCGCCGTCCGGCACATGCGCGCCGATTTGCGACGCAATATCACCGATTTTAAATGGCCCGGCGCGGCTGAAGAAACGCGGGTCAGCCATAGCGGAAAATTATTCCTTCACCTCAATGGGCTTGACCTTGACGTCTGACAGTTTTTTGTCGATCGCGCTGACCACATCAGCCGTCACATCAAGACCGGGGCTGGAAATGAAAACCGCATCGCGCCGCACCACCAGTGCTGCATTGCGTTCTTTGGCGATGTTTGCAAGTTCTTCAAGCGCAACTTTCAGAATTTCCTGCCCGGCTTTCTGGCCGCCGGCCTGAATGGCGCGCTGGCGTTTGCCGAATTCCTGCTTCTTTTTCAGTTCTTCCAGCCGCAATTCCTCGACCTTGCCCTGCAATGCGTCTGCCGCCATCAAAGAGCGTTGTTCTTTCAACTTTTCAACCTCTCCGGCCATGCGCGCGTCAAATTTTTGCGCCTCGTCAGTCACCACTTTCATTTGGCTTTCAAGTTGGCTGGCCATGCTTTTACCGGCTTTGGAATTCGCCAGAGCGGCGTTGACGTCAAAAACCACGACAGTCTGTTCGGCGGCGGCCGGAACCGACGTCACGGCAAATGCCAAAAATGCCGCTAAAACAAAGGAAAGTTTTCTGTTAAGTGTCGTCATCATTTTCTCCTAGAAACGTGTACCAACTGAGAAGCGGAAGAACCGCGTATCGTCATAATCTTCCTTGACCAGAGCGCGCGCAAAGTCAAACCGGACAGGCCCGAATGGTGACCGCCACGAGATACTTAACCCTGTCGTCGCGCGAAAGGCAAATTCATCTTGAATGTCATTTTCAACCGATGAGACGGAATCCGTATCCCCTAAAGCACCGAAATCGATAAACGCATTGGCTTTCATACCGACATCCTTCGGAATGCCCAAGGGCAAAGACACTTCCGTGGTGCCCACGACATAGCGGTTCGCACCCAGCGCGTATCCCGTGCTGATTTGCCGGGGGCCGATGCCGGACCTGTCAAAGCCACGGAAGCTGGAGCCACCTTTGAAGAAACGGTCGACATAATTGATAATGCCGCCTTCATAATCATAGATCACACCCGCCGTCGCGCGCCCGTGAAACACCCAGCCTTCGGCAATCTCATGGTAATAATTGGCAACCAGGGTCGAACGCACATAGCTGATATCCCCCGCCGGTCCAGCCAAATCCTGCCCGAAGCCGAAACTCCAGCCATCTGTCGGATCAATGGGATCGTCGCGCTTGTCGATGGAATAATAATATCCAATTTCCTGCTTGAAATCCGTATAGCTCGGATTGACGAAACTGCTTGAGGAGGTGTTGGTCAATTCGTTTTCAGACAGGTTGAAGAACAAAGACAGCCGCCCGTCTTCCGACAGGGGAAACGCCACTTGCGCGCCAACGCCCGTGGAGCGGGTTTCCAGATTTGCCTCATTGTCATAGTCATTTTCGGTGTTGAACAAACTGAAGCCGGCCGCGACACGACGGTCCAGGAAAAACGGTTCGGTGAAATTCACCGCGTAGCGCTGCACTTCGTCGCTTACACCAACGCGCAAATTCAACCTCTGGCCGCGGCCGAGAAGGTTGCGCTCGGCAATGGCGAATTCAGTTGTCACACTTTCCGCCGAAGAGTAGCCAACGCCAAAGGTCAGTTCACCTGTCGACTGCTCGACAACATTTACATCAATAATGGTTTTGTCCGGCTCACTGCCGGGGCTTTCTTCAATATCGACCGTTCTGAAAAACCCTAATGCGCGCAAGTTGCGGCGCGAACGCTCCAGCAGCACGCGGTTAAACGCATCGCCTTCGCTAATCCGCATTTCCCGACGCAAGACCTCGTCATGCGTACGGTCATTGCCGTTAATATTAATCCGCTCGACATAAACACGCGGCCCCTCTTCGATCACATATTGAACCCTGATCAGGTTGTTTTCGCGGTCGCGGCGCGTGCGTGCGCGAATATCGGAAAAAGCAAAACCCTTCTCGCCGAGAAGTTTGGTCAGCGCATCTTCGGTATCCTCAATTTTTCTGAGATCGTAGCGTTCACCTTCCACATGCTCGATGGCCGCCTGCAATGTCTCAATATCAATTGTTTCGACGGTTGACCTGATGCCGGATTCACCAAAGGTAAACAATTCACCTTCTTCAATATTGAAGGTCACGAAAAACTCTTCTCCGTCCCGTGTCAGCTCGGCGCTCGAACTGACAACGCGGAAATCGGCATAACCCTTGCTGAGATAGAACCGACGCAGACGCTGGCGGTCATAATTGAGCCGGTCTGGGTCATAGCTGTCCGACGAGGCGAAAAACCGCCACCAGCGCGTTTCCGAGGTAATGATTTCTTCGCGCAGGCGGTCATCGTCAAACGCCTTATTGCCGACGAAATTAATCGATCGGATGCCGGTAATCGGCCCTTCATTGATTTCAAAAATCACGTCGACACGGTTTTGCGGCAGTTGAATGACCTTTGGTTCAATGCGCGCGGCAAAATAACCGCTCTGCCGGTAAATTTCGATGAAGCGCTCCACATCGTCCTGCACACGGGCGCGTGTGTAAATCTGGCGCGGGCGCAATTCCGCCTCATCTGTCAGCGTATCATCATTAATGGCGCCATTGCCTTCAAATGACACGCGATTGACGATCGGGTTCTCGACCACCGATACAATCAGCCCGCCCTCGCTGCGCCGGATGGTGACGTCGGAAAACAGGCCGGAGGCAAACAATGTCTTCACCGACTGGTCGACCATATCAACATCATCGACCATGCCTTCACGCACGACCATATAGACGCGCACCGTTTCCTCTTCGACGCGCTGGGTGCCCTCCACACGGATGAATTGAATAATTTCAGTTTCCGAGCTTGCGCTCTCTTCCGCCTCTTGCGCACGAACATCGAAGCTCAGCCCCAACGCAAAAACACAAGTAAGAGCAAGCCAAAAACCCTGAAAGCGCATAATCATACCTTTGAAATCTAAATTCGAATTAATGGGTTGGTCTCACGGTAACGTGATTTACGGAAGCATTCATCTGGTAATGTCATTCCATGTGACAAAAACAAACAGCGCAAGAACAAGGGACAAGCCGATACGCATCCCCACCTCCTGCACTTTTTCCGGCATGGGTTTTCCGGCGACGGCCTCATAGGCGTAAAACAGAAGGTGGCCGCCATCAAGCATCGGAATCGGAAACAGGTTAATGAGCCCGATACTGACCGAAAGAACGGCCGTCAAATTGATCAGCGCAACCAAACCCAATGACGCGGCCTGACCGGAAAGCTGGGCAATGCGAATAGGCCCACCCAGACTTTCAGCACTTTCGCGCCCGGTAATAATGCGCCCCAGCACGGTGAAAGTCTGCTCAACAATGAAATAGCTTTCCTTGACCCCCATCCACACGGCGGTGACGGGGTTATAGCGCACATGGCGCGCATTGGCCTCATCAAGCCCCACCGAAACGCCCAGCCGACCAATCCTGAACTCATTGCCAAATCTGTCGGTTTCCAGATACCAATCGGGCGTTGCCGGCAAAAGCAGAAGATTGCCGTCGCGCCGGATCTCAAACATCAATTCGGTATCGGCGTTTACCGTAACGATGCGGCGCACCTCGGCGAAGGTTTCAACCTCGGTGTCATCAATTGCGGTAATGAGATCGCCGGCCCGGAAACCGGCGCGCTCCGCCGCGCTGTCGGTAACCACCGCGCCGACAACAGGGTCGGTGACACGTTGGCCCAATACGGCGTAAAGCCCGGCAAAAATAATGATTGCCAATATGAAATTCGCGACCGGCCCGGCGGCAACCACGGCGGCGCGCTGGCCCAGAGGTTTGTCGAATAATGTGGTTTTGCGCGTTTGCGCGTCCATTTTTTCAATCGCGTCGACATCCGGCGCGCTGGCGGCATTTTCATCGCCCAGAAATTTCACATAACCGCCCAGGGGCATCCATCCGATTTTCCACTGCGTGCCGTGCTTGTCATACCAGCTTGCCAGAGGCCGACCGAAACCGACGGAAAACACTTCAACCGTTACACCGCACCGGCGCGCGACGTAAAAATGGCCGAGTTCGTGGAAAAAAACGACAATCGTCAGCACAAAAATAAACGGCACAATTATGCCGAAACCGACGGAAAATATCTGCGAGACAAGCGCCTCCATGGGACCTCCCAAATTCAAACCGGCAAGGGTTTCCGAAACAACGGAACCACAACAGTTTCATGACAAGTCTTTTATCAATTCTGAGCAGAAATGTCTGGTTTTTTTGTCGCAGGCTTCAAGCTCATCAAGCCTTGTCGGGTCGAAGGGCGCGATGAGTTCGGCCTCTGCATCCAGCGCGCGGGCAACCATGTCGGCAATATCGGTGAATTTGAGCTTACCGGACAGAAATCCCGCAACCGCAACCTCATTTGCCGCGTTCAGCACGGTCGGGCAAATGCCGCCCGCATGCATGGCGCGTTCGGCATGAACCAGACACGGAAAGCGCGTCCGGTCAATCGGCTCAAAATTCAACGCACCGATGGCAGCAAGGTCAAGCGCGGCGCCCCCATGTGCCATGCGCTCTGGAAACCCAAGGCAATAGGCCAGCGGCACGCGCATATCGGGCGTTGCCATATGCGCCAAAACGCTGCCGTCCTGAAAATGCACCAGAGCATGCACAATCGATTGCGGATGCACGACCACATCAAGCATTTCGGGGGCAACGTCAAAAAGCACCCGCGCCTCGATAAGCTCCAGCCCTTTGTTCATCATGGTTGCACTGTCGACAGAAATTTTGGCGCCCATTGTCCAATTGGGGTGTGCGACGGCCATTTCGGGTGTTGCCTGCGCCATCTCGTTCAGGCTCATGTCACGAAACGGCCCGCCGGAAGCTGTGAGGACAATTTTGGAAGGCGTATCGCCATCGCGTCCGTCCAGCAGTTGAAAAACGCCATTATGCTCGCTGTCGACGGGCAGAAGGCGGGTTTCGTGCCGCGCCGCCGCCTCCATCAGCATCGCACCGGAAACGACAAGACATTCCTTGTTTGCCAGCGCAACGGCATCGGCGTGGCGCACGGCGGCAAGGCTCGGCCCAAGGGCTGCGAAGCCGACAATGCCCATAACCACCAGATCGACCGGCTCGTGTGCCGCTTCGACCAGCGCTTGCGCGCCCGCCTCTACTTTTATCGGCAAATCTGACAGCGCCGAAGCCAGCGCGGGCCGGCATTCAGCATCGGACACAACAACGCGCGACGGCATGTGAGCGCGCGCCAGTGCCGCCAGCTTCTCGACATTTTCATGCGCCGTCAGCACCTCGATATCAAATTTGTCGGGGTGCCTGCTGACCAGATCAAGCGTGTTGTCGCCGATCGTGCCCGTGGCTCCAAAAACCGAAAGCTTACGCATGCATCACCAAACCAAAATGGATTGCAATGGCGGCTGGCCGCGCAAAAGAACAATCAAATGCAGAAAAATCAGCGCGCCGATCAGCCCGTCAACACGGTCAAGCACACCACCATGTCCGGGCAAAATAGACCCGGCATCTTTCAGGTCATATTTGCGCTTGAGGGCAGATTCAAACAAATCCCCCATTTGCGAGACGACGGCCAGCACACCGCCCAGCAGTAAAACCACAGGCAGTGCCAGCGTCAGCGCAACCAACGCATTGGCGGCATAATAGGCGATGAGCGCAACAAGGCTCGCGCCGAACACGGCCCCCATAAGGCCGGCCCAGGTTTTATTGGGTGAGATGCGCGGTGCCATGCGTGGCCCGCCGAATAATTTGCCGGAAAACATGGCAAATATATCAACCGCCCAGACGGTCAGAAAAATATACAGAAGCACAAAACCGCCCGATGCACTGTCGCGAAAATACGCAACCGCCAGAAGCGGCCAGCCCAGATAAACCATGCCCCCAACCACCGGCGTGATGCGCCAGCGGAAAAACCAGAACAAGCCGCCCAAAATGAAAGACAAAACCAGCAGCAGACGCAATGCGTCACCGGGCGAAGCCATGTAAGCGACCAGCAACAGGGCAAACAGCGCGCCGGACAGCAAAAAAGCATCTCGGCGCGGTCGGCTGCTGGCAAGCAATCTTACCCATTCGTAACTCATGATAACGCCGGCAAGTGCCAGCAACACCAGCAAAGCCACACCACCCGCCCAAAGTGCCAGAAGCACCAGCGGCAAAATGGCAAGCGCCGACCAGACGCGCCGCATCAGGCCATCTCCCAATTTGCTCACTCGTTCGGAAAATGCCATGGCGCGTTTCAGTCCGTTTTGCTCAAAGCGGGCTCAACACGGCCAAACCGCCGCTCGCGCCGATGATAGGCCTGAAGCGCGGCGCGCAAGGTGGCGGCATCGAAATCGGGCCATAAAACATCGGTGAAATAAAACTCCGAATAGGCGCATTGCCACAGCAAAAAATTGCTCAAGCGGTTTTCACCACTGGTGCGAATGACCAAATCCGGGTCCGGCAGCCCGTGCGTCGACAATTCGGCATCGACCAGTTCCGGCGTGATATTGGCGGCATCAAGTTCGCCTTTCGCCACCCGCGCCGCCAAGCGCGCCGCGGCTTCCGCTATTTCCTCGCGCGCGCCGTAATTAAACGCAATTTGCAACCGCATGCGCGTATTTGCGGCGGTTACCTGTTCGGCATGTTCGATCAGCTTGACCAGTTGCGCATCCAAACCCTGCCGTTTGCCGATAATTTTCACGCGCACGTCATTTTTGTGCAATTCAGCCAAATCCGCCTCAATATAATGCTTGAGCAGGCGCATCAGAAACTTCACTTCAACCGATGGCCGGTGCCAGTTCTCGGTCGAAAATGAAAACAAGGTGAGGCAGTCAATTCCGGCATCGCTAATAAATCGAACCGCGCGGCGCACGGTCTCAACCCCGGCCGCATGGCCCTCTTGACGCGACAAGTTACGCTGCTGCGCCCAGCGACCGTTTCCATCCATAACAATGGCGAGGTGCGATACGGGCGCTATATGGTCAACATCGGGTTCCATATCTATTTTGGCGGGTCAAACCTGACGGATCTCGCCTTCTTTGACCTCCAGCGTTTCATCGATCAGCTTGACGAAACGGTCGGTTGTTTCCTGCACTTCATCGGAAAACAGCTTGGCGTCGTCTTGCGACATGTCGCCGTCTTTTTCGCTTTTTTTAATCTGATCCATCCCGTCGCGGCGCACATTGCGCACGGCGACACGCGCCTGCTCGGCATAGCGCCCGGCAACCTTGACCAGTTCTTCGCGGCGTTCTTCGTTAAGTTCGGGCAGCGGTATACGGACAAGTTGCCCGTCGGCCATCGGGTTCAGCCCCAATCCGGACTCGCGAATGGCTTTTTCAACCAGCGCCACCTGTCCCTTATCCCAAACCTGCACCGACAGCATGCGCGGCTCCGGCACCGAAATTGTGCCGACCTGGGCAATCGGCATTTGCTGGCCATAGGCCTCAACCATAATCGGCTCCAGCAGGCTGGCGCTGGCACGCCCCGTCCGCAAACCACCAAGATCGGCTTTCAGCGTACCCACGGCACCTTCCATGCGGCGCTCAATATCATCTAGATCAATACTCATTTTTCTTCCCCCAAGCCCGTCAATCTAATCACGAACAACGGTGCTTTTGCCAGTGCCCCGCAAAACATTCATAAATCCGCCCGATGTCTGGATTGAAAAAACAACAATCGGAATGCCGTTTTCGCGCGACAGCGATACCGCCGAAGCATCCATCACCTTAAGATCTTTTGTCAGAACATCAATATAGCTGAGCCGGTCGAAGCGCTCCGCCGACGGGTCGGTTTTCGGATCCGCCGAATAAACACCGTCCACATTTGTGCCCTTCATCAGGGCATCGCAGTTCATTTCAGCCGCGCGCAATGCGGCGGCCGTATCTGTCGTGAAAAACGGATTGCCCGTGCCGGCGGCAAAAATAACCACACGGGCTTTTTCCATATGGCGTATGGCGCGGCGGCGAATATAAGGCTCGCACACGCTGGTCATGGGAATGGCCGACAGCACCCGCGTCGGCACGCCCAAGCGTTCCAGCCCGTTTTGCATCGCCAAAGCGTTCATGATTGTGGCCAGCATGCCCATATAATCGGCACTGGCGCGATCCATGCCGTCGGCGGCACCGGAAAGTCCGCGGAAAATATTGCCGCCGCCGATCACCATGCAAACCTCGACACCCAGCGACAGCGCGTCTTTGACTTCCGAGGCGATGCGGTCAACGGTGGCGACGTCAATGCCGTATTGGCCGTCGCCCATCAACGCCTCGCCGGAAACCTTCAGCAGGACACGTTTATATTCTGTTTCGTCGCTCATGCGCTGCTCCTATGGCGTATCAACGCCATGAAGTCTGGCGCGATTCCCCTATCGTCGGAGACACAAAAATTGCTAGGCGTTGCTGACCGCCGCCGCAACTTCGGCCGCAAAATCGGCTTCCTCGCCCTTGTCAACACCCTCGCCCAGCTCAAACCGGGCAAACCCCGTCAACTCGACCGGCGCGCCGACATCTCCGGCGGCATTTTCCAGCACTTTGGAAATGCGCGTTTCCCCGTCAATGACAAACACTTGCGAGGTCAGCACAACTTCTTCATAGAATTTGCGCAACCGACCCTCGACCATTTTTTCAATAATCTCATCCGGCTTGCCGCTTTCCTTGGCTTCGGCAATCAGAACGGCGCGTTCGCGCTCAATGTCTTCGGGGTTCAGGCTGTCGACATTTACCGCCAACGGGTTTGTGGCCGCCACATGCATGGCAAGCTGGCGCCCCAGCGCGTCGAGTTTTTCCTTGTCGCCCGTCGATTGCAGAGCCACCAGAACACCAATTTTGCCCAGCCCATCAGCGACCTGACTGTGCATATAGCTGGCGACGACGCCATCGCTGACGCTCAGCGTTTTTGAACGCCGAACCGTCATATTCTCACCAATCGTGCCGACCATTTCCTGCACATGGGCTTCGACCGTTTTATCGGCGCCGGGATAGTCAGCCGCCAGCAAAGCATCATGGTCACCGCCCGTATTGAGCGCGATGGCGGAAATATCCGTCACCATGCCCTGAAAACTTTCATTGCGGGCCACGAAATCGGTCTCGGAATTAACCTCTACGACAGCGCCCGACGTGCCGCCCGACACCACACCAACCAGCCCGTCGGCCGCAACGCGTCCGGCTTTTTTCGCTGCTTTGGCAAGGCCTTTGGTGCGCAGCCAGTCAATGGCGGCTTCCATATTGCCATCATTTTCGTTCAGTGCTGTTTTGCAATCCATCATGCCGGCGCCGGAAGCTTCGCGCAATTCCTTCACCATGCTCGCTGTAATTTCGGCCATGTTAAATCTCCATAGCTTGAAGGGTTGAAATTATTCGGCTTGGGCGGAAGCCTCTTCATCGGGGGTTGCGGCTTCTTCCGCCGGGGTTTCTTCAGCGGGTGCTTCTTCCGCCGGGGTTTCTTCAGCGGCAGGTGCTTCGGCTATTTCCTCAACGGGTGCCTCGGCAACAGCTTCGACAGGTGCTTCAGCAACAGCTTCGGCAGGTGCGTCGGCGGTCTCCTCAAGCACAGCCTCGACGCCCGGCTCTTCGGCAGCGCCCAGATCGACACCGGAAGAAATATTGCCCTCTTCAATGCCGGCAATCGCCGCTTTCGAAATCAGGTCGCAATAAAGTTCAATGGCGCGCGCCGCATCATCATTGCCCGGTATCGGATAATCAATGCCGTCCGGGTCGCAATTGCTGTCCAGAATGGCAACCACGGGAATGCCCAGCGTCTTGGCCTCGGCAATCGCAATCGATTCCTTATTGGTATCGACGACGAACATCATCTCAGGCACACCGCCCATTTCCTTGATGCCGCCCAGCGCGCGCTCAAGCTTTTCGCGCTCGCGCGTCAGGTTCAGAATTTCCTTTTTGGTCAGGCCTCCGGCACCGTCGCCGTCCAGCATGGTTTCCAAATCGCGCAGACGCTTGATGGAATTCGAAATTGTCTGCCAGTTGGTCAGCGTGCCGCCCAACCAACGCGAGTTCATGAAAAACTGCGCGCATTGTGAAGCATGGCGCGACACCGGCTCGGCCGCCTGTCGCTTGGTGCCGACAAACAGCACGCGACCGCCACCGGCGACCACATCGCGCACCGCGACCAGCGCCTGATGCAGCAGCGGAACCGTCTGCGACAAATCAATTACGTGAATACCGTTGCGTTCACCGAAAATGAACGGTGCCATTTTGGGATTCCAGCGATGTGTTTGGTGACCAAAGTGTACGCCTGCTTCAAGCAGTTGGCGCATATTATAATCGGGCAGAGCCATTGCGTTGCCTTCCTTTCTCTCGTTAAACCGCCGCAGGGTGTCATCAGATCTCATATCCGACACAAGAGGCGCCCGGCAAATGGGCTGTCCCTGCGTGAGTAATGGGTCTGCTATAGGGAAAAATGCGCTTCAGTGCAAGTTTTACTTGGCAAAAATTACACGCCTGCGCGGGCTATAATTCTTCGACATGCAGAACGCCGGGCAATGCCTTGATGGCGCCTGTGACGCGCGGCGTGATGACGAAATTATCGGCCAACCGCAATTCCACCTCGCGGGCTTGCGACATCATTACAAGCGACACGGTGCCGCCGGTTTTGTGCGCGGCTTGGCGCGCCTCCGACAGGCGCTTTTTAAGCCCCGCACATGCTTCCGGTTTTTCAACAAATATCCGCAACCCCTCGGAAGCATTGCCGATAACCTGATCGAGCGGGCGCAGGCTGTTGGCAATCATGCGTATCTGCCCGTCTTCGCGCTCAACCTTGACGGTGGCAACCATCAAAACGCCGACATCCAGAAACTCGCGCGCCTCGGAAAGCGCTTCGGAAAAAACCGTCACTTCCGTTTGCCCCGTCACATCCGACAGCGAAACAAAGGCGAAAGGCGTGCCGCGCTGCGACCTGCGCTCGTCAATGCGCGTGACCACGCCGGCCACCATCAACTCGTTTTCGACCCGCTTTTCCAAATCCGCAAAGGCCACAATGCGCGCGCGCTTCATCGCGTTTTGATAATCATCAAGCGGGTGCCCGGAAAGATAAAAGCCGATAGCATCAAATTCATGCGCCAGCCTGTCCATGGCCGACCACGGGTCAGCGCTTGGCAAGACCGCGCTTTCGGCCATTTCCGCTTCGCCGAAAAGGTTTTCCTGTTGGGTTTTGCGGTCGTTTTGGGCAATATTCGCCTCGCCCAGCAGCATATCGACACCCGCACTCAGGCGCGCCCTGTCGGGTTCAAGACAATCCAGCGCACCGGCGGCAATCAGGTTTTCCAGCAATTTGCGGTTCAACCCAAGCCCGCCCGCGCGCCGCGCAAAATCAAACACATCCTTAAACGCCCCACCCTCTCTGCGGTTGGTTACAATTTCATGCATGGCTTGCGTCCCGACATTGCGAATGGCCGACAGCGCATAAAAAATCGAATTATCATCAATCGCAAACTGCACATCGGACTTATTGATATTCGGGCTCAAAACAGCAATGTCGCGGTCGGCGGCGTCTTGTTTGAAAGCCGCCAGCTTGTCGACGCGCTCGAAATCAAGCGACATGGAGGCGGCAAAAAAGGCCACCGGATAATTGGCTTTCAGATAGGCCGTTTGATAGGCGATGAGCGCATAACCCGCCGCATGGCTCTTGTTGAACCCGTAACCGGCGAATTTGTCGACCTGATCAAAAATCTGACCTGCCTTTTTCTTGTCCACATTATTGGCGACCGCACCGTCAATGAAGCGGGCTTTCTGGGCCGCCATTTCCGCTTTGATTTTCTTGCCCATGGCGCGGCGCAAAAGGTCTGCTTCGCCCAGCGAATAGCCCGAAAGCGTCTGCGCGATTTGCATCACCTGCTCCTGATAAATCATCACGCCATAGGTTTCCGCCAATAGCGGCTCCAGCGACGGGTGCATATAGTCGGGCTCTTCTTCGCCTTTTTTACACGACACAAATTTGGGAATATTTTCCATCGGCCCCGGCCGGTAAAGCGCGACAAGTGCAATAATATCTTCAAAAGCATCCGGCTTCATTTTGCGCAGCACATCGCGCATGCCGGCACTTTCCAGCTGAAACACGCCGACCGTGTCGCCGCGCCCCAAAAGCTCAAACGTCGCCGCATCATCCAGCGGCAAATTATTGACGTCGATATCAACGCCCGTGCCCTTGAGCAGTTCGACCGCCTTTTCAAGCACGGTCAATGTTTTCAGCCCCAGAAAATCGAACTTTACCAGGCCGGCGCGCTCAACCCATTTCATATTGAACTGCGTCACCGGCATGTCCGATTTCGGGTCACGATAAAGCGCCACCAGCTCGTTCAGCGGCCTGTCACCGATCACCACACCGGCGGCATGCGTCGAGGCGTGGCGGTAAAGCCCTTCCAACTTCAGCGAAATGGAAATCAGCTCGGCCACTTGCGGGTCACTGTCGCGCGCCTCGCGCAGGCGCTCTTCTTCGTCAATCGCTTCCGCCAGCGTCACCGGATTGGCCGGATTGTTCGGCACTAGCTTGGCGAGGCGGTCAACCTGACCATGGGGCATTTGCAAAACGCGCCCGACATCGCGCAGCACAAGGCGCGCCTGCAATTTACCGAAAGTGATGATCTGCGCCACCTGATCGCGGCCATATTTCGATTGCACATAGGAAATCACCTCATCGCGGCGCGACTGGCAAAAATCAATATCGAAATCCGGCATCGAAACACGTTCGGGGTTCAAGAACCGCTCGAACAGCAAATTGAAGCGCAACGGGTCAAGGTCGGTAATCGTCAGCGCCCAGGCCACCACCGACCCCGCACCGGAGCCGCGACCGGGGCCGACGGCAATATCTTGGGCTTTGGCCCATTTGATGAAGTCGGCAACGATTAGAAAATAGCCCGGAAACCCCATTTTGCCGATAACGTCCAGTTCGAAATCAAGCCGTTGAAAATAATCGGCTTCGGGTGCCGCGGCAGACACTTGTTGCAAGCGCACGCGCAACCCCTCTTCGGCCTGACGGCGCAATTCGGCCAGCTCGTCGCCTTCGGCAAAGGCCGGCAAAATGGGCTTGTGTTCGGTCGGGCGGAACCCACAACGCTGGGCAATCTCCACCGTGTTCTCAAGCGCCTCCGGCAGGTCGGCAAACAAGGCCACCATTTCCTCGGCGGTTTTCAGCCGGTGGTCGGGCGTGAGGCGGCGGCGGTCTTCCTCATTGAGATAGCGCCCCTCGGCAATGCAAACGAGCGCATCATGCGCGCGATAATCATCTTCGGAGGCAAAATAGGCCTGATTGGTCGCCACCAGCGGCACATTACGGGCATAGGCCAATTGCACCAGCGCGTCTTCAATATCCGCCGGTGCGCCATCGGCATAGCGTTGCAATTCAATGTAGAGATTATCCGAAAATATGCTCTGCAATGTCGCAAGAACCTCTTCGGCGGGGCTCACGCGTCCGGCACTCAAATGCCGGTTCACCGGCCCTTCCGGCCCCCCGGTCAGGCAAATGAGCCCGTCGCTGTGCGCCCCCAGCAATTCGGCATCAATGCCCACCGCACCATGCGCGCGGTCTTCCAGATGGGCGGCGCTCACCAGCGCCATCAAATTGCGATAGCCGGTTTCGTTCTTCACCAACAGCGCAAGGCTGTAGGGCGGCTCGTCCTCCGCACCGAAATAGACCGACAAAGTGGTGCCAATAATCGGCTGGATGCCGAGCGCGGCCATGGCTTCGGAAAATTCCAGCGCGCCGAACAAATTATTGCGGTCGGTCACCGCCAGTGCCGGCATGCGCATGGACTGGGCGGCGCGCGCCAACAAATTGATCGGCAATGCCCCTTCGAGCAGTGAATAGGCGCTGTGAACGCGCAAATGTATGAATTTCGGCACCACGAGCTGACGACCTGACTGGTTTATTTCCGGTTCCGACATATTTTCCCTTAAGCAACGACTCACATTAGGTTGCTATTTTAGGGCATGTGGAAATCCTGTCATGGCGCGGGCGCGCTATTTAGGGGATAAGTGGATTTGGAAGCGGATAACAGGTTTCACCCGGCAAGTGCCGCGCCAATGGTACCCCACAGCAAAATCGCATAGCCCATGGCGAACAGAGCGGTCAGCGCCAAAATGTCTTCAACAAGATCTGTCATCGGTTTTCCTCCCAAGTAGGAGGACAATATGTTCTTGTTTTGTTCTTTTGTCAACAAATAAAATTCCGGCAAGCAAAAAAGCTGTTTTAAAGCGGTTTTATTGAAGAATACCGTCTTGCAAGCGCACCACCCGATCGGCGCGTTCGGCCAGCGTCGTGTCATGGGTGGCAAGCAATACGGCGGCGCGCGCCTCGCGTGCCAAATCGAGCAATAATTCGGCAATCACGGCCCCATTGGTGCCGTCCAGACTGCCCGTCGGTTCATCGGCCAGAATAACATCCGGCCGCGTCACAAGTGCGCGCGCAATCGCCACGCGCTGTTGTTCGCCGCCCGACAATTGCGCCGGCAGATGTTCCAATCTGTCGGTCAGGCCGAGCTTTGCCAGAATATCCCCCGCCGCCACGCGCGCCGCGCCACTGCCCTGCCCGCGCAGGCGCAAAGGCAACATGACATTTTCAAGCGCACTGAACTCCGGCAACAGATTATGAAATTGGTAGACAAACCCGATATGCTGCAACCGCCCGCGCGTGCGCGCGCCGTCATCATCGGTCGGCAACACTTGGCCATTGACCAGAATTTCGCCCGAAACGGGTTTTTCCAAAAGCCCCGCAATATGCAGCAAGCATGATTTGCCGGAACCGGACGGCCCCAGAAGCGCAACGGTTTCACCCGCCGCAATGGTGAGGTCGACACCTTTTAAAACCTCTAGCCGCCGCCCGGCCTGGTCGAAGCCCTGATGAATGCCGCGCAAGCAGAACCGTTCACTCATAGCGCAACGCCTCCACCGGATCGAGCGAAGCGGCGCGCCACGCCGGATAAAGCGTAGAGAGAAACGACAGGGTCAGCGCCATGGAAAGCACCTGCACGACATCTGACATCACCAGACGCGCGGGCATGCGCTCCAGAAAATAAACCTCCGCCGGAAACAGCTGGGCGCCGGTAATCATCACAAGGAGCTGGCGTATCTCTTCAATATAGGCGCAGAAAACAACGCCGAGGCCGAAACCGGCCAGCGACCCGATAACGCCAATGCTGGCGCCGGTGATGAAAAACACCCGCAATATCATGCCGCGGCCCGCCCCCATTGAGCGCAACACGGCAATATCGCGATGCTTGTCGCGCACCAGCATGACCAGCCCCGACACAATATTGAGCGCCGCCACCAGCAAAATCAGCGTCAAAATGAGGAACATGACATTGCGCTCAACCTCCAGCGCACCGGCCAGCGTGCGATTGGACTGTTTCCAGTCAACCAGCGAAACATCAAGTCCGGCGGCGTTCTGCAAATCCGCGCGATAGGCTTCCACCTTGTCGGGGTCATCCAGTGTCAGTTCAATGGCGCCCGATTGCGCGCTTTCACTGAAAAAGCTCTGCGCCGTCTCAAGGCTGGAAAACATGATGTTCAAATCATATTCGGACAGACCGATGCTGAAAATGGCCGCAACGCCAAACTGTTTGATGCGCGGGGTCGTGCCAAATGGCGTCACCGTGCCGCGCGGCGCGATGAGGGTCACAGGGTCACCGACGCCAATGCCGTAACGCTCTGCCAGACGCAGGCCGATTGCCACCTGCCCGCTTTGCGACAGATTGTCGAGCGTACCGGCGCGCACATTGCCGGCCAGCGCCGGCAGGCGCTTCAGCGCATCGGTCGGCATGCCGCGCAAGACAACGCCGCGCACCGCTTGGCCCGAAGACAGCATCGCCTGGCCGTCGACCAGCGGTGTCGCCAGCACAACGGGCGGCAGTTTCTGCAAACGCGCCACGGTCGCGGCGCGGTCTTCAAACTGTCCGTTCCAGGGCCGCGCAACCACATGGCCGCTGACGCCCAGAATACGGTCCAGCAAATCGGCGCGAAATCCGTTCATCACGGCCATGACAACAATCAGCGTGGCCACGCCCAGCATGATGCCGAGAAAGGAAATAATGGCGATGATGGAAATAAAGCTCTCGCGCCGCCGCGCCCGCAAATAACGCCCGGCCAACTGCCATTCCAGCCTGTTAAACGCGCGCGTCACCGATACGGCCTAGTCGCTCGGCGGCCCGGCCAGCAAAGCGCAGGCGGCCTCGAAATCAAGTGTTTGTTTGTCGCCATTTTTCCGGTTTTTGACTTCTATCTCGCCCGCAGCCGCCCCGCGCGGCCCAATGACCGCCTGCCACGGCAAGCCGATCAGATCCATATCCGAAAACTTGGCACCGGCGCGTTCATCGCGATCATCATACAGCACATCAAGGCCTTTTTGTGTCAGCGCCGCGTAAAGGCGTTCGGACAATTCATCCGTCTGCGCGTCGCCCGGTTTCAAATTGATGAGACCGATCTGGAACGGTGCAACCGCCCACGGCCAGACAATTCCGTAGTCATCATGGCAGGCTTCGATAATGCCGCCAACCAGCCGCGAAACCCCGATGCCGTAGGAACCGCCATAGACGGCGACCTCCTTGCCATCTGCACCGGCAACGCGACACTGCATGGGCTGCGAATATTTCTGCCCGAAATAGAAAATATGCCCGACCTCAATGCCGCGCGCCGTCACCTGCTTGTCGGCGGGCACTTCGGCTTCGAAAATTTCCGGCTCATGTTTTTCGTCACTGCGCGCATAGAGCGAAGTAAATGGCGCGATAACAGCATCCAAATCGGCGGTGTAATCCGCCTCAGGTGCGGGGCGTTCCAGAAGGTCGGCATGGCAGAACACTTCCGACTCGCCTGTTTCGGCGAGAATGATAAACTCATGGCTCAAATCGCCGCCAATCGGGCCGGTGTCAGCCGCCACGGGCAGCGCGCGAAGCCCAAGGCGCGCGAAGGTGCGCAGATAAGCCACGAACATTTTTTGATACGCCACACGCGCCGATGCTTCGTCAATGTCGAAGCTATAGGCATCTTTCATCAAAAATTCGCGGCCCCGCATCACCCCGAAGCGCGGGCGAATCTCATCACGAAATTTCCACTGAATATGATAGAGATTGCACGGCAATTGCTTGTAGCTGCGCACATTGTCGCGAAATATTTGCGTGATTAATTCTTCATTGGTCGGCCCGTAGAGCAGGTCGCGCTCGGCGCGGTCGGTAATCCGCAGCATTTCCTTGCCGTAATCTTCATAGCGACCCGATTCGCGCCAGATATCGGCAGGTTGCAGGGTCGGCATCAGCACTTCGACGGCACCGGCCAGATTTTGCTCTTCGCGCACAATCGCCTCGATGTTCCGCAAAACCCGCAACCCCAAAGGCAGCCAGCTATAAATGCCTGCCGCGCTTTGGCGCACCATGCCGGCGCGCAGCATCAGGCGGTGCGAAACAATCTGTGCTTCGGCAGGGTCTTCTTTAAGGGTCGGCAAAAAATAATCGGTAAGGCGCATATATTCAGTCCGCGTGCAGAACCAGTGGAATTACGCTTGTCCCATGCGATTGATGAAGGGTCAAGAAAATGTAAAATCTTAATGACAGGGCTGTGGTTTTTTCCTAGTATTTTTTCGTGGACAGAGAACTTCGAGTTCTCGGGTTTTGGGAGGAGCCCTCCGTTTTTAACGGATCACACAAAGCGGAACCTTTTAGGTTCCGCTTTTTTTTGGCCTGGTAAAATCAGCTTCTGTCCAGCCCAAAGTCGGGCAGAAACGGCAGATTAATCTGCGCCAACACGCCCGATGTCAAAAGCAGATAGACAAGAGCATAAAACACCGCCGACAAAAGCGTCGTTATCGCCAGCTTCCGGTAGATCATTGGCCGCGCCGGCGCGCCTGCTTCCGAGCCCGGCACAACGCGCCCGTCTTCGTGTTGCGACACCACGCCGAAGGGCAGCACCATAAACAGGGTCAAAAACCAGATAATGCCATATATGGCGCAGCCGAAAAGAAAACCGATTTCAATCACTGAATATGCCCGTTCGTTAAATTCCGATTACACATGCACAAAGCTTACCACAACCATGGGCTTCTTGCCCCAGCGCTGGCCCAGCTCGCGGCGGATAAACTGGCCGACCTCTTCCTCGGCGCGCGCCGGCGTCACCTTGCCATTGGACGGCATTGCGCGCTCGGCCGCATCCAGCGCCCAGTTCACCAGATCCATATCACCATCATGTTCGGGTATGCCGCGCATCTGAACTTCAATGCGCCCGCACAGACGGTTCGCGCCATCAAGCGGTATGCTCACAAACACCGCGCCATTATATGACAGCTTGCGGCGTTCGCGCACCGCCAGCGCATCGCTTTGGGTGAAAATCTCGCCATCCAGATAAAGTCGCCCGCTGGGCACCGTATCCAGCACCTGCGCAGGCCCCGGATAAAGCTGCACCATATCGCCATTGTGAACGCGCAACGGCTCCGGCACGCCCAACTCGGCGGCCAGCGCCGCATGGGCAATCAGATGGCGGTGTTCGCCATGCACCGGCACGGCCGCGCGCGGGCGCACCCAGCCATACATATCGACAAGCTCATCGCGATTGGGATGACCTGATACATGAAGGTCATTATTATAAGGCGTTATAATTTCAACATTTATTGACGCCAATTGATTTTGCAATGCGAGAATTTCGGTCTCATTGCCGGGGATCATTTTGGATGAAAACACAACGCGGTCTCCGGCCTCAAGCACGAGATGGGGATGGTGGCCATGCGCCATGCGTCCCAGCGCGGCGCGGTATTCGCCCTGACTGCCCGTGCATAAAATAACAAGCTTGTCGGGTGGCAGATAGGCGGCGTCTTCTTCCTCCACCGGCGCGGGAAAATCTGCCAGATATCCGGTCGCACGCGCGGCATTGTAAATCCGGTGCATGCCGCGTCCGGCCAAACAAATATGCCGCCCATTGTCAGCCGCCGCTTTGGCAATGCTGGACAGGCGGGCAATGTTGGATGCAAATGTCGTAACCACAACCCGGCCTGTGCTTTCGGCAACCACCTTGTTCAGCGCGGTGGCGACATCGGCTTCAGAGCCGGAGCGCCCTTCCGACAATACATTGGTGCTGTCGCAAACAATGGCATCGACCCCTTCATCGCCAAAGGCTTTCAGCCGTTCATGCTCGGTAACTTTGCCGACAACCGGATCGGGGTCGATTTTCCAGTCGCCCGTATGCAAAACGCGCGCGCCGCCGCATCGCAAAGCCAGCGCATTGGGCTCAGCAATCGAATGCGTCAGCCCGATATAATCAATTTGGAACGGGCCCAGTTCAAGCGATTGCTGCGGCTCAACAATATGCAGTGGCACGGCTTCCAGAAGCCCCGCCTCTGCCAGCTTGCCGCGCACAAGTTCCGCCGTAAAGGCCGTCGCATAGACCGGACATTTCAGCCGCGGCCACAAACGCGCCACCGCGCCAATATGGTCTTCATGGCCATGCGTCAGCAACAGCGCATGCAGCTGGCCCCGCTCGGCCTCGATAAAGGCCGTATCCGCGGTAATCAGATCAATGCCGGGCTCGGTGTGGCGGCCAAAGGTTACGCCGAGATCGACCATAATCCAGTCGCGCCGATTGCCCGCGCCATAGCCGTACAGATTGCAGTTCATGCCAATCTCGCCGGTGCCACCCAGCGGAACAAAAACCAGATTATTTTCGTTTTGTGTCATAGCTCAACCGATTAGCGGAAAAATACATCGCCGGCACTTACAATATGGCGCGCACCGTCTTCGGTGCAAAGAATTAGCGCGCCCGTATCGTCAATATCTTCAAAAACACCCGTCAGCTCGCTCTTTTCCAGACGCACGACAATTTCGCGGCCCAGATTATGCGCCTGTTGACGCCATTTTGTGACGATGACCGAAAACCCGAATTGTTGCCATTGCCGATAATAACGGTCAAAGGCCGAAGCCAACACCTCCAGCGCCGACAAATTGTCGGGCCGACGGCCTGTATGGGCGGCAATGCTGGTCGCCAAATAAGGCGTGTCGTCGGGATAATGGGCAAGGTTCAGCCCCATGCCGACGCATACCCAATCCAGATGCGCGTCAGAGGCGGCGCCGGATTCAAGCAATATGCCGGAAATTTTGGCCCCGCCCACCAGCACATCATTCGGCCATTTTATGGATACCGCACCGTCCGGCCCGATGAGCGAGGCAACCGTATCGGCCAGCGCAAGCCCGGCCACAAAGCTCAATTGTCCGGCCTTCACCGTCTCAATGCGCCCGGGCAGATAAATGGTCGTCATAAGATTTCCTTTGGGCGATTGCCACGCCCGCCCGCGGCGCCCGCGACCGGCACTTTGGGTATCGGCCAAAATCCAATGCGGCTGCATCACGCTTTGCGCTGCCAGCCGTTTGGCCTCTTCATTGGTGCTGTCCACCGTTTCAAAGTGGAGCAGCTGATAAGTGTCGGGAAGTGTGATCACCTGATGTCGGCGGGCCCGAAAAGCCCGGTCAGCAATGCTTCGGGTGCCGGCATGTCAATCAAAGCCTGACTTGCGGCGGTCGCCAGATCAATCAGCGGCGCGGGATAGACGAAAAACAACAGGCAAATTCCGGCCAAAGTTCCGGCAATGATGGACAATTCGCGCGGCATGGGATCATTTGCTTCATCCGCCGGCGGGTCGAGATACATGATTTTGACAATCCGCAGATAATAATAAGCCCCGACAACACTCGACAAAACGCCCAGCACACACAAAGCATAAAGCCCGGCCTCAATGGCGGCGTGAAACACGAAAAGCTTGCCGAAAAATCCGGCCAGCGGCGGAATGCCGGCCAGCGAGAACATTAATATGGCAAGGCACAGCGCCATGAAGGGGCGCACCTGGCTCAACCCCGACAGGCTCTTGATCTGTTCGACCATGCCGCTGTCGCGGCGCATCGACAAAATGCAGGCAAACGTGCCCAAGGTCATAATGCCGTAAAGCGTCATATACAAAATAACAGCGGCAACCCCGTCTTCGCTGCCCGCGGCAAAGCCCACCAGCGCAAACCCCATATGTCCGATGGAAGAATAGGCCATCAGGCGCTTGATATTGGTTTGGCCGATAGCCGCAA
Source organism: Parvibaculales bacterium (assembly GCA_049611805.1). Lineage (GTDB taxonomy): Bacteria > Pseudomonadota > Alphaproteobacteria > RS24 > RS24 > UBA7378. The sequence continues at coordinate 19,544 of JBMZAX010000008.1, read as the reverse complement.
AAGCCCCCAGCACCATGCTGGCAACAGAAATGAAAATAATGATTTGCTGCCATGCGGCCAGAGCATCGGGAAAGGCCGAAACAACCACCCGCAAAAACACCGCCATACCCGCCAGCTTCGGCGCGGCGGCGAAAAACGCGGTCATTGGCGTCGGCGCGCCTTCATAGACATCCGGCGTCCACATATGGAACGGAACGGCGGAAATTTTGAACGCAAGACCGGCCAGCAAAAACACCATGCCGACCACTTGCGCCAGAGGCAATATGCCGTCTTCAGCGGTGAAAGCTTCGGCAATGCCGGCAAAATTCGTGCTTCCCGAAAAGCCGTAAATCAGCGAAGCGCCATACAGCAACATGCCGGAGGACAGCGCACCCAGAACAAAATATTTCAAACCCGCTTCGGTGGCGCGCAAGCTGTCGCGCTTAATCGCCGCCAGCACATAAAGCGCGAGGCTTTGCAATTCGATGCCCATATAAAGCGCGATAAGGTCATTGGCGGAAATCATCATGCCCATGCCCACTGCGGCCAGTATCATCAGAACCGGCACTTCAAATCGCGCCAGACTTTCATTTTGCATGAAGCCACGCGCCATGATGATGACAACCGCCGTGGCAAGATAGGTGAGTGTCTTCATGAAAGCCGAAAACGCATCAACGATAAAGGCTCCGCCAAACGCAAGCTGGGGATACGCCTCGCCCTGCATCCACGAGGCAATTGCGGCGATGAGCAGCAGCGAAATGGCACCATATTCTATGACGCGCGTTGCATCGGTGGTGGCAAATGCGCCAACCATAAGCAGGCCCATGGCACCGATGAACAGAACCAGTTCGGGCAGTAAGAGTGTGACATTGGCCAACATGCGAAACTCCTAGCGTAGGCTCTCGGCACCGCCCGAAAGCAGTGCATTGGCGGCATGGGTTGACAGGGCTTCTTGATAATTCGACACGAGATTTTCAACCGAAGCGGCGGTTATGTCGAGAATTGGCATCGGCCAGACGCCGAAAATCAACGTCGCAATGACCAGCGGCACAAACAGAAAAATCTCGCGCCGGTCGGTATCGGCAATCTGTTGCAGGCCTTCATGCTCAATGCGCCCGAAACTGACGCGGCGATAAAGCGTCAGCGCGTAGCAGGCGGAGAAAATAACCCCGCTCGTCGCGAACATGGCCGTCCATGTGCTGACTTGGAACGTGCCGATAATGGTCAGAAATTCGCCGACAAAGCCGGAGGTGCCGGGCAGTCCGACATTGGCCATGGTGAACAGCATGAAAATCGCCGCATAGACCGGCATGCGGTTCGCAAGCCCGCCATAGGCGGCAATCTCGCGCGTGTGCATGCGGTCGTAAATCACCCCGACGCACAAAAACAGCGCGCTGGAAATCCAGCCATGCGACAGCATCTGGAAAACCCCGCCCTGCACGCCCTGCACCGTGGCCGAGAACAGCCCCATGGTCACAAAGCCCATATGCGCCACGGAAGAATATGCGATGAGCTTTTTCATATCTTCCTGCGCGAAAGCGACGAGCGATGTATAGACAATCGCAATGGCACTCAAGCCAAACACCATGGGCGCAAACAAATCGGATGCAATGGGAAACATCGGCAGAGAAAAGCGTAAGAAGCCATAGCCGCCCATTTTCAACAACACACCGGCCAGAATGACCGAACCGGCGGTCGGTGCCTCAACATGGGCGTCAGGCAACCAGGTATGCACGGGCCACATCGGCATTTTGACGGCAAAGGACGCAAAAAACGCAAGCCACAGCCATGTTTGCCAATCCGGTGCAAATGCCGTTTCCATCAGGTCGGGAATGAAAGTCGTGCCGGTCTGCCAATACATAACAAGCACCGCCAACAACATCAGAACCGAGCCCAGCAATGTGTAGAGGAAAAACTTGAAACTGGCATAGACGCGACGGCCACCGCCCCAAATGCCGATAATCAGGAACATCGGAATCAAGCCGCCTTCAAAAAACAGATAGAAGAGAATGAGATCCATGGCGCAGAAAACGCCGATCATCAGTGTCTCAAGCACCAAAAAGGCCAGCATATATTCGCGCACCCGATGGGTGATGGAATGCCAGCTTGCCAGAATGCAAATCGGCACAAGCGCGGCCGTCAACAAAACAAACAATACGGAAATGCCGTCCACGCCCATGGCGTAATCAACCCCGTCGCCCAGCCAGTTGAAACGCTCGACAAATTGAAATGCCGCCGAACCGGCGTCAAACTGGCTGACCATAAACCCCGTCAGGAACAGGGTTACAACCGACGTCCACAAAGCCACGGCCTTGGCATTACCGGCAGCCGTGGCCTCGTCACCACGGATCAGCAGAATGAAGAAAGCGCCCAGCAGAGGCAAAAATGTAATGGTGGAAAGGATCGGCCAGTCAGTCATTATTGCCCCCCTGTGAGCATGAACCAGCTCACCAGCCCGGCAATGCCGAGCAACATGGCAAAAGCGTAGTGATAGACAAAGCCGGTTTGCAGACCGACCGCGCGGCGGGTGAAATACAACACGCTTGCGGCGATACCGTCGGGGCCGAAGCCGTCAATCACCGCGCCATCGCCGCCCTTCCAAAACAGGCGCGCCAGCCATTTTACCGGACGCACAAAGATGAAATTGTAAATTTCGTCAAAATACCATTTGTTGAGCAAGAACTTGTAAACCAGATCATGCTCGGTCGCGAGTTGGCCCGGCAATGTCGGGCGGCGAATATACATCACCCAGGCAAGGGTGAAACCGGCCAACATCATGACCAGCGGCGACAGTTTCACCCATCCGGGCACGTCATGCAGATCGCGCAACACATTGTTTTCCGCGGCGGTGAAAATACTGCCGCTCCAGAAGGCCGCCTGCCCGTCGCCAATGAAGAAATCATAAAAGGTAAAGCCGGCAAACAAGGCACCAAGCGCCAGAATAATGAGTGGCACAAGCATCACAGGCGGGCTTTCATGCACATGAGAAAGCGTTTCGTTCGAGCAGCGCGGCAGCCCGTAAAATGTCAGGAAAATCAGCCGCCAGCTGTAAAACGAGGTAAACAGGGCCGCGACCACCAGCAGCGTGAAGGCAAACATATGCGGCCCGATTTGCGCGACATAAGCTGCTTCGACAATCGCGTCTTTGGAGAAGAAACCGGCCGTGAGCGGAAAACCGGTCAGTGCCAATGTGCCGACAATCATGACAAACCAGCTTGCCGGCACCAATGTGCGCAGGCCGCCCATTTTGCGCATGTCCTGTTCGTCCTGCATGGCGTGAATCACGGAACCCGCACCCAGAAACAGCAGCGCCTTGAAAAACGCATGGGTGAACAAATGAAACATTGCCGCCTGATAGGCACCGACGCCGAGGGCGACAAACATATAGCCCAATTGCGAGCAGGTCGAATAGGCAATGACGCGCTTGATATCGTTTTGCACCAGACCGACAGTTGCCGCGAAAAACGCCGTCACCGCACCAACAACCGTAACAACGGCCAGCGCCGTCGGTGAGAGTTCAAACAGCGGCGAACAGCGCGCCACCAGAAAAATGCCTGCCGTCACCATGGTGGCCGCATGAATGAGCGCGGAAACCGGTGTCGGGCCTTCCATCGCATCGGGCAACCATGTGTGCAGCAAAAATTGCGCCGACTTGCCCATGGCCCCCATGAACAGCAACAGGCAAATCGTGGTGAGCGCCGGCAGCGTAAGGCCGAGGAATTCCAACTGCCCGTCGGCCAGCGCATTGGCCGCCGCAAACACATTGTCAAATTCCAGCGAGCCGACCGTGAAATAAATCGCCGCCATGCCGAGAATAAGGCCGAAATCGCCCACGCGATTGACCACGAAAGCCTTGATTGCCGCGGCATTTGCCGACGGCTTTTTGAACCAGAAACCGATCAGCAGATAAGAGGCCAGACCGACGCCTTCCCAGCCGAAAAACAACTGGACGAAATTATCCGCCGTCACCAGCACCAGCATCATGAAGGTGAACAGCGACAAATAGGCAAAAAACCGCGCGCGCGCCGTATCATGGCTCATATAGCCGATGGAATAGACATGAACCATTGACGACACGCATGTCACCACCACCAGCATCACGGCGGTCAGCGTGTCGATGCGCAAAACCCAGTCAATATTCAGCGAGCCCGAATGGATCCATTGCAACACCTGAACGGTTTCGGTTTCACCATTGAGGCCGACATCGACAAAAGCGACGCACGACATCAGCGCCGACAGAATAAGCAATGCCGTGGTAATGATTTCAGAAGGCCGGTCGCCAATCACACGCCCGAAAAGCCCGGCGATCAGGGCGCCCAATAACGGAAAAAATACTATCGCCTGATACATCCCTAGCCTTTCATCTGGCTGACATCTTCAACCGCAATGCCGCCTCTGTTGCGGAAATACACGACGAGGATTGCCAGACCGATGGCCGCCTCCCCCGCCGCGACCGTTAACACCAGCAGCGCGAACACCTGCCCGACGAGATCGCCCAGAAAGGCCGAAAACGCAACGAGGTTGATGTTGACCGCCAACAGCATCAGTTCGATGGACATTAAAATGACGATCACATTCTTGCGGTTCAAAAATATGCCGAACACGCCGATTGTGAACAAAATGGCGGCCAGCGTCAGATAATGGTTCAATCCGATTTCCATCACGCCCCCCTAAAGCCCCTGTCCGGGCTCGATATCGACAAGCTCCACCCCGTCTTCACGCCTGCGCGCGTTTTGCGCGGCGATGCTTTGCCGGCGGGGGTTTTCGGATTTGACGAGTGTCAGCACAATGGCACCGATCATGGCGACCAGCAGCACGGCTCCGGCGGCCTGAAAATAATAGATATAATCAGTATACAAAACCCGCCCGATAGCCTCGGCATTGGTCATGCCTTCGGGCGTTGCCTGCGGCAGTGCGCTCTGGCTGACCAGCCGGGTCGAGGCACCGAAAATCAGCAGCAGCTCAAGCAGCAAAATCAGGCCGATGGTCGCGCCGATCGGCATATATTGCAGGAAGCCTTCATTCAGCTCGGCAAAATCAATATCCAGCATCATGACGACAAACAAAAACAGCACCGCAACGGCGCCGACATAAACCACCACCAAAATCATGGCGAGAAATTCCGCCCCCATCAGCACAAACAGGCCGGCGGAATTGAAAAAGGTCAAAATGAGAAACAAGACCGAGTAAACCGGATTGCGCGCCGAAATCACCATAAAGGCGCTGGCAACGGAAACTGTTGCGAACAGATAAAATGCAAGGGCTGTCAGGGTCATTGGATGTTCTGTTTATCTGTAGGGCGCGTCGAGTTCAATGTTTTTGGCAATTTCGATCTCCCACCGGTCGCCGTTCTCCAGAAGTTTCTGCTTGTCATAAATCAGTTCCTCGCGGGTCTCGGTCGCAAATTCGAAATTCGGGCCTTCCACAATCGCATCGACCGGACACGCTTCCTGACAAAAGCCGCAATAAATGCACTTCACCATGTCAATGTCATAGCGCACCGTGCGCCGCGTGCCGTCATTATTGCGCGGGCCCGCCTCAATGGTAATGGCTTGGGCCGGGCACACGGCTTCGCAAAGTTTGCAGGCGATGCAGCGTTCCTGCCCGTTGGGGTAGCGGCGCAAAGCATGTTCGCCGCGAAAGCGCGGGGACAGCGGGCCTTTTTCATACGGATAATTGACCGTGAGTTTCTGCTTGAAGAAATAGCGCATTGCCAGCCCGAAAGCCGAGACAAATTCGGCGAGAAAGAGTTCGCGCGCTGTTCGATCCAACCAAGCCATCGTCTATCCCCCTCTTATCCTGCCAGTCCGAAATACTGGATGACACCGGCCGTCAACACCACCCAGAAAAGCGAGATCGGCAGGAAAACCTTCCACCCGAGGCGCATCAGCTGGTCATAGCGATAGCGCGGCACAATGGCCTTCACCATTGAAAACATGAAACACATGAAGGTCATTTTCAGCAAGAACCACACAACGCCCGGCACCCAGTTAAACGGCGCAACATCGAAGGGCGGCAGCCAGCCGCCCAGAAACAATATTGTCGTCATGGCACACATCAGCACGATATTGGCAAGTTCGCCGATCATGAAGACGACATAAGGCGTCGAGGAATATTCGGTCATGAAACCCGCCACCAGCTCGCTTTCGGCTTCGGGCAGGTCAAAAGGCGGCCGATTGGTCTCGGCCAGCGCGGAAATGAAGAAAATCACAAACATCGGAAACAGCGGAATGGCAAACCACACGGTCTGCTGTGCCATGACAATATCCGTCAGGTTCAACGAACCGACGCAAAGCAGCACGGTGATTATCACCAGCCCGATGGAAACCTCATAAGACACCATTTGCGCCGCCGAGCGCAGCGCCCCCAGAAACGGATATTTCGAGTTGGACGCCCAGCCGCCCATAATCACCCCGTAAACACCCAGCGATGAAATGGCGAAAATATACAAAATGCCGACATTAATGTCCGATACGGCCCAGCCTTCGGCAACCGGAATAACGGCCCAAGCGCTCAGCGCCAGAAACAGCGTCACAATCGGTGCCAGCAAAAACACCGCCTTGTTGGATGATGTCGGGAAAATAACTTCCTTGAAAAGATATTTCAGAATATCCGAAAAACTTTGCAGCAACCCAAACGGCCCAACCACATTGGGCCCGCGGCGCAGATGCACCGCGCCCCAGATTTTGCGCTCGGCATACATGAAAAAAGCCAGCCACAACAACAGCGCCACCAGAATAAGCAGGCTGTGTCCGGCAACAAGGAACGCCGGCCAGATATAAGTTTCGAGCAGCAGATTATCCATCGGTTCCAGTCCCGCCAATAGCTTTGGCGCGTTCGCGCTTGGCTTCGGCGCAAGCCGCCATGGTTGCCGATGCGCGCGCAATCGGATTGGTGAAATAATAATCCGTGACCGCCGGTGCAAACGCCGCCGCGTCCAAATCGGTTACATCCGCGACCGGCTTTTCGGGCGCGCCTGCGGGCACCCGCTCGTCCAGATGCGCCAATTGCGGGGCGTGCGCGAACATGGCCGTGCGCAACGCATCCACCGTGTCAAACTCAAGTGTCGCGCCCAAGCTGTCGGACAGCGCGCGGAAAATCTTCCAGTCTTCGCGCGCATCTCCGGGCGGAAACGCCGCCCGCTCGCTCATTTGCGCGCGGCCTTCCGTGTTCACGAAAATCGCCTGTTTTTCGGTATAGGCCGCGGCCGGCAAAATCACATCCGCGCCATGCGCGCCACGGTCGCCATGGCTGCCGACATAAATGACAAACGCATCGCCCAGTTCGGCGCGGTCTATTTCATCGGCACCGTAAAGAATGACCGTCGAAATATCGCCGGATTTGCACCCCTCAATTATGCCGTCGCGGTCGCGCCCGCCATCGCCGGGCAAAAACCCGACATCCATGCCGCCGACGCGTGAAGCGGCGGTGTGCAGCACATTAAACCCGTTCCAGCCATCCGAAATCATGCCGGTTTTTTCCGCCAGCGCGAGGGCTTGAGCGAATATGCCTGCGCCATCGGCGCGCGCCAGTGCGCCCTGCCCCAAAATCAGCATGGGACGCGCGGCTTTCGCCAATATATCGGCAAAGCCGTGCTTGCCTTCGACAAGCTCTTTGAGCGTTTGCGGCCCGGCACCGATAAATTCGGCGTCATAGGTCAAATCGGTCGGCTGGCCGATTGCGGCAATGGGGAAATTGCCGGCCAACCAACGCTTGCGAATACGCGCGTTCAACACAGCCGCTTCAAGGCGCGGATTTGTGCCGATCAGCAACAGCGCATCGGCATCCTCAATGCCGGCAATGCCGGTATTGAACAGATAATTCGCGCGCGGGCCCGACAGCTTGGCACCATCCTGACGACAATCAAGATGCGGACTGCCCAGCTTTTCCATCAGCGATTTCAAGGCAAATTGCCCTTCGGTGCATACAAGGTCGCCGGCAAGCGCCGCCACCTGCCCCGAACCGGCTTTAAGGCGCGCGGCAATCGCATCAAACGCGCTTTGCCAGTCTGCCGCCTGCAATTTATCGTCAACGCGCAAATAGGGCCGGTCGAGGCGCTGGGTGTTCAACCCGTCCCAGACAAAGCGCGATTTGTCGGACAGCCATTCCTCGTTCACCGCCTCATGGTCGCGCGGCAAAATCCGCATAACTTCGCGCCCGCGCACATCCACGCGAATATTGCTGCCCACCGCATCCATTGCATCAATGGTTTCGGTTTTGCGCAATTCCCAGGGGCGCGCGGTAAAGGCATAGGGCTTGGAGGTCAGCGCACCGACCGGGCACAGGTCAATGACATTGCCCGACATTTCGCTTTCCAGCGACGCCTCAAGATAGGTGGTGATTTCCATATCCTCGCCGCGCCCAATCGCACCGATTTCCGGCACACCGGCAACTTCCGTCGCAAAGCGCACACAGCGCGTGCAGTGAATGCACCGCGTCATGACGGTTTTGACCAGCGGGCCCATTTCCTTTTCCTCGACGGCACGCTTATTGTCTTCAAAGCGGCTCGAATCGACGCCATAGCCCAGCGCCTGATCCTGCAAGTCACACTCGCCGCCCTGATCGCAAATCGGGCAATCGAGCGGGTGGTTGATCAGCAAAAACTCCATCACGCCTTCGCGCGCAGACTTCACGCTTTCGCTCTGGGTGTTGACCACCATATCGGGGGCAACCGGCATGGCACAGCTGGCGACGGGCTTGGGCGCTTTTTCAACCTCGACAAGGCACATGCGGCAATTGCCGGCAACCGACAAACGCTCGTGATAGCAAAAGCGTGGAATTTCAACGCCCGCTTCCTCGCAAGCCTGCAAAATGGTCGTGCCCGGCTCGACCTCAACGGCAATGCCGTCAACGGTTACGTTCACGCGATCACTCATTCGGCAGCCTCCGCGGTCCGGCCTTCTTCAAGGCGCGCCTCAATCACCGGGCGGAAATGCCGGATGAGCCCCTGCACCGGCCACGCCGCCGCGTCGCCCAGCGCGCAAATGGTGTGGCCTTCAATCTGCTTGGTGACCTGCAACAGCATGTCGATTTCGCGCGGCTGGGCCTGCCCCGAAGCCAAGCGTTCCATGACGCGCCACATCCAGCCCGTGCCCTCGCGGCACGGCGTACACTGCCCGCAGCTTTCATGTTTGTAAAAATGCGAAATGCGCGCAATCGCTTTGACGATATCGGTTGATTTGTCCATGACAATCACACCCGCCGTGCCCAGTCCCGACTGCACGTCTTTCAGGCTGTCAAAATCCATCAACACCGTGTCGCAAATTTCCTTCGGCAGAAGCGGCACGGAAGAGCCGCCCGGAATAACGGCCAGCAAATTGTCCCATCCGCCGCGCACACCACCGGCATGTTTTTCCAGCAATTCCTTCAGCGGAATGCCCATTTCCTCTTCCACATTGCACGGGCGGTTTACATGGCCCGAAATACAGAACAGCTTGGTGCCGGTATTGCCTTCGCGCCCCAGCCCCGCAAACCAGCTTGACCCGCGCCGGCAAATGGTCGGTGCCACCGCAATGCTTTCAACATTATTGACCGTGGTCGGGCAGCCATAGAGCCCGACATTTGCCGGAAATGGCGGTTTCAGCCGCGGCATACCCTTTTTGCCTTCAAGGCTTTCAATGAGCGCGGTTTCCTCGCCGCAAATATACGCACCCGCCCCGTGATGCACGTAAATGTCATAGGCCCAGCCGGAACCTGCCGCATCTTTGCCCAACAGCCCGTCAGCATAGGCTTCATCGACCGCGCGTTGCAGAGCTTCGCGCTCGCGCACAAACTCACCGCGCACGTAAATATAACAAGCATGCGCGCCCATCGCGAAACCGGCCAGCAGGCACCCTTCCAGCAATTTATGCGGCTCGTGGCGCATGATATCGCGGTCTTTGCATGTGCCCGGCTCGGACTCGTCGGCATTGACGACCAGATAATGCGGGCGGCCGTCATTTTCCTTCGGCATGAAAGACCATTTCAGACCGGTCGGGAAACCGGCACCGCCACGGCCGCGCAGACCGGAGTTTTTCACCTCGTCGATCACCCAGTCACGACCCTTTTTGATAAGGTCAGCCGTATTGTCCCAATCGCCCCGCGACTTCGCCGCCGCCAAATCGGCACCGTGAAAGCCGTAAATATTGGTAAAGATACGATCTTCGTCGCGTAACATCACATATTGCCTTTCAACACAGTCGGGCCGCCTTCGGGTGCCGAGGCTTGCCGCCCGTTTTGCGGCCCCGTCACCACATTGCGCCCGTGACGCAAATCTTCCAAGAGCCGTTCAAACGTATCGGCTGTCAGATCTTCGTAAAAATCATCATTGATCTGCACCATCGGCGCATTGACGCACGCGCCGAGGCACTCAACCTCGATCCAGCTCAGCTTGCCGTCTTCGGAAATATCGCCGGGCTCGCCAATTTGCTTCCGGCATACGGCTTTCAAATCATCCGCCCCGCGCAACCAGCACGGCGTGGTGCCGCATAATTGAACGAAATACGCGCCCACCGGCGACAGGTTGAACATCGAATAAAAGGTTGCGACCTCAAGCGCGCGCATATAGGGCATGTCGAGCATGTCGGCGACGCAACGAATGGCCGGTTCCGACAGCCAACCGCCACCCTGCTTCTGAGCCTGCCACAATAGCGGCAAGACGGCGCTGGCCTGACGGCCTTCGGGATATTTGGCAATCTGGGTTGCGGCCCAATCCATATTCTCTTGGGTAAAGGCGAAACTGTCCGGTTGGTTTTCGTGGAGGCGACGCACACTCATCGGTCAACCTCCCCGAACACGATATCCATCGACCCCAAAATGGCCGAAACATCCGGCAGCATATGGTCGCGGCACAAATGGTCCAACGCCTGCAAATGCGCATAGCCCGGCGCGCGGATTTTGCAGCGATAGGGCTTGTTGGAACCGTCGGCCACCAGATACACGCCAAACTCGCCCTTGGGCGCTTCCACCGCGGCGTAAACCTCACCGGCGGGCACGTGATAGCCTTCCGTGTACAGCTTGAAATGATGGATCAAGGCTTCCATAGATTGCTTCATCTCGGCGCGTTTGGGCGGCACGACCTTGCCGTCAGCCGAAGAAATCGGGCCGTCGGGCATGTTCTCAATGCACTGCCTCATAATGCGCACCGACTCGCGACACTCCTCGACCCGCACCAGATAGCGGTCATAGCAATCACCGTTTTTGCCGATCGGAATATTGAATTTGAAATCATTATAGGCTTCGTAAGGTTGCGACCGGCGCAAATCCCACGCCAGCCCCGACCCGCGCGCCATAACGCCGGTCAGCCCCCATGTCATCACATCCTCTGTCGACACCACGCCAATATCGACATTGCGTTGTTTGAAAATGCGGTTTTCGGTCAGCAGGCCTTCAATATCGTCCATGACCTCAAGAAACGGGTCGCAAAAATCGTAAATATCCTGCAGCAAATCTTCCGGCAAATCCTGATGCACACCGCCGGGACGGAAATAAGCCGCATGCAGGCGGGCACCGCAGGCGCGCTCATAAAAAATCATCAGCTTTTCGCGCTCTTCAAAGCCCCAAAGCGGCGGCGTCAGCGCGCCGACATCAAGGGCCTGCGTTGTGATGTTCAGAAGATGGCTCAGAATGCGGCCAATCTCGCAATACAGCACACGAATATATTGCCCGCGCCGCGGCACATCGAGACCCAGCATGCGTTCAACGGCGAGTGCAAAAGCATGTTCCTGGTTCATCGGCGCGACATAGTCCAAACGGTCGAAATAAGGCACCGATTGCAGATAGGTTTTGTGTTCGATCAGTTTTTCCGTGCCGCGATGCAACAGGCCGATATGCGGGTCAATGCGCTCGACGCGCTCGCCGTCCAAATCCATCACCAGCCGCAACACGCCATGCGCAGCCGGGTGTTGCGGGCCGAAATTAATGGTAAATTTGCGGTCGTCCTGCACCGGGGGTTTTGATTGCGCCGACATGCGGTCTAACCTTCCTGCTCGTTTGCTGCGCCGGCTTTTTCATCGCCGGGCAACACGCCACGAGCCCCTTCCCACGGGCTCTCAAAATCAAAATCACGAAATTCCTGAACAAGTGTCACGGGCTCGTAAACCACTTTTTTCTGGTCGTCATCATAACGCACTTCGACATGCCCGGTCAGCGGAAAGTCTTTGCGCAAGGGATAGCCTTCAAAGCCGTAATCCGTCAGCAGGCGGCGCAAATCGGGATGGCCGGAAAACAAAATGCCATACATGTCGAAGGCTTCGCGCTCAAACCATGCGGCGGCCTCGAAAAGCTCTGTGAGGCTTGGCACTTGCGTTTCCTCGCCCGCCTGAACTTTAACGCGGATGCGTCGGTTCTTCGTCATCGACAGCAAATGATAGACAACATCAAAGCGCAAGGCGCGTGCGGGATAGTCGACCCCGCACAAATCAATCAATTGCGAAAAAGCGCATTCGGGGTCGTCGCGCAAAAACTTGATAACCGGCTCGACCATGCCGGCATTGGCCTCAAGGGTCAGCTCGCCATGCGCAATGTGAACCCCCGCCACCGATGCACCCAGCCCCGCGCGGATATGTTCAGCAAGTTGTTCGAGATCGCCCATATCCGAACCTATCGTTCTATCGTGCCGGTATGGCGGATTTTCTTTTGCAGCAGCAAAATGCCATAAAGCAACGCCTCGGCTGTCGGCGGGCATCCGGGCACATAAATATCCACCGGCACAACCCGGTCGCAACCGCGCACCACCGAATAGGAATAGTGATAATACCCCCCGCCATTGGCACATGAGCCCATGGAAATGACATAGCGCGGCTCCGGCATCTGGTCATAAACCTTGCGCAGCGCGGGCGCCATTTTATTGGTCAGCGTGCCGGCGACAATCATGACATCGGACTGGCGCGGCGAGGCGCGCGGCGCAAAGCCGAAGCGCTCGACATCATAACGCGGCATGGAAACCTGCATCATTTCAATCGCGCAACAGGCCAACCCGAACGTCATCCAGTGCAGTGAGCCGGTGCGCGCCCAGTTCACCAAATCTTCGACAGACGTAACAACAAAGCCCTTATCGGCCAGCTGGTCGGAGACTTGCGCGTAATAGGGGTCGGGCGTCGGTGCCGGCACTGTTGTTTGCTTGGACTTGCTTTCCGACATAACGCCCCCTAATCCCAATCCAGCGCACCCTTGCGCCACTCATAAGCGAAGCCGACAGTCAGCACGGCAAGGAAAAACATCATTGACCAAAATCCGAACAAGCCGACATCGCCGAAAGCAACCGCCCAGGGAAACAGAAACGCGACTTCCAGATCGAAGATGATGAACAGAATCGCGACCAGATAAAACTTTACATCAAACTTCATGCGGGCGTCGTCAAAAGCTTCGAAACCGCATTCGTAAGGGGCATTTTTTTCCGGATCGGGAGATGAGGGTGCCACCAGCATGGGCACGAAAATCAGGGCCAGCGTGATCATGGCGGATAACCCCATGAAAATCAAAATCGGGTAGTAACTTGAAAGCAATTCCTGCATGCGGCGCACCTGCGAGATCCTGGATTTGCGAGTATCAAAAGAACACGCTTACTGGCGCGGAGTATAGCCCCCAAGCGGGGTAATGCAAGTGTCAAACCGACGCGCTTTGCACCCTTCCACAGCGCCACGCATGGAGCGTGAAACGCACATCAACGCCCATGCCAAATTGACGATTTTGAACCGGCAAATGGGTATGCACGGCAGAACCGACAAGGGGCACGGATGCCCCCCCCTTTTATCGGGCAAGCAAGTCCATCGGCCTGACGATTTCTTCAATTTTTCGTGCCACCGCCAACAATTCCTTGTCGCGGCCGGGCAGGCCGTCCAGCTCAAATCCGACCGGCATATTACCGCTTAGGCCGGCCGGCATGCTTATGCCCGGCGCGCCAATAACCGAGCCATGGTCCGTATTCTTGAGGAAGATATCAAAAGTCGGCACATCTTCGCCGTTCAAGGATACGGTTTCATCATGTCCCACAGGGGGCGCGGTGAGCGCGGTTGTGGGGAAAAGTGCCGCCGAAAGACCATGCGCTTCAAAATAAGCCTGCCATTTTCTTTGCATGTTCGGGCGATGTGTGTCCATCGCGGCCCTGTAAACAGCTTCGGGCACGGCCTCTTCGCCCAATTGACTTTCGAGTATCGCTTTGACGTCCGGCGAGGCAACTTCGTCAATCATCTCGGAAAACGCCACCCCGCGCTTTTCGGCATATTGCGCCAATTCCTTCATGGACTCGAACAGGACAATCGGAAGTGAGGCGGCGGCGTCATCTTCCCAGATATCTTCCGGATCCGCTTCAACTATCGTGACACCGGCATTGGCAAGCTTGGTGATCACATTTTCGCAAACTGCCTCCACGCCTTTTTCAAGGCCCGCCCACAGAACCGACCTTGGAACACCAATTCTTATGTCTGATGCATCCAGGCGCGCGAGCGGGGCGGCATCATCCGCCATTACGCCGTCGAGAAGCGCCATATCATCAACGCTCCTGCCCATTGGCCCTATTGTGTCTCTGGTGGAAGAAAGCGGCACAACACCGCCGGACGGATATCTGTCGGTGGAAGGTCTGAACCCCATTATGCCGCATAATGCGGCCGGAATCCTCACAGACCCCCCGGTATCCGTTCCCAGCCCCGCAATGAACATGCCGGCGGCGATCGCGGCGGCCGTGCCTCCCGAAGAGCCACCGGCTATCTTGGTTTTGTCCCAAGGGTTTCTGACAGCACCATGACAAGAATTATTGGAGGTTATGCCATAGGCCAATTCATGAAGATTGGCCTTGGCCCCGGCAATCGCCCCTTTCGAGAGCAATCTCTCCAGAGGTGGGGCATTTTCTTTTGCCGCATCCTTAAATGCCCCCGTACCGCCGGTGGTAATGAGCATGGAAGTGTCGATATTGTCTTTGATTATCAGCGGAAGGCCTTCAAGCTGTCCGGCCCTGCCGTCTTTGATATTTTGATCTGCAATATGCGCGCCCGATTTGAGGCTTTCCTCATCCAGAGAAATTACCGCCCCCAAATCGGCATTATTTTTGGCGCTCTCAATGATTTCTTCAGCATAATCGGCCACTTTTCGCGTGCCGGCATTAAACTCTGCCAGCAATCCCGCTACTGTACTCGCACCCATTACCCCCTCCTCTGCTTCCTTAAAATGACGGCGCCTTAATGCCGGTCATCGTAACGCGCCAAATTTTGGTCTGACCCGGTCAGCATAGGACGAAAAAAAATCTGCGTTCAACAGATTTTCCCTATGCCGTTGCGACTATGGCGCAAGGGGTTTGTTTTTGAGGTAATTTTTGGGTTTGGGATGGCGGGAGTGACGGGACTCGAACCCGCGGCCTCTGGCGTGACAGGCCAGCGCTCTAACCAACTGAGCTACACCCCCAGCCCCATGACCACCGGAGAATCCAGTGTGCATGAAGAGACTATCGTTTAAGTGCGCGCATGGCTTGTGTCAAGCCCAATGGTTGCGCCACAAAGCGGGCGGCGCACATGCGCGTCACAAGTTTACCAATCAAGGGAATATTGGAAGGAAATGGTGGGCGGTGACGGGATCGAACCGCCGACCCTCTCGGTGTAAACGAGATGCTCTCCCAGCTGAGCTAACCGCCCCACAAGCCATGCGTTCTAACGCATCGGTTTGGGAAATGCAAAAAAAAACATCGGCCATCGCGAGGATGGCCGATGCCTTGGAAGAAGACTTAGTTTACAGCGTCTTTGAGTGCTTTACCGGCCTTGAATTTCGGCTGGTTCGACGCGCTTATTTGAATTGTTTCGCCGGTCCGCGGATTACGACCCGTTGTCGCTTTGCGATGCGAAACAGAGAACGTACCGAACCCTACGAGCCGAACTTCGCCTTTGTTCCTCAGAGACCCGGCGATATTGTCAAAAACACTATCGACGGCACGGGCAGCGTCAACTTTTGACAGCCCGGTATCTTGGGCAACTTGCCCTACGAGATCATTTTTGTTCATGGCAACCCCTCCTGACTAGGTTCATAATGTTGCAACATTAAAATACTGGCCGATTCTAAGGTCGGTCAAAGAAAAAGTCGCAGAAAACCCAAGTTTTTTGGGGGTATTCATTCGCGTATTACGCGAGTTAATGAGGTTGTGAAGCCCCCGGATCGTCAACACGGGCGATCTCCCGGCTGGCATAATAGGCATCTTCATCCCATTCAATGGCCGCCGGCAGATGTTGCAGGGCATGACCCAGCACTTCGTCCATATTTTCAACCGGAACAATCTCCAGACCGGCACGGATGTTTTCAGGAACCTCCGTCAGGTCTTTCTCACTATCCTTTGGAATCAATACCTTAGTAATGCCACCGCGCAATGCGGCCAGCAATTTTTCTTTCAGGCCACCAATCGGCAACACGCGTCCGCGCAAGGTCACCTCACCCGTCATTGCCACCTCTTTGCGCACCGGAATTCCGGTCATTACAGACACAATCGCGGTCGCCATGGCGGTGCCTGCCGAGGGGCCGTCCTTGGGCGTTGCACCTTCGGGCACGTGTACGTGGATATCTTTGCGTTCAAACACGGGCGGCTCAATGCCAAACAGCGTACTGCGCGCGCGCACATAGGATGAGGCCGCATTAATTGATTCTTTCATCACATCGCCCAGCTTGCCGGTGGTGGTCATGCGCCCCTTGCCGGGCACCATAACGCCCTCAATGGTCAGCAATTCGCCGCCCACTTCCGTCCAGGCAAGCCCTGTGACAACGCCCACCTGGTCTTCAACCTCGGCCAAGCCGAAGCGATATTTTTCGACGCCGGCATAATCGGCAATATTGTCGATGGTGATATTGACGCCGGTTTCTTCGCCCTTGACGATTTTGGTCGTGGCTTTGCGCGCCAGCGACGCCAATTCGCGCTTCAGGCCGCGCACGCCCGCTTCGCGGGTATAGACCCGAATAAGCTGGCGCAGCGCCTCGTCATCAATGCCAAATTCGCCGTCGCGCAGCCCGTGTTCCTTGATTGAATCGGGCAGCAAATGCTGGCGGGCAATCTCGATTTTCTCGTCTTCGGTATAACCGGCAATGCGGATGACCTCCATGCGGTCTAGCAGCGGCCCCGGAATATTCAGCGAATTGGCCGTGGTCACGAACATGACATTGGACAGGTCATAATCGACTTCCAGATAATGGTCGGCGAAAGTGTTGTTCTGCTCCGGATCCAGCACTTCCAGCAGCGCCGATGACGGATCACCTCGATAATCGGCGCCCAGCTTGTCCACTTCGTCCAGAAGCATGAGCGGGTTCACCGACTTCACCTTTTTCATCGACTGCACGACCTTGCCCGGCATTGACCCGATATAAGTGCGCCGATGGCCGCGAATTTCGCTCTCATCGCGCACCCCGCCCAGCGACATGCGCACAAAATCGCGCCCCGTCGCCGCGGCAATCGATTTGCCCAGCGATGTTTTGCCGACGCCCGGAGGCCCGACAAGGCACAGGATTGGCCCGCGCAGCTTTTTCGAACGCTGTTGCACCGCAAGATATTCCAAAATGCGCTCTTTTACCTTTTCCAAACCATAATGGTCGGCATTCAGCACATTTTCGGCATGCGTCAAATCCTTCTTGATGCGCGATTTCTTGCCCCATGGCACGGATAACAGCCAATCAAGATAGTTCCTGACGACGGTGGCTTCGGCCGACATCGGCCCCATTGACTTCAGCTTTTTCAATTCGGCATCGGCTTTTTCGCGTGCTTCCTTGGACAGCTTGGTTTGCGCAATGCGCTCCTCAAGCTCCAGAATTTCATTGCTGCCGTCTTCGCCCTCGCCCAATTCCTTCTGAATGGCCTTGAGCTGTTCGTTCAGATAATACTCGCGCTGGGTCTTTTCCATCTGGCGCTTGACGCGGCCACGGATTTTTTTCTCGACCTGCAAAGCCCCCACTTCGCCTTCCATATGGCCCAAAATGCCTTCAAGCCGCTTGCCGACCGAGAGGATTTCCAGCAATTGCTGTTTTTCTTCCAGCGAAATATTCAAATGCCCCGCAATCGTGTCGGCCAGCTTCACCGGATCTTCGATTTGATTGACGTTCGACTGAACTTCGGGCGGAATTTTGCGGTTCAGTTTGACATAGCCGTCAAACTGGCTCACGGCCGAGCGCATCAGCGCCTTCAATTCGGTTTCATCGCCAACTTCATCTTCCAGCGCCAGCGCGCTGGCTTCAAAAAACGCCTCATTATCCAGATATTCAAGCACCTGCGCGCGGGCATTGCCCTCGACAAGCACTTTCACCGTGCCGTCGGGCAGTTTGAGCATTTGCAACACAGAGCCAACCGTGCCGATTTCATGCATGTCGGTGGGTTCGGGATCGTCCTGATCGCCGTCTTTCTGGCTGACAAGCAGCAATTCCTTGTCGTCCGCCATCACATCTTCAAGCGCACGGATGGATTTCTCGCGGCCCACAAAAAGCGGCACAATCATGCCCGGAAATACAACAATATTGCGCAAGGGCAGAACCGGAAGCACAACCGGAATGGTTTTTTCTGGTGTTGTATCATCACTCATGGTCGGCTCCTTTTAAGGTCTTACCCGATAAATTAACTCGCGATTCCTAACAAACCGTCACTGTTAATGTGGGCATTATCCACCGAATTTTCAATGAATGCGACAATCTCGCCCATATGACAGGTAAAGCGGGGGCGAAACCCCCACCTCAGGCACCAAATCGGCAACTCAGGAAGCTGTCGGGGCGGATGCCGCTTCTTCTTTATTGTCGGCATAGATGTAAAGCGGGGTGGCTTTGCCCTCCACCACTTCGCGGCTGATAAGCACCTCGCGCACCCCTTCCATCGAAGGCAGTTCGAACATGGTATCCAGCAAAATGCCTTCGATAACCGAGCGCAGACCCCGCGCGCCGGTTTTGCGCTCAATGGCCTTGCGCGCGACCGCAAGCAAGGCGTCGTCATTAAAGGTCAGTTGCGCGTCTTCCATATCAAAAAGCCGCTGATACTGCTTGACCAGCGCGTTTTTCGGCTGGCTCAAAATGGTTACCAGTGCGTCTTCATCCAAATCTTCCAGCGTCGCCAGCACCGGCAGACGCCCGACAAATTCCGGGATCAACCCGAATTTGAGCAGATCTTCCGGCTCCAGCTCTTTCAGCAACTCGCCCGTATTGCGCTCTTCCGGCGCATCGACGCGCGCGTTAAAGCCTATTGAGGTTTCATTGCCGCGCTGGGAAATCACACGCTCAAGCCCGGCAAAGGCGCCGCCGCAAATAAACAGAATATTTGTGGTGTCGACTTGCAGAAATTCCTGCTGCGGGTGTTTGCGCCCGCCTTGCGGCGGCACAGAAGCAACCGTGCCTTCCATGATTTTCAAAAGCGCCTGCTGCACGCCCTCGCCCGACACATCGCGCGTGATCGAGGGATTATCGGCCTTGCGGCTGATTTTATCGACCTCGTCAATATACACAATGCCGCGCTGGGCCCGCTCAACATTGTAATCGGCGGCCTGCAACAGCTTCAAAATGATGTTTTCAACGTCTTCACCCACATAGCCGGCTTCGGTCAGCGTCGTTGCATCGGCCATGGTGAACGGCACATCCAGAATGCGCGCGAG
>JBMZAX010000007.1:0-96351 GCA_049611805.1 Parvibaculales bacterium | reverse complement strand
GGCTTCTGAGAATGCCGGCGCGAAACTGCGTGTCGCCGTGCAGGGCGGCGGGTGTTCGGGCTTTTCCTATATTTTCTCGATTGACGACACACAAACCGATGCCGACCTCATCTTCACCCGCGACGGGGTGGACGTGCTGGTCGACGACATGTCGCTGCAATATATGGACGGCGCCGAAATAGACTGGGTGGACGACCTCATCGGCGCGAGCTTCCGCATCAACAACCCCAACGCCACCGCCTCTTGCGGGTGCGGCACCTCTTTCGACATTTAACCGCATGAAAATCGCAAGCTGGAACGTCAATTCGGTCAAGGCGCGCCTGCCCAATCTCACGCGCTGGCTGGAAGAAACCGCGCCCGATATTGCCTGCCTGCAGGAGTTGAAATGCGTGGATGACGCGTTTCCGCGCGAGGACATTGAGGCGCTGGGCTATAATGTCGAAACGCACGGGCAGAAAACCTATAATGGCGTGGCGCTTTTGTCGAAATATCCGCTGGAAGATGTGCGCCGCGGCCTGCCCGGATTTGAAGATGAACAAGCCCGCTATATTGAGGCGGTGGTCTCGGCCAATGGGTCGGCGGTGCGCGTGGCCTCGCTGTATCTGCCGAACGGAAATCCGGTAATTCCGGAAAATGGCGGCGACGCCTTCCACGAGAAATATACCTATAAGCTTGATTGGATGGCGGCGCTGGAGGCGCATGCCAAAACGCTTCTGTCTTACGAGGAAACCTTCGTGCTGGCGGGCGATTATAACGTCATCCCCACCCCGGCCGACTGCCACGCCCCCGACAAATGGGAGGGCGATGCCCTCTACCGGCCCGAAACGCACGCCGCCTTCCGGCGTCTGCTCAATCTGGGGTTGACCGAAGCCGTGGCGACACTGGCCGTGACGGACGACACCACCTACACATTCTGGGATTATCAGGGCGGCGCGCGGCGCAAGAATAACGGCATCCGCATCGACCACCATTTGCTCTCGCCGCTGGCCGCCGACCGCCTCACCAATTTCGGCATCGACGCCCACACCCGCGACTGGGAAAAACCCTCAGACCATGTGCCCGTCTGGGTGGAATTGGGGGGTTAGAAGGGAATTTCATCATCGTTTGAATTATTATTTTCGCTGCCTTCGTTATCTTCCCGCGCGGATTCTTCTAGCTCTTTATCCACCCTTTCGCTCCACTCGATAATATTCTTTATGCAAGTTTTGACCGCCTCTGGAATTTCTGAATTCTCTTTATACTTTTCATGAATCTTCTGCAGTTGGCGCCCTTGCCGAGCATTATAAAATTGATCCGGACGGCCTCACCCGGCCGCCCGATTATGCCGCGCTGCTGGATGCGCCGACCCGTCGGCTCATCGATTACAGCTACACCGCGCTCACGCGACGCCAGCGCGGGCAGTTCGCCAGCTTTTTGAACGGGTTTATGATGAAGCGCCGTTAAATATCGGCATATTGCTTCTTCTCTTTTGCCCCGCCCGGATGCGTCACCGCGCCCTTATGGGCGGGGCCGACGCCCTGGGCGTATTTCCACAAAGTGCCGGAGGCAAAGTCTGTCTCGCGCGGGCGCCAGTTTGCTTTGCGCGCGGCCATAACATCCGGCTCGACCATCAGGTCAATCGTGCCGGCGTCTGCGTCGATGCGAATGGTGTCGCCGTCTTCAATCAGCGCAATCGGCCCGCCCTCGGCAGCCTCAGGGCCAACATGCCCGATGCAGAAGCCGCGCGTGGCACCCGAAAAGCGCCCGTCAGTGATGAGCGCCACCTTGTCGCCATTGCCCTGGCCGTAAATCGCCGAGGTGGTGGACAGCATTTCGCGCATGCCCGGCCCCCCCTTCGGCCCCTCATAGCGGATGATGATGACATCGCCGGCTTTATAGTCTTCCTTCTCGACGGCGGCAAAGGCGTCTTCTTCGCAGTCGAAACACCGCGCCGTGCCCTCAAATTGCAGCTTTTCCATGCCCGCGACTTTCACAATCGCACCGTCAGGGGCCAGTGATCCTTTCAAGCCCACCACGCCGCCGGTCGGCGTGATCGGGTTCGACACCGGATAAATGACTTTCTGGTCGGGATTGAAGGTTATTTCCTCCAGATTTTCGGCCAGTGTTTTGCCCGTCACCGTCAGGCAGTCGCCATGCAGATAGCCGCCCTCCAGCAGGGTTTTCAGCAGCATGGGCACGCCGCCCGCCTCATACATGTCTTTGGCGACATATTGCCCGCCCGGTTTCAGGTCGGCGATATAAGGCGTTTTCTTGAAAATCTCGGCAACCTGCATCAGGTCAAAATCAATGCCCGCCTCATGCGCCATGGCCGGCAGGTGCAGTGCGCCATTGGTCGAGCCACCCGTGGCGGCCACCACCGTTGCGGCGTTTTCCATGGCTTTGCGCGTCACGATATCGCGCGGGCGAATATTATCGGCAATCAGCCTCATCACCGCCTTGCCGGAAGCCTCGGCATAGGCGTCGCGGCTTTCATAAGGGGCCGGCGCACCGGCGGAATTGGGCAGTGCCAGCCCAATCGCTTCCGACACACAGGCCATGGTATTGGCCGTAAACTGCCCGCCACACGCGCCCGCGCTGGGGCACGCCACGCATTCCAGCTCGTGCAAATCCTCATCCGGCATATTGCCCGCAGCATGTTGGCCCACGGCCTCAAACACATCCAGCACGGTTACGTCCCGGCCCTTGAACTCGCCGGGCATAATCGAGCCGCCATACATGAACACGCTGGGCACATTGAGGCGCAACATCGCCATCATCAGCCCGGGCAGTGATTTGTCACACCCCGCCAGCCCGACCATCGCGTCATAGCAATGCCCGCGCATGGTCAGTTCCACGCTGTCGGCAATCACCTCGCGCGAGACGAGCGACGACTTCATGCCCTCATGCCCCATGGCGATGCCGTCGGTCACGGTGATGGTGCAAAATTCGCGCGGCGTGCCGGAGGCCGACGTCACGCCCGCCTTGGCGGCCTGGGCTTGTCGCATCAGCGCGATATTGCACGGCGCGGCCTCGTTCCAGCACGACACCACACCCACAAAAGGCTGGGCGATCTCTTCTTCGCTCATGCCCATCGCATAGTAATAAGACCGGTGCGGCGCGCGCTCCGGCCCGACCGACACATGGCGGCTCGGCAGCTTGGATTTGTCAAATTCTGTCATCGCGCATCTCCCAATGGCTCTTTGCGGGTTTGTAGCAAGAATAATTGAGCCATGCGAGAAAGAATCCGCTACATCTGGGCCATGGAGATCCATATTCTGCTTTTTCTGGCCGGTCTTGTCGGCGGCACCATGAACGCACTGGCCGGTGGCGGCAGCGGCGTCACCTTCGCCGCGCTGGTGGTTTCCGGCATGCCGCCCATTATTGCCAATGCCACCAACACATTTGCCGCGACTTTGGGCTATATCACCGGCGCGCTGGGCTATCGCACTCATCTGAGGGACGTGCGCCGCGACCTTGTCTGGCAGGTGCCGGTGGCGTTTGTCGGCGGGCTGTTGGGGGGCTGGTTCCTCTTGCGCACGGATGCAGACATATTCTCCGCCGCCGTGCCGTGGCTCTTGCTGTTCGCCACATTGCTGTTCATGCTGGACGGCCAGCTTGAGCGCCTTGCGGCCCGCACCAGCGCGCGCCAGCTTTGGATTATCGGCGCGCTGGCGCTGTTTCTCACCTGCATTTATGGCGGTTATTTCAATGGCGGCTTCGGCATTCTCACCCTCGCCGCCCTGTCGCTGGCGGGCTATACACAAGTGCGAACCATGCATGGGCTGAAGCTGATTTTCGCAACCGTCTCGTCCATCTCGGCGCTGGTGCTGTTTATCGGCGCGGGCGTGGTTGATTATGTCGGCGGGCTGGCGGTGATGGCGGGCATCGGGCTGGGCAGTTATGGCGCGGCGCGGCTCACCGATTTTGTGTCCGACAAAACCGTGCGCCGCATCAGCCTCGCCATCTGCATCGGCGTCACGGCCTACGCATTTTTCGCGGAATATGGTTAGGCAAGGCGCGCGAGTGCTGAATTGAGCTTGTCGCGGCGGGCTTCTTCTTCCGACAAACGCGCGCGGTTTTCGGCAACCACATCTTCGGGTGCCTTTGCCAGAAAACCTTCATTGCTCAATTTGCCCGCCAGCTTTTTAATCTCGCCTTCGGTTTTGCCAATTTCCTTTTGCAGACGCGCGCGCTCGGCATCAATGTCAATGACATCGGCAAGCGGCAGGGCAAAAACCGCTTCCCCCAAAACCGTTTGCGCGGAACCCGACGGCACGGTGTCGGCGAATGAAATATCCGAAACCCGCGCCAGACGTTTCAGCGTATCGCCGGTCGCTGTCAAACGCGCTTGCGTTTGGTCGCCCGCATCAATCGCCACCAAGGGCACGTGCGCGCCGGCGGGCACATTCATTTCAGCACGTACCGAGCGGATTTCGCTGATGGCTCCAATCAGCCAGCCAATCTCTGCCATTGCATCTGCATCGACCAAATCCTCGGCCAGTTTCGGCCACTCATCCAGCATCAGATAGCCGTCGCGCGTGGCGGTTTTGGCCCATAATTCTTCCGTGACAAACGGCATGAACGGATGCAACAGCCGCAACGCATGGTCGAGCGCCCATTTGGTTGCCGCCTGCACTTCCATCTTGGCTTCCGTGTCATCGCCCTGCAACACCGGCTTTGCAAGCTCGACATACCAGTCGCAAAAATTATTCCAGATGAACTGATAAACCCCATTGGCGGCATCATTAAACCGATAGGCCTCTAGGGCTTGCGTGACGGTGTTTTGCGCCTGCACCGCTTCACCGACAATCCAGCGCGTCAGCGGCAGGCTGGCCTTGGCGGGGTCGAAATCACCGGCTTCGAAACAGCCATTCATTTCGCAAAAGCGCGCGGCGTTCCATAGCTTTGTCCCAAAATTGCGATAGCCCTCGACGCGCGCTTCGGCCAGTTTGATGTCGCGCCCCATCGCCGCCATTGCGGCAAGCGTGAAGCGCAAGGCGTCTGCACCATATTTGTCGCACAGCTCCAGCGGGTCGATGACATTGCCCTTGGACTTCGACATTTTCGCGCCCTTTTCATCGCGCACCAGCGCGTGAATATAAACCGTGTGGAACGGCACATCGCCCATGAAGTGCAGCCCCATCATCATCATGCGCGCCACCCAGAAGAAAATAATATCGAAGCCGGTAACCAGCACATCGGTTTTATAATGCCGTTTGAGTTCCGGCGTTTCCTCCGGCCAGCCCAGCGTGGAAAACGGCCACAGGGCGGATGAAAACCATGTGTCGAGCACGTCTTCATCGCGCGTCAATTCGGTGGCCGCGCCGTAATGGGCTTCGGCTTTCGCGGCCGCCGCCTCTTGCGTTTCGGCCACGAATATCTTGCCGTCGGGCCCATACCATGCCGGTATCTGATGCCCCCACCAGAGCTGGCGCGAAATGCACCAAGGCTGGATATTGTTCATCCATTCAAAATAGGTTTTGTCCCAATTCGCGGGCACGAATTTCGTGCGGCCCTTTTCAACCGCTTCGCGCGCGGGCTTGGCGAGCGTTGCCGCATCGACATACCACTGGTCGGTCAGCCACGGCTCAATCACCATGTCCGAGCGGTCGCCAAACGGCACCATATGCGTATTGTCTTCAATCTTGTCGACCAGCCCCAGCGTATCAAGCGTTGCGACCACTTTCTTGCGCGCCTCAAACCGATCCATGCCCTGCCAGTCTTCGCGCCCCACCATGTCGTCAAAAGCCGGGTCTGACATGTCAATGCAGGCGCGTTGATCCAGCATATTGACGGCGGCCAGCCCACAGCGTTTGCCGACCTCGAAATCGTTAAAGTCATGCGCGGGCGTAATTTTCACGGCACCCGACCCCTGCTCCGGGTCGGCATAATCATCCGCCACAATCGGAATTTTGCGTCCGACAATCGGCAATACCACATGCTTGCCGATAAGCGCCTTATAGCGCGGGTCGTCGGGGTGCACGGCCACGCCCGTGTCGCCCAGCATGGTTTCGGGCCGCGTGGTGGCGACGGTGATGTGGCCGCTGCCATCCTCAAGCGGATAGTTGAAATGCCACATATGGCTGTTGACTTCTTTTTGCACGACCTCAAGGTCGGAAATCGCCGTCAAAAGCCCCGGATCCCAGTTAACGAGGCGCTTGTCTTTGTAAATCAGCTTTTGTTCATAAAGCGCGACAAACACCTTCACCACGGCCTGCGACAGGCCGTCATCCATGGTGAAACGCTCGCGGCTCCAGTCACATGATGCCCCAAGGCGGCGCAACTGGCGGGTAATCGCTGACCCGCTTTCTTCTTTCCATTGCCAAACGCGCTCGATAAACGCCTCGCGCCCCATGTCGCGGCGGGTCATGTTGCCGTCTTCGGCGAGTTGGCGTTCAACCACCATTTGCGTGGCAATGCCGGCATGGTCGGTGCCGGGCTGCCACAAAACATCGCGCCCGCGCATGCGTTCAAAACGGCACAGAATATCTTGCAATGTGTTGTTCAGCGCATGGCCCATATGCAGGCTGCCGGTGACATTGGGCGGCGGAATAACAATCGTGTAAGGCTCGGCTTCGGGCACCCGACCGGCCTTGAAACAGCCGTCATTTTCCCACGCCTCATAGAGCGACGCCTCTATCGCAGACGGATCATAGGTTTTGTCGAGTGGTTCGTGACGGGAAT
Organism: Parvibaculales bacterium; assembly: GCA_049611805.1. Lineage (GTDB taxonomy): Bacteria > Pseudomonadota > Alphaproteobacteria > RS24 > RS24 > UBA7378. The sequence goes on along the minus strand of JBMZAX010000007.1, from coordinate 89,688 downwards.
CAGACATGGGCACTTGAGTTCTACACTAAAGATGAAACGAACCCAAGCCACTACACCAGCGCGTCGTCGGCTTCAAGTTGCTTTGCACGATCGCCGCCGCCTACGGCCCGGCGTATCTCCGCTTCGACCAGGCGCTCGACAAGCGGGGCCAAATTGCGCTCCAGCCAGTCGCGCAATAACGGGTCAAGCGCTTCCAGCACCAAAGCCTCCAATACGGTGGGCGGCGTGTCGGTGCCACCGGTGAGGCGTTCGAGCGCGGCACGCAACCGCGCTTCGGCGCGCTCGGAAATCAAAACCGCTTCGGGGTCGGTTTCCAGCAATGCCATATCCGCATCAATAATGTCGCGGATGGCCGATATGATATCGTTTGACCCTTCGCCGTCATCACAACTGCGAAACCGCTCATCGACCGTTAAATCGTCTTCGTCCATTAAGTGTATCTCCGTTGTCGCGTTTGCTCATCGTCCACGCAGAACAAACACTTCAAAACAACGAAAGAATTTTGCCGACCGGATGAGGCGCGTTATGGCGCGTCGATTTCATCCCGGTCAATATCAGCCGCCTCAATACCGAGGCGCGCACCGGTCAAATGTCCCATGCTCGACAAAAGCGCATAGGCCGCCACCCATTGATCGCGCTCGGCCTGCACAAGCGTAACGCGCGCATCCAGCAAATCCTGTTCGGCGTCCAGCACATCCAAATTGGTGCGCGTGCCGAGATTATTTTCCTCACGCACCCCTTCCAGCGCCACTTCCGAGGCGGCAATTTGCTGTTGGCGGGCGGCGATGGCGGCCGTCGTGGCTTCATAATTATTCCATGCGACAATCACACTGCGTTCCACGGCATTGGCCGCGGCATGGACATTGCGCGTCAACGCATCGCGATAATCATAGGCCGCGCTGACACCGGCCAGCGAACGCCCGCCCATAAAAATCGGCACTTTGACCTGCACCTGAACGGAGGTGACTTCGGTCTCGGTGCCGACCAGCAAAGAACTTGGGTCTTCGGTGAAAGTATGCGAGCCGACGACAGTGACCGACGGCAAAGCCATGCCAACCGCACTATAGGCGGAGTAGCGTCCACTGTCGGACATTTCACGCGCCGAGGCCAATGTCGGGCTGGCCGCGCGCGCGCCGGAACGCGCCGCTTCGAGACTTTCCGGCAGGCGGGGCAAAGATTGCGGGCGCGAGAGATTTTCCGGCTCCAGCCCGATAACCTCACGATATACCGCGCGTGCGCCCAACAAGCGCGCCTGCGCGGTCAGATAGCCGGACTTCGCCCCCGCAAGGCGCGCCTCCGACTGGGCGATATCGGTGCGTGTCACCACGCCGACCTCGAACCGGTCTTTCACCGCCTCCAACTGTTTGGAAAGCACCACCACATTTTGCTCATTCACCTCGGCGATAAGCTGGTCGCGAATGACATCGAGATAGGCTGTCACCGCTTGCAGAATAATTTGCTGCTCGGTGTTCACGAGGTTTTTTGCCTCGCTGCGAATTTCGGCGCGCTTGCTTCTGAAGGCATTAAGATAACGCCCGCTGCCAAACAAGTTCTGGGTTACCTGCACCCCATAGCTGTCAGAATCGGTATCGCCGATATTGGCCGCCGGATTAATCGCCCCCGTGCCGTAAAATTCGGCATCGGTGTTGGACATTGTTGACGTCGCAAAGGCCGTAACATGCGGCAGCATGTCGGACAGCGAAACAAATTGCGAGGCATAGGTCGCTTCATAGGAAGATTGCGCGCTTGCCAGCGACGGATTGCGCGCGAGTGTTTGGGAAATCGCCTCATCCAGCGACATGGCCTGCGCCGAAAACCCAAGTCCGGAGGCGAAAAGGCCCGCCGAAACAAAACAGATACCAAAAGCCGAGGCCGCAGTTTTTCTCATAAGTCTTCCCCGATACCATGTCGTTCCGGCCGATAAGGGGCCGAAAGCAGACGTCAGAATTCAAATTTGGGCGCCGGTTTGAAACTCTCCAGTTCAGGCGCGCTTATATCGAACGCAATGCGACGGGCAAAGCTGTCACCGATACGGGTGTAAATAATCGCTTTTTGCGCGCCGTCCACTTCCTGAAAGCAAACAAGTCGCCCCGCATCCGTCAACTGCCCCAGCAAATCATGGGGCACATCGGCCACACAGCCATTGATAAAAATCACATTGAACGGTGCCTGCTTGCCCTGCCCTTCAGCCAGCGGGCCCTGCACGGCAACCGCATTATCGACCCCTATTTCCTGCCAGATGGTGCCGGCTTTTTCGCAAAAAGCCTCGTCATCCTCCAGCGCGATAACCGTATTGACCAAACCGGCAATCACGGCTGCCGAATAGCCCGTCCCGCCGGCAATATCCAGCACCACATCATCGGCGCTCAAATCTGCCAGTTCGGCGAGGCGCGCAAAGGCCAGCGGCGACAAAAGCTGGCGGCGCGCTTCCCCGGCCTGCGCCGGCAATTCGCGGTCGGCATAGGCTACCGCGCGCACGTCGGAGGCCACAAAAGCCTCACGCGAAACGGCTCCGATCATTTTTGTCAGCGCATAGTCACGAACGCCGCCCGGTTTCAGTTGACCTTCAACCATATTGAGCCGAGTTTGGCTCACGGGATCATCTTCCAAATGTGGCATTGCCTTCATAGTTTACTCATGATTCTGAGAGACGAATACGTTGTCTGTATACGGTGCCGGCGGGCCAAATACAATTGCCATTATGCACGCAGCCTTTATTCCCGGCACAATCGGCCGAAGAAAAACGTTTGCACATGCCGCCCTGTTTGCGCTAGGTAACTGCGTCCCTTCTGGAAATCGGCCACGTGGCGGAGTGGTGACGCAGCGGCCTGCAAAGCCGTGTACCCCGGTTCGATTCCGGGCGTGGCCTCCAAAACCCGCAATTTCATCTTGGACTTTTTTGTCGGCTCTGATATATCCGATAACGCGATAACGATTGGACTAATTTTAGTCCTGTTCCCCGGTAGCTCAGTTGGTAGAGCAAACGGCTGTTAACCGTTCGGTCGCTGGTTCGAGTCCGGCCCGGGGAGCCAGTTCTCCCCCTCAATCTTCCGGTAACCGGTTGATTGAGGGGGATTTTTTTATCCTAACCCGTCGCACCGGTCGATTTGCTTGGAACGCTGCGTTCACCTTTTTCGGTTCCGTCAGTCCGATCGGGAAAAACGATTCAAGCTCTCGCCAATTGTGAATCAGAACAACATCCAAAACCCCGCACATTGCGTATAGAAGCGGAAGAATGGAGTTCAACTGTGCCACAGCCCGTTATTGTATGGTTTCGCCAAGACCTGAGACTGAATGATAACCCCGCTTTTGCCGCGGCTATCCGCTCGCAGGCTCCGATTATCCCGGTCTTTGTCGACGACACGGGCTATGGACGTCCGGCCGGAAAAACCTCCCTATGGTGGCGCAACAAATCACTCGCCGCCCTCGCCGATGAGCTGAAGGCCCGCGGGCTCACCCTCATTTATCGGGAAGGCAACGGTCTGGAAACCATGCGCGCGCTGGTTGATGAAACCAACGCGGCCAGGGTGTTCTGGAACCGGCAATATGAAAAAGACACAATTGCCCGCGACACGGAGCTTAAATCCTGGCTGAAAGACAATAACCGCCAGGGCGAAGGCCATGTCGGCAATCTTTTCTTCGACCCATGGCAGATTATGAACAAGAAAAGCGGCAGCCATTTCAAGGTGTTCTCGCCGTTTTGGAAAGCATGTTTGCAAGCCGGTTTGCCATGCAACCTGTCGGCCCCGCCCGCCCGGATTGACGGCCCCGAAAAGTCGCCCGAAAGCCTGCCTCTGCCGGAAGCGGGTGCGCCTCCCGCGCCCGACATGGAGACGCTTTGGCAGCCCGGAGAGCGCGGCGCGCTGAAAATGCTGGATGTATTTTTTGACGAAGCGCTCGACGGTTATGCCGACAATCGCGACATTCCGGGCGGCCTGACGACCTCGCGCCTGTCGCCGCATTTGCGCTGGGGCGAGATCAGCCCGCAGCGCATTTACGCAAGCCTCGGTGAAGCGCGCCTCGACACGCGCGACGGGCGCAAATTCCTGTCCGAAGTGGGCTGGCGCGAGTTTTCCTATTATCTTCTCTATCATTATCCCGACATGCCGGAGCGGTGCCTGCAAAACAAATTCGAAGCCTTTCCGTGGCGCGATGCGCCCGAAGACCTTGAGGCATGGAAGCAGGGACGAACAGGCTATCCGATTGTCGATGCGGGCATGCGCGAACTGGCGTGCACCGGCTTCATGCACAACCGCACGCGCATGATTGCGGCTTCGTTTTTGACCAAGCATCTGCTCATTGACTGGCGCGCGGGCGAGAAATGGTTCTGGGAATGTCTGGCCGATGCGGATCCGGCCAATAATGTCGCGGGGTGGCAGTGGACGGCCGGTTGCGGGGCCGATGCAGCGCCCTATTTCCGAATTTTCAACCCGATTATTCAGGGGCAGAAATTTGACCCCGACGGCATATATACCAAGACTTATGCGCCCGAACTTGCCAAACTCTCCGGCAAGCTGATTTTTGCACCGTGGGAAGCATCACCCGAAACACTTTCCGATGCCGGCATTGCGCTGGATGTCGACTACCCCGCCCCCATTGTGAAGCACGAATTGGCGCGCGCACGCGCGCTGGATGTGTTCCACGCCCTGTAATGTTTTTTGTGATTTTAGGAAAGTAGAATGAAAATTGCGGTTATTGGCAGCGGCATTTCGGGAAATGTCGCCGCATATTATCTGTCACGCCGGCACGATGTCACCTTGTTTGAAAAGCGCGACCGTCTGGGCGGGCACAGCGCGACGGTTGACATTGCCTATCACAACCCCGACGACCGAATGAGCGTCGATACCGGCTTTATCGTTTATAATGAGCTGAATTATCCGGGGCTCACCCGGCTGTTTGCGGAATTGGGGGTCGAGACCGAGCAAAGCAATATGAGCTTCGGGTTTTCCGCCAATTCCGGCGCGCTGGAATGGTCGGGGCAGTCTCTATCGGCCGTGTTTGCGCAGAAGAGAAACCTGCTCAACCCGTTTTTCTGGGCCATGTTGCGCGACATATTCCGCTTCAACAAAGCCGCCGCCCGCGACCATGAGGTGGGCCTGTCGGGGAACGAAACATTGGGGGAATGGCTGGACCGCTACGGCTTTTCAAAATCGTTTCGCAACCGCTATCTCCTGCCCATGGGGGCCGCAATTTGGTCGACACCGGCATCCGAAATAGAAGCGTTTCCGGCGCGCAGTTTTTTGCATTTTTTCTACAATCACCGCCTGATAAACCACGACCGCCCGCAATGGCGCACCGTGCGCGGCGGCTCGCGCGAATATGTGAAAAAACTTTCGGCGGCAACCGCGGCGCAGACAATCTTAAACGCGCAAGTCACCTCCGTGGAGCGCCGCGACAACAGGGTTTTCGTTCAAGCCAACGGGCAAGAAGAAGCGTTTGATCAGGTGGTTTTTGCAACCCATTCCGATCAGGCACTGGCGGCGCTCACCGATGCCGGGCCGGAGGAGCGCGCCATTTTGTCTGCCGTGCGCTATCTGCCCAATCAGGTTTATCTGCATTGCGACGACCGGCTGATGCCCAAGCGCCGCAATGTCTGGTCAGCGTGGAATTATTTGACCGACGGCCAGCTGTCGCAAGACGGCACCACGACCGTCAGTTATTGGATGAACCTGTTGCAAAACCTCGACCGGAACAAGCCGGTTTTCGTAACGCTCAATCCGGCTGTTCCACCCGCCGCTGAGAAAACCTTCGGACATTTTGTCTATGACCACCCGCAATTTGACAAAGCGGCCTTGCGCGCGCAGGAAACCTTGGACACAATTCAGGGTATGAACGGTGTTTGGTTTTGCGGCGCCTGGACCGGCTACGGGTTCCATGAAGACGGCTTGCAGTCTGCGCTTCGGGTCTGCGAAGGGCTTGAAGCGATGTCCGGTCGCGTGCGTGAAGCGGCGGAATGAGCGCCCGTCCCATATCGGCAATCTATGCGGGCGCCGTGCGCCACGCGCGCTATGCACCTGCGCGCCACCGTTTTACCTATCGTGTGTTTTCGCTCTTTCTGGATATTGACGACCTCGACGCGCGCGCCAATCTGCCCGCGCTTTTATCCGTCGACCGGTTCAATCTTTTCAGTATCAAATTGAAAGATCACGGGCCCAAAGACGCCACAAAGCTGCGCCCCTTTATCGACAATTTGCTGGCAAAGCGCGGGCTTGCCCGCCCCGAACAAATTTTCATTCTCTGCTACCCGCGCATTCTGGGTTATGCGTTTAACCCGCTGACCGTCTATTATTGCCTCAATGACGGGGCGGTTTCGGCGCTCGTCTATGAGGTGCGCAACACTTTTGGCGACGACCATATTTATGTTGTGCCCGTCGGCGCGCGCGGCAATGAAACCAGCCTGTCGCATACCCGCGACAAGCAAATGCACGTCTCGCCCTTCATTGATATGAACGCCACCTATCATTTTTCTGCACCGCTGCCGGACGATGCGCTCCGCCTTGTTATCCGCGAAACGCAAAACAATGCGCCCCTTCTCATTGCCAGCTTTGCCGGACACCGACGCGCGCTGACCAATCGCCAACTCCTGCGCGCCTTTTTTCAATACCCGATGATGACGTTGAAAGTGGTTGCCGCCATTCATTTTGAGGCTGGCAGGTTGTTTTTAAAAAATGTACCCTTTATTTCTCGGCCTGCGCCGCCGGCAGACCGGGTGAGTTATTAGGAATTTTTACAAACCAAAAGACCATGAATAAGACAAACAGCCGATTATCCAACAAGCTTGCACTGAGCCCCCGTTTCGTTTTCTGGGCGTTGCGGCGCATACGTCATGGCCTTCTCATCATCAAAATGCCCGATGGCACCACACATCAATTCGGCACGCCCGACCCCACGGCACCGACCGCTCAGGTCACTGTTCACGACACGCATATGTTCAGACGCCTGATCCGCGCCGGCAATACCGGCTTTGCCGAAGCCTATATGGAGGGGCAATGGTCGACCCCCGACCTTGCCGGACTCCTCACGCTTTTGAATGAAAATATGAATTTATACCGACAACACCTTGAAACTGTTGCCTTTATGAAATTTTTTACGCGCCTGTTACACACATTGCGTCCGAACAGCCGCCGCGGTGCCCAGCGCAATATCCACGCCCATTACGACCTTGGCAATGAATTCTACCGCCACTGGCTCGACCCTTCCATGACCTATTCGTCAGCCTTGTTTGACGGACGCGGGCGCAATCTCGAAGACGCGCAGGAAAACAAATATAAGGCGCTTGCCGACCAAATCGGCCTTGGCCCCGACCATCATGTGCTGGAAATCGGTTGCGGCTGGGGCGGTTTTGCCGAATATGCCGCGCGCCATATCGGGTGCAAGGTTACGGGCATAACCATTTCGCGCGAGCAACTCGCTTTCGGTCAGAAGCGCATTCAGGCGTCGGGCCTGTCGGACAGGGTTGATCTGAAATATTGCGACTATCGCGATGTCGACCGGCAATATGACCGCGTTGTGTCGATAGAAATGTTCGAGGCCGTTGGCGAGAAATACTGGCCGGTATTTTTCGACAAGCTGCGCACCTGCCTGAAGCCGGGCGGACGCGCCGGACTGCAAATCATCACCATTGAAGATGCGCGTTTTGAGGCCTATCGGAAAAATGCCGATTTCATCCAGCGCTATATTTTTCCGGGCGGCATGCTTCCCAGCCCCAACAAAATAAAAGAAGCGGTGCAGGCGGCCAATTTGCGCCTGAGCAATCAGACGGATTTTGCCAAAGATTATGCCGAGACCCTTGCCCGCTGGCGGCAGCAATTTCTGAAAGCATGGCCCGACATTCAGACCATCGGCTTTGACCGGCGTTTCAAAAACATGTGGGAATATTATCTGGCCTATTGCGAAGCCGGTTTTTCAACCGGCAGCATTGACGTTTCGCATTTCACGCTCGACCGCCCTGCCTGATCACTTACCGCCGGTTGCACCACCGACAAGCCGCGTGTAAACCCCGCGCGGCAGAAGATTGATAAGGCGCAGCAAAAAGCTGAAGCGTTTCGGAAACGCAATATGCGCCTGGCCCTTTTCCAGCCCATTGGCGATGCGCCGTGCCGCGTCTTCGGCGGAAATGATGAATGGCATGGGGAATGTGTTCACATCCGTAGCCGGTGTTTTTACAAAGCCGGGCGCAATCATGGAAATTTTGACGCCATGATCAGCCACATCCATCGCCAATGACTCGCCCAGATTGAACAATGCGGCCTTGGTTGCGCCGTAGGCGGCGGAAGTCGGCAGGCCGCCATAGCCCGCAACCGATGACACAATCGCAATGCGCCCGCCCCGTCGCGCGCTCATCAATGGCACAAGCGGCGCAAGACAATTGACCGTGCCGCCCAGATTGACCGCAAAAGACCGGTCGAATATGTCGGCGTCAAATTCGGGAAAATTGGTCGGCAGATAAATACCCGCATTCAGAACGGCGAGATCAATCGGGCCCAAATCGCGCTCAATGGCTTCTACCAGTGCTGCCATGCCCGCGCGGTCGGTAATGTCGCCGGCAAAGGCGTGAATATTCGACACGCTATCCGCCAGCGCGCCAAGCGCCTCGGCATTGCGCGCGGTTGCGGCAACCACATGGCCGCGCGCGGCAAGCTCGCGCGCAAGCGCGGCACCAATGCCTGAGCTTGCGCCGGTGATCCAAACAATCGGAGAATTGGTTGCGTGTGTCGTCACTCTTCAATCTCCACTCTGCGCCACTTTGTTTTTGGCGGAATTTTCGACGGCGCAACGGGGCGATAGGACAACACCCCACCCCTTGAAAACTCGGTGCGAACCCAACGGCCATCTTCCGTGTACCAAATATCGATTTTCAGATCGCCCGTCAGACGAAAACGATGCGCCGCGACCGGGCCGGCAATATCGGGCACTTGCTCTTGCCCCAGATACGCCACCTCGACCTCCAACAGGCGCCCGTCCTGCGAGCTGATGAGGCTGTGCTGGCGCACGAAATTCGGGTCGAAATAGCTGGTCGACATAATCGGCAACACCAAATTGCCTTTATATCGGGAGCCGCGCCCCGAATAGCTGCCCTCCTCCAACACCAAATCGGCAAAGGCGGGCTTGCCGTTATTATCCGTTTTTGAGATGAGCGACTGCAACACGCCATCGCGCCATATTTCGGTATTTTGATGGGTGTAGCCAAACAGCGGAATAAAGCCCAGCCGAACGTCAAGCTCGATATGAATATCGACCCTGACCTCACCGCCATTGCGCGTGAACTGCATGTGATGGAAGCCGATGCGTTTGTCGTTGCGGAACACTTCATAGGCCAGCACATTGTCAACCGGAATGCCGCTTTGCCAGTCGCGCGTCACCGGGTCTGCGCTATGGGCAGGATGCAATAGAGCAAAAAATATAAAAAGGGCGCGGAGGGATTTAGCCAAAAAAGTCGCGGGCAACACGGCCAAAACTATCGGTGAAACGCAATGCGCCATCATTAACAGCCAGGCAGATGCAGTCTTCGTCGCCTTCGGCACGCGGGCGATGCTGAATGTGTTGGTCGGCCAGTGCGAGTTGGCCGCGCTCGTAAAGCCGGTTGCCGTCGCGGAAGGCACCGCGCAGAACCAAAGTCGCCTCAATGCCCTTATGCGTGTGGCGGGGGGCGGCTTTGCCGGGCTTGATTTTCAACAATTTCACGCGCTCGTCATCATCGCCAATGCCCAGCGACAATTGGCGCACACCGGGATAGGCAAAGCGCCAGCGTTGGTCTTCAATCGGGCGGTCAAGCACGGCACGCAAGGGCGCCGGCAGATCGCTGTTTTTGCCAGCAGCGCTTTCGGTATTGGCGTTGACGGCATGCAGGGCTTCGTCGGCTTCGGGCGCGTCAAGACGTGTCATCAGGGAAGTCAAAGCATCGTCCGACATCTCTACAGTCTCGGTGTCGTCAAGCATGATGCCGTTCAGCGTTTCGAAGGTTTCCATTTGGCGGCGTGCGACCGGCGACAGGGTCAGAAAGCTTGCCATAAGCACTGACATGCCATGCCCCAAATGACCGGAGGCATAAGCCGCCAGAAGGGACTCCATACTTGGACTAAGAGGCACGTGAGCGTTCATTAACTTCTCTCGTATTCGCACAAAACAACTGTATAAACATCATATAGCTTGTATATTATTTTTAACAAATATTTTTTCGCCATAAACGCAGGACCCAAGACCCATGCACTTTCACAATGGCATGATAGAAGCCATCGGCAATACCCCCTTGATCAAACTCAAAAAAGCATCGGCGGAAACCGGCTGCGACATTCTCGGCAAAGCCGAATTTATGAACCCCGGCCAGTCGGTCAAAGACCGCGCCGCGCTATATATTATTCGTGATGCCGAAGCGCGCGGAAATTTGCGCCCCGGCGGTACGATTGTCGAAGGCACGGCGGGCAATACCGGCATCGGCATCGCCCTTGTCGCCAACGCGCTTGGCTACAAATCGGTCATCGTCATTCCCGACACACAGAGCCAGGAAAAAAAGGACATGTTGCGCCTTGCCGGAGCCGAGCTTATCGAAGTGCCGGCCGTGCCCTATAAGGACGACAATAATTACATCAAATATTCCGGCCGACTGGCGCAAGAGCTTGCCGAAACATCCGAAAACGGCGCGGTCTGGGCCAATCAGTTTGACAATATTGCCAATCGTCAGGCCCATATTGAGACCACCGGACCCGAAATCTGGCAACAGACCGAGGGCAAGGTTGACGGCTTTACCTGCGCCATTGGCACAGGCGGCACGCTGGCCGGCACGGGCATTTACCTGAAGCAGCAAAATCCGAACATTCGCATCGCCGCCGCCGACCCGATGGGGGCGTCCATGTATCACTGGCTGAAGCATGGCGAATTGCGCGCCGAAGGCACCTCGATAACCGAAGGCATCGGCCAGGGCCGCGTGACGGCAAATATTGAGGGCGCGCCGATTGACGACGCCTATCAAATTCCCGACGACGAAGCGCTGCCCATTGTTTTTGACCTGTTGCTCGAAGAAGGGCTGTGCCTGGGCGGCTCAAGCGGCATTAATATTGCCGGTGCCATGCACATGGCGCGCGATCTGGGCCCCGGCCACACGATTGTCACGATTTTGTGCGATTTCGGCACGCGCTATCAGAGCAAATTGTTCAATCCGGCCTTTTTGAAAGAAAAGGGCCTGCCCGCCCCATCTTGGCTGTAAAGAATTTGACTTGGCTGTAAAGAATTTGACTGGGCTTTGAACCATCCGGCTTTTAGAAAATGGCGAAATATAAAACCACCGTTACGCATCTTGAAATGATGCCGCCCTTTTTGCTGGCCGCGCCGAATGTTGGCTGGCCCGACGGCCTGTCTTTTGCCCGCGAGATGGATATTTCCGTCGCCGCCTATCGCGCGCTTTATGATGATGTCGGGCGGCAATGGCACTGGGTCAACCGGCGCGTGCTGACGGACAGGCAATTGTCAGCCATTATTCACCATCCCGCGACGGAGATATTCACGCTTAAAGCGCGCGATCAGGCGATCGGATTTGTGGAACTTAATTTCAAATTGTTTCCGCAGGTTGAGATTGTGTTTGTCGGTCTTGTGGAAGACGTTATCGGCCGGGGGCTTGGGTCAACCATGCTGCAACGGGTTATCAGCTATATTTACGCGCGCGCCCCCAGCCGCATCATCATCCAGACCTGCACGCTGGACCACCCCTCTGCCCTGCCGCTCTATCAGCGTTTCGGCTTCAAGCCTGTTGGCCGCAAGCAGGTGACAATTATTGATGATGAGCGCTAAAGCACCTGACTGAGAAACAGCTTGGTGCGTTCGCTGCGCGGATTGGAGAAAAACGCTTCGGGCGCGTTTTCTTCGACAATTTCGCCTTCATCCATGAAAATCACACGGTCGGCGACCTGGCGCGCAAAGCCCATTTCATGGGTCACGCAAATCATCGTCATGCCGTCATTGGCAAGTTCGACCATGACATCCAGCACTTCCTTGATCATTTCCGGATCAAGCGCCGAGGTCGGCTCGTCAAACAGCATGACGCGCGGGTTCATGCACAGCGCGCGGGCGATTGCCACGCGCTGTTGTTGCCCGCCGGAAAGCTGGCCCGGATATTTCGCCGCCTGATGGGGAATGCGCACACGCGCGAGAAATTTATGCGCCAGCGCCTCGGCCTCCTCGCGCGGCATGTGGCGCACCCACATGGGCGCAAGCGCGCAATTTTCAAGCACCGTCATATGCGGAAACAGATTGAACTGCTGGAACAACATGCCAACCTCGCTGCGCACCTCTTCAAGGTTTTTCAGTGAGCCGTCGAGCCGCACGCCATTGACGACAATGTCGCCTTCCTGATGCACTTCCAACCGGTTGATGCAGCGGATGAGCGTTGATTTGCCCGACCCCGACGGCCCGCAAATCACGATTTTTTCCCCACTGCGAACGCTCAGATTTATGTCGCGCAAAACATGAAAATTGCCGAACCATTTGTTCAGGTTTTGAATGCTGATAATTTCGTCACTCTGTGTCATTTCATCATCTGCCTGTCGACAGCCTGTTTTCCATAAAAATTGAATATCGGGACATGGCAAAGCAGAACGCCCAGAACACGGCTCCGGCAAAGACATAGCCCGTGATGTGCGTTTCCGGTGTCGCCCAGCTTGCATCGGTGAAGTGGAACTGAACAATGCCCAGCAAATCAAACAGACCGACGATTAACACCAGCGTCGTGTCTTTGAACAGGCCGATAAATGTGTTCACAATGCCCGGAATGACCAGCTTGAGCGCCTGCGGCAGAATAATCAGCCGCGTTGTTTTCCAATATCCCAAACCGAGCGCGGCGGCCGCTTCATACTGGCCTTTGGGAATGGCCTGCAAGCCGCCGCGCACCACCTCGGCCATATAAGCCGAAGAAAACAACGCCACGCCGATAAGACAGCGCATTAATTTGTCGAAATTAACGCCATCGGGCAGGAACAAAGGCAGCATAACGCTTGCCATAAACAGCACGGTGATAAGCGGCACGCCGCGAAACACCTCGATAAATCCGATGCACAAATATCTGATTATCGGCAGTTTCGACCGCCGCCCCAATGCCAGCACAATGCCCAGCGGCAAAGAGGCAGCAATGCCCGTGACCGCCACCACCAGCGTGACCAGCAGGCCGCCCCAATCGGTCGTTTCAACAACAGGCAGTCCGAACAGACCGCCGGTGAGCATGATGAAAGTGAAGACCGGATAGAACCCAAGCAGAAACGCAATGTTCAAGGATTTGAACGGCGCCGACGGTACAAGCATGGGCACAAGCCCGATAAAGCCGAACAGAAACACAAGGTTCACCCGCCAAATCTCGGCTTGCGGATATCGGCCATAGATAAATTGCCCCAGCTTGGCATCGATAAACGGCCAGCACGCCCCTTGCACGGGCTTCAGGCAGGCGGTTCTGTTATCGCCGGAAAAGCTTGCATTGATAAACGCCCAGTCGATAAGCACATTGCCCAGCCAGACGATGAAAACCGCACCCAGAACCGTAAGTGCCGCATCGCCCGGCGTGGCAAACAGATTGCGCCGCGCCCATGCCCCAAAGCCGACCGAGCTTGCCGGTGCGGGGCGCGGGGGTTTTGGTGTCCACTCAGCCATGCGTGCCCCCGACCAGCGCAATGCGCGCATTATACCAATTCATGATGAGCGAAGTGAGCAGGCTGAGCGTCAGATAGATCAGCATGGTCACGAGAATGATTTCCACGGCTTGGCCGACCTGCGTCAGCGTTGTGCCGGCAAATACCGAAACAATATCCGGATAGGCGATTGCGACCGCCAATGACGAGTTTTTGGTCAGGTTCAGATATTGGCTGGTCAGCGGCGGAATGATGACCCGCAAGGCTTGCGGCACGATAACGAGATTAAGCGCTTGCGAGCCGGTCAGCCCCAAAGCGGCGGCGGCTTCGCGCTGGCCCTTGTCGACGGACTCAATGCCGGCGCGCACAATCTCGGCAATGAACGAGGCCGTATAGAGGCTCAGCGCCAGCAACAGCGCGACAAATTCGGGAATGACACTGATGCCGCCGCGGAAATTAAAGCCCCGCAATTCCGGCATATCAAGTTGAAACGGAACACCGGCAATCAGATAAGCCGTCAGCAGCGCCAGCACAAATAGCGTGGCCGCCGGTCGCCAGACCGACACGATATTTCCGGTCGCCACCAATATTTGACGGGCGCGCCGCTTGAACCAGAAAAACGCCCCAACACCGACAATCACCGCCAGCCCATACCACACCGCCCCCGCACCGGCTTCGATGGCAGGCAGCATGAACCCCCGATTGTTCAGAAATACAAACTCGCCCAGACTGAGCGATTGGCGCGGCACGGGCAGATTGCGCAGCACGCCGAAATACCAGAACATGATTTGCAGTAGGAGCGGCACGTTTCTGAATATTTCGATATAGACCATCGCCATTTTGCTGATCAGCCAGTTTTGCGACAGCCGCCCGATGCCGATGAAGAAACCGAGAAAAGATGCCGCCGCAATGCCCAGCACCGATACAAGCAAAGTGTTCAAAAGCCCGACCGCCAGAACCCGGCTATAGCTGTTGTCTTCGTCATAATCAATGAGCGTCTGGTTGATGCCGAAGCCTGCGCGCTCGTTGAAAAACCCGAAGCCCGAAGCAATGTTCTGACGTTCCAGATTTGACACGACATTGCTGAGCAACCAGTAAGCGGCCATGAAAATTACAAGCGCCACCAGAAGCTGCGCCAGTACATCGCGTAGCCCGACGCGCGCGCGCCAGCGCGCTATGATTGATCTCTCGCTCACCTGACCCTATGCGTTAACGAACCGGTGGCGCATATTGCAGACCACCTTGCGTCCATAATGCGTTGACCCCGCGCGCAATGCCCAGCGGCGTGGCTTTGCCGACATTGCGCTCGAAAGTTTCCGAATAATTGCCGACCGTGCGAATGATGTGATAGGCCCAGTCATTGCTGATGCCCATATTCTCGCCAAACGACCCGTCGACACCCAGCAAGCGGCGGATGGCCGGATTTTTGTCAGCCTTCATCCTGTCAACATTTTTCGAAGTGACGCCCAGTTCTTCAGCATTGACCATGGCAAAATGTGCCCAGCGCACAATGTCGCCCCACTGGTCATCGCCCTGCCGCACGACGGGGCCCAGCGGCTCTTTGGAAATGATTTCGGGCAGCACGACATGCGCTGACGGCTCGGTGAGTTTCAGGCGTTGGGCATAGAGCGCCGATTGGTCGGTGGTATAGGCGTCGCACCGGCCCGTATTATAGGCGGCGACCGCTTCATCGGCTTTTTCAAAGGCGACGATTTCATATTCCATATTATTGGTGCGGAAATAATCAGCCGCGTTCAGCTCCGTCGTCGTGCCCAGATTGGTGCACAGCGACGCGCCGTCAAGTTCCCGCGTTGATGTGATGCCAAGCTCTTTACGCACCATAAAGCCCTGACCGTCATAATAATTCACGCCGGTAAAATCGACGCCCAAAGCCGTGTCGCGGTGCATCGACCAAGTTGTGTTGCGCGCCAGCATGTCAACTTCGCCCGACTGAAGCGCGGTGAAGCGTTCCTTGGCGGAAAGCGGTGTGAATTTCACGCTTCCGCTATCGCCAAACACGGCCGCTGCAACTGCGCGGCAAATATCGACATCCATGCCGACCCAGTTGCCCTTGTCATCGGGGTTTGAAAAACCCGGTAAGCCCTGGCTCACCCCGCATTGAACATGCCCACGTTTCTTGACAATTGACAAAGTCTCGGCGGCAACGGCACTTTGGGAAAATACACACGCACAAACAAGAACAATGGCAACCCGAAACTGGATGGAAAGCATCTTCATAGCGACCTCTTTGATTAAATTCGCTATAACTCTAAACACTAAACGTCAGGATGGAAACAGGTGAAAGATAAAACCAAGGCAATTTTGTCCGGTCGGGACCCGGAAGCCCATCACGGGGCGGTGAACACGCCCGTCTATCATGCCTCGACCATTCTTTATCCGTCGCTGGACGCCATTCGCGGGCGCGCACCGATGGAATATACCTATGGCCGCACCGGCACACCGACAAGCCGGGCGTTGGAAACGGCAATCTCCGAAATTGAAGGCGGTGCGGGCTGTGTGTTGACCCCGTCGGGTGCCTCGGCCGTCGCACTTGCCATTTTGAGCGTCGTGAAATCGGGCGACCATATTCTGATGGTCGACAGCGCCTATAAACCGACGCGGTGTCTGTGCGATAATTTTTTGAAAAAAATGGGCGTTGAGACCGAATATTATGTGCCGACCATTGGCGCCGATATCAGCGCGCATTTGCGCGACAACACCTCATTGATTTTCACCGAAAGCCCCGGCTCGCAAACCTTCGAAGTGCAGGATATTCCGGCAATCTGCACGATTGCCAAAGCGCGCAACATTAAAACCGCCATCGACAATACATGGGCCTCGCCGCTTTATTTCGACCCGTTTTCGCACGGGCTCGATCTGTCAGTGCAGGCGCTGACCAAATATGTTGTCGGCCATGCCGACGCGCTATTGGGCTCGGTCACGGCCAATGAAGAAAACTTGCAGGCGCTCAAAGACACCCATGCCCAGCTCGGCCATTGCGCAGGCCCCGATGATATCTATCTCGCCTTGCGCGGATTGCGGAGCTTGCCGACCCGCCTTGCCCGGCACCAAAGCAGCGCGCTGGAAATAGCGACATGGCTGAACGAAATGCCCTTTGTCGATGAGGTTTTATACCCCGCCCTGCCCGGTGCCGCAGGCCACGAATTGTGGAAGCGCGACTTCAAAGGCGCGACCGGCCTGTTTGGTGTGCGGCTGGCCCCGTGTTCGGAAGACCAGCTTGCCGCCATGCTCGACAATATGCGGCTGTTCGGCATGGGCTATAGCTGGGGCGGGTTTGAAAGCCTGATTGTGCCCGCCTCCGTGCATCGCACGGCCGAACCTTATAAGGAGAGCGGCCAATTATTGCGCCTGCATATCGGGCTGGAAGATGTGGAAGACCTGAAGGCCGACCTTGCCGACGGCTTTGCACGCGCCGGTTACGAGACCGTCTAAAACCTTAATTCAAGCCCGGTATAAAATTGTCAGCCCGCGACTCGGCGGCTGCAACCTGTTCGGGCGACATCATAGTGCCTAGCTCTTCAAGTGCCTTGCGCGCAAATGGCGCAAAACCCAAATCGCGCGACAAAAGGTAGAATTTATAAGCCTCGATTTTATCCTGCGCGACGCCCTCACCCGTTTCCAGCATGGACGCAATGTTGAACATGGCCGCAGGCATGCCCAGCTTGGCCGCGCGCAAATAAAGTTCCGCCGCGCGCTTGCGGTCTTGCGGCACACCGGTGCCATAATCATACATGGAAGCCAGATCCGTCAGCGCCCGCGGCTCGTTCTTTTCGGCGGCTTGCATCAGATATTGAATGGCCAGTTCGATATCGCGCCCGACGATTTTGGCGTCGAAATATTCTTCGCTCAGCCGATAGGCAGAACCGGCATCACCCGCGGCGGCGGCCTTTTTCCAATATTCAATGGCTTCCAGATACAGGCCGCGCTGATAAATGTCCTGTCCTTCGCGTTCGCTGAGGGCAAGCGCGGGGGGCGCCAGTAACATTAGGGTGGAGAAAAGCGTTGCGGTGGTGAGCGTTTTCATCATTTTGTTTCCATATGCGCGGGTGCCCAAGCCGCGGGGTTTTATTTGTCTGCTTTTAAAAATTGTTCGGCGCGTATCTCCGCTTCGGCAATTTCCTCCGGCGTCATTTGGGAAGAAAGATTCATCAGGGCTTCCACCGCCAGGGGATAAAATCCGCCGTCGCGCGACAAAACATAATATTTATAAGCCTCAACCCTGTCTTGTGCGACACCGGCCTCACCAAACTCCAAAATGGCGGCGGCGTTGAACATGGCCGCCGAATTGCCCATGGCCGCGGCGCGCAGATAAAACTGTGCGGCTTTTTCAGGGCTCTGTTCATAGCCGAAAATGCCTTCATCATAGAGCGACCCCATATCCTGCAATCCGCGCGGGTCATCGCCCTCAACAGATGCCTCCAAATATTTCAGAGCAAGTTGCATGTCGCGCTCGACCACATTTGCGTTGGAATATTCGACACTCAGACGATAAGAAGCGCCCGCATCACCGGCTTTGGCCGCTTTTTTCCAGTGCTGAATGGCCTCTTCATAAAGCCCGCGCCGGAACATGTCCTGCCCTTCTTCCTCGCTATACGCCAGGGCCGGGGCAGACAGGGCAAAGGTCAGCAGAAATGTTCGGGCAACAACTCCAACAAGCGACATTATGACGTTTCCTTATCCGGTGCTTCGTACTTTCCTAACTCCGAATGATATCCTAATTTAGCCGCAGTTAGCAATTTAGAAGGTCTTCATGAGCAAACTTCCGCTCCTCGGTGTCATTTGCAACCGTCGCGCCCATGACGGGGGAACCGGCCAGTCGGTTAATCACACCTATCTGGATGCCATTGCGACATGGATGAACGTGCAGCCCGTTCTCATTCCCGCGAACCGTGCCTTCACCGACACACAAGCCGCCGGTAATCTGCTGTCGGCGCTGGACGGTCTGCTGGTAACGGGCAACCGCTCCAATGTGCATCCCGATAATTATGGTGGCACGCAAACCCCCGAACACCCGCCCTTTGACACAGACCGCGATGCTGTCAGCCTTGAGCTTATTGAACTGGCGATGACGCGAAACATGCCGACCCTTGCCATTTGTCGGGGGATACAGGAATTGAATGTCGCTTGTGGCGGGTCGCTGACCGCCGGATTGAGCAATCAGGAAAACAGGCTGGATCACACCACCCTTGAGGCCGAAGACCATGACATGGTGTATCGCGCGCGACATGGCGTTACATTTGTTGAAGACGGTTGGTGGCACAAATTGACCGGCCGCACACAAGCCCTTGTAAATTCCCTGCACAATCAGGCGATCGACCGGCTTGCCGATGGGCTGGTGGCCGATGCCCATGCCGAAGACGGCACGATTGAAGCCGTTTACAAGCCCGACCACAGTTTTTGTGTCGGCGTGCAATGGCATCCGGAATATCAAACGGGTGAAAATCATTTGTCTGCGCCGCTATTCGGGGCGTTCAATGCCGCCATCTGGCAGGCCGGTGCGGAAAAATAAGCGGCGTGACACCTATGGACGACGTGCTGACCCTCGCCGCAGGCCCAACGGCTTTAAAACATATTCGTGAGCATGGTCTGAGCCCCGATGATGTCAGCACAATATTCGGCGCTTCGGGTGCTGCCAAATGGCTGGCGATTGCGGGTCTGGACAAGGTTGTTTTCGGCGACTGGATGGCCGGGCGCACCAATGCCAAACCTGTCGATCTCTATGGCACATCCGTTGGGGCGTTCAAGCTTGCCGCCGCCGCGCGCCGCGACCCCGGTCACACGCTGGCGACACTGGCCCAAGCCTATATCGCGCAGTCATATTCCGATACGCTGACGCCCGACATAATTGCCAGCGAAACACATAAAACGCTCATCCGGTTTCTGGGCGACGGTTCCGAAGACATGTCGCAAGGTGTTTCGGAAATTTTGAGCAATCCGCAATATCATCTCCATATCGGTGCGGTGCGCGCCCATGGCCTGCTCAATAGCGACCGCCGCAGTGGTAAAATTTTGGCCCTGACGCGCGGGTTCGTGCGTTCGGCAAGCGGCCGCAATGCATTGCGCGGCATGGCCGAGCGCGCAGTTTTTTCCGACCCGCGCAGCGACCTCCATTTTGATGCGCGCGACGGTTTTCCGGTCAATCATCGCAGGCTGACGGCGCAAAATTTCTATGATGCGTTGCGGGCGTCGGGCACGATTCCGGTTTACATGCGGCCGGTGCACCTCGCCGATGATGCCAGCCACAGCTATCTGGATGGCGGCCTGTTGGATTACCACCCCGTGCCGGGAAGTTTCTGGCCGATATCGGACGGCATTATTCTCTACCCGCATTTTTATGACCATTTCAAAATTCGCTGGTTTGACAAATTTGCCCCATGGCGCAAGGCCGGCGCTCATCTGCTGGAAAATGTCGTCATGGTCGCGCCCGGCCCCGCCTTCATCCGCGCCCTGCCGGACGCGAAACTGCCATCTCGACAAGACTTCACCAAATACCGACGGCGCGAAGATGTGCGTTTTGACAAATGGCAGGCGATTGTCCGGCAAAGCGATGCACTCGGCGAACGCTTCATGGAGCTTTGCAAGACCGGCGACATTGCCGCCCATATGCGCCCGCTATAAACCCTTCAAATTATGAACCCCGCAAGGCCCGCGCAATTTCCTGCGCGCGGGTGGGCACCTGTTTTGCCCAGACGGAATTGAGCGCTTCGGATGCCGCCATTTCCCAATCATTGCAGGCTATCGCGGCAGACATTTTACTGAACCGTTGAAGGCCACCGCGCCCAAGGTTAAACGCCATGGACACCAGCGCGTTATATCTGGCCGCGGTGAAGGTGTCGGCCCCGTGATAGAGCGCGCGCACCGTGGCCTCGGCGCGCGCAATATCGCCCGCCAGCAGAAACTCCGCCTCCGCGCGGGTGATGCCACCGCCACGGCGCGCATCGATCAGGCGGCCATAGCCGATCGTCAGATAGCCCCGCGTATCGCGATAGGCACCGGAGCGGAACCCTTCATGCTTGCGAATGAGATTGAGGAGGTCGTCATCCATGCCTGCAGTTTAGCGGCGCATGGGGCAAGCGGGGACAACTATCGCGAAACCCGGCTTCTTCATGCCACTGCCCCGACGGGCCGCGCACTTGAACGCGCGCAGCGCGTGGCATAAGTTCGAAAAAAAGGGAGGCGCCCATGCAGGCACTTGAAAGCACAAGCCCGCTCATCATCTATATCGACATTAAAAGCCCATATGCCTTTGTCGCCATCAAGCCGATATTGGCGCTGGAGGCCCGACTGAAAACCCAATTTGACTGGCGCCCCCTCACCCTCAACATTCCCAGCTATCTGGGCTCGGCCAAAAAGAGCAAAGGCAAAGTGGTGAAATCGGAGCGTACCCCCGCCCAATGGAACAATGTGCGCTACGCCTATCGCGACACGCGCCGCTATGCCGAGCGGCAGGGCTATATGCTCAAAGGCACCGAAAAAATATGGGACAGCTCAATCGTCAATATCGGCATTTTATGGGTCACGCAAAAATCCCGCGACCGGCTGGCCGCCTATCTGGACGCCGTGTTTCCCCCCTTCTGGCGGCGCGAACTAGACATTGAAGATGTCGCCGTGATTGAGGCGGCCTTACGCAAAGCTGACGTGCCGACCAAAGGCTTTGCCGATTTCGCAAACGGTGAAGGCCGGGCCGCGCATGACGCCTTACAAGACCAGTTGCATCCGGCGGGCATTTACGGTGTGCCGAGCTTTGTGTTTGACGGGCAGGTTTTGTTCGGGCGCGAGCATTTGCCTTATGTCAGCTGGCACCTTGACGGGCGCAAGGGCGCGGCCCCCGATATGGCTTATGAATTGTGATGCGCGAGGGGAGACATGATGCAGCTTTACATTGATTTCAAATGTCCCGCTTCCTATCTCGCGCTCAAACCGACGCTGGCGCTGAGTGAACAATTGGGCGTGCCGATAGGCTGGCATGCCATGCGCAGCTATCAGAGCCCGCTCATGGATGAAAAACCGCATGAGGAAGTGGGCCAACGCCACCGCCGCGTGCGCGCATTGGCGCGCCAGAAAACCCACCAGCTTTATGCGCAAGTGCAGAACCTGCCCCTGAACTTCAGAAATCCGCCGACCAATACCGATATGGCACTGGCCGCGCTGTGCCTTTTGACTGAGCGCGGCGACAACCCGCTGCCCTTCATCACCGCCGCCTTTGAGGCCTATTGGACCGGCGATGCCGATTTGAATGATGCGCGCACCGTCGCCGCACTTTCCGGCGCGCCGGCTTTTCCTGATGGTGATGAAAACGGTGATGGCGCCCGCGCCCGCCTTGAAGCCGCCTTGATCGAAGCCGAAGAGAACGGCATTTTCACAAGCCCGACTTATGTTGTGCAGGATGTGGTGCAAGATGAAGTGAGTGCGCAGATTTTCGTCGGCCGCGAACATTTGCCCTGGATCCGCGAGCTATTGCAATCAGGCAAATGATGGGGGGTGGTGTGGCAGGGCCAAACGGCCCCGCCACAATTTCGCATTAGAAGTGATAGATCGGGCCGAGCGTGAAAATGTCGTGCTCATCGCCTTTCGTAAAGTCCACCCGGAAGGCAAGCCGGTCGCCAATATTGAAATCGACCCCAAGGCCAAAGGCCTCACCGCTCTCGCTGATGGTTTCTGATTCCGTGGGGGATCCGCCGGCTCCTACAAGTGTCTCGGACACCTCGCTGTCAACATAGGCGAGGCGCGCATACGGGCTCCATTTACCCATATGAGCCTGATAGATGATCGAGAAAATGTCTATATCACTCTCGATATTCTGCAATTTGTTTCCTGTGCTGGCGGTAACATCATCATAGTCGTTATCCTGAAACTGATATTCAACGCGCCAATTTTGATCAACACGATACCCCAACAAAAAGCCGACTCCGTCACCGCTATACTCAAAGCTGGTGCCATCTAGATTGGATCCATCAGTGTCTACATCCGCATAATTCAAGCCGACATAAACGCCGCTTTCCTTGGCTTTGTTCCTGCCCATCATATCTTCGGCACCGGCACCTGTTGCCGTTAATGAAAAAAGACCAACCAGCGCCACAAGCGCGGTTGGGTGGACAAACGCAATACCGTTTCGACAATGTGTCATGAGGGTTCCTCCCATCTTATTGTTTTTATTCCCCGGCCTGGTGTCGGGCTGTGTCTATTTCATATCTTGAGAAGAAATCCCCGCTTATTCCCTTTTCGGGTTTTTATTGGGCGGGCAACCCGACCACGGGTTGCAAGATATGATTAAACGAATCAAAAAAATACCACTGATTTGGGTGCAAAAACAACAAAGTTCAAAAACCACAGTTTTTGAGATGGTTATCGCTTTTTGCCTGAGACGAACCAGGAATAGCTGTTCCCGCCCTTATTATTGTTCTTCAAGATACTGAGGACGCAACGGCACTAAATCAAAATAGCCATTGTCATTCCAATCCAAATCGAATTTTGGTGGGTCGCCATGCGGCCAGTATTCTCTGTTCGGCAATTTATCATCACCAACATAATCAAGCTGCTGAAACCATTCCCGAATGCGTGACCCGCGAATTTCAATACACTCCCGCCAAAATGATTGCGTAAGATTGAACCGCTCCGGTGGCTCATCGAGAAATGAAATATCAATATTGCTCGGCCGCAGCGAGAAATGGCTATCGCGAACTTTCTTGGTAATTCTAACGCCGTAATAGGTTTGGCCGTTATGCCAAGCTGTGACGCGCATGGGTTCTTTCCCTCTTATTGTTAACAATAGATTAGGCTAAATAATGCGCAGAGTGCAATGCGCAATCTGCTCCCCATATGCTCCCCGAATGGCCGGTTCGGGAATATCGGCAAAGGCACGAATTTCAACAAATTACTGTTTTTATTACATAAAAATGGCGACCCCGGCAGGACTTGAACCTGCAACCTCAAGATTAGAAGTCTCGCGCTCTATCCAGTTGAGCTACGGGGCCTTTGGCGCTTATCGTCCGGAAATCTCCGGAAGTCTCCGGAAGTCTCCGGAAGTCATTGAATAACAGCCTTCCGGCGCGCGTGGCAACTTAGCCTAATTCACGCGTGTCACCAATGCCGGCTTATCGCGTCCAAAACGGGTTCCGTCATTGGCCGTTCCGACGAATGAAAATTCGTCAGAGATTTTTCAAATGGCCGATTTGTTTCTCGACCTTTGCGATGAGCTCTTCCTGATGCGGCTGCAAATCCTGCCCCGCCATGCCTTCGGCAAAGGCGAGGAAAGGGTCTTCCACGCCGCTGGTTTTTCCGGCCAGAGCCTCCAAAACGGCCAAACCGCAAAACGGCACATAGCTTGGGCTGTAGCCACCCTCATGCGCCATCACCAAGCGTCCGTCGCACAAATTGTCTGCGGCCGCCATGAGCTTTTGTGTCAGGCGCGCATAACCTTTTGAATGCATCATCATGCGGCCCAGCGGATCAAAGGCGCTGCCGTCAAAACCCGAAGCGACGAAAATCATCTCCGGTTTGAACCCTTCGAGAGCGGGAACAACAATTCGGTCAAACGCGCTTTCATAAGCGCCCATGCCCGTTCCGGGCGGCAGGGGCACATTAATCGCAAAACCTTCGCCGTCTCCTGTGCCGATATCGGAAACCAAACCACGCTCCGGCGGATACCAATTGTCCTGATGCAGGGAAATGGTCAGCACATTCGGGTCGTCGTAAAAGGCGGTTTCAGTGCCATTGCCATGATGCACATCCCAGTCAACCACAGCCACTCGGCGGACCCCCAGCTGCGCCTGGGCATGTTTAACCGCAATGACGATATTGCCGAAAATGCAAAATCCGCGCCCCATATCGGCATCGGCATGATGGCCGGGCGGGCGCGCCAGAACATAGGCATTGTCAATGTCGCCCGAAAGCACGGCCTTGGTCGCCTCGATAACGCCGCCTGCCGACAATTTGGCAATCTCAAAACTGCCAAGCCCCACCTGGGTCAATTCACCGGCATCGCCGCCGGCTTCTTCGCTCATTTGTTTTACGGAACGAAAATAGTCTTCCGTGTGAAACCTTAAAATGTCTTCATCCGAAGCCGCAATTGGTTTTATGAGATGTAATTCATCAATAAAACCAGATGCATCGAGCAGGTTCTTAAACCGTCGCTTGGTTTCGGGATGCTCCACATGCATGCCCGGCTGAACCGGAAACCCCGGTGGCAGGAAACCTGCCCAATTGCCGCTATCATGCCACGCATATTGCTCGTGATATACAAATCCTGTTTTGTTACCCATGAACTTACTCCCCCCGGAAAAACCCTAAATCTTTTTGAAGACATGCCCGTTGGTCACATAGTCTTCCATCATTTTCACCGCTTGGTCGTCAGTGGCAATCAAATCGGCGAATAAATCGCCCTCTTCCAGCACACCGTCCAAAGTCGTTTTGCCCCAGCTGGCTTTGACGGCCTGTTTGATGGCCGCCAGAGCGCGTGGCGGCTTGTCGTCAAACTCACCGGCCATAACAAGCGCCGCCTCAAGCACATCGCCCTCGACCACTTGATTGACCAAGCCAATTTCAAGCGCCTCATCGGGATAGAAAGTTTTGCCGCGCAAAATATATTCCATCGCCTTGCCCGGCCCCACCAAACGCGACAGCCGCACAGTGCCGCCGGCGCCGGGCAAAATGCCGACAAGAATTTCCATCTGACCAATTGTATAGCTGCCCTTGGCCGCCAAGCGTATGTCGCAGGCCAGAGCCAGTTCGCACCCGCCGCCGCCACACACACCGTTAATCGCGGCAATGGTGGGCTTGGGGCAATTATCAACCTTCTCCCAAAAAGCCCTGAGCGGCGAAAGCGCAAAACGCTCCGGCGTCACCCCGGCTTTATTGTTTTCCCGCAAGGCCGATGCCATGGCGATAATCTCCTCAACACTGAAATGTCGAATAAATATCTCGTCCAAAGCACCGGTAAAAATAATGCTGCGGATGTTTTCATCCGCACGCAACGCATCAAATTTCTCAATGGCCATATCGACCATTTCCGACGTCAGGAAACCGCCATCCGGATTGGCAAAAAAGATAATCCCCGCGCTTCCCCTAATCTCTGATTTAACATCAGCCATTTGCAGCTCGCCTCCCTAAGTTTGCTTTTTTGATGCTAGCAATCTTTGGCGCGAAGGCTAATGAATAAATTGCGCGAAGGCGTCGAATGGGGATTATTAGGCGTCAGGCTTCAAAAAACGCACTCGCGCATGGCCTTACATGCCGATAAGATCGGCGCGATCGACCGTGTTTTGAAACAGGCGGGCAGATGCGGCATCCACCATCACCCCTTTATGGCCGACCGACCCCAGACCTTCGGCTGCCGCTTTTTCGTAAACCGCAATAACCTCGCGTGCGAAATCGACATCGCTCTGTGTCGGCGAGAATATTTCCAGTGCCGGTTCAATTTGGCTGGGATGGATGGCCCATTTCCCGACCATGCCAAGCATAAGCGCGCGCTGGCACTCGACCCGATAGGCTTCGTCATTTTTAAAATCAACAAACGGGCCGTCGACGGCATCAAGCCCGGCGGCGCGTGCCGCAATGGTCATGTGATATCGCGGATAGTGGAAAATATCGCCCGGATAGCCATCCGTATTGCCGATATTTTTGACAACAAGCCCCTGGCTGGCCGCATAGTCGCCCATGCCGAAAATCATGCATTCCAGCCGCGCGCAGCTATTGGCAATCTCAACGACATTTTGCATTGCCTCAACTTCTTCAATCAGCACTTCGAGGCCGATTTTGCGCTCCAGCCCCAGCTTCATTTCAAGCTGGTTCAGCAATTTGTCGGCAAATTGCACATCGCCCGCATTTAACGGCTTGGGCAGCATAATCGTATCAAGGTTTTTGCCGGCTTTTTCAACAATGGTGATGATGTCTTCGTAGCACCATTCGGTGCCGACATCATTGACGCGCACGCAGCGCACAGTGTTGCCCCAGTCGAGATTGTTCAGCGCATCGGCAATCGTGTCACGGGCACCGGCCTTGGCCGAGGGTGCGACCGCGTCTTCCAGATCGCAAAATACATGGTCGGCGGCAGATGCGGCGGCTTTGGTCAGCATTTTTTCGCTGACGCCCGGCACGGCTAATTGTGAACGGCGCAGGCGCATTGGTTTTACTGACATTGGGCTCCCTCCTGATTTGCGAAAAGCTTAGCAAAATGCGCGCGGGTTACCAAAAGCCGAAAATGCCCGCTTGTGGCAGCGTTAATGCGACCAGGGAGACACGCGGTCGTGCCGGAAATTATCGGCATAGGACTTTTGTGCCGGTTTGCGTGTGCGCGGGCGGTCAACACGTGCGGCCAGGCCGTGGGCGGTGGCGTAGTTTTGCGCCTCTTCGAGCGTCGGAAATTTCAGCCTGATTTGCGAGCGCGTTTCGCTGGCGCCATTCCATCCGGTGAACGGGTCTTTGACGGAAGGTTTTTCCGGCACGAATTCCAGCACCCATTCCTTGGTTTTGGCGGTGCCCGATGACATGGCGGTTTTTGCCGGTTGATAAATGCGCGCGCTCATAGTGCCCTCAATGGATCAGATGGAAATTCGACGGTTTTGTATCGCCAAATTTCCACCCGAATGCAACCCGCTAGTAAATTGCCAGCGGATTAATAATCGCCTGCACCGCCCCCTTCAGACGCGGCACGCCCAGCGTGAACATAAACTCGTCAACACCGGCATCCACCAGCTTATGCGTTGTCATGTTCTCCAGAATGTAGACGCCGTATTTGGCAAGCAGAATGCGGTGAACCGGAAACGCATCCGTCGGGTCTTCGCTGGGCAGAACTTCCAGAGCCCAAGTGTCGGCACCCACGGCCGCAACGCCCTGCTTGGCAAGATAATGCGCCCCGCTGACGCCCAGACCGGGCAGGCCCGGCGGCAATTGCGCTTTACCTTCATGAGCTTTCAAAAAGCCCGAATGCAAAAGCACCACGTCACCGGCGGCGATTTCAATGCCTTGATTGGCCGCCGCGCGCTTAATGTCGGCTTCGGTGTAGGGCGTGCCCACCGGTATCGGGTTTTGGCCGTGTATCTTGGTCATATTCAGCACAATGCCGCGTGTCACAATGCCGGGCAGCGCATGCGTGCCGAGAGACAAAAGGCCGTCGGGCGCCACCACATCGGCGGATTTGCGATTATTGTAATAAACATGGTTGCGACCGATATGGCCCAGCCCGTCCAATTGCGACCCAATGCCGATAGAGGTAATCACCGTGTCGTCATTGCCGACCGTGTTGCCGACCCCCATCGTCACGCCGGAACCGTCATTGAGCTGATGCACAATCATCTGAAATTTGCGCGGGCCATAGGCCGGCGTGTCGGGTGCCGTCACCATGCCCAGCGAGATGGTTTTGCCCTGTTTGACCAGCGCTGCGGCGTTTTTGGTTTTGGCGGCATCAATATGGTTTATCGCCCCCAACGTGTCGTCCTTGCCGAATTTCGAGACGAACCAGTCATCGGCCAGCACCGGCGAAGCGGCCATAAGCATGGGCAAACAAATTCTGAATAACAAACGCATGATCACCTCCCTGATCTGTCCCAAATTCTAGCCAAGACTCTGCTGCAAGGTAAACAGTTGAGTTCGCCATTATTGTCTGATTAATTACGCTGCGTGTCGTATAGAAATTATATACAGGCGGCGCTGGCGCTGTCGCTTATCTGGATTTTCAAAAGACTTGGGCTGTCCCTTGGCGCAAAACTCGCCGGGATCGCGGTGCATGCATTTGGCCGCTTCACGCGCGAGCACAAGCTGGCAGATACCAATATGGCCGTCGCCCTGCCCGATATGACGGCGCATCAACGCAAAATCGCGCTGCGCGATATGTGGCACAATATCGGGCATGTTCTGGCAGAAATGGCGCATATGAAGCGCATTGCGGCGCAGGCCGAACAACGTTTGCGTGTGCATGGCAATGCGCATTTGCAGGCCCTCAAAGAAAGCGGCAAGCCTTTCGTGCTGGTTTCGGCCCATACCGGCAATTGGGAAATCAACATGGTGTTGCTGGAACAAATGGGCTTTGAGGCCGGTGCCATTTACCGCGCATCCAATAACCCCATTATGGATAAATGGATTGTCGACCAGCGCGCCGGATATATGCCGCATCAAATTCCCAAAGGTGCCGAAGGCTCAAAGCAAATGATCCGGCTGCTGAAAAACGGTGTGTCGCTGGGTGCGCTTATCGACCAGCGCCTGAATACGGGCGACCCGATCACATTTTTCGCACGCCCCACCCGCGCGCCTTCGGCGGCTGTCAAGCTGGCACACAGGTTCGATTTAATGGTGCTGCCCGTGCGCGTGTGCCGACGCGCCGACATGCCAGACACGGCCTATTTCGATGTGCATGTCGAGGCCCCCTTCAAAGTCAGGCAAAGCGACGACCGCCAGGGCGATACCGACCGTGCCATGGCGCATATTTACGCCCGTTTCGAAGCCTGGATTTCCGACCGGCCGGCCGAATGGTTCTGGGTGCATGACCGTTGGCGTCAATAATTCTCAACGGCGCGTAAGATAGTTTTTCCAATAGCGCCTATTATGAGCCCGCGCGCGTATTTTGCCCAAAGCATAACGCAGAAAAACAAGCAGGCCCGACCGCATGAGCGTATGACGGCTTTTAATGCGTGTCGGCATGCGCGGCACCGCACCCAGTTTTTCATCTGCCTCAATGATGTGTTTGGCGACCATATTGCCCAGATTATAGTCTTCAATGACGCGGCGACGCGCCTCGATGATGGCGGGCAATCGCTTTTCAAAAGCATTATCGGCAATCGCCGCGCGAATGGTATCGCATGCTTTTTTTGTGTCGCGTATGTCGATCGGAATAAAAGCCTCTTCGGGAAAATATTCCGCCGCATTCGGACAGCCGACATAAAACGGCAGGCTGTAACCGAGAAACGCATCGGAGAGCTTCTCCGTCCAGTGATGCGGGCCAATATGGTTTTCCACCGCAAGGTGATATTTGAAGCTGTCGAGCGCCTCGGCCTTATGCTCGACATAATGAAAGCCATTACCATAGACCGAAATCAAATCGCCCAGCTCGGCTATCGCTTCGTTCAAAAATTCGAACCGGCGCAAATGCAGGCTGTGCTTTTGCCGCTTTTTTGAGGCGAACACCGACAAGAGGTCGGGTTTTTCCGGCACTTGCGGCCGGGCGTTCACCTGCTCCGAGCCGCCATAAAACCACATGCCGACGGGTGGCATGTCGCGGCGGTTGGGGTGCGGCAGTGCGGCGGCGTCATGGCTGGTCAGAATCAGCCCGAACTGGTCGGTATAATCGCGCCCGAAATATTTGATGGAAGACGGCTCATAAGTAATGAGCGCCGTGCGCGCCTTGCCACAGGCCACATCTTCGGTGCGCAGCGGCAGGCGTTCATTGCCGGTTTTCGGCAGATCGTCGTAAACAACCAGCCAGTCGAAATCTTCCGCCGCCGGATCCAGCACAAATTCGACTTGCGGATAGATTTGCGGAAGCTCCGTAAACTGAAAAACCTGCATCGGGTTTTTCGACATGATTTTTATTTTTATTTTATGTGTCACGAGCGCGCGCCCTATTTATATGTGAATTTGGGCAGGGTGAGAGATATCACCATAACCGGCAACATGAGGGCGGCGGCCAGCATCAGGGCAAAATCATAATTGCCGGTGACGTCCCACATATGCCCAATCAAAATCGGGCTGACCCCTGCGCCCAAAATGAAAATCGAATATTGCAGCCCGTAAATCGCGCCATAATGGGCAAGGCCGAAATATCGCGCAGTGTAATAGCCGATGAGGTCAACCTCCGCACCAACCGCAAAGCCCAGCGCAATGGCAGCGGCCACCGCATAATCCACCCCGCCCAGCGCCAATGCCAAACACCCCAGCCCCACCAGAGCAAAAACGAAGCTTGTGAGATAGGGCGCGAAAATCCGGTCAATCAGAAACCCGACAAGCAAGCGCCCGACCATGACCGACACGCCCAGAATAGCCGCCAAGCCGCCGGCTTGTGTTGCGGTCATACCTGCATCCTGCAACAGGGGAATGAAGGCTGGCACCAGACCCAACACAGCTACCGCGACCAAAAAGAAAATGCCCGCAATTTTCCAAAATAAAACCGTGCGCAAGGCGTCACCGAGGGTAAGCCCTGCTTGCATTTGCGCACTGCCCGCATCATCCGAACCGTCATCGTCAGGGGCATCACGGATCAGCAGATAAACGATTGGCAGCGAGGCCATAACGATGAGAAACATCACGACATAACCGGCGCGCCAGCCATTTTCGGCCACAAAAGGCGTCATGAAACGCGGCATCAGATAGGCCATAAAGCCGGCCGAGGTAAGGCTTATGCCCAATGCCAGCCCGCGATATTTGACGAAAAAGGCGTTAACCGCCCGCGTAAACGCCAATGCAGTGGAAGCTACGCCAAACACCGCATAGGCTGCTGACAAGGCATAAAGCATCCACAAATCACCTGTCATCTGGGTGAACCCAAGCAGCAAAAAACCATACCCAAAAAGAGAGATAGTGGTAACGCGCCTCAAGCCATATCGGTCAATTAACCGGCCAGCAAATGTCGCCAACAACATCAACACCAAAACGGAAATAGATTGCTGGGCGCCTATCTCGGCGCGGGTCCAACCAAACTCATCCTGCCATGGGCGCACCCATATGCCGGTGGCATAATACACCATTGAAGTAAGGCTCACGCCAATGCCGACAAAGGCGGCAAGCAAAACGGTCCACCCGCGGGCAAACTCGTTTACTGACGTTGATTGTTGTACGCTGCTTTCACTTGTCATAACGCGACCTTCGGGTTCGTGATTACATAATCAGAAACTGTCCCAAATCTCCAATGAGATAAAATGTTGCCAGCAGAGCAATCATGTAGAAATAGCTGCGCGGGCTGGGGTTTTTCTCCGTTCTAATTCGGTAATACAAAATCATGTGAAGCAGGCGCGCCAAGGCATATACCCAGACAATGATTGCAAGCCGGTCGGGGCTGAAACCGGCCAGCATCGCCAACACGCTCAGCCCGAAAAACGGCGCAATATTTTCCAGTGAATTTCGAAATGTCCGGTCTGAACGAAATACAAAACTCTCATGGCTCAGAGCCGGGTCGACAATGCCGGGCACCATTTTGCTCTGGCGTCGATGGGCGCCCGTGGCAATGACAGCCTGCAAGGTAATGGTCGTCAGCACCAACCAAAGCCCGATAAACGAAGTTGTATAGGTTTCCAGCATCAGAAAGTCTCCTTTTTGCTTTTGAGGTTCGTTACGCTATTGCGATTCCGGCGTGCCTGTCGCGCAAGTTCAGGCTTCGCGCTTGCGCCGTTCGGAAACCGGTTCGCCCGCAATACCCCAGCTTTCGGTTTCCACCTCTTCAATAATCACAATCGTGGTTGCGGGGTTCTTGCCCAGCACGCGCGCCAGCACTTGCGTCATTTCGGCAATCACTTGTTTCTTCTGTTCGGCGGTTGCCCCCTCGCGGGTAATTTTCACATTGACCATTGGCATGGCGTCTCTCCTGTTTTGATTTTTGCGGGTCAGTTGACCCAGATGGGCGACGAATAGGCGCGCTCCTGAATGGTTGCCGGAATATCGGGGCGTGGCGCAACACCGACGCGCAACGCATCCCAGCTCGACCACCGGCAGCTTGGGTTTTCCAGCACACGAATATAGTAAAATGCCTGCTGGCCGGACTTATATTCCGGATCCCGCCAAACGGTTTTCAATTCATCGGCCGCATGGCGTGCGCTGGTTTCGCAAGTCTTCAAATCGACCGATGCGCCATTATCGGGGCAGCGATGGTTTTCATCCGGTTTTTTTCCGCCGGCGCAGGCAATATCGAAAACCTTTTCGCGTTTTGCGCCGTCATCGCCGAGCCAGCCCTTGATGATTTGCAACCGCTGCAGGCCGTAAGATCGCGGGTCGCGCAAAGCCCAGGCGATAAAAGCCGGCGATTTATTTGCCGGCAGTTTCAAGTCGCTTCCCATCGACACGCCGTCGGAATAGGCGCGCGCGACAAGATTGGGGGCCTCAAGCAATGCGGGGTCAAAATCAGCACTCGCAAAAAACCGCAATTTGAAACGCGGGCCCGTTGTTGCATAAGTTTCCTTGCGTCGCATGGCATCGAATATGCCCTCGCGCGTATTGCTGTCGGCCCATACTGCGGCGAGGCCGGAAGCGCCCCAGGTCTGGAAATTATTGTCATTATATCTGCCGCCGTCTGCGCGCGGGGTTTTTAGCGGCACTGAACCGCGCAAAACTGGCGTCGAGTCGACCAGCCCGACTTTCGACCAGTAGTTTTTCTCTTCATAAGCCCCGGCCGCGACATGCGTGTCGGACGCACCGATCAGACCGAAGCGATAGGGATTGCCCTTGCCTTGCTTTGACAGTTCCAGCCCGCGCAAATATGCCTGCCGCACGTAAGAACCGTCGGCCTTGCTCGGCGTCCAGTCGCCAATGCGAAACGGCATAATTTCAAAATTTGCCCATTCGTCATTGGGCGAAAGCGCGGGATGCGTTTCGCTGTCGCCTTTAACTTGCGTCACCTCCACAATCGGCTCGTTGCGCATGCGTGTTTCGGCATAGGCCGCGTCAAGCGGCGCGCCGGAAAAGGTCGCCGTGTCAAACATCAACCCGTTCGAACCGTTGGAGTTATGCGGCACGGCAATGGTATCGACGCCTTCGGCGCGCAATGCATCCATCCACGCCCACAGATCTTCCGGATTGGGCGACATAATGCGGCTGAACGGCAGAACCGATGCCTTATCGCCCCTGAAAAACACATTGCGGTGCAGGTTTTGACGCTCCGGCCCGGAGGTATATTCATAACCGATAAGCGTGGTGAAACTGCCCGGCTCGTAATATTTATTGGCCGCCGCAATAATTTCCTGCCATGCCGATTTCATCACATTTTCATCGACCAGATCATCCGTCTCGCCTTCGGGGAGTTTGTTCAGGCGCGGAAATAATTTTTGAAACGCCAACAGACGCTCCTGCGGCGTTTTGGCCTTGCGGATTTCCAGCGAAATCGGATGCTTTGACACTTCAAGGCGCGGCTCGTGCATGGCCGGCAACATGCCCAGATAAATGGCGTGATCGGTCACCGATTGAAAATCAAGCGGCTCGTCAATTTTCATCTCAAACCCCGCCGGATGGCGGATGGCCTCGCCGCGGGCGTAACGATACGCATCGTCGGGCGAATTGCGATTGCCAAATACATAGCTGTCGAAAGACAAAACAGTGTGCAGATGCGTTTCACCGAAATAGACATCGCGGTCGGCCGGTTCGCCCGCCACTGCACCTGACATTGCACCTGACATTGCGATAACAAACATCAAAAAACCGCCGGAGGCGGTGCGCACAAACTTTGCCATTGATTTGGTCTCCCTCTGAAACCGAGGTTAACCGCACAGGCGCGGCTTGACCAGAGCAGGGCTATATTTCAAAAGCGCGGGCGGGATAATTTCAGGGCTTGCGAACCATGCCCCAAATCGACAGACCGGCGGCAATGAGTGCCGTCAGACTGAGCGAAATCAACAAAAAGCCAACAAGCATTTCGGGCAATTCGCCACCCGTTACGCCATTTGATGCCAGCGGCGTCATGCGCCCTGCCCCCGTCATTGCGCCGAAAAGAATGCCGGCCCAATTCGCGTAGCCCGAATAGACCCAGCCCCAATAGGTGACGCGCAGCTGACGCTCGGACAGGCGCAACCTGTGCCATATGCCCGCAACGGCCAGCAATAATATGCCACTCAACAGTCCGATGGTATGCGCCGACAATGCGAGACGCGGGCTTTCGGCTTGCGGAATGACGAAGCCCGTCACAAGAGCCAGAAAAATCAGAATAAATCCGTGCTTAATCAGTCTGTCGGCCATGTTCATCCTCAATAAATCAGCGGTAAAAAGCGGGTTTTTACCCGTGCCATATAGTTTTTATAACCCGGCAAATTTTCAACCAGAAAGGCTTCCTCAACTTGAATGCGATAAATAATTATCAATATTAACAGTGCTGTAGCGACAAAAGCTGAGAAATAACTTCCCAACCAAAGCGCGCTGCCGACACAGAACAGCAAAAAGCCCAAATACATTGGGTGGCGCACCAAACGGTAAATGCCGCCATCGGCCAGCACATGCCCGGCATCGACCTGCTTGTGAACGGTCGGGGCGGCAAATTCATTGGCCAGCATGGCAAGCAAAATTAATCCATAACCCAGCACAAAAATTAAAAATCCGACATTTCTGACCGCTTCAGTGGCTTCGGTAAAAACCGACCAGTAATGCACATCAAGACCCGGCAATATAAATGCCAGACAAAAAGTGCCGATGAGATACCCAAACGCCAGTCGGTCGGCGCGAGGTTGGTCTTGCCTGCCCGCACGCATCCGCGCTTCCAAAGCCTTGGGGCGAAAAAACGCAAGATACACACAACTCACAAAAGTCATCGCGCCATAGATAATCAGCCAGCTCACAGCATGCGGCCAGTTCAAAGTACCTATCGGGGCGAACAGCAGAACGCCGAAAAACAGGAGTTGGAAGCCCACCCCGATCAGACCTTTGAAGAGCAGAACCATAATCAGTTCAAACTTTGATAAATCTCTTTCAGATTGTCAAAAGTCATAACGGACAAAACCTCATGGTTATCGTCCAGAATCTCATAAATGGGTTTTGTCGCCGAATAGGGCCGCAGGCTGAAAAGAATGACAACATCTTCATCTCCGCCGCCTTCAGTATGCGGTTCCGTATCCGCAAGACTGGCCTTATAGGTGCCCACAGGCCGTGTTTCCTTCAAAGTTCCGTCCGGTTCATAAATGCGGTGTTCGCCCTGAACCACGAATGTGCTGAAGTTCGACGTATGTCGATGCGTCACGATTTTTTCATTTGCCGCAAATTTGAAAAGAATATCAACGATTTTTGCATCATCATCAACATTCATAATCGACATCTCAATATGATCGGCCGGATTGCCATCCGGCCCCGGCAATGGTTGCCAATCAACCGACGCCACATCAAAATTAACCAAATTCATTACGCCCCCCTAACAGACTTACATGTGATTTATTCACGATACGTTCAAAACCGTTCAACAATAGCCCAAAGATTTTGGAAATAAGTTGGGAACGACAATAGCCGATGCGCGTCAAACCGCCATAAAGCCTGGGTGAGCCGGTTTTTGCCTCTCCACCGGCGCGCACTATATGACGCTCTATGAGTTTTTGTATATTCAAC
This sequence comes from Parvibaculales bacterium, assembly GCA_049611805.1. Classification (GTDB taxonomy): domain Bacteria; phylum Pseudomonadota; class Alphaproteobacteria; order RS24; family RS24; genus UBA7378. The sequence continues at coordinate 53,848 of JBMZAX010000007.1, read as the reverse complement.
AAGCGTCAATGGCGGCGGGCCGGGCAAACGGCAATGATTATCGCACTGGCGGCGGGCTTGAACGCCTGCATTTATGTGAGCCAGCCCTTCACCAAGTCGCAAGCCTTGGAAGAGCTGCCCGCCGAAAAGGACGTCATTGTCAGCGTCACCCATGTCGTGCTGCAAAAAGACCGCACCCAAGCGCGCCGCTTCTGGAGTTTCAATCAGCGGGTTGTCGACACGCTGGCCGAAAATCAGGGATATTTGGGGCATAAATTGCGGCTTCGGCTGTTCTCCGGCGAAGCGTGGACAATGACCGTATGGGAAGACCGTGCGGCACTGAGCCGGTTTGTATTCGGCGATGTCCATGACACCGCAATCATGGAGGCGATGAGCGCGGTGGCCGATGGCAGGTCATTTACGGCCAGCGTAAGCGTTGACCAATTACCCCTGAGCTGGGACGAAGCGGAAGAACTGATGGATGAAAAAGGCCGGAGCCTGCTCGATGCGGGCGCGCCGAGCTATTGAACGACAAACCGGCCGAACACGGATTTGCCTTTTGCCTGCACACCGCTTTCACCGATGGGCCGACCCACGGCAAGCGGCACATTGCCGACATAAAACGGATAAGTGCCGGGCTTAATGGGCACAAAACTCACATGCGCCGCCCCCACCTCATCGCATTCGATCGCGTTGAAACTGAGCCCCTGCAAATGAACCTCAATGTCGCCCACGGTCACCAGCCGCAAATGCGCATTGTTCAGCAATTCGGGCATTTCGATGCGCCAGCCCGTAAGATCGTCGCGCACATCGGGGCAATTAATCGTCAACCGATAATATTTCCCGCTCACAAGCCTGATTTCGGCAGGCTCGATTTTGGGTGCGGCATCGCGCGCTGTGGTTATTGTCAGGCCGATTTTCGACGGCGGGTATTGGGCAAGATTGCCCAACGACTCCGCGACGGCAGGCGGCGCAACCAACATTGCGAGTAACAGGCTCAAGCGGATCATCTCTGGGTCTCCGGTGAAAAAATCTCGGCTTTTAGAAGACAACATTGGATCGTATGCCGCAACCCCCACCCCGGTCGAACCGCGCCCAAATTGACTAATTCTTTCTTTGGTTTAATGTTTGCTTATGGTTGCGTATTTTTTTCGTCTCGTAATATTTGCCGGGGGCATATGGGCCGCCGTCGTGGTGACGTTGTCTATTTTTGGGGATCCGTTTCTTTTCCTGCCTTTTGGAGAAAGAACTGATCTGTTCCCTCCCGCGCACAGATATGAAACATTTCGCCTCACCTTTTTTACATTGCTGGCAATCGGGTCATACTTCCATTTATTTGCCCCGGAAAAAAAGTTTTCGGCCGTTCAAGTGCTGGCAATTGCGATGACCGCATTTTTAATTATCGGGGCTGTCACGACCTTCAGGGCGGGTGAGTTCGGAAAAGAGATTATTTTAATCGCAACCATGACCCTGTTTGCGGTAGCGTTTTTGTACAGCGCCAGGGAAAGAATTAAAAAGATTTGGCGACGCTGAAACCTGACACTGAAACCTGACGCTGAAACCTCAGGTTTTAATCAGCCGACGCCCCAAATTCTCGCCGCCGAACAGGCCCGCATAAGCATCCGGCGCGTTTTCGATGCCCTCGATTATGTCTTCTGTGTAGCGCAGCTTGCCGGCATTTATCAGTGCCGCCATTCGGCCGATAGCGTCTGAAAACTTCGGCGCATAATCATATACCACCAGCCCCTCCATCCGCAGGCGATGGGTGATGAAGCGCGTGACCTCGCGAATACCGACCGGAACTTCACGATTATATTCGGCGACCTGCCCCGACACGACAATGCGGCCTCCCGCCGACATATTCACGAGAGCCGCGTCGAGCGTTTCGGCACCCACATTGTCGAAAAAGATGTTCACGCCATCGGGACACGCCGCAGCAATTGCAGCTTCCAGTGGCGTGTCGGCCTTGTAGTCAATCGCATCATCAAAGCCCAATTCGCGCAGATAGGCGCATTTTTCGGGGCCACCGGCAATGCCCACAACCTTCAACCCCAAATGCTTGCCAAGTTGGCCGCATGTGGCCCCAACCGGCCCGGCGGCAGACGAGATGAGCAGCGTGTCGCCTTCGGTCGGTGCGCCCAGATCATTGAGCCCAAACCAGGCGGTCAGGCCGGGCACACCCAAAACGCCGATAAACGCCGTTGCCGACACATGTTCGGAAAGCAGGTCCGGTTCGATTTTTTTCAGGCCACGGTCGCGATGCACCGTGGCTTCGCTCCAGCCCAATGCGCCGCTGACCACATCGCCGGGAGCGAATTTGTCCGATCCGGATTCCAGAATTGTGCCGACACCGGCGGACTCAATCGTGTCTCCGATTTTCAAACCGGCGGCATAGCTGTCGCCGCTCAACCGCCCGCGCATGCCGGGGTCGAGCGAAAAATAATCAACCTTGATTAAAACCTCGCCCTCTTGAATGTCATTAAGCGCGCAAGGCTCAAGCGCGAAGCAATCGCGGGTCGGCACCCCGACAGGATGTTTTACGAGCGTTATTTTGCGAAATTCGGGCATTTACTTTCCTTTGAACGCCGGTGTTCGTTTGTCGCGGAAAGCACTGACGGCCTCTTTGTGATCATGCGATCGCATGGTCAGCCCTTCGGCCTGCAGGCTAATCGGCATCACGGCGGCCGCGACCTGTTGCAGATAGGCGTTGACCCCGGCCTTGGACGCCGCAATCGCAAGCGGCGGGCCTGCCGCCAGCTTGTCGGCGATTTCGAGTGCTTTGGGCAAAACATCTTCGGTTTTTTCGGCGAAAAATCCGGCCAGCCCCATTTCCACCGCCTGTTTGCCGCCGATAATATCGCCGGTCATCAGATAATATTTCGCACGGTTGACGCCAATCAGAAACGGCCAGATGAGCTGGCCGCCATCACCCGCACCAATGCCCATTTTGACATGCGTATCGCCGAATTTGGCGTCGGGCCCGGCAACCACAACATCGAAAAGCAATGGCACATTCGCGCCCAGTCCGAGCGCATAGCCCTGCACGGCGGCGATGAGCGGCTTTTCGCATTCGAGAATATTGTCGATGATGCGGCGCGCTTCCATCAGCGACGGCATTTCAATCGCCGTATCCGCGCTGAAATCACCGCCCGAACAAAACGCCTTGCCCGCGCCGGCCAGCACCAGCACCCGCAAATCCGGATCGTCGGAAAAATCTTTCGAAAAAGTCATTAATTCGTGATGCATGCGCGTGTCGATGGCGTTTGATTTTTCCGGCCTGTTCAGCGTCACAACAACAACGCCATTGTCGCGCCGGTCGATAATCATGCGTTGGTAATTGCTTTGGTCGAGCATGTTTTCGCTCCTTGTTATTCGGCCACATCATGGCGGCCCCTCCCCTTGGCCGACCAAAAATGTGCCGACACCCCATAACACTGACATATTTTTTCCGAATTTGAACTGGAAACTTGGTCTCTTCTCGGCTCTATTCAGACCTCGTGCATCCATTCCAGATCAGGGACAAAAATGACAACAGACACAATCGCACTGCTGAAATCACTCGCCCAGCCGGTAACCAAAACGCTGTCCGGCCTGCCCGTCGCCTTTGACGCCGAGGCAAAAACGCTTTCAATGACGTTTAAAACCACCACGGATTTCGCCCACACAAACGCCACCATTGTGCAAGGCGGTTTTGTGACCGCGATGCTGGATATGACAATGGCGCATCTGGTGATGGGGCTGACCGAGGGAAAATCCAACCCGATATCGCTGGACATCAATACGTCCTTCATCGCGCCGTGTCCCGTGGGCGCGCATATTTGCCATGCGCGGGTGGTAAGGCTTGGTCGTTCAATCGGGTTTTTGGCGGCCGACCTTTATGCCGAAGACACGCTGATTGCCGGCGCGACCTCGACCGTCAAACTGGTGCCGACCGGTCTTTAAACACAAGGTACTAAAGCTGCATTTTCGGGTGAAACCCGCCAAGCCGCACCCGCCCGACAAGCTCGAAAGTCGACGCATTGGTAATCATGTGCTGGCTCATGGTTTCGGCGTCCCGGAGGCGGCGTTGCAAGGGATGGTCTTTATAAACCGACGTCCCGCCGGCAATATCATGCGCCGTGCGCACAACCTGCAAGCAGGTGCGCACGGCAAATGTCGAGATGAGGCGCAAATCCGCGCGCCCTTCCGGCGTTATGTCTGCCGCAGCGGTAACCTGTTGCCAGACATTTTCAAGAACCTGCCAGTAAAATGCGTCAGCGCTTCGCAACTGCGCCTCGGCTTCTGCCAGCGCGGCTTGTACCGCGCTTTTTTCCGCCAGCGCGCGCGAATGGCCGGCGGGTGTTTTGTTCAAAGCAAGATCGTGAATATCCTGCAAGGCGGATTTGGCATTGCCCAAGGCAACGGCGGCGACACCGGTCGCCAGAAACCCGAAATACGGCATTTTGTACAGAGCGCTGTCGCACCACGGGCTTTGGCCGGAAATCGCGTAGCTGTGCGCGACGGGAATTTCAACATTGTCCAGTTCGACATCGCCGGATGAGGTGCCGCATAAGCCAATTGTGTGCCAAGTATCGTGAAAGATGATTTTCTCGCGCGGCACCATAACAAGCCGCGGCGGACGCTCCGGCAGCGGCGCGCCTGTAGCGTCCACTTCCAAGCACCCCAGACCGATATAATCGGCATTGGCCGAGCCCGACGCCCATGCCCAACGGCCCGTCACGCGATACATATCGCCGTCTTGCACGGCCCGACCATTGGGCGCGAAAATGCCACAGGTGATGCGCGACGGGGCGGCAAACATATCGGCGCTGATATCCGGCGCAATAAACGCCGCGCCCAGCGCCGCCGAACTGCCGATCATCGAGACCCAGGCGCTTGAGGCATCATGCGTCGCCAAATCGTGGATTAATCTGTTGCCCTCGACCGGAGACAGTTCCAGCCCACCGATTTCTGCCGGCACGAATAATTTGAACATGCCCGCATCCGCCAGATTGCGGGCCAGTTCGGGCGCCAATTTGCGGTTTTTTTCGGTGGTTTCGGCTTGCGCGCCGGCTGACTTCCACGCGCCCGCGAAACTATCGACATCTACACTCAAACTCGTATCACCTGTCACTTTCAATCCCCATTTGCTGAACCTGCGCGAAACCGCTAACCCACGCGCCGCTCATGGCCCTCCCAATATGGCTCGCACAATTCGCGCCGCAAAATCTTACCGGACGGGTTGCGCGGCAATGCCTCCACAAAATCGACCGATTTGGGCAATTTATACCCGGCCACCAATTCGCGCGCAAAGGCAATGATGTCTTCCTGCGAAAGTGTCGCGTCGGGCCGAAGCACCACGCAAGCCTTCACCGCCTCTCCCCATTTTTCATCCGGCACGCCGATAACGGCAACATCGGCAATATCGGGGTGGGAAAACAGTGCGTTCTCCACCTCCGCCGGATAAACATTTTCGCCGCCCGAAACAATCATGTCCTTCACACGGTCATGAATGAAAATATAGCCCTCATCATCGGCATAGCCCGCATCGCCGGAGTAAAACCAGCCATCCTTCACCGCGCCGTTGGTGGCATCGGGGTTGTTCCAATAGCCTTTCATATTGCTCGGTGCCTTGATGAGAATTTCACCGACCTCGCCGACCGGAACCTCGCGGTCATTTTCATCGACAATTTTAATCTCGACACCGGTATTCGGCTTGCCGCAGGAGCGCAGTTTGCCGCGCTCCGGCGCATGGTCGGCCGCCGGCAAATGGGTCGCGCACCCTGTCGTCTCGGTTAAGCCGTAAACCTGCAAGAAGTCACATTTGAAGGTTTTTTGGGCGCTGACCAACAGGTCTTCGGCAATCGGAGACGCACCATAAATCACTTGGCGGACGCTGGAGACGTCGCGGCTCTCTTTTTCGCTTTGTTGCATCACGAACAAAATCACTGCCGGCACCATAAACAAAATTGTGACTTTTGCTTCCTCGACCAGCTTCAAAATCTCCGCCGGATCGACCGCCGGCAGCACTGTGACCTTTGCCCCGGCGTTCAACCCGATAAGGCCGACATTGACACCGGCAATATGAAACAACGGCATGCACAACAGCACATGATCGTCGCTGCCCCACCCGCTCCAATCAACCGATGCCTGATGCAAAGCGCTGCCCATATTGGTATTGGTGATCTGCACCCCCTTCGGATGCCCCGTCGTGCCGGAGGTGTAAAGCTGAATGATATCGTCGTCCGGCCGGTAATCTCCGCCGGGATGCGCGTCCGATTGCGCGTCGCGCCAATCTGCAAAACCCGTCCAGTCGGCATGGTCGAAATCCATGGCGATGACACGGCGTACATTCGGGCAATCGTCGTTAATTTTCTCAATCAGGGTCGCGTAATTGCGGTCGACAAAAATCATTTCGGCTTGTGCGTCATTGACGACATAAGCCACCTCAGGCGGCGCGAGCCGCGAATTGACGCCAACCAGCGCCGCGCGCGCCTTTTGGACACCCAGCAATAATTCAAAATATATCGCTGAATTGGCCCCCATAAAGGCCACCCGCGAATGCGGGGCTACACCATCGTCAATGAGTGCATGTGCAACCTTGTTCGACAGGGCCGACAATTGCGCGTAGCTGGTTTCTTTACCTTCGAAAACCAGCGCGGTCTTGTCTCCTTGCGCCTGCATCTGCGCTTCGAGCGCCTCGATAAAGATAAAATCATCCATGTCCGTGTTCCCCCCTTCACCCGCCTGACAGAAATCAGCCAAAACAAATGGCGTGTTATTTTTCACGGTATTTATATCTCACCCCATAGAGGGGCAATTATTCAAGGGTTATTTGAAAAGAAAAAGGCGGGCGCCGAAGCCCCCGCCCTCTATCTCATTTCTGTCTCATTTCCGCATGTTCGTCGAAATACATGCCGATGAAAACTTCCCCCTATCGGGAGATTTGCAGCATGATGTGTTCGTAATCGGTTCCTCTGAACATGACATATGGCTCGCCGCTCTCGAAACTGCTTGGAATTTTGTCAATGCTGCCCTTGGGTCCCACAATCATAATATGCGGGCCTTCCTTGATCCACGAACCCTTTGATTGATCCGTGTTGTAGGGATCGTCATTGTCAATCGGGGCATCGCCTTGCAGCATATAGGAAAAGCCGAGCGTGTCCGTGCTGAACGGCTTTTTCGCATTCAGGGCCGCCATCAATTCCTGCCAGACGGGGTCATTACACATCGGGTTTTCATATTTGGGCGGCATGCCGGGGCTGCAAACCCAGGCGTTGGTACCTTCAGACAGGCGCTTTCCGTTTTCATCAACCACCGTGGCATTATCGCTTATGAAATTGGGTGCCGCAGACTTTGCCAGCGCAATCTTTTCCTCATTTGTCAGAGCCTGCGCCTCTTTATCCAAGGAAACCACAACCGCACCCACAATCAACACGCCAACAATGGCAAGAACTATTCGTTGCATAACACACCTCGCAAAAACATTTACACGCGGAAATACTGACAGAGACGCGGGAATAAACAAAGAAATATTTGGGCAGGGGAAAAAGAAAGAGGCATCCGGAAACCCGGATGCCTCTGACAAATTTCAAAGAACTCGTGTCGCCGCGGGGCGAAAACTAGCCCTTGGCGACGTTGATAATCTTGCGCGCGGTAAACTCATTCAAGCCTTCCGTGCCAAGCTCGGCGCCAATACCGGATGTTTTAATACCGCCAAACGGCACATGCGGTTGCACATCGGCGTGCTTATTGACCCATATTGTGCCGCTATCGACTTTTTTGGCCACCTCATAGGCGCGGTCGATATCTGACGACCAGACCGAGCCGCCAAGCCCATAATCGGTATCATTGGCACGCTCGATAACCTCATCGACATCATCATATTTGATAACCGGCAGAACCGGGCCGAACTGTTCTTCTCTGACCAGTCGGCTGTCTTCGTCAATATCGCGCACAATCGTTGGCGGAATGAAATAGCCCTTGCCTTCCGGCACATCGCCACCGGCGACAATCGTGCCATTGGCGCGGCCGTCTTCGATATAGTCTTTAACCTTATCAAACTGCATCTTGTTCTGAAGCGGGCCGAGTTTTGTGCCCTGTTCCAGACCATTGCCGACAATGGCTTCTTCGGCCAGCTTGGCAAGTTGTTCAACCAGCTTGTCGTAAATCGACGCATGCGCGTAAACGCGCTTCATGGCGATACAAATCTGGCCGTTATTGCCGAAGGCACCATCGAAAATTTGCGGTGCAACTTCTTCCACATCGACATCATCCATGATGATACCGGCGTCATTGCCACCCAGTTCCAGCGTTACACGCTTCAACGTGCTGGCGGCCGAGGCCATAACCCGCGCGCCGGTCGCTGTCGACCCCGTGAAGGAAATTTTGCTGATGCCCTTATGGGTGGTGATTTTGTCACCCAGATCATTTTTGTCAGCAATGATATTGACCACACCGGCCGGCAATACATCGGCAATCAGCTTGCCAAGATGCAGAGCCGTTAGCGGTGTTGTCGGTGCCGGTTTGATGACAATCGAATTACCGGCCAGCAATGCGGCAGGCAATTTGAACGCCAGCAAAAGTACCGGGAAATTCCAAGGAATGATTGCGCCAACCACACCCAGCGGGTTGCGGTGAACTTCGACGCGCTGTGTTTCGCTGTCTTCCAGCACTTCGACCGGCAAATCAAGCGATTGGAAATAACGGAAGAATAAAGCCGCACCGACAACCTCGCCCATAGCATCTTCAAGCGGCTTGCCCTGCTCTTGCGTCAGCAAGCGGGCCAAGTCGTCACTATTGGCGTCAATGATATCGGCAATTTCGCCCAATTTGGCGCGCCGCTCGTCAATGGATGTATTTTTCCATGTATCGAACGCGGCCTGTGCAGCATCCACCGCCTGGTTGAGCTGATCTTCCGATGCAGTCGGACACTCAGACAGTATTTCTTCAGTCGCCGGATTGAGAACCGGCATGGTACCGGCTCCTTCGACCAACTGACCGTTAATGAGTAATTTGTAATCCATGATTACCTCCCCTCCTCAAACTCCAAAATTAGTAAACCGCAGTGTTTTATGCGGCGCAAGCTAATACTGTCGCAAAAACACCTTTTCGTGTCGCCGATTTTCGGGGCCATCCGGTGTTGGTCAGAGCCTTTTGGGAGCGTCGGCAGTCTGAATACGGGTCAGTTTGCGGCGCGGCGCCGGTTCAATATGTCGTCAAACTTCGATTCAGCGATAATCGTGCCATCCTTGGCAAGCGACTCTGCCAGCGAATTATCAATCGCTTTCAAATTGAACAGCACCAGCGCGCCCTCCGGCCCGCCGCGCTCCATGTGCACATCGCCCGGCCCTTTATGGGCATAATCGCCGGCTTTGCGAATTTTCGTGTCGAGTGTTTCGCCGGTGTCTGGGTCGATCGTGTCCACATGCAATTCCCCCGCCAGCACGGTTGAGGTGGTTTCAGCCGTATGACGGTGGAAATGGCAATAGCTGTTCGGCGCCCAGCGATATAAAAGATCGACATGGCCGTCATCGCGAATGCTCAAAAGCGCCGCTTCATAATCAATCGGATAGTCGAAACTGTCATCGCCGACAAAACGGCGCCATTTCAGATTTTCATTGTCAAACAAGTTCATCACATACTCCGAAATTTCTTTCTTGCCCCAAGGGTAAACCAAACCTCAATTGCAAGGCAATATGCGATGCGCGTTTAACGGCGCGCGCATCACTCGGCTTTGAGGAAACGGTCTTCAAGGCTAGTAACATAATCCACCAGCCCGTCTTCAACTTGGCGATAAAAATCGGCATCAATATAGGGCGTCACGGTCAATGCGATTTGTTGCAGGCCGGTCGCGATACCTTTGGGTGTCGGCCCGTCTTCAGTGCGTCTGGTTTCGACATGCCGCGGCCAGGCACTCCACAGCACCCACATATTTTCAGCCAAACGCGAACACAGCGCGTCATCAACGGGCAGCTTTCCGGGGTAATTGGCAAACAGGTTTTCCAAAATTTTGCGAACGGATTCAATGCCTTCATCAGTAAAGCGTTGAAACACGTTTTCCAGTTCAACAGATCGGCTTGCCAGTTCCCGACTGGCCGAAACGACAAACCGATATCGCCACAACACCGCCGCCCCGCCGACATAATAATCGACCAATTGCGCCGCACTCACCGGCCCAAAAGTCGGAAGCGCGAGGTTTTCCATCAATTCATCGCGTAAACGCTGCACCACTTCCAAGGCAATTTCCGAGAAATTGTCGAAGTGATAATAAATATTGCCCGGACTGATGCCCGTATGTTCGGCAATCTGTGCCGTTCCGATATTCGAGCCTTTGTGGTTCATCAGCTCAATCGCCGCCTCGATAATGCGTTCACGATTGCCGCTCTTCTGGGCTTTCAAAGGTGTTGGTGCAGGGCTCATGCGGTGTTCATGCCAATTTCAATGATTCACGTCTACAGCTACATGGTCTTGGTAAACGCATTTAGATTATTGACTCTAATTTTTAGAATCAATAGTCTATTATACGGTTTTGGAGGGGAAAAATGAAACAAGATTTTCAGGGGCGCAAAATTATCGTCACCGGTGCCGCAACCGGCATTGGCAGAGCGACGGCCGAGGCCCTCATCGCGGCAGGCGCTTCGGTTGCCCTTTGGGATATTGACCAAGCCGCTTGTGCGTCCTTTTCCGAAAAAACAAATGCAAAAGCCATTGCGCTGGAAGTGGATGTCGCCAGTTCGGCCTCTGTCGAGGCCGCCATGAAACAAAGCGTCGAAGCCTTGGGCAGCATTGACGGCGCGTTCAACAATGCGGGCATCGGCATCGACACCGTGCCGTTGGAAGCGGTTGACGAAGCCGATTTTGACACGATTGTGTCGATCAATATGAAAGGCGTCTGGCTGTGCATGAAAAGCCAATTGCTGCATATGAAAGCCAATGGCGGCGGCGCGATTGTCAATAATGCGTCTGTTGCCGGTCTGGTCGGGCTGGCCATGCAGGGGCCCTATAGCGGCACCAAACACGCAGTCATCGGCATGACCAAGGCGGCGGCTCTGGAGGCCGCGCCCGAACAGGTTCGTGTCAATGCGATTTGCCCCGGCGCAACACGCACGCCCATTTTGGCGCATTTGCTGGAGGCCGGCATCTCCGAGGACATGCTGGCCGAGATGGCCGCGCAAAAACGCCTCGCCGGGCCGGAAGAAATTGCCGCCGCGGCGTGCTGGCTCCTGTCGGATGCCGCCAGCTATGTAACCGGTGCGGCCATGCCGGTCGATGGCGGCTGGACAGCACATTAGGAGACGATGATGAGCGAAACCGAACAAGCGACGGTAGGTGATTGGGTCGGGGCAGATTTTTTCGACCCGAATTTTCGAGATGACCCCTATCCGAAGTTGGCGCATTTGCGTGAAAACGATCCGGTCAATCTGACACCGGTCGGCACATGGCGCATCAGCCGTTATGAGGATGTGAAGGCGATTTTCAACGATGCGCCGACCAGCATGACCGACAAGCATGGCGACAGCCCGAATTTTGACCCGTTGGATACAAAAGGCAGTTTCCTTGAATTCGTGTTGAACAAGGATGGCGACGCACACCGCCGCCTGCGCATGCTGGTGCAAAAATCATTCGGGCAAAAAACCGTCAAGCTGATGGAAGAAGAAGTTGCAAAAACCGTCGCCGCCGCTTTCGACAAAGCCTTGGCCGATGGCGGCATGGATGTCGTGCCGGCGCTGGCCCATGAGGTGCCATCGCGCATGATTTGTCAGATTATGGGCGTGCCCATGCAGGATCGGCAAATTTTCAACGAATGGACGGCGGCGCGCACCAATGCGTTTTTCGCCAAATTTTTACCGCCGGATGTACAGCAGCGCACGCGAAATGCGGGTGCGGCAATGGAGGATTATTTCCGCGCGCTCATCGCCGAGCGCAAAAAGAATTTGGGTGATGATTTGCTCAGTTCGATGATTATGGCCTCCGAAGGTGGTGACAAATTTACCGATGACGAGCTGATTATTCAGGCTATTGGCGTCATTGTCGCCGGATATGAGACGACCATTGGCCTGCTGGGCAATGGCACGCGCGCCTTTGTCGAACACCCCGATCAACTGGCAAAATTGCGCGACAATCCGGGGCTTGTTTCAAATGCAACGGATGAATGCCTGCGCTATGACACGCCGATTTTGTTCAACTGGCGGGTGCTGGAGCGCCCTTACGAGCTGGACGGAGTGACGCTTCCGGCCGAGGCGGTGATCTGGCAATTGCTCGCCGCGGCCAATCGCGATCCTGCGCGCTTTGCCGAGCCGGACCGTTTCGACATTGAGCGCGAAGATGTGGCGCACCAGTCATTCGGCGGCGGCCCGCATTTTTGCCTCGGCAATCAATTGGCAAAAATGGAAGCGCGTTATGTGTTCAATGAAATGGCACAGCGCACAAAAGGGCTCAACATTAATGCCGGTGATATTGAATGGTCGCACTCGTTCTTCCGCGTGATGGCCGGCTATCGGCTCGAATTCAACTAAGGGAGTGACCCATGGAAGATTTGAAACTCGAAACAAAATGGCTGTGCACCATGCGCGGCGCTATTCCCGAACCCAATATGGCGTTGGAAAATCTGATGGTCTTCAATGTTGACGACGCATGGATAGAAAGCCCGCGCTTTAACGCCAAACTTGTCGGCCCAGGCGGTGACTGGATTCGCCTGCAACCAAACGGCAATTGGAAGCTCGACGTCCGGCTTTTGTTTCACGGCGATGACGGTTCGGCCATTCACTGTTTCTACAATGGCGTGTTGCGCATGGAGCCGCATATTGCCGAGGCGATGGAAAAAGGCGAGGAAATTGACGGCAATGACATGTATTTCCGCGCCACACCCTATTTCGAAACGCAATCTGAAAAATATGCGTGGCTGAACGATATCGTTACGGTCGGCAGAATGCGCAAATTTGGCGGCGGCACCGCCGTTTATGATATTTTCGAGGTGCTGTAATGACAGCTCCAAGAAGTCCAAAAATTCTGATTATCGGTGCCGGCATGTCCGGCATATTGGTCGCCATGCGGCTTTTAAAAGCCGGTTTCACGGATTTCCGCATCTATGAAAAAGATGCGGATCTGGGCGGCACCTGGCGCATTAACACATATCCCGGCATTGCCTGTGATGTGCCGTCGCATTACTACACATATCAAAATGAGCCGAATGGCGCGTGGAGCGCGCGCCTGCCGCAAGGCGCGGAAATTCATCAATATTTGCAATCCGTCGCCGACAAATATGACATTCGCAAATATATTTCCTTCAATAAGGAGGTCGTGCGCTGCAAGCATGACGGCGAAGCGTGGACGATTAAAATGGCCGATGGCGAGACGCTTGTGCATGATTATGTCATCGCCTGTTGCGGTCTGCTTTACCACCCGACTTACCCCGACATTGACGGGCTCGACAGCTTTACCGGCGACGCCTTTCATTCGGCGCGCTGGAACCATGATGTCGATTTGACGGATAAAAAAGTCGGACTGATCGGAAACGGCTCAACCGCGGCACAGATTATTTCCAGCCTCGCCAAAGACAATGTCGATGTGACGATGTTCCTGCGCACGCCGCAATGGATTTTCCCCCTGCCCGACCGAAAATACACCACCTTCGAGCGCACACTCACGCGCCTGTTTCCCGCACTCGCCCGGTTTGGGCATGCTTTTTACCGCGTCGCTTTTGAAAACCTGTTTGCCAAAGCGGTCATTCAATCGGGCTGGCAGAGAAATTTAATGGGCTGGGCGTGCCGGCAAAATCTGAAAACCGTCAAAGATCCGGCTCTGCGCGCGCGCCTGACCCCCGATTTCGAACCTTTGTGCAAAAGGCTGGTTATGAGCACCACTTATTACGATGCCGTCCAGCAGGACAATGTCACCATCGCCGACGGCAATATCGAGAAAATCGAAGCCAATAAAGTGTTCACCAAAGACGGCAACACGCATGAGCTGGATGTATTGGTCATGGCGACGGGCTATGACGCCCATGCCTATTTCCGGCCGATGAATATGACCAATGCCCAAGGCGTTTCGCTGGATGACACGTGGAAAGATGGCCCCTATGCACTGCGCACGGTGGCGGTGCCGGGCTTTCCGAATTTCTTTTTCACGCTTGGGCCGCAAAGCCCGATCGGTAATTTTTCGGCCATCAGCATTGTTGAAACGCAAATCGACTACATTGTCGATTGCATCAAAATGGCAACGCGCGGCAATTTCAAAACCATAGATCCGAAAAATTCGGCAACCACTGCGTTTAACGACATGGTTTATGCCGCCATGCCCGATACAATTTGGGTGAGCGGATGCACCAATTGGTATATTGGCGAAAAGGGCATTCCGTCGGCGTGGCCGTTTACCGGCGCGCGGTTCCGCAAAGAGCTTAAGAAACCGGATTTCAGCGAATATCTCACCACCGGCTAAAACCGGCAAAGCCGCCGCCCGCGCCTTCAGGCAAATTTTTGCGGTGGTCGATTAATCTGCCTCGGCCCGCCATATGGGTGACAAACCAAACCCCCGTTGAATGGCGGGGTTTCGGGCCATAATTTCGGCCCGTTTCAGCGCCCAGACTTTTAGATATCTGTGAAACGGCACATTCGGGTAAAGGTGGTGAATTAAATGATAGTTTTGCGCAACCATAAGCGGTGTCAGAAGCCACTCATAACCCAGTCGCATTGTCGTTGCTTTGAACTTGTCATCCTTTGATGCAATCTGGGCCGGGTAATGAGGCAAAAAGACAAACACATAACCGACAAAGCCAGCGGCAATGCGCGTTGGCAAAAACCATAAAATGAAATATTCGGCCAAATATCCATTGGCAATTATTAATGCGCTAACCAGAACGAAAGAAGCCAGATACACAAGCACCGTGGCGCGATTGCGTCGAACGCGCGGCTCCGTGCTTTCGAAAAACGCTTTCAAATAGTAAATATCAAAATTGGCCCACCGGAAGGGCAGAATGTACCATGCACCATGATGCATGAAATTATCCGGATCAATGTCGGAGGTTGTGTGGGCATGATGCTTCAGGTGAATCCAGCGCGCAATTTCCATCGGCGCGGCCGGAATAAACGCCGCCAGAGATATTCGGCCAATGGCCTCGTTCAGCCAAACAATCGAGGACACCGACCCGTGTAGCGCATCATGCATTGGTGAAAACAGAAAATACAGAAACAGGCCGTTCAGCAGGCAAGCAAACCACCAGTCAAGGCTACCCGTTACGGCGAAAAAAGTAATCGCGGCAAATCCGCCAAGCGACCCGAAAAACAACAATATGCTGGGCCAAGCTATAACAGGCACATCTGAAAGGATGACCATGTGGTTGTCGGTATCTTTCGAAATCTCGACCATCGCACTCCCTCTTGATAAACGGTACAACAAAAGTCGGCGGGAAGTCAAAACTCTCTGCCGGCCGCTCTCACGGTGTGATGATGGAACATCCGGTCGTTGCGCGCGCTTCCAATTCTTCATGCACGCGCCGGGCCTCATCCAGCCTGTAGCGCTGGTTAATCTCTACCGACAACACCCCGTCTTCAACCAGTTGCAAAACCTTGGCCGATGATTGCTGCAACCAGCCGGGTATGCCCATATAGGTTGCCAAGGTCGGGCGGGTGAAATTCAACGAGCCATTGGCCGCCAGATCTTGCGGCGACACCGCCTCAATCGCGCCCGACGCATTGCCGAAACTGGCAAATGTGCCTAGCGGGGCCAACACCTCCAACCCCAGACGATATGTGTCTTTG
The DNA here is from genome assembly GCA_049611805.1 of Parvibaculales bacterium. GTDB lineage: Bacteria > Pseudomonadota > Alphaproteobacteria > RS24 > RS24 > UBA7378. The sequence continues at coordinate 38,132 of JBMZAX010000007.1, read as the reverse complement.
CCGACGGAGTCATAAACCGCGGGAAACCCGCCTTCGGGCGCAAGCGCTTTCAGCGTTTCGGCCAAATTCTGTGCGCCGGACAAAACACATTTCTTGGCGCCATGGCTTTCGGCCAGCGCGCATTTTTCATCCGTCGAGGCCGTACCGATAAGATTGACGCCGATATGGCGCGCCCATTGGCAGGCGATGAGCCCCACCCCTCCGGCGGCGGCATGAAACAACACTGTTTCGCCGCCCTTTAAAGGAAATGTATCATTGAACAGATAATCCACCGTCATGCCTTTCAACAGCACGGCGGCGGCTTGCTCAAACCCAACCGAATCCGGCAGGGGGATGAGCGCGGCGGCGGGCAGAACAATCGCTTCGGCATAGGCGCCCAAAGCCATGGTCAAGGCCACGCGCGTGCCGACGGGCAAATCGACCCCCTCGCCCACGGCTTCAACCTCGCCCGCGCCTTCAACGCCGATGCCGCTCGGCAGCGGCACAGGATAAAGCCCGGTTCGATGATAAGTGTCGATAAGATTGACGCCGATTGCGGCCAGCCGCACCCGCACCTCGCCCGGCCCGGGCACCGGCACGGGCTTGTCAACAAGCTGCATGTTCTCCGGCCCGCCAAAGGCTTCGATTTCAATCGCTTTAATGGTGTTCTTCATCCTGCCTCCCTGAATTGACTGCAAGTCTAACGCATAATCGGGTTTGGGCATGAAAATCTTCATTGCCCCGTTTGAGTGATACGGTCAACCGGGCGGCAGGCCGCTTTGGGCGTCTTGTTTTATTGAACCCGCGCGTCTTCCGCCTGCCGCAAAAGACGCAGCATATTGCCGCTCCAAATCTTTCCAATCGTGTCGGCGGAAACCGATTTTTCTCTGAGCGCGGCGGTGATTTTGGGCAAATTTGAAACATCTTGCAGGCCGTTGACCCCGCCGCCGCCATCCCAATCGAGGCCGATGCCGACATGGTCGGGGCCCATCACCTCAAGCGTGTGAAAAACATGCGCCATCACATCCGAAAATTCGGCATAGTCGGGCGGGTATTTCTCATCAAGCGCGCGCCGTTCGGCAATAAAAGCCACATGATTTTCACGCATGCCGCCCGGCGCATTTTGATATTTGCGGTAAATGGCCAAAAATTCCGGCAAGCGGTTCGGGTCCGCTCTGGAGTCGCGCAAATAGGCCGAGAGCGAATTTATCTGTATCACGCCGCCCGATTGCGCCAATTTTTTCAACAGCGCATCGGGCACATTGCGCGGATGCTTGTGAAGGAAAGCCGCGCCGGAATGCGACAGGATTATCGGCGTCGCGGATATCTCGATCGCCTGCGCCAGCGCCTCATCATGCGCATGAGACATATCAACAATCATGCCCAGCCTGTTGGCGCGACGGATAAGCCGGCGCCCAAGCGGCGACAGGCCACCCCATTTTTGCCCCTTCAAATCGGTCGCGCTGTCGGCGAATTGATTGTTTGTCGAATGTACCAGCCCCACCATGCGCACACCGGCGGCGTAAAACTCATCCAGCAAGTCAATATTCTCGCCGAGCGGATAGGCGTTTTCGATGCTTTTATAGACAACGCGTTTTCCGGCTTCGGCAATGCGTGGGGCATCGGCCGCGCGCACGGCCAGTTCGAAATCGGCGCCCTGCGCGCGCAGCATTTCGTCAATCACCCGATTGCGGTGGCGCGCATGTGCCAAGGCTTTGGCATAGCCGCGTTTTGTCAGCGGGCCCTGGGCGGTGTAAATTACCCAAAAGCCGCCATCCAGCCCGCCCTCGCGCATACGCGGCAAATCAACTTGCGCATAATCACGCTGCCAATCATGGCGACGGGTAATGTCGAAACCGGCCCTGTCCAGAACAAGCGGCGTGTCCAGATGACTGTCCAGCACCAGAAAATCATCATGGTTCATCCGGCTCATTTGGTTGATCGGCATGTCACATGCGGCAACAGCCAGCGCCAAACCTGCCGAAAGAGTTAAAAAAGGGATTTTTCTCAACACCACAAAAGCCAGACTATGCCCCGCCGACACGCCGCGCAAGCCCGCCATGTTTATTCCTGAGATATCATTAAAATGGATGCTTTGGTCGGGGCAGCACTACTCTATACTGTTTTTATTATTTAACAACAATAACTTGCGCGTTGGTTACGCCAATCGTTACGCCAATTATTTTTTATCGCCCATCCCGGCTTTGCCGTCGCTTCCTTTGCCGTCTGCCTCGTCCTTGGTCGTCGCGCGGCACATAACGCTTGTCGTTAAACACTTCAACCATTGTGTTCGCAAATTCTTTCTTAGCGTCAGCGCTCCGTAATTCCAGCAGCGCTGGGTAGAATATTGATTTTTAAAAGCCTTCCTCCACTTTCCTTGCCGCGGTGTCATTTGACACCAAGGCAACACCCAACGATATTCCATCTAACCTTGCGTGGAGATATTGCTCAGTGAAAGACACAAATTTAGTGAAAAAGCGACGAAATGCTAAATCGCATCAGGCCATCCTCGAAGCTACGATGCACTTGCTAGGCTCCAACGGCTATGTTGATTTCTCAATTGAAAAAGTCGCCGAAATGGCCGGCGTCGGTAAGCAAACAATCTATCGGTGGTGGCCGTCGCGCGCCGAACTCGTATTAGAAGTTTGGCGCGATCGGCTTTTACCGCCAATGCCGGCTTATGATGGCAAAATCGCGCTGCCAACCTATTTGGGAAATTCCCTATTGGCTTTCGGCCAACAAATCGGTCGCACCGATTGTCGCCAGGCCGCCATTTGCATTCTTGCTGAAGCGCATCGCAATCCTGAACTATATGAGCGCATGGCCGAGGCGGTATATCTGCCGCGAATTAATCTTATCAAACATGCGTTTTTAGAAGCACAGCGCGCGGGAGAATTTCCTAATCAATTGGATGTTGATATCGCGATTGACAAGCTTTACGGCGCGGTTTGGTACAAGGTTCTTATTCGGTTTGAAACCGTTGATACCAAATATATTAAATCGCTTGTCAGTCAATACTTCAAAACAACTACCGACTAAACACTTTCAAAACTTTCGCGTGGACAATACGCACCGTCTCGTATAGTTTCTGTGGCATTAGGGAAGTCCCCTTTCTCAAAACTTCGCGGAGGGAACATGGGCAAGCTCTCAGCCCAAAATATATCTGTGGCAATAATAGGTGGCGGATTTGGCGGTGTCGGCGCTGCTATCCGATTGCTTAAAGCAGGCTTTACGGATCTAACAATATTTGAACGAGACGAAGGCATAGGCGGCGTGTGGCAGGCAAACACTTACCCCGGCGCGGCGTGCGATGTCCCCTCTCACCTCTATTCGTATTCCTTCGCACCAGGAACTGAGTGGTCACGGCGTTATGCACCCCAATCGGATATCGAGAAATATCTGAATACTTTGGTGGATGATTTTGGCCTGCGCGATTATGTCAAATGCAACACGGCAGTTGAAAGCGCCCATTTTGATGCATCGAAAAAAAAATGGCGCGTTGCAAGCAGCGACGGCAAAACGCAAGACTTCAATATTTTAATCTCCGCATGCGGGCAGTTGTCGAACCCCTCTATCCCCGCACTTGAAGGCGTCGACCAATTCAAGGGCACAAGCTTTCATTCGGCAAACTGGGACCATTCCTGCGACTTAAGCGGAAAGCGCGTCGCGGTTGTTGGAACCGGGGCCAGCGCCATTCAATTTGTTCCGGAAATTGCAAAACAGGCAGCCCATATCGATATTTATCAGCGATCTGCGCCCTGGATCTTGCACAAATTCGATCGGGTATACGCCAATTGGGAAAAACGGCTTTTTAACTTGCTGCCCCTTCGCGTTTCCTTTAGCCGCCGCTTTTTCTTTTCGGTCTTTGAGGTTTTGACTTATGGGTTCACGACACGCCATTGGCTACTCAAACCCATGCAAACCCTCTCAAACGCATACCGTCGCAAGGAACTGGGCGACAATCCGGATTTGCTGGCAAAAGCAACACCCGACTATCAAATCGGCTGCAAGCGCGCGTTATTTTCCAATGACTGGTATCCAACCTTAAAGCGGGAAAATGTCGAACTCATCCATGGTCCCGCGCCAAGCGTCACCAAAAACGCTCTAATTGATGCAGACGGCGTCGCAAGACAAGCCGATGTTATTATTTGGGGCACCGGGTTTAAGCCGCTAGATTTTGTTGCGCCGATGAAAATATATGGCCTTGAAAATCGCGAGTTAAGCGACGTTTGGAACGGCACACCGGAAGCCTATCTTGGCACCACCGTTTCAGGGTTTCCAAACATGTTCATCATGTACGGCCCCAACACCAATCATGGCGCTGGTTCTGTACCCTATTCGAACGAGTGCCAATATAGATATATCCTCGACGCGATTAAAAAACTTCAAGATGGCGGTTACGGCTATCTCGATCTCAAATCCGAAACACTGTCAAAATGGCGCTCCGAAATGCAGGAACGAAGCGCCGAAACGGTGTGGACAAAAGGCGGTTGCACATCTTGGTACGTTACCAAGCAGGGCGTGAACACCAATAACTGGCCCGGGCCTTGGCTGGAATACAAGCGCCGCACAAAAAGGGTCAATCCGAGTGAATATAATTTTGTTTAATCGGGGTTAGTTCAGGCTCTGCGCCGCCCTGTTCTTCCGATGTCGAACACTCTAGAGCGTGTTTTGTTTCCGCACCGGGGCGAACCTGACCAGCTGGTATGCGGTTACAAACGCGATCCCTTCGAGAAGTTATAGAATTGGGCTGCTGGCATGGGTATGCCTCATTTACACCCTCATGTTTTTCGACATACATGGGCAACACACGCCGCAGAAGATGGCGTCGCTATGAATGTAATTGCAGGATTTTTAGGCGATACGATGAAAACAGTCGAAAAAAATTACATGCACCTATCACCCGACTACCTCCGATCAGCCGTCGATAGGTAGTGTTGATTACGCCAATTTTTACGCCAATCTTGCTTAAATTGGCGTAAGTCTGCCGATTTTTTGTTGATTTTGTCTACTCCAGTCCACTCGATCAAAGTGCTGTAAGCCTCAGAATTTTGCAAAAATGGCTGGTTTCTGCGATCAACAGACAAAACGGACAACAGCCAACAATGGTCGGGGCAGCAAGATTCGAACTTGCGACCCCCTGGTCCCAAACCAGGTGCGCTACCAGACTGCGCCATGCCCCGACGGAGCTATCGATACAAGGAAATGAAATCGGTTTCAAGCACGCAAAAAACTGGAATATGCGGCGCGCTTAATCGGCCGGATCAAACAGGCGGAAAACCGCACTGGCGGTGAACACAAAATTCGTCTCCGGCATGTCGACAGCCTCGCCGACCCAGCCGCGCGCCTCAACAAAGGCCATACGCCGTGTCGCGCGCACCAGCCAGCCCGTGCCCTGCAACCAGTCACCCGCACGCGCCGAGCCCAGAAATTCGGTGTTGAGCTTCATGGTAACCGAACTGCGATTCAAATTGCGGAACACCGCCGTCGCCGCCAAACCGTCGGCCAGCGAGCACAAAAACCCGCCATGACAAATATCGCGGCTGTTGCAATGGCGGCGTTGCAATCTTACCCCCTGCCGGAAGGTTTCACCGTCGGCCCAATGATACCATGGGCCATTATGCGTGGTGAACGGCCCGCGCCGAACGCTCAGCCGAAAAGGTTCGGGGGCGTTTATTTCAAAATCTTTATCTGGTTTCGTATCGGGGCTGTGTTCTGACATGCGCCATCACTGCCACAAGCCGAAGCCTGCGACAACCCCTGCACGGCAGAGCATGGTTTATTCGGTATCCGGAGTGGCGGGCGGGGCGTCAACCTCTTCGGTCTGAACACTGGTGGCGCTGTCAATGCGTTTGACATCTGCCGCCATCAACCCCTTGGGCCCGCGCCCATAGCGCACCATAATGAACTGACCGGGCACAAGCACTTCGATACCGGCGTTTCGCAAAACTTCCATATGCACGAAAATATCCGGCCCGTTTTCTTCCGTATTGACGAAACCGAACCCGCGAAGCCGGTTAAACCACTTCACGACGGCGCGTTCAAAATCGGAAACATCGTCAATCTCGGAAAGCAATGATGTCGGGCGCGGATTATTATGCGGCAAATGCGCTTCGCTATTGTCGACAGCGATGATGCGGTCGGCCTGCAAGCCTTGTGCGCGTTCAACAATGGTGCATTTTATGCGCGCGCCGGGATACAATATATCGTGCCCGCCACGGCGCAATGTCGAATGGTGAACAAGGATATCAACACCCCCTTCTTTGGGGACCACAAACCCATACCCTTTGACGGGGTCGAACCACTTGACCGTTCCGTCAACGGGAACAGCCTCATCCGCCACTTCCCCGGCGGTATCTACGGAAGACATGTAAAACCTCTACGTTATTTTTTTTCTTTGGTTTTTACGCTTTACCTCATAAAGACTAGCATAGAAATTACCGGCGTAAACCAACAATCACCCATTAAGCCTAACAAAAGCTTAACCTTGGAGCATTGCTTTACGGTTTTAATTGAATATCAGCTATTTAGCCCGACGAGGCTTGATAACACCTCGCCGATTTCGGCATTGAGAACGAGATCTGCGGTCGCGTCCAAATCTGTCGGTTCGCGGTTGATGATGACGAGGCGCGCACCATTATGCCGCGCCAGAACCGGAAACCCCGCCGCCGGCATCACCTGCAAAGACGACCCGATGGCGATGAACAAATCGCACCCCAAAGTGGCGGACTCGGCGCGGCGCATTTCAGCCTCCGGCATGGACTGACCGAAGGAAATCGTCGCCGATTTCACCCAGCCCCCGCAATCTTGACAGCCGGGCGCGGTTTTTTCACCGGCGGCAATAAACGCCTGCTTGACCTGTTCCAGCTCATGCCGCAAGCCGCAATCCAGACAGGTCGCATAAGTGCCATTGCCGTGCAGCTCGATGATTTTTTCCGCCTCAATGCCCGATTGCTGGTGCAAATTGTCGATATTCTGCGTAATCACATGCGTAATTTTGCCCTGCGCCACAAGTTGCGCGATGGCTTTGTGGCCCTTATTGGGCTCTGCCCCGCCAATCTCGGCATCAACGGCAATTTTGCGCCGCCACGCCTCGATGCGCATTTCTTCGCTGGCGAGAAAATCCTGAAACATGATCGGCTGCATGCGCGTCCACACCCCGCCCGGACTGCGGAAATCCGGAATGCCGCTTTCCGTGCTCATGCCCGCGCCGGTAAAAACCACCACGCGTTCGGCTTCATCCACCCATTGCCTCAAGGTTACGTCCATGCTCACAAAAACCTGTCGAAATGGCTGACGGCTTCGGCAATGGCGCGCCGGCGCAAATGGCCGCGCAGCATGCCGAAATGCCCGCAATCATAGGAAGATGCGGTGACAAACGGGCCGGTGCGTCGAACAAAGGTGTTTATGGGCTCTTGCGGCGACATCTCGTCTTTTGTGCCGACTTGAATGAGGGTCGGCGTCATCAGAACATCGGATAATTCCGTGGGATTGTTCTTGTCCAGCTTTCCGGAGAAAAAACTGTCTATCGAGATGCGATTTTCAAAGCTCGGCCCGGCAATCGCCAAATATTCGGACGCTTCGGGGGCACTGAGCATGACCGGATATGCGTCGCCCTCCGGCACGGCAGCAACATAGCCGATTTTTCGCCCGGTCATGAAACGCAAAAGATTGCCGGAAATCTGCTTGTACAATTCCTGCGTCGCTTTTTCGCCGCGCCACAAATCACCCAGCACGAAAGACAAATGCACATCCATGACCGGAGCTTGCGAGACCACGGCACGCACGCACGCATTGTCGCAAGCCGTGTAAAGCACATGCCCGCCCGAAAACGAAAACCCCCAGAGCCCTATGCGGTCGGGGTCGATATTTTCAAGGCCGCGAATACAGTCCAGCGCCGCTTTCCAGTCTTCACGTTGCATCGGAACGGAAATGTGCTGGCGTTTTTTGCCGCCGCTCTTGCCAAAATTCCGATAGTCGAAAACCAGTGCGTGAAAGCCGTTCTGAGCAAAGCCGTCCGCCATTTCATAAAGGCCGCTGTCAGCCGTGCCGCACAGCCCGTGGGCAAGAACAATTGCGCGTGCGCGGCGTTCTCCGTCCGGCACATATAATCGTCCGGCGCAGGTGTCGTTTTGAGATTTGAATTCAATATCGTAATGCATGCCCCAATACCGCTACTTGTTACACGCTAGAGAGTGCAAGCACTCAGGCGTGTAGTCAAACGCCAAATAGTGTGGCAAATTCCCATAAATGTCATCTGGGGAGCATCTGCCATGAAATATCTGCATACTATGGTTCGTGTCACCGATCTCGATCGGTCTTTGGAGTTTTACTGCACCCATTTGGGGCTGGAAAATATGGGGCGCTTCGATATTGAAGAGGGCCGCTTCACACTGGTGTTTCTGGCCCCGCCCGGCCAACCCGAAGCGCAGATTGAACTGACCCATAATTGGGATCCGGAAACGCTGGGCGAAGGCCGCAATTTCGGCCACCTCGCCTATGAAGTCGAGGATATTTACGCCACCTGCCGGAAACTCTCCGATGCCGGCATTGTCATCAACCGGCCGCCGCGCGACGGGCGCATGGCCTTTGTGCGCTCGCCCGACAATGTGTCGATTGAACTGCTGCAGGCCGGCGAACCGCTTCCGGCAACCGAACCATGGGCCTCCATGGAAAATACCGGCGCGTGGTAACACGCTTGCAAAAATGCGTGGTCATTTGCCTGCTCTTGCTAGCGGGCGTGGTGGATGTGTCGGCCCAGGTGAGCGACCGGCAACTCAGCGATGAATTGCGCCAACGCCGTGCCGAACGCGCGGCGCGCCTCGACCCTTATTGGGACGGTTTCATTTTGAAATATGAAGGAAATTGCGAAGCGGCAACGGCCAAGCTTTATCCAATTGCCTCGCTGGGGCTCGGCTATGAAGAAGCACAAACGGCGTTGGGTGAATGCCTGCTGACATTGGCAGGCATGCCCGAAGACCGCGCCGCGCCGCCTGCACGCGACATGATTTTTGCCAAGGATAATTTCCAAAGCGGATTGAAATGGATCCTGACCGCCGCACAAAGTGGCGGCTTCAAGGCACAAGGCATTCTGGTTGCGCTTTATGCCGCCAATCTTGGCCCCGATCGCGACCCCGTTGAGGCGGCAAAATGGGCGCATTTATATCTGACCAACCCGACACGTTTGAACCTTGGCGCGCCGGTTCTGGCGCAAGGGGCCATCGACGCGCTTGAGGCCCGCCTCGACAGGGAAGCATGGCTTGCCGGCAAAGAGCGCGCGCGCATATGGACACCGGTTTTCCCATCGGCCACAAAAAAGCCTCAAACCTCAGCGAAAAAGAACCCATGAAAAACAAACAGAAAAACACACTTTCGCGCATCGCCCTTTTGGGCCTTGTTTACTTCACACTGACAAGCACACCCGCATCGGCGGAGCCTGACATGCAGACGGCCTATTTCGCCGGCGGATGCTTCTGGTGCACCGAAACCGATTTTGAAAAAATTGACGGTGTTTCCGAAGTCATCTCCGGTTTCATGGGCGGCGAAAAAGCCAATCCCTCCTATAATGATGTCGCGTCGGGCAGAACCCAGCACCGCGAAACCGTCAAAGTCGTTTTCGACCCTGCCCGCGTCAGCTACCAAAAACTTCTGAGCGCGTTTTGGCGCATGCACGACCCGTCAGATGCAACCGGCAGTTTTGTCGATCGGGGCCGGCAATACGGGTCCGCGATTTACTATGTGGATGCCGAACAACGGCGGCTGGCCGAAGGCGGTGTGAAAGCGCTTGATGCTTCGGGCAAATTCGATACGCCGATTGCAACGTCCATCGAACCGGCATCGGCGTTTTACGTCGCCGAGGCGTATCATCAGGACTATTATCTCAAAAGCCCGCTGAAATATAAATATTACCGCTATCGTTCGGGGCGCGACCAGTTCATCGAAGCGGTATGGGACGGTGACGACACCGTCTATCAATCCGCGAAATAAATCGGGCAGCGCAATAAATTCGGGAAGTTCAAAAAGCCATGGCACGCCCTAGGGGAATCGAACCCCTCTTTCCAGGTTGAAAACCTGGCGTCCTAACCGATAGACGAAGGGCGCTCTATGGCTTTAGAACGACTTGATATACTCACATTTCTAGCGGATTTCAAGCACTGTCAGCATATGCGGCATCATGCACCATCAGTTGCACATCATTGCGTCCGTTCCAGTTATCGGCGCGCAAAAAACCGGCGATATGACATAGCGATGGCGGCTTGGTGAGAAGCGCACGCACGCTCTCCGGCACACTCGAAAAAGCAATGGCTTTCAGCCGTCCACCCTCACGACCGGCAAGAATACAGCGCACATGCCCGTCGCCCACAATATCGGATTGAACGACCCGCACCGCCGGAAAAACAAAGCGCGGTTCGGCATTGCCCGCACCAAATGGGCCGGCCTTTTGTATCAGTTCAAGCAGGTCGGTATTGGCCGCGGCAGGCGACAAAGTGGCATCAAGCCAAAGGTCGCGCGGGCCGTCCAGCGCCAGGTCGCCCAGCTCTTGCGTCAAATAGGCTTCAAACCCCGCCATTTGCTCGGCGCGCAAGGTGAGGCCCGCGGCCATGGCGTGCCCGCCACCGGCTTCGATCAGGCCGCGATCCACCGCACCGGCAATCAGGCGACCGACATCAATGCCGGAGATTGAGCGGGCCGACCCCTTGCCGAGGCCGGTTTCGTCAAGCGCGATGACAAAACTCGGTCGGTGAAACTTGTCCTTCACGCGTCCGGCCACAATACCGATGACCCCCGGATGCCACCCCTCGCGCGCGGCCAGAAAAAACGGCGGCGGCGCATTATGCGCGGCAATTTTGGTCTCCGCATCATGCATGGCTTCGGACAAAACCTCGGCTTCAATGGCGCGCCGCTCGGTGTTCAGATCGTCAAGCCGCATGGCGAACCCGCTGGCTTCCTCGCTGCTTTCGGTCGACAGCAAACGCACCCCAAGCGAAGCTTCACCGACGCGACCTCCGGCATTGAGGCGCGGGCCCAGCTGATAGCCAAATTCATAAGTGCCCAATTGCTGGTTTGCGCGCGACACACGCGCCAGCGCGCGAATTCCCTCATTGCCGGTTTGCGCGGCCACCGCCATGCCTTGGCGCACCAGAGCGCGGTTCAGCCCCTGCAAGGGCACGACATCGCACACCGTGCCCAGCGCCACCATGTCCAACAGACCCAGCACATCCGGCTCATCGCGCGTGTCGAAATATCCGCTGCGGCGCAAACATCTGTTCACCGCAACCACCAGCAAAAACGTAACCCCGACCGCGGCGAGATGACCCAGACCGCTCGTATCATCGGCGCGGCGGGGATTGACCAGCGCAAAACAGGTCGGCAAGCCGCCGCCCGTCTGGTGATGGTCGGCGACAATCACGTCAATGCCCGACGCATGCGCCGCGGCCAGCGTGTCATGCGCCATGGTGCCACAATCGACGGTCACAATGAGGTTGTGCCCCTCCTCCTGCAATTGGCGGAAGGCGTCAATATTCGGCCCATAACCCTCTTTCTGGCGGTCGGGAATATACACCCGCAAGTGCTTGCCGAGCTGTGCGAAATAGCGCGACAGAACTGCCGAGGAGGTTGCCCCGTCAACATCATAATCGCCGAAGACGGCTATGTTCTCATCATGCTCAACCGCAAGCGCCAGACGCTCGGCCGCCTTGTCCATATCCGTCAGGCAGGACGGATCGGGCAGAAGATCGCGCAGGCGCGGCTCCAAATAGCTCGGCACATCTTCCAGCGCAACCCCGCGCGCCACCAGCAGGCGCGCCAAAATATCCGGTATGGTGTGACGCTGGCACATGGCCAGCACGAGACGATCATCGCTTGGACGAAACTTCCAGACCTGCCCGGCCGCCGAACGCGAAACCCCCAAAGCTGCCTGGTCTGTCGTCTCAATCATTCAGGTGGAATTTATCCCTGTTGGCATGGCACGCTTTAATCCAGCGAATGGTGCCGGTCGATGAGCGCATCAGCAGGGTTTCTGTCCAGATAACGCCATTTTGATGCGATATGCCCGACAGCATCGACCCCGATGTCACGCCCGTCGCCGAAAGCACGACATCGCCCTTTGCCATTTCGTCGACCTTGTATTTGCGGTCGAAATCGGTAATTCCCATTTTGCGGGCGCGCGCTTTCTGGTCGTCGCCATCAAGCACCAGCCGCCCCTGCATCTGGCCGCCCGTGCAACGCAATGCAGCCGCCGCCAGCACGCCTTCGGGTGCCCCGCCCGTGCCCATATAAAGGTCAATGCCGGTCGACGGGTCGGTTGTGTGAATAACACCGGCAATGTCGCCATCGGTGATGAGGGTGACGCGCGCGCCACATTCGCGCACTTGCGCGATCATGTCGGCATGGCGCGGGCGGTCGAGAATGCACACATTAATCAGCTCAACCCCGACGCCTTTTGCCTTGGCAACCGCTTTCACATTTTCTTCAGGTGTCGCATCCAAATCGACAATATCGTCAGGATAATTGCCGCCCAGCGCGATTTTATCCATATAGGCATCGGGCGCATTCAGCAGGCTGCCGGCTTCAGCCATGGCAACCACGGCAAGCGCGTTTGGCATGCCTTTGGCTGTCAGCGTCGTGCCCTCCAGCGGGTCCAGTGCAATATCAACCTTGGGGCCTTTGCCCTTGCCGACCTTTTCACCGATATAGAGCATTGGCGCTTCGTCGCGCTCGCCCTCACCAATGACAACCTCGCCGTCAATCTCCAGAGAGTTGAGTTCCCGACGCATGGCATCTACCGCGGCTTGGTCTGCGGCCTTCTCATCGCCGCGACCGATCAAGCCCGCCGCCGCAACCGCCGCGCGTTCGGTCACACGCGCCAATTCCAGTGTCAAAACCCGGTTAATGCCTTTGGATTTACTCATAACCTCTCCTATTTGCTCCGCTCTTTTGGTTTATGCCTCGAAAACAGGCAGAGCCAGAACCTGATTGCGGATTGTATCCTGCCGGGCAAGACTGCTCAAAGCCGCCCGCAAGTGCGCCGCATCCACTTTGTGCGTAATAAACACTACAGGAAGATATGTGTCACCCGCATTGCGGGATCTTTGCACAACTTCCTCAATCGATACGCCGCTTTCGGCCAAAACTTGTGTCACAGATGCCATGCTGCCCGGCTCATCAGCCAGCGCGAGGCGCAAATACCACGCCTGCGGCGGCAAATCGGCCACTTTCGCAGCTTGCATGTTCAGCGCGTCGCCACCGAAAACAGCTCGCCCGAAACCTTGTGCCAAATCAGCAATATCCGACAAGACCGCCGACGCCGTCGCCCCGCCGCCTGCACCCGGCCCTTGCAAAAACAATTGCCCGACGGGGCTTGCTTCAATGGCAACGGCGTTCAGCTCATTTTTGACCTGTGCCAAAGCATGACCGCGCGCGACCAGCATTGGCGCAACGCATTGCACCAGCCCGTCCGGTGTTTCACCGGCAATGGCAATCAGGCGGATGACGCTGTTAAACTCATCGGCAAAGGAAATATCCTGATCGGTTATCGCCTCAATGCCGGTGACGGATATTTGCGAGACATCGGGTTGTACGCCGAAGGCCAGCCCCGCCAACAGTGCCAGTTTCTGTGCGGCATCCATGCCGCTAATGTCGAGATCGGGCTCGGCTTCGGCAAAGCCGCGTTCCTGAGCGTCTTTCAACGCCGCTTCAAACGACACGCCGTCGCTTTCCATCCGGCTCAATATGAAATTGCACGTGCCGTTCAAAATGCCGCTGACACGGCTGATTTTATTGCCGGCCAGTGCCTCGCGCAGGGTTTTGATAATTGGAATACCGCCGGCCACAGCCGCTTCATAGGCCAATGACGCGCCGCTTGCCTCGCTGACCACGGCCAGTTGCATGGCGCGTTCGGCCAAGAGCGCTTTATTGGCCGTGACCACCGGCTTGCCCGCCGCCAGAGCAGCGTCAATCAGCGCGGCTGCCGGATCGCCCGTGCCGCCAATCAGTTCGACAATAAGGTCAACATCGCCCGCCTCAGCCAGGTCAACCGGCTGCTCAACCCAGCGTACGCCCGACAAATCAAGCCCGCGGTCGCGCGTCTTGTCACGCGCACAAACGGCTGTCAGCGTGACGCCGGGCACCGCCCCGCTCAGGAGCCGACCGGCCACCTCGACACCGACCGTTCCCAGACCGGCCAAGCCTATCCGCAACGACCCGCTCATGCGGTCTTCCGTTTCTCCGAATGCTCTTCCATAAACCGCCGCAGGTTTCGGCCCGCCTGACGGGTGCGCTGTTCGTTTTCAACCAGCGCAATGCGCACATGATTGTCGCCATACTCGCCAAATCCAATACCCGGCGACACCGCAATATCGGCTTCCTGCAACAGCAATGAAGAAAATTCGAGCGAGGTCATGCCCTTAAACAATGGCGGAATGCGCGCCCAGGCAAACATGGTGGCTTGCGGCGACGGCACATCCCATCCGGCACGCGAAAACACGTCAATCAGAACATCACGCCGCTCCTTATACACATTCCGGATATCGCGAATTACTTCTTCCGGACTGTCCAAAGCCGCAGAAGCGGCCACTTGTATCGGCGTGAAAGCACCATAATCGAGATAGGATTTGATGCGCGTCAATGCCCCGATAAGCCGCTCATTGCCGACCGCAAACCCCATGCGCCAGCCGGGCATGGAAAATGTTTTCGACAGCGAGGTAAATTCAACCGCAACGTCTTTGGCCCCGTCTATCTGCAAGATTGAGGGCGGCGGCGCATTGTCGTCGAAATAAATCTCGGAATAGGCAAGGTCGGACAGAAGGATAATGTCGTGCTTTTTCGCATAAGCGACCGCTTCTTTATAAAACGCCAAATCCACCACTTCCGCCGTCGGATTGGCGGGGAAATTCAGCACCAGCGCCTTGGGTGTCGGGTGGCTGTTGGCAACCGCACGGTCAAGCACGGCGAAAAAATCGCCGCCCTCTTCCAACGGCAAATGCCGAATGGTTGCACCGGAAATAATGAAGCCGAAAGCATGGATCGGATAAGTCGGGTTCGGCACAAGGATAACATCGCCCGGATCGGTAATGGCCTGCGCCATATTTGCAAAGCCTTCTTTCGAGCCCAGCGTGGCGATAACTTCCGTGTCGGGGTCGAGTTTCACGCCGAAACGCCGCTCATAATAGCGCGCCTGCGCTTTTCGCAGACCCGGAATACCCTTGGAGGCCGAATATCGGTGCGTGCGCGGATTGCGAACGGTTTCGACCAGCTTTTCAACAATATGATCCGGCGTCGGCAAATCCGGATTACCCATGCCGAAATCAATAATGTCTTTGCCTTGCGCGCGGGCTTGCGCCTTCAGTTTGTTGACTTGCTCAAACACATAAGGCGGCAGACGCTGAATACGCTGAAAGTCTTGTGCCATAAGTCTTCTCTTGCCTCTTTAATTCCCCGTCTATGCCACCGAATTGCGGCCAATTAAAGGCCTTTCATGGTCGCAGGCGCTTATGGGTAAAGCGGTTGCTGTTGCAATCCTTCTGTTTCGTCAAAACCGAACATGACGTTCAAATTTTGTACGGCCTGTCCGCTCGACCCTTTAACCAGATTGTCCAGCGCCGAGAACAAAATAACCCGCCCCGGCAACCGGTCGTCAAACGCGGCCAATTCGCACAAATTCGAGCCGCGAACATGCCGTGTCGCGGGCACCAGCCCCTCGCGCGCCACCCGCACAAACGGCGCATCGGCATAATGCGCTTGCAGACAGGCGCCCATATCCTGTGCCTTGGCACCCTTGGCCGATTTCGCATAGACAGACAGATATTCGCCGCGGTTCATCGGCACCAGATGCGGCGTGAAATTGACCATGACCGACCGGCCTGCGGCCAGCGAAATTTCCTGTTCGATTTCGGGTGCATGCCGGTGCGCCCCGACGCCATAAGCATGCACGGCCTCGGCCACCTCGCTGAACAGATTTTGCTCCTTGAGGCTGCGACCGGCGCCGGTGACGCCGGATTTGGCGTCGATAATCAAATCATCGGTTTCAATCAAGCCCGCCTGCACAAGCGGCAACAGCAGTGTCAAAGCGGCGGTCGGATAACAGCCGGGGCACGCCACCAGACGCGCCGAGGCGATTTGCGCGCGATAATGCTCGGTGAGCCCGTAAACCGCATCTGCCAGAAGATCCGGCGCGTCATGCGTGCGCCCATACCATTCATTATAAACCTTCGCATCGCGCAAACGAAAATCGGCCGACATGTCGATAATCCGGACATGGGCCGGAATTTGGGCAATCACATCCTGCGCGGTCGAATGCGGCAGGCCGCAAATCGCCGCGTCAATGCCCGCCCAGTCGACATCTTCGGCGCGCGCCAGCGGCGGCACGTCAATATCGGCAAATTGCGGATATATTTCCGCCAGTTCCCGTCCGGCATGGGCATTGCCCGTGAGCGCGGCAATGCGCGCGCGCGGATGGGCTGCCAGCAACCGCACGGCATCGGCACCGGTGTAACCGGAAGCGCCTATAATGGCGACATTGATTTGCGACACGCCCATTTTTTCCTCAATCGTCGCTTTGGTTTACAGCCATAATTTCACCCTCGGCGGCAAGTTCATCGCCAACATAAACCTGTCCGCGAAACTTATAAGCCCAACCGCGCCGCCGGATTTTTTCGACGTGAATACGCATCTGGTCGCCGGGCAAAACGGGCCGCCGAAACCGCACATTATCTGCCGTCATGAAGTAAATCTTGTCGGCAATAATGGGTTCGCCCTTCAATTTGGCGTTTTGCATAACCAAAATCGCCGACACTTGCGCAATCGCCTCAATGATAAGCACGCCCGGAAATACCGGACGATCGGGAAAATGGCCGGTGAACCAAGGTTCGCTATAGGTAACATTTTTGATACCGACAGCGGTTTCCTCGCCCTGCATTTCCTCGACGCGGTCTACCAGCAAAAACGGGTAGCGATGCGGCAGAAAATCAAGAATTTCCTGAATGTTAACTGAAGTTCCGGGAAGCGAATCGGTCATCTTTTTCTCCCATGAATCGACATGAATCAACATGAATCAAGCCGGTCATTAATAACAAAAAAGGGGCTGAAAAGCCCCTTTTTCTTTTCCGGATAGGTAAAGAGGCTAGCGTTTCGAGAACTGGAAGCTACGACGGGCTTTCGCGCGACCGTATTTTTTGCGTTCCACAACGCGGCTGTCGCGTGTCAGGAAACCGCCGGATTTCAGCGTGCCGCGCAAGGCCGGCTCATAATAGGTGAGCGCCTTGGACAGCCCGTGACGCACCGCGCCCGCCTGCCCTGAAAGACCACCGCCGCTGACCGTGGCGACAACATCAAACTGCCCGTCGCGCGCCGCCGCAACCAGAGGTTGACGGACAATCATGCGCAATACGGGCCGCGCAAAATATTTGGTTTCTTCGCTGCCATTAACCGTAATGACACCGCTGCCCGGCTTGATCCAGACGCGCGCAATGGCATTTTTGCGTTTGCCGGTGGCGTAAGTGCGCCCTTGTGCGTCGATTTGCGGTTCCGCCGGTGCTGTCGGTTCAACCACAACACCTTCTTCGGCCAAGGCCGTGTCCAGATTTTCGAGATTTGTCTCTGACATATTCAGGCCCTCACATTCTTGGCATTCATCGCCGCAACATCAAGCGTTTCAGGGGCTTGCGCCTCGTGCGGGTGTTCTGTACCGGCATAGACGCGCATATTTGACAATTGCTGACGTCCCAAAGGCCCGCGCGGCAACATGCGTTTGACGGCCAGTTCCAGAACCCGTTCGGGAAACTTGCCTTCAAGCAGTTTTTCAGGCGTGGTCTCCTTAATGCCGCCCGGATAACCGGTGTGGCGGTAATAGGTTTTGTCCGACCGCTTATTGCCGGTGAAAACAACCTTGTCGGCGTTAATCACGATAACATTGTCGCCACAATCCATGTGCGGTGTATAGCTTGGCAGATGCTTGCCCCGCAACCGCGTGGCGATAACTGCGGCAAGCCGCCCGACAACCATGTTTTCAGCGTCAATCAAAACCCATTTCTTGTCGATATCAGCCGGTTTTGCAGAAAAGGTTTTCATCTTTCCACCCCGTTTCTTGCGCCTCGCGCGCGTTGGCACAGTTTGTATCCAAAGCGCGCACCAAATGCAATGAAAAACAGGTAAAATTTCCCAAGCGAATACAATAGCTTATAATTTAGGTATATAATTACCTGAGCGTAACTGCCTCAGGAAACCGCATATAATGCAAATGCGTGACGGCCAGCCCCAAAACAAGCACGGCACCCAGCTGATGCGCCGCCCCAAGCGGCAGGGGCACGGCATTCATCAAGGTGACAATGCCGAGAACGCCCTGGCCCAACACAGCCGCCACGAGCAAGGCGCCCGACACCAGAACGGGCTTCGGTGTCTGCGCCCGCGACAGCCGGAAAACATGCCAGATAACGGCAAGGGTCAGCGCATAGGCCACCAAACGGTGATTGAACTGCACGGTTAAATGGCTTTCGAACAAATTGCTGACCGCGGGCGACATGTCAAACAGGCCGGACGGTATGACATCGCCATCCATAAACGGCCAATCGGTATAGGTGGTGCCGGCATCAAGCCCGGCGACCAGCGCGCCCAGAAGCGATTGCACCAGCACCAGAACAGCGATTGTGCCACTGAGCGCAACACCGGGCCCGGCCGCAGCAGGCAGGCGCGCATCACGGATAAAATGCAACCCCATCCACAGGCAAAACGAGAATATGATCAAGGCCAGCCCCAAATGCATGGCGAGGCGATATTGGCTGACATCTACCCTGTCCGTCAGCCCGCTTTGAACCATATACCAGCCCATAAAGCCCTGTAGCCCGCCCAATGCAAACAGGGTCAGAAGGGACCCAAGCGCCGGTTTTGGAATTTTGCGTTGTAGCAGAAACACGACGAAAGGCAGGAAAAACACCAGCCCGACCACACGCCCCAATTGGCGGTGCCCCCACTCCCACCAGTAAATCACCTTGAAGGCTTCAAGGCTCATGCCGGCATTGACCAGCTGATATTCGGGAATTTCGCGATATTTTGCGAAAGCGATTTCCCAGTCAGCCGCGTTCAGGGGCGGCAGAGCGCCGGAAATCGGCTGCCATTCGGTGATCGACAAACCACTGTCGGTCAGCCGCGTCAAACCGCCGACCAGCACCATCAACACAACAAAACCGGCAACGGTAAACAACCAATAAGCCAGTTGGCGCCGATGCGCCACAGGTATCGCAAACTCACTCATGATTTATGTATAACCGCCCGCACCGCCCGGCGATAGCACTTGCAGGCGCGACCAATCGGCGCGCGGGAACTGCCGCTTTTGCCGCCAATATCCCTCGCCTCCCAAGCCAAAAGCCCCTATATAGGGCGCATGGAACGCGGCAAACCTCTTTTTCACATGCGTGTGCGCAAGCTGCTCGGCCTTATCGGGCTGCTGCTTTTACTGTTTGTTTACGCGCTGATTGTCATGACAATTGCCGTCAGCGGCCGCGTGCCACAAGGCGGGGCGGCAGAGTTTTTCTTCTATTTGATAACGGGTCTGGCATGGACACCGCCTGCGGCGGCGCTTATCTGGTGGATGCAACGTCCGGATTAAAGCCTAGTCGGGCCGCCCGAACTGAATGATATTCAGAGCAATGATGGCAACGATAAAAATGGCAATCGGCAAAATCGAAGTCATGGCGAAGTCCTTTCACTGCGCGCGACACTATCATTTGACGAGCAATTTGCAAGCACCGGTGTAATCAAAAACGCCATAAAAATGGTCGGAGCGGCGGGACTTACATCCGGCACAGCCAAAAATCTATTTTTAAATCCGGCGCAGCATTTTTGACCCTACTAAAATTTGTCGAAAACGTGATATGGGGCATTGTTTTCTAAGACTGACATTAATTTTTTGAACTATAATTTTATTTCTTTTGATTAAAAATTTTACTAAATTCAAAAAATCTTTAAATCGAAATGAGGTAAATAAAATGCTGAAAAACTCCCTAGTAATTCTATTTTCTATGGGGCTAACAACTAATTTAGCTTTTGCCGACGACCATGCAGATGCCGGGGGCACCTGGTTTGGCGCGGTTGATTTCTCAACAAACCTAAGTACTGACGTAAGCCCTGAAGATAACTCGGGCCAAGCTCCAATTTATACCTCTGGAATTTCAGACGATATCGACACATCTTGGGGAGTTGGTCTTGGCTACAGATACAATACCAATATTGCTGTAGCATTGCGCTATGAACAAGCAGACCTGGAGGCGGGAAGCGTAATCAATTACGTCAGCGCAGCCGCAACACAAGTGACTTCGTCTAGTGATGCCGATGTCACAAACATCATGCTGGAAGGGCTCTACATAGTTCCCTACTCTGATCAACTTGAATTTTTTATCCTTGGTGGCATAGGAGAAGCTGAAATTGAGACGCATGCAGCGTTCACTGGGGCGACACAATTAACATGCGGTGCCGAAAACACTGATACTTCAATCCGAGTAGGCATAGGGGGGACATATTTCATGTCTCAAACTAGCGGCTTTTACGCTGGACTTACCCGCACAGAATATGGCGACGTGAATATTAGAGATTACTCGTCGGGAGCGTGTGGGGGCATCTCCGCTGCCAAAGACAAAGATCTTGAAAGCGACGATTTCCGCGTTGGTTATTTCATTAGCTTCTAATTTATTGGATCTTATAGCTCTAAAAACAACCTAACAGAGTTGCTCAGGTCTGAGATCGTTTGGAATAGGGAGGCATTGCAACGCCTCCCTATTTTTTTCCAAAGCAGCACCCATTCGGCATCCAAACCAAAATAGAGCGACCCATCTTTTCTTAGTTAATTGATTTTATTTGAGAAAAATGGTCGGAGCGGCGGGATTTGAACCCACGACCCCTTGTCCCCCAGACAAGTGCGCTACCGGGCTGCGCTACGCTCCGACGATGACGGTTTTAGGCGGTTTCCCATCTATTGGCAAGCAGACCCTTAGCCTGTTTCGTCACCGAGCAAACGATGACGAATCTGGCCCAGCTGATCGCGGGCGGCAGACAATTGGTCGCGTTGCGGCTTGGTCAGCCCCGCCCCCTCGCCCGGCAGGGCCCCGGCACCTTCGGCGCGTGCGCGCACATAATCGGCACCGTGGTCTTTGATAATTTTTTGCACACCCTTTATCGTCAGCCCGTCTTCGTGCAACAGACATTGAATGCCGGCTATCACCTGCACATCTTCGGGGCGGTAAAAACGCCGACCTGCGGCACGCTTCAACGGCTGGATGATATCGAACTTGGTTTCCCAGAAACGCAAGACATGGGTTTCCACATTCAGGGAACCGGCTACTTCACTGATGCTGCGGAAAGCGGTTTCGGATTTTTCTTCAGACATTTGAAAGCTGACCACGCATTATTCAGTCAGACAGGCCTGCCATTTTATTGATTTTCGACTTCAGCACATGGCTGGCACGAAAGGTAAGTACGCGGCGCGGATCAATCGGCACTTCTTCTCCGGTTTTCGGATTGCGCCCGACCCGACCATTTTTATGGCGCACCATAAACGACCCGAAGGAGGATAATTTCACCGCCTCGCCTTTCACCAGCGCGTCGGATATTTCGGTAATGACGCTTTCGACAATTTGTGTGGATTCGCTTCTCGACAAGCCAATCTCATTGTAAACCGCCTCGCTGAGATCTGCCCGAGTTACCGTCTTACCAGTCATACTGCCCTCATTTAATTCCAAAATTTAACCACATAGAGTTAAATATGTGCAAGCGAATAGTGGCCCAAATTTGCTTTAAGACCAACGGATTAAATTCGCACCCCAGCTCAACCCGCCGCCCATGGCTTCCGTCATCACGAGGTCACCGGCTTTGATCCGGCCGTTTTGAACAGCCTCATTAAGTGCCAGCGGAATGGATGCGGCAGATGTATTGGCATGATGGTCGACCGTCAAAATGGTTTTCTCCTGCGGCAGGCCGATTTTGCGCGCCACACCATCAATGATGCGTTTATTGGCCTGATGCGGCACGAACCAGTCAATGTCGCTCACATCAAGCTCGGCCATGTCAAGCAAGGTGCACACGGCTTCGGCAATATTCGTCACCGCATGTCGGTAAACTTCGCGGCCCTGCATGTGAATCTTGGCGTCTTTGGCGGCGGCATTGGCACTGCCCGTCGCATAGAGCAAATCGGTATATTGACCCTCGGAGCGAATGTAATTTTTGATCACATGGGGGCCGTCAGCATCAACGTCTTCGGCACTCAACACAATGGCACCGGCGCCATCGCCAAACAGAACCGCCGTGCTGCGGTCCTGCCAGTCCAGCAGGCGCGTCATAAGCTCGGCCCCGATCAGCAAAGCGCCATTGGCCTGCCCGGTTTCTATCATGGCCGTGACAAGGCTCATGCCATAGACAAAGCCCGAACACGCCGCCTGAACATCAAACGCCGCGCCATGCGATGAGCCCAGCTTGTGCTGAACGACTGATGCCGTTGCCGGAAACGCGAAATCCGGCGTTGAGGTGGCGACCACAATCAAATCAATATCGGCAATATCCATGCCCGCATGCGCCAGCGCATTCTGCGCCGCAATGACGCCAAGGTCTGAGGCCATAACGCTGTCTTCGGCCTGATGGCGCTGGTGAATGCCCGAACGCGACACAATCCACTCGTCGCTCGTGTCCATAATCTCGGCGAGGTCTGCATTCGAAAGAACCTTGTCGGGGACGTATCCCCCAATACCTCTTACCTGCGCTTTTCTTGCCATGGTCTAATCCAATGTCTGAGCCCAAGCGTCATCGAGCAATATTTGCATCTTCTCGATATCTGCCGCAATGGTGTTTGAGATATCGGCATCGACCACGTCGATTGCCACGCCGACAGCCGAGGCGAACCCGCCGGCATCAGCACCGCCATGGCTTTTGACAACAATACCGTTCAGGCCCAAAAACATGCCGCCATTTGCGGCATTGGGATCCATGCGCCGGCGCAGGTTTTTAAACGCGGAATGGGCAAAAACATAACCCAGCCGTGAAAAAACCGAGCCGCCCATCGCCTGACGCAGATATTCGGCAATCTGGCGCGCCGTGCCTTCGGCCGTTTTAAGCGCGATATTGCCGGTAAAGCCGTCGGTTACAATCACGTCGGCATCGCCGCGCCCAATGCCGTCACCTTCGATAAATCCGGTAAAATTCAATTCCGAGCGCGCCAGTAATTCGGCCGCTTCGCGCACACTGTCCGTGCCCTTCACATCTTCAACGCCAATGTTCAACAGGCCAATGGTCGGGTTTGGTATGTCGAAAATCGCCCGCCCGTAAGCCGCCCCCATCACTGCAAACTGGGCATATTGCGACGCCGGCCCGCCAATGGTTGCGCCAACATCCAGCACGACACTGCGGCCCCTGACGGTTGGCCATACGGCGACAATTGCCGGTCGTTCAATGCCCGGCAAGGTGCGCAACACAACCTTTGACATCGCCATTAACGCACCTGTATTGCCGGCGGAAATACACGCCTGTGCCGCGCCGGATTTAACCGCATCAATCGCCTGCCACATGCTGCTGACCTTGCGCCCCTGGCGCAGGGCAATGCTGGGCTTGGCGTCCATGGCAACCGCCATATCGCAATGGGTGAACGTGCTGGCGGCTTCGACACGCGGCCTGCGCGCCAGCTCCGGCCCGACAAGCTCCTCATTGCCAAACAGCAGAAAACGCGCATCCGAACGTTGCGCGAGCGCCTTTTCGATCCCGTCCAGGATAACGTCCGGGCCATGGTCGCCGCCCATGACATCGACAGATATAACGGGGTACGCCATATTTCCCCTAACCAAATGTTAGAACCAAATCCGGTAATGGATGCGACAGTTCGTTGCGAATATCAAGTGTCATCATTACCGGCGCTCGCTTTGTGAAAATCCGCCAGCACGGAAAACGGTGAGTCCGCTTTGTCAACACCCGCCGTTGCGGCGTCAAACGCCGCCCCTTCTTTACGCGGATATGCCGGAATTTCCATCGCAAAAACCTGAATGGCCAATTCGCCAATATTGGCCGCCCCGTCCTGCAAAGTCTCCGGCAAATCCGTTTCGAAATCATCATCGGGAATAACGAATTTGGCAACCATGCTTTCGGGTTGAAACTCCGCCGAAAAGCTCTGGGCAATATCGGTCCACATGGGCTCCAGCGTGACACCGCAAATCTGTTCGACACGGCCCTGCACCGTGCCGGTGACATGCACACACTCTTTGTCCAGCGGCACGAGGCGCGCATCGACTTTCAGCGCATCAAGGTTTTTGACCCCGAATCTTTCGGTCAGAGTGGCGCGCATTTCCTCCGGCACTTCAAACGAGGCATCACGACCCGTCGGCGGGACATCCTCGACGCGGATGACATAATCAAGCGTCATGTCATCGCGCAAACTCAGTTCGCTGTCATCCATGCGCCACCTTCACAATTGGTGCGGCCTCAAAACCCCGGCCGGATAAAATATCGTCAAGCGTCATGCCTGCCAGATGCGCCTCAAGGCCCAGCGCATAATCTGCCAGCGCGTTCAATGCCGTTTCGTGTTGGGCCGACAAAGCGGCATCGGGATAAAGATTGCGCGACAGAATATCATATAGGCCGCTTGTCATATCTCCCGCGCCTGCGTCGAGCGCTGCGTCATAAGCCGTGGCGCGGCCGTAAAAAGCCTCAACCATTTTCTGCACTTTTTTGCCGACGCCCATATCGCCAACCCCGGCCTCACGCATGGCCTGATCCATATCCTTGAAAAACAGGTCAAAAAGATCCTGCCCGACATCCGAACGCCCCATACCCAGCGCACGCAAGCGCCGCAAAACCAGATGCACGTGCAACGCCATCATGTCGAAGCGTCCGTCAAAATTATCCGGCGCGCCGCCGGTCGCGTAAAGTTCGGGCCGACGCGCCTGTTTGACGATCGACACATACGCCTCATGCACGGAAGCGGTTTTGTCACGCGGTTTCAAGAAATCCAGCAAGCCCATGGGATTTGTCTCCGGCACGGATATAAGAATTCAGTTGCAACACCATATACGATTGTTTAGGTCATTTATACGGTTTCGCGGCTAAGAGAGTTAAAATGAAGCAGATAACGAGCACTTCCCTCCCCTCTGACAAACGCAAAAACTGGCTTCGCGGTGCGGCGACCGGCCTGACAATGGCGGGCTTGCTGGCATGCGCACCGGTTATCGACAATCGCGGCTATGTGTTTGACGAAAGCCTGCTGCCGCAACTCAAAGTGGGCACCACCACCCAGGCCGACATCATTACCCTCATGGGGTCGCCGTCGACCACATCAACGCTGAACGGTGGCGCTTATTATTATACCAGCAGCAAATTTGTTACCGAGGCCTATCGCGCGCCGCGCGAAACGGAGCGGCGTGTGCTTGCGATCTTCTTCGACGCGGACAAAAAGATCCGAGATCTTGGCTTTTACACGCTTGAGGACGGCAATATTGTGGCCCTTGTCGAGCGCACCACCGAAACGCAAGGGCGCGAATTGACCTTCCTGCAGCAAATCTTGGGCAATCTGGGCCGGTTTGAAGCCGATGATGGCGGGCCCGGCGGCTTCTAAGTTCAAAATGTGGACATAAAAAAACCTCCGACAGATTGCTCTGCCGGAGGTTTTGTCTTTTCGCTACGCTTTAACGGGCCAGAACAGCCAGCATCAAAAGCGCAACAATATTGGTGATTTTAATCATCGGGTTAACCGCGGGGCCCGCCGTATCCTTATACGGGTCGCCAACAGTGTCGCCGGTAACGGCAGCTTTGTGGGCTTCCGAACCCTTGCCGCCATGATTGCCATCTTCAATATATTTCTTGGCATTGTCCCATGCCCCGCCACCGGCTGTCATTGACAGCGCAACAAACAGGCCCGTGACGATGACGCCGAGCAGCATGGCCCCCAGCGACGAAAACGCCGCCGAACGACCGGCAATCTGCTCAATAATGAGATAAAGCGCAATCGGTGACAGCACCGGCAGAAGAGACGGCACAATCATTTCCTTGATGGCCGAGCGTGTCAGAAGGTCAACCGCAGCCGAATAATCCGGCTTTTCTTCGCCCTTCATAATGCCCGGCTTTTCGCGGAATTGACGGCGCACTTCCTCAACAATGGCACCGCCTGCGCGACCGACCGCCATCATGCCCATGGCCCCGAACAAATAGGGCAGCAACCCGCCAATGAACAGGCCGGTTACGACATAAGGATTGGACAGGGAGAAGTCGGTTGTAACACCGGCGAAATAAGGATATTCGGCCGCATTGGACGTGAAATATTTCAAATCCTGCGTGTAAGCCGCAAACAGCACCAGCGCACCCAAGCCCGCCGAACCGATGGCATAGCCTTTGGTTACGGCTTTGGTGGTGTTACCCACAGCATCCAACGCATCTGTTGTGTTGCGAACTTCTTCGGGCAATTCGGCCATTTCAGCGATACCGCCGGCATTATCCGTTACCGGGCCAAAGGCATCCAGCGCAACCACCATGCCGGCCAGCGCCAGCATGGTTGAAACCGCAATCGCAATGCCGAACAGACCGGCCAGCGAGAAGGTCGAAATAATGCCGACAACAATCACCAGCGCGGGCAGTGCCGTGGCTTCCATCGAAACCGCAAGCCCCTGGATCACATTTGTGCCGTGGCCGGTTTCCGACGCGGCGGCAACCGATTTAACCGGACGATAGGTCACGCCGGTATAATATTCGGTAATCCAGATGATAAGACCGGTAATCACCAGCCCGATAAAGCCGCACAGATAAAGGTCGAGGCCGTTAAACACCTGATCTTCAATATTGCGCTGTGTTTCAAGGCCAATCACGGCATCGGTGACAAAATAAAGCGCAATCAGCGACAATACGGCCGAGGCGATAAAGCCCTTATACAAAGCACCCATAATCGAGTTGCTTTTGCCCAGACGGACAAAAAACGTACCGATGATTGAGGTGACAATGCAGGTCGCGCCAATGGCGAGCGGATACATCATCATAACCATTGTATCGGCGGTGAAGAAAATGGAACTCAAAACCATGGTCGCCACAATCGTCACGGCATAGGTTTCAAACAGGTCGGCGGCCATGCCCGCACAGTCACCGACATTATCGCCCACATTATCGGCAATCGTTGCCGGATTGCGCGGGTCGTCTTCGGGGATACCGGCTTCGACCTTGCCGACCAAATCACCGCCGACATCGGCGCCCTTGGTGAAAATACCACCGCCCAGACGGGCAAAAATCGAGATGAGCGAGGCACCAAACCCAAGTGCTACCAGCGCGTCGATAACCTGACGGCTGTCGGGGTCGAGGTTGAACCCGTCAACCAGAATGGAGAAGTAGACCGCGACCGACAACAGCGCCAGCCCGGCGACCAACATGCCGGTTACAGCACCGGATTTAAACGCCATGGAAAGACCCGCCGCGAGGCTGGTGCTGGCGGCTTGCGTGGTGCGCACATTGGCGCGCACCGAAACCAGCATGCCAACATAACCGGCCAGACCGGACAGGGCGGCACCAATAACGAAGCCAAGCGCAACTTTCAGTCCGAGGAAATATGCCACCAGCGCCGCAATCGCGACACCGACAATAGCGATGGTTCGGTATTGGCGGCTCAGATATGCGCCGGCGCCTTCCTGAATGGCCGCGGCAATTTCCTGCATTTTTTCATTGCCGGCATCGGCTGCCAAAATGCTGCGTACTGTCCAAATTCCATAAACAATGGCCAAAACGCCAGACGCGATGATAAGCCACATAAGAGTGCTCATTTGATCTACCTCATTGTTGGCGAGGAACTACAGACGCGTGATGCGCCACTCCCCCTGATTAAAGTGTCGAGAAAGTGCCCGAAATTTGGCTTAAAAGCAACAAAAAGTCCTTTTCCAGACCGTTTTCGGCAAAAACTTTCTAGAAATGCGTGTATCCGCGCTTTTCAAAACCGATTTCTGCGCCATTGGCGTCCACAAACCGCGCGCCATGGGATGTTTCCGCGCTTTGCGAGACCGCGCCGATTCTTGTCAGCGCGACATTTGCGGCGCGGCCAATGTCTTCGAGCTTGGGCTCATTTTCGGCATTGACGGTAAAGGCCAGTTGATAATCATCCCCGCCGGTGAGGAGAGCGCCAAGGTGCCCGGTGTCTTGGACATAGGCCGCGCCCGCCGCCGAAAGTGGCACGGCTGTTGCGTCAATCTCCATGGCAAGCTGCGAGGCACGGCAAATATGGTCAAGGTCTGCCGCCAGCCCGTCGGACACATCAATACATGCTGAGGCGACACCGGCCAAGGCTTGCCCCAATACAAGTTGGGGCACGGGCGCCGCATATGCCGAAACCCTGTCATCGCCGGTCGTTTTGCCGAAAGCTTCCAAGCCCAAAAACCCGTCGCCAATGGTGCCGGAAACATAAACCGCATCACCGGCGCGCGCCCCCGACCGGCTCAGGAGAGCCGACTTTCGGCCAATGCCATGCACGCATACAGATATGAAAGGCGAAGGCGCGCGCACCGTATCGCCGCCCCATAGTTCGACCTTATATGTGGCGAGGCCGGCCTTAAACGCATCGGCAAATTGGGTGAAAAACCTGTCATCCCAATCAGGGCCAATGCCCCATGTCAGCAGACAGCCTGTCGGTGTCGCGCCCATGGCGGCCAAATCGGACAACGCGCTTGCGAGCGCGCGCCGCGCCACAACATCTCCGCTTGCATGGGCCGGAAAATGCACGCCCGACACCAGCGCATCGGTCGATACAACGCCGTGAAATCCTTCCGGTATGTCGAAAACGGCGGCATCATCCGCCAGCCCGCGCGCGGCGTCATTTGCAGCCAGCGGAGCCAGATAGCGCGCAATCAGGTCAAATTCGTCCGTACCCATAACAACACCGATCACTCCGGCGTGTGCGTGCCGGACAAATTTGCATCAGATGTTGCGCCCTGCCCCACACGGTCGAGCAAAGCATTTGCCATGCCGCCTTCGGGCCCGTCAAAAAACGCATGGGCGATGTCGGTATATTGCGAAACAAGCACCCCGGTCGGTGCGTCGCCGCCATAGGCCAGCTCAAAAACCCCGCAGCGCAAAATCGCGCGCAAGGTGCTGTCGAGCCGCGCCAAATGCCAGTTTTCGCTGAGGCAATCGTCAATCTTGCGGTCAATCGGCGTCTGATTTTCCACCACCCCGCGCAATATTTTTTCAAAATAGGCCGGGTCTCCTTCCGGCATGTCGACACCATCCATCGACACATCCAAGCGATGCGATACGAATTCCTTGATAATGTTTTCCAGCGGCGTTTTGGCAATATCCATCTGATATAGCGCCTGAACCGCGAGCAATCGCGCTGCCGCGCGTGCATCGCGGTCATTTCCCGGTTTTGAATCTGGCGCCACATCTGCCATTAAATCTGCCTTTAGTTCTGCCACTATAACTGCCGCTATATCTGTCGCTATATCTGCCACTGGTCGCGCAAGCCCAAAAGTGCCAGCGCCGCTTTTGCCGCGCCGCCGCCTTTGTCCTTGTCCGATCGGTTGCAACGCGCCCAGGCCTGTTGTTCATTTTCAACCGTCTGGATGCCATTGCCAATGGCGAGGCCGTCTCTCACACCCAAATCCATCAGCCCGCGCGCGCTTTCACTGCACACAATATCATAATGCGTGGTCTCGCCGCGGATCACCACACCCAGCGCGACATAGCCGTCATATTTGCCGGTTTTGGCCGCATAAGCGATGGCGACGGGTATTTCCAGAACGCCGGGCACTTGCGCGCGCTCATATTGGCATCCTGCCTCTTCCAGCGCGTGAACGGCACCGTCGACCAAAGCATCGGCCAGCGCATCGTAAAACCGCGCTTCGACAATCAATATGTTTTTGCTCATGCGGCTCACTCTCCGAATATTGGTCGCTGGCCTGAAATTTTCAGGTCATAGCCGTCCAGTGCCACCACCGTGCGCGGCGTGTCGGACAATAGCTCTATCTCATGCAAACCGAGGTCAAGCACAATTTGGGCACCCATACCATAATCGCGCAGGCGCGTCGGCATGGCTTCGCCGCTTTCTTGCGGGTTCAACCTGTCGGAAAACGGCGTTGGCGAGGTGTTGCGGATAAATACTAGAACGCCGCGCCCCTCCTCACCGATAATTTTCAGCGACTGGCGAAAAGTATTGGCGCGCGGCATGGCACTGCCCAGAACATCGGTGACGATATTTTCGGCGTGAAACCGCGTCAGCACCGGCTTGGCACCTGAAATGTCGCCCTTCACCAAAGCGATATGCTCTTCATTCTCAACCGTATTGCGGAAAATAATGGCCTTGAATTCGCCGCCCTCCTCAGTGTCGAAAGCGGTTTCGTGAATGCGCTCGACCAGCGTGTCCTTGCGGCGGCGATAGGCAATCAGATCGGCAATGGTGCCCAGCTTCAGACCGTGCAATTGGGCAAATTGTACCAGATCCGGCAGCCGTGCCATGGTGCCGTCATCATTCATGATTTCACAAATCACGCCCGACGGATAAAGCCCGGCAAGGCGCGCAATATCAACCGCGGCTTCGGTATGTCCGGCGCGCATCAAAACCCCGCCTTCGCGTGCAACCAGCGGAAACACATGGCCCGGCGACACGATATCCGTGGCACCTTTGGTCGGGTCAATCGCCACCGATATGGTGTGCGACCTGTCATGCGCGGAAATGCCGGTGGTGATGCCTTCGCGCGCTTCAATGGAAACGGTAAAGGCGGTCTGGTGGCGCGAGCGGTTGGTTTGCGACATCAGCTCAAGCCCCAGCTGGTCCGAGCGGTCTTGCGGCATTGCCATGCAAATCAACCCGCGCCCGAATTTAGCCATAAAATTAATCGCCTCCGGCGTTGCCATTTGCGACGGAATGATGAGGTCGCCTTCATTTTCGCGGTCTTCGGCGTCAACAAGAACGATCATCTTGCCATTGCGGGCATCTTCAATAATGTCTTCGGTTGGCGACAGATACTGGCTGTATTCAGACATTTGCGTCTCCTTCGGTATCTTTCAGGCGCGCAACGTAGCGCGCCAGCACATCAATTTCCAGATTGACCAGATCGCCCGGCTGCGCGGCACCCCAGCTTGTCACGCTCTGGGTATGCGAGATGAGGTTGACGCCGAATGTGTCGCCCTCGACCTCATTGACCGTGAGCGATGTGCCGTCCAGCGTGATCGAGCCCTTTGGCGCAACAAAACGCATAATGTCTTTCGGCGCGCGAAAGGTGAAGCGCTGGCTGTCGCCTTCGGGTCGTATGTTCACAATTTCCGCCAACGCATCGACATGCCCCGATACAATATGCCCGCCCAGCTCGTCGCCCAGTTTCAGCGCGCGCTCCAAGTTCAGGCTGTGTCCGGTCTGCCAATCGCCGGCAGTGGTGACATCCAGCGTTTCTTTCGAGGCCTCAACCGCAAACCAATGCGTGCCGTTTCGTGTGCCTTTTTCAATAACCGTCAGACACACGCCCGAACATGCAATAGACGCACCCATATCAATGCTGTCGGGCTCATAGACGGTTTCAATCTCAAAGCGCGTGTCGCCACTTCCCGAAACCGAGGCCACGCGGCCAACATCCGTGATTATGCCTGTAAACACCTGTTATCTTTCTCCCATCTCTGCCTATCTCTGCTGTTCGGCCCTGCGCCGCCAAAGACTGAAGCGGTCGGCGTCAAAAACCTTGCGGTCAACGCATTCGAAATAGCGGTTTAGCTCGGCCGAGGCCAGCCCCATGCGTGATATATCACTTTCGCCGCTCATGGCGACTTCATGGGGTGCTTCAAACAGCGCAATATCGTCAACGCATGCGTCCGTCAAAAACGCGGCGGCCAATTGCGGGCCGCATTCGAGCAGAACGCGGTTGACGCCGCGCGCGCCCAGATTTTCAAGCAATATTTGCGGGCTCAATTTGTCGAAACTGCACAATTCGCCATTATGCGCGTCTGCGTCTACATTCTCGCAAGCCAGCACAACGGTTTGCGTTGCCGCGCGCTGCGCGAGTTTGGAGGCGACCGGAAAATATCCGCTGCGGCTCATCACCACCGGCAGGGGCGAAAAATCCGACAGTCCGGGCAAGCGGCAATCAAGGCTTGGGTCGTCGGTTTCAAGCGTACCGCGCCCGGTGACAATTGCGTCATGGGTGGCGCGCAGCATGTGGCCGATATTGCGCGACAACGCCCCTGTAATCCACGGCGGCTCACCGTCGGGGGTGCGCATAAAGCCGTTTTTGCTCACGGCCAGCTTGAGCGTGACATGCGGGCGCCCGCCGCTGACACGCGACAGAAAACCGGCATTAACCTCATGGGCTTCATCGCGCATCAGCCCTTCATGCACTTCAATTCCGGCTTGGCGCAATTTTTCAGCCCCGCGCCCCGCAACCCGCGGGTCGGGATCAAGCAGCGCAAAGAAAACAGATTTCAGCCCCGCCTTCACCAGTGCATCGGCGCAAGGGGCGGTCTTGCCGGTATGCGAACACGGCTCCAGCGTGACATAGGCCGTGCCGCCCCGCGCCGCGCTGCCGGCCTCATCAAGCGCTTCCGTCTCAGCATGCGGGCGACCGCCGCTCTGCGTCCAGCCTGTGCCGACAACCGCGCCATCGGCACTGACGATAACGCAGCCAACCGCCGGATTGGAGCCGGTCGCGCCCTGCCCGCGCAGGCCCAAGCGCACGGCCTGTTCCATGAAATGTCGGTCTTTCACATCCACATCACCGGCATCACCGGCATCACGGGAAGCCCTATCATTTATTTTGGTGCTCCTCGTTTGCATAACGCCCCATAGTCGGGGGAGTTACGCCTCGCCGTCCGACTGGATCGACATTTCCCCCAGAAACTCTTCAAAGTCCTTGGCTTCGCGGAAGTTCCGATACACTGAGGCAAACCGTACATAGCCCACCTGATCCAGCGCATACAGACCTTCCATCACCAGTTCGCCGACAAGCTTGGCCGGAACTTCGCTCTCGCCCAAATTCTCAAGACGGCGCACAATACCGCTTACCATACGCTCAATCCGCTCCGGCTCAACGGGGCGTTTTCGCAGAGCGACTTGCACAGATCGCATGAGCTTGTCGCGGTCAAAGGGCACTTTTCGGCCGGTATTTTTGATGATTGTCAATTCACGCAATTGAATGCGCTCAAAGGTTGTGAAACGCCCACCGCAATCCGGACAGACCCGACGCCGACGAATAACGGTGTTTTCCTCCGTCGGTCGACTGTCCTTCACTTGCGTGTCGGCATTCATGCAATAGGGACAACGCATGAAATCCGCCTAGTAAATCGGGAACTGCGTGCACAGTGCCTTGACCTGATCGCGAACGCCGACCTCGGCTTCGGGCACGGCCTGTCCGTCGGCGGCGGCAACTGCGTCTAGAACTTCGGCAATCAGGTCTCCGACCCGGCGAAACTCGCCAACGCCGAAACCGCGCGTGGTTCCGGCCGGTGTGCCAAGACGGATACCCGACGTCACCATCGGTTTTTCGGGGTCGAACGGCACGCCGTTTTTATTGCAGGTGATGTTCGCGCGTTCCAGCGCGTTTTCCGAAACATCGCCCGTCAGCCCTTTGGGGCGCAAATCCACCAGAACCAGATGGTTTTCCGTGCCGCCTGAGACAATATCAAAGCCGTGGCCCTGCAATGTGTCGGCAAGCGCGCGGGCGTTGTTGACCACCTGCTGAATGTAAAGTTTGAACTCCGGCTGGAGCGCCTCGGCAAAGGCCACCGCCTTGGCCGCAATCACATGCATGAGCGGGCCACCCTGAATGCCGGGGAAAATCGCCGAATTGAATTTTTTGCCCAGCGCCTCGTCATTCGACAAAATCAGCCCGCCGCGCGGCCCGCGCAGGGTTTTATGCGTTGTCGTGGTGACCGCATGGGCATAGGGCAATGGGCTTGGATGCGCGCCACCCGCAACAAGGCCGGAAATATGGGCCATATCGACCAGCAAATAGGCACCGACACTGTCGGCAATTTCGCGGAAACGGGCAAAATCAATAATGCGCGGATAGGCCGAACCGCCCGCAATAATGAGCTTCGGCTGATGTTCTTTTGCCAGCGCCTCAACCTCGTCAAAATCAATGCGGTGGTCGTCGCGGCGCACACCATATTGCACGGCATTGAACCATTTGCCGGATTGGTTTGGCGCGGCACCATGCGTCAGGTGCCCACCTGCGGCGAGGCTCATGCCCAGAACCGTATCGCCCGGCTTGATGAGTGCCTGAAAAACCGCCTGATTGGCTTGCGAGCCGGAATTGGGCTGCACATTGGCATAGGCGCAATCATAAAGTTTGCGCACGCGCTCAATGGCAAGCTCTTCGGCCACATCGACATGCTCGCAACCGCCATAATAACGCCGACCGGGATAGCCCTCGGCATATTTATTGGTCAGCACCGAGCCCTGCACCTGCATCACCGCCTTGGAAACAATATTTTCCGAGGCAATCAGCTCAATCTGGTCTTTTTGGCGTGCCAGTTCGCTGCCCAAGACGCGGGCAATATCGGGATCACGTTCGGCAATATCGCCGCCAAAAAACGGATTTTCTCCGGATATGGCCTCGGACAGGGGAAGTTCCTTGCTTTGCGACATGCTGCTTCCTTTCACACCAGCTCTTGTTGACGAATTGTGTACCACAATCGCGGGCGCGTACCAACCGACACAAGCCGCCATGTGGTCGCAGTTACACGAATACCAACAAAAAGCGTTGTTACGCCGACATATTGCGTTGCGTAAAAACCGAATTTAACCGCGCACAATCATGTGGCATGAGGGTGTCCCTGCCATATCACTGCCCATATCAATCAAATTGCGCCGGCTTGATTCGTCATACGAAAACCCGGTTGGGGGCTGACACGGATGTTAAGACCCGCTATCCATACAGTATGACAGATATTTCAATTTTACTTAACAGCCCATCCATGGCCGGCGCACTTGCCGCCGCAATGCTTCTTTTTTCGGTCTGGATTGTCAGTCTCATAATCCGCGATGCCAGCATTATAGACATGTTTTGGGGCGGCGGCTTTGCCGTTATCGCCGCCACATGCCTCGTGGTCAGTGAAAATTTGAGCCCCGCGGCGATCGCCCTCGCCGCGCTGGTAATTTTATGGGGCGCGCGCCTCTGGTTGCATTTGTTTTTGCGCTGGCGGCGCGAAGGCGAGGAAGACTTCCGTTATCAACGCATGCGCGCCCATCACGGCAAACATTTCTGGTGGCGGAGCCTGTTTACGGTTTTCATTTTGCAGGGCGTTCTCATGTGGCTGATTGCCATGCCCTATATGGCCGCGCTTGATTTTGGCGGCCCTACCGCGGCCCCCATTGCCGCGCTGGTGGGGCTGGCGATTGCGCTTTTCGGCCTGACCATGGAAACGCTGGCCGATATTCAGCTCACCAAATTTCGGGCGAACGCCCAACCGGGCGACCTTCTGACCGATGGCTGGTGGTCGCGCACCCGTCATCCGAATTATTTTGGTGATGCACTGTTCTGGTGGGGCATCTGGATTGGTGCCGTTGCGACAACGCCGGAAGTTATCTGGACGATTTACGCGCCGATACTCATGAATTTCCTGATTGTCAGAATTTCAGGTGCCGACATGCTGGAGCGCCATCTCATCAAAAAGCCGGGCTATGAAGAATATATGGCACGCACCAACCGGTTTGTGCCGCGCATCTTCCCCAAACGCTCCTAAAGCGCGCCCTGCAACATCCGCATAATGCCGGAAAAATCGAGGTCATCGGCTCCGGCTTCGGCCATTTGCTGATAGAGTTGTGTGGCGCGCGCGCCCATCGGCGTCTCGCAGGTGGCGGTCTGCGCGGCTTCCTGCGAAAGAACCAGATCCTTCAACATCATGGCGGCGGTGAAACCGGCCTGATAGTCGTTATTTGCGGGGCTGGCAGGCACCGGCCCCGGCATCGGGCAATAGCTGGTCATCGACCAGTTCTGGCCTGAAGCGGTTGACGAAATGTCGAAAAATGTCTGCGCGTCCAGACCCAGCTTTTCGCCCAGCAAAAACGCCTCGCAAGTGCCGATCATCGAAATGCCGAGCAGCATATTGTTGCAGATTTTGGCGACCTGCCCATTGCCGCTTGCGCCGGCGTGGAAAATGTTCTTGCCCATCACGTCCAATACGGGGCGCGCGCGGGCAAAAGCCTCATCCGGGCCACCCACCATAAATGTCAGCGTGCCGGCGGTTGCCCCGCCAACGCCGCCGGACACGGGCGCATCAACCATAGCAAAACCTTTTTGCGTGGCGGCATCACTGACGCGGCGCGCCGTTGCAACATCAATCGTTGAACTGTCGATGAGCAAACTGCCTTCCTGCAAAGCACCCACAATGCCGTCGGCGCCCAGATATACTTCCTCGACATGGTGCCCCGCCGGAAGCATGGTCACCACAATCTCGGCTTTGGCAACCGCACCGGCAACATTTGCCGCGCTTTGCCCGCCCGCGGCGACCAGCTCGGCAAGAGCCGCATCAACCCGGTCATAACCGGTGACGCTGTGGCCAGCCGCGACGAGGTTTTTCGCCATGGGAAGCCCCATATTCCCCAAACCTATAAAGCCAATTTCAAGCATTTTTATCCCCCAGTTGAAGTTCGTCTGCGCCCAGCGACGCAAAAATCCTGTCAATATACGCCGCCGCAACGCCTGCGTGTTCGGGCGGTGTCCAGGACGGTGCATTGTCCTTGTCGAGAATGACCGCGCGCACCCCTTCGTAAAAATCAGGCAGTGCCATCAGCCGTGTTACGGCGCGCATTTCAATCTGCATGCAGCCGTTAAAATCGGCCTTTGCACCGTCGCGCATCTGGCGCAGGGCCACGGCCGAACTGGTCGGTGATTTGGTATTTATAATGTCGATTTGCTTGCGCGCCCAATCCGTGTCAGCGGCACCAAGCGCGGCCAGAATATCGACAACACTGTCGGCATGAAAACACGCATCGATTGCCTCACGCATTTCCGCCAGCGGCGGCGCACCGGCATCGGCATGAAATCCGGCAAGTGTCTCTTCAATATCGCCGCTCGTGGCCAGCTCTTGCTTCAATTTCTCAAGCTGTGCGCTCGGCACATAATGGGTCGCAATGCCTGTATAGCACAAATCCGCCGCGCGCAGGCGGGCACCGGTCAGCACCATATAGGTGCCGATAAACCCGGGCAGGCGCGGCAGAAAATATGTGCCGCCCACATCCGGCAAAAGGCCGATGCCCGTTTCCGGCATGGCGAAAACCGTATTTTCGGTGCACACACGATACCGCCCATGCACCGACACGCCCACACCGCCGCCCATGGTGATGCCGTCAATCAGCGCGATATAGGGTTTGGGAAATGTTTTGATGAGATGGTTGAGCGCATATTCCTCGCGATAAAAGCCGGTTGCCTCGGCGTCACCGGCGCGCCCCCAATCATGCAGCGCGCGAATATCACCACCGGCACAAAAACCTTTTTCGCCCGCCCCTTCAATGACAATATGTTTGATGCTCGGATCGCGCGCCCAATCTTCCAGCACCGGTGTCATGTCGCGCACCATTGACAGGGTCAGCGCGTTTAAGGCGTCGGGCCGGTTCAGGGTAATGATGCCGCCGGCACCGTTTTGGGAAAATTCAACTTCCATCACGCATTCAGCAAATGGCGCGCGATAATGACACGCATGATTTCATTTGTGCCTTCAAGAATTTGATGCACCCGCAAGTCCCGCACCATGCGTTCAACCTCATAGTCTTGCAGATAGCCGTAGCCGCCGTGAATTTGCAGCGCTTCATTGGCGACATTAAAGCCCGTATCCGTAACGAAGCGCTTTGCCATGGCCGAGCGTTTGGTGCGTTCGGGGTCATTGTCATCAAGCGCGCGCGCGGCGTCATAGAGCATGAGGCGGGCGGCCTGCAATTCGGTCGCCATATCGGCCAGCTTGAACTGTATCGCCTGAAAATCGCTGATGCGATTGCCGAATTGTTCACGCTCGCCCGCGTAAGTTAGCGCCTTGTCGAAGGCGCGCTGGGCGGTGCCGAGCGAACAGGCGGCAATATTCAGGCGTCCGCCATCCAGCCCCTTCATGGCAAATTTGAAGCCGTCGCCTTCCTCGCCCAGCAGGTTTTCGACCGGCACGCGGCAATCTTCAAAAATAACCTGCGCGGTGGGCTGGTTGTTCCAACCCATTTTGCGTTCATTCGCTCCGAAGCCGAGACCCGGCGTATCTTT
>JBMZAX010000006.1:0-101221 GCA_049611805.1 Parvibaculales bacterium | reverse complement strand
GCCTTGCTGCCGTTCAGAACATAATGGTCGCCATCGCGTATCGCGCGCGAACGCATGGCCGCCGCATCCGATCCGGAACCCGGTTCGGTCAGAGCATAGCTTGCCATCATATCCATCCGCATGAGCGGCGGCAGAAATTTGGCGCGCTGGCTTTCATTGCCGAAACTGTCGATCATCCAGCTTGCCATATTGTGAATGGTCAGATAGGCCGCCGTCGAAGTGCAGCCCGCCGACAGAGCTTCAAAAACCAGCGCGGCCTCAAGCCGGCTCAACCCCGACCCGCCATATTCCTCACCGACATAGACGCCGGCAAATCCAAGCTGGGCAAGCTCGCGCAGAACATCCGTCGGAAATATTTTTTCCGCGTCCCATTTCATGGCGTGCGGTGCCATTTCTGCCATCGCAAAATCCAGCGCCATATTCTGAATTGCCTTTTGTTCTTCGGTAAGCATACGCCCTCCTAGCTACGCTACTTTTGTACACCTTTTAAGCCCGATTTCGCAATCGCCATAGCTTGCGTAAAAGCCCGACGCGAAGACACGAACACGAAGAGATTGCCGCCACCCGACAGGCGCGCTATGAATACGCGGGAAGCGGAGACCGCCATGATAAACAGAAAATTCCCCGAAACCCGCATGCGCCGCCTGCGCCGCACCGACTGGTCGCGTCGGCTGGTGCGCGAAACCGCGCTGAGTGTCAACGACCTCATTTGGCCGCTATTCGTGATCGACGGTGAAAACACGCGCGAGCCGGTCGCCTCCATGCCGGATGTAGAACGGTTAAGTGTCGACCTTGCGGT
This sequence comes from Parvibaculales bacterium, assembly GCA_049611805.1. Lineage (GTDB taxonomy): Bacteria > Pseudomonadota > Alphaproteobacteria > RS24 > RS24 > UBA7378. Next base: position 100,422 of record JBMZAX010000006.1, on the reverse strand, counting down.
TGAAGCCGCCCGCGAAGCCGCCGATCTCGGCATTCCCGTCATTGCGCTGTTTCCCAATACCCCCGCCGATTTGCGAAGCGCAGACGGGGCCGAAGCCTTCAATGCCGATAATCTTGTGTGCCGCGCAACGCAGGCGATTAAGTCTGCCGTGCCGGAGATCGGCATTTTATGTGATGTCGCCCTCGACCCCTATACAACCCACGGCCATGACGGGCTGATGTCGGGCGATGAAATTTTGAACGACGAAACCGTCGATGCGCTGATCCGCCAAACGCTCAATCAGGTCGCGGCGGGTTGCGACATAATAGCGCCCTCGGACATGATGGATGGCCGCATTGGTGCCATTCGCACCGCGCTCGAAACCGAGGATTACTCCGACACGCTCATCATGGCCTATAGCGCGAAATATGCCTCGGCCTTTTACGGGCCGTTTCGTGATGCGGTCGGCTCCGGCGGGCGTTTGAAAGGCGACAAGCGCACCTACCAGATGGACCCCGCCAATTCGGACGAAGCCTTGCAAGAAATCGCCCTCGATATTGAAGAGGGTGCCGACATGGTGATGGTCAAGCCGGGCATGCCCTATCTCGATGTCGTTACCCGCTGCAAACAGACTTTCGGCGTGCCGACCTTCGCCTATCAGGTGTCGGGCGAATACGCCATGCTGGCCGGTGCCATTGCGCAAGGCTGGTTAGAGCGCGATGCCGTTATTCTGGAAACGCTGACGGCCCTCAAGCGCGCCGGTGCCGACGGTATTTTGAGCTATTTCGCGCGTGACGCCGCGCGCCTCTTGGCCGACTAATCACCCCTAGCCACCTACCCCTAACCACCTAAGGGCAAATGCAAGCCCACACCGAAGCGCGCATTCTGTGCGCCGGTATCCGTCAAGCGCGTGTCACCGCGCAGGCGCAAAGTGATGGCTCCCAGATCATAATCTTTTTCGACATGCATATCCGCAGACCGGCTTTGCGACAGCGCAACTTTACGGTCTGAGAAAATGACGCCGCCATCGGCCAGCCGTCTTGTCGGCAATCGCAAATCCAGCGATCCGTTTTCGAAATAAAGCGGCTGGCCGAGCCGCACCTCCCAGCCATGCCAGGCAAAATCCACCTCAAAGCGCGTTGACACAAGATCTTCGGCCCCCTGAACCAGTCCGGAAGTTTTCCCCGTCAAAGCACTGAAGCCGATATCGGCGCGGTAGCCAAATTCAACACCGCCCGATAATTGCTTTTCGCCCGCCACGCCCAGAAAAGTTGTGTGGCCCGTGCCGGTTGCCAGCGCGCCCTGCCCGACACTGCCCAGAAGACCTGCTGTTTCCAGCAAAATACCGCCATGAAGCCGCATATCGCCATGCCCGCCCGCCGGCGTGTATTGCGCCGACAGCCCGACAAATTGCGCGCCGTCACCGGTATTTGCACTCCTGATGTCACCCCTGCTGTCGCCCCGTCCGGCAAAATGCGTAACGACAATATCTGTATCCAGCGGCAATTGGGTGCGGCCAATATTCATAAAACCCGATTGCTCTTGATAGGGTTGCAAATAAGGTGCGGCGACGGGGGCCAGAAGCGTCGTTTGCGCGACAGCTACACCCGCCCAGCTTTGCGCGCCGTCACCCGTCGGTGCGGGTGGGGCGACCGGCACAAGCTGTTTCATATCAACCGCCGCGCGATGCCGCCTGCGCCCGATAAAGGCCGACAGCGGCACTTTGAACGGCGTGTCGAGACTGTCCAGCACGATAATTTCTTCGTTCTCAAGCTGCTCAAGCATGTCTTCGGGCAACATGCCGGTGCTGACAAAGCTCGAACTGGGCGCAATCAATCCGCCGCCGGGCATCGGAATATTCAGCACGCCCGCCGGCGACAGCGCCGCCTGCACATCCACCTTGCCCCGCCCGTAAACCTCCGGATCGCTATATGTGCCGGTATTATCCGCCGTTGCCAAAAGCCGCGCGGTATATTCGACATTGGACAATTGGTCGCCAAACGCCTCCATCATCAAAGCCAGCACGCCGGAAATATAAGGCGCGGCGAAACTCGTGCCATGCGCGTAACCATAGCCGCCAACGGCAACGGGCACGACCGTATTGGCGGCAGAAGCCACCGACGCACCGCCCGGCGCGGCCAGACAATTTTCCGCCATTGCACCGCATCTATTGCTCGACGTGGCGATGAGGCCGTTTTCATCCAGCGCCACAACCGCAACATTCAGTCCGGCCAGTTCGGGAAAAAGCGTCGGCAATGCCGAGGTGACGGCAACATTTTCACCGCCTTCATTACCGGCGGCCCAAACATGCACAGCCGCCCCGCGCCGCATTTCCTCAATCATGTCCGGATATTGCCCCAGCAAAAATGCCTGCTGGGTTTCAACAAGGTCAGGCGCCAGCAGGGTTTTATACCCCCAGCTTTGATTGATAATGCGCGCGCCGCTGTTTTGAATATCGACCACCGCATTTGTCAAAATGCTGTTGGAAACGGTGAGATTGCCCGCGCTGTTCATATGCAATGACCACATGGCGATATCGGCATTGAAGGCAACGCCGTGAATGGCCGCATCGTCTTTGGCGGCGGCGGCAACACCGGCAACGGATGTGCCGTGACCGAGTTGCACATCATCAATAAAAGTGAGGCCGGAGCGGTCGTTGAGAACAACCCGCCCGTCATTAAACGCCTCATGCGTGTCGTCCAGCCCGGTGTCGATGAAGCCGATAACCTGCCCGTCACCGGTGACACCTGCGGCATAGGCATAGGCGGTACCAATATCTGTCAGACCGGCTTGTGCTGAAAATTCGGCACCGGCCGCCCACACATCAGGGTCGGTTTCCCAGCCATCGGGGATGGCTTTCAGCGTCAGCGCATCCGGATCGGCAGGTGCCCCTGTGCCGCCCGACACGGGCCCCGGAGATGTGCCGCCGCCACCGCCATCACCGCCCCCCGCAAGCGGCAAGCAGAACGAGGCAGGGCGCGAGCAGGCCCAAAACCAGCAAGGGGCGAAAGTCGAACGATTGAAATTTTCTAGAAACACAAAAACAAAAACACAGAACAAACACTTTTTAACTTTCCAATTAAAAAGTCATAGTCCCGATAAATATTTTATTTATTTAAAGATAAATTTAAACGCAGTTATTTTTTATTATTTTGTTTGATTGAATATATTTATTTTAAGAGAAATTTTTGATTATTGCTTTCCTCTGAGCCGCGCAATCAGGCTCGACGTATCCCAGCGCCCGCCGCCCATATTCTGCACATCGCCATAATAGTCCCGAATGATTTGCGTGATCGGCAAGTCAGCGCCATTGCGCTTTGCTTCGTCCAGACAGATATCCAGATCCTTGACCATCCAGTCGACGGCGAAGCCGAAATCAAACTGATTGTCGATCATGGTCTCGAAGCGGTTTTCCATCTGCCAGCTTTGCGCCGCGCCTTTGGAAATCACATCAATCACATCGCGCCCGTCCAGTCCGGCCTTTTCACAAAACAACAAGGCTTCGGACAGGCTTTGCAACAGGCCGCCAATGCAAATCTGGTTGACCATTTTCGTCAACTGACCGGCCCCCGAAGCACCCATCAGTCGCACCGCGCGCGCGTAATGCATCAAAACAGGTTTGACGGTGTCGAATATATCCTGCGGCCCGCCGACCATAATCGTCAGCGCGCCGTTTTCCGCCCCCGCCTGACCGCCCGAAACGGGCGCATCCAGCATATGACAGCCCCGCGCCCCAAGCTGTGCAGACAAATGCCGCGCAATGTCAGCCGAAGTTGTTGTGTGGTCGATTAAAATGGCGCCTTCATCCATGCCCGCGGCGGCACCTTCATCGCCGGTAATGACGGCGTTCAAATCCGCATCATTGCCGACGCATGCGAAAACCAGTTGCGCGCCTTTTGCCGCTTCTGCGGGTGTGTGTGCCAATTGCCCGCCATGTGCGGCGACCCATGCTTCGGCCTTGGCGCGCGTGCGATTGTAAACCGTGACATCAAGACCGGCACCGGCCAGATGCCCGGCCATTGGAAACCCCATTACGCCTAGCCCGATAAATGCAACCCGCATGTCATTCGCCCCCAATGCGCGCTTAAACGGCGCTCAAGCCAGCCCCGCATAACCGCCACGAAAATACAAGAGCGGGGCGTTTTGTGTTTCGGCGCAGTCGGCATCTTCAACATAGCCCAAATAAATAATGTGGTCGCCGGCCTCGATGCGTTCATGAACGCGGCAGTCAAAATGCGCCAATGCGCCAAGAATGCGCTTGTCGCCTGAGGCGCTGGTCTCAATATGGCAGGGCTCCAGCTCATGCGTGCCGGGCCGCGCCATGGCGTTTGACAGCTCTTCTTGCTCGGCCGACAATATATTGACGCAAAACCTGTCGGTATCGGCAAAGCGCGTCATCATGTCGGAGTCATTGGCAAGGCACCAGGAAACCAGCGGCGGGTCGAGGGAAACGGACGAGAAACTGTTCACCGTAAGCCCCAGCGTGCTACCTTGTGGGTCGGTAATGGTTATGATTACGACACCGGTGCCAAATTGCCCAAAAGCGTTGCGTAGCGCGCGATGTTCGTTCATTTTCCGGACCCTTGATGTATAAGTGATGTTCTTATGCCTCAATCGCGCGCCTTAATCCAGTGTTGTCATTAGTGCGATCAACCAAAACAGGACACCATGATTTCTGAATTACACATGTGGCTGACCTTCGGTGTTATCGCCGGTGCCATGTTGCTTTACGTCACCGAATTTGTGGCGATTGAAATGACCTCGCTATTGGCGCTGGTTGCCATGTTGCTGTTGTTCACGCTGTTTCCCCAAATCGGGCCGGACGGCACAAACCTTCTGGACGCGACGGCGCTGCTCGCGGGTTTCGGCAATCCGGCGCTCATCACGGTTATGGCCTTATTGGTGATGGCGCAGGGGCTGTTTCAGTCCGGTGCGCTTGAAAACCTCATCGACCGCGCCACCCGCCGCGCAACACGCGCGCCGATACGCGCCATTTGGGGCATGTTGATCGGCGCCATGCTGGCCAGCGCCCTGCTCAACAACACGCCGGTGGTCTTGATGGCGATACCCATTATTGTCGCCATCGCCAAGCGCGCCAAACTCAATCCGGCGCGGCACATGATGTCATTGAGCTTCATGACCATATTGGGCGGCATGCTGACACTTATCGGCTCCTCCACCAATCTTCTGGTGGCAGATGCGGCGGCGCGCTTCACCGACCATTCGCTGGGCTTTTTCCAGCAAACGCCGATTGCGCTCGTTCTGATAGGTGTCGGCACGCTTTATATTTTTTTCGTAATGCCGCGCATTATCGGCGAGACGGAAGTGGAAGAAAAAAGCGACAGCGCCGAAACCGGCCGCCAATATATTATCGAATTGCGCTTGCGCATCGGCGACGCGCTGGTGGGCGCAAACACCGCCGCCGGTTTTTTGCCCGCATTGAGCGGCATGACTTTGCAAATTATCGAACGCGGCGGCGAAACCTTTTTACCGCCATTTGACGACATCACCCTTGCGCCGGGCGACCGGTTGTTCGTGGCCGCAACCCGCAAGGAAATTTCCGATGCGCTGACCAGCAAAGACCACCCGCTGTCGCGCCAGCTTTTGCCTCTGGTGCCGGACATTGAGGCCGACAGCGATGACGAGACGATTCTGGCCGAGCTTGTCGTTGCGCCGGGCTCGCGCATGGCGGCGCGCGCCGTTCACCAGACCGGCTTCACCCATGAGACGGGCTGCTTCATTATCGGCGTTCAGCGGCGTCGGCGCATGTTGCGCCATGAACTGACCGAAAACCGCCTCGAAGCGGGGGACGTGTTGCTGGTTATCGGGCGGCAGGCAAATATTGAAAGCCTGCGCGACAATCGCGATACATTGCTGATGGAATGGTCGGCGCGTGAATTGCCGCGTTTCGAAAAAGCCCGGCCCGCACGCCTGATATTTGCCGGCACGGTTTTATCCGCCGCGACCGGCTTTGTACCGATTGTGGCGGCTTCCGTGGCCGGGGCAACTTTAATGGTCGTCAGCGGCGTCCTCAATGTGCGCCAGGCCAGCCGTGGCTTTGACTTGCGGATATTTCTCGTCGTCGCCGCCGCGCTTGCCATGTCGCATGCGCTGTTTGTTTCGGGCGGGGCGGAGTTCATTGCCGCGCAATTATTATATTTGTTTGACGGGCATGCGCCGGCGGTCATTTTGTCGGCGTTTTTCCTGCTCTGCGCGGTGATTACCAATATTCTGTCGAACAATGCGACAGCCGTTTTGTTTACGCCTCTGGCGGTCAATCTTGCAGGCTCTTTGAACGTTGACCCGCTGGCCTTTATTCTGGCCGTGGTGTTTGCGGCGAATTGCAGTTTCGCAACGCCGATTGCCTATCAGACGAATTTGCTGGTGATGACACCGGGCAATTATCAGTTCCGCGATTTTCTGCGCGCGGGCACCCCGTTGATTATTCTTGTCTGGTTAACCTATTCTATTGTTGCGCCGTGGTATTTCGGTTTTTGAGCCGCGGTGGTAAGGGATAGAATTATGAATCAGCAAACCGGCTTGCGGCTACCGTCCTTCTTTATAACGGAACCGGCCCCCTGCCCCTATATTGAGGGTCAGATGGAGCGCAAGCTCTTCACCCATCTTGCCGGCAGCGATGCCGACACGCTGAACAATACGCTGACCCATGCGGGCTTCCGGCGCAGCCAGTCGATTGCCTATCGTCCGGCTTGCGATGCGTGTTCGGCCTGCCAGTCCGTGCGTATCGTGCTGAAGCATTTTACGCCGTCGACCTCGTTTCGCCGTCTGATGCGTAAAAATGCCGATTTGACCGGGGAAGTATGCCCGCCGCGCACGGGGCGCGAGCAATATGATTTGCTGCGCCGCTATCTGGATGCCCGCCATGAAAATGGCGGCATGGCCGATATGACGCCGGGCGATTATGTCGCCATGGTCGAGGAAACCGCCGTCGACACATTTGTTACCGAATATCGCACCGCAGATGGCGACCTGCTCGCCTGTCTTCTGGGCGACCGTATGCGGGACGGCATTTCGCTCGTCTATTCGTTTTTCGAGCCGCGCGCCGACAAGCGCAGTCTTGGGAGTTTCATGATACTCGACCAGATCGCGCGCGCGAAAGAGGCCGGGCACGCCCATATTTACCTAGGATATCTGTTAGAAGATTGTCGCAAAATGGCTTACAAAAAGCGCTTCGGACCGCTTCAAAAGCTGGGGCAGGACGGATGGGAAGACTATCACCCCGCTTGACGGGTGATGGTGCGGTTCAGGGAGGACGCGCATGACGAACAAAAAAATCGGACGTCGCCAAATATTGGGCGGGCTGGCAACCGGCACGGCGGCACTGGGGCTGTCAGCGCAGGCACCGGCCTATGCAACCGGAAAACGCCGCCTGAAAATGGTGACGACTTGGGCGAAAAACTTCCCCGGCCTTGGAACCGCGCCCGAAAACATTGCCAAGCGCGTGCGCGACATGACCGACGGGCAACTCGACATTAAAATTTATGCCGCCGGAGAACTGGTCAGCCCGTTTGACAGTTTTGACGCGGTATCCACCGGCACGGCAGACCTCTATAACGGGGCCGAATATTACTGGCAGGGAAAATCGCCTGCGTTCAATTTCTTCACCGCCGTTCCCTTCGGCATGACCGCGCAAGAGCTGACCGCATGGATTAATTTCGGCGGCGGGCAGGAATTGTGGGACACGCTTTCGGCCAAGTTCAACATTCGCGCGTTTCAGTCGGCCAATACCGGCGTTCAAATGGGCGGCTGGTTCAACAAGGAAATCAACACGCTTGACGACTTTAAGGGTCTGAAAATCAGAATGCCGGGGCTGGGCGGTGAAGTGATGCGCAAACTCGGTGCCGCCGCCGTCTCGCTGCCGGGCGTTGAAATTTTTCCGAGCATGAAAAGCGGTGCCATTGACGCGACCGAATGGGTGGGGCCGTGGAATGATCTGGCTTCGGGGTTCTATCAGGTGGCCGAATATTATTACTGTCCGGGCTTTCACGAGCCGGGCGCGGGGCTGTCGACCGGCATTAATCTTGATGTCTGGAATTCATTGACGCCCGGCCAGCAGGAAATTCTGCGCACCGCATGTCAGGCGGAAAATGAGCGCACATTCAGCGAATATAATTATCGCAATGCCGCGGCGCTTGCGACGCTCATCACCCGCCACAAAGTGCAGGTGCGCCGTTTCTCGCCCGATATTATGAAAGCTCTGAAACAGGCATCGGATGAGGTGCTGAACGAGGCCGCCGCGCGCGACCCGTTCACCAAGAAAGTCTATGACAGCTTCCGCGCCTCGCTTGAAAATTCAATGCGCTGGGGCGAACAGAGCGAAGAACCCTACACGCTGGCGCGACGGGAAGTCTGATAGCTTATGGATAATTTAGCCGCCCATGCGCGGGCACTGGCCGGCCATATTGACCGTGTGAACCATATAATCGGGCGCGGTGCCATGTGGCTGTCCATCGCCATGGTTCTCGTTCAGTTTATTGTCGTCGTTATGCGCTATGCCTTTGGCATCGGATCCATTCTGATGCAGGAGGCCATCGTCTATATGCATGCGGTTTTGTTCATGATGGCCGCCGCCGACACATTGCTGGCAGAAGCCCATGTGCGCGTCGATATTTTCTATGCGCGCCTGCCCGCCGCGCGCAAAGCCGCAATCGACCTGTTCGGCAATGCGCTGCTTGTGCTGCCGTTTTGCGTGTTGTTGTTTCTGGTGTCGATTGATTATGTGCGCCTGTCCTGGTCGGTGCTGGAAGGCTCGCGCGAAACCAGCGGCATTCAGGCGGTGTTTCTTCTGAAGAGCGTTATTCTGGTTTTCGCCGTCCAGCTGGCATTGCAGGCCGTGTCGGGCATGATTAAAGCCGCCCACCGCCTGCAAGACCGGGAGGCGCACACGTCATGAGCGCCCATCTCGACCTTTTAATGTTTGCCGCGGCCTGTCTGGTCTTGTTGATGGGCTTTCCCGTCGCCTTCACGCTGGCCGGTGTCGCGCTGGCATTCGGGCTTATCGGGCAAGGCCTTGATATTTTCGATATGGGCTTCTTCTACGCCCTGCCGCAACGCATTTTCGGCACGATGACCAATGAAGTTCTCATTGCCGTGCCGCTTTTCGTGTTCATGGGCACCATGCTGGAACGCGCGCGGGTGGCCGAAGATTTGCTGGAAAACATGTCGCGCCTGTTTGCCGGCGTGCGCGGCGGCTTGGGCATTTCCGTGTCGATTGTCGGTGCTTTGCTGGCGGCCTCCACCGGCATTGTCGGGGCCACGGTTGTAACCATGAGCCTTTTGTCGCTGCCGACCATGCTGCGGCGCGGCTATGCGCCGTCACTGGCCGCCGGATCCATCGCCGCAGCAGGCACGCTGGGGCAAATTATTCCGCCCTCCATCGTGCTGGTTCTGCTCGGCGATGTTATCGCCAATGCCTATCAGAAGGCGCAATTGGAACAGGGCATTTTTGCCCCCGAAACGGTTTCCGTCGGCGAGTTGTTTTCCGGTTCGCTCATTCCGGGTCTGGTGCTGGTGGGCTTGTATATTATCTATCAGGTCGGCCTTGCGATTTTTAAGCCCTCCATGGCGCCGCCTGCGGAATATGATGACGAGCTTGTGCTTTCCGACCTGCTGGGTGCGTTGTTTGCGCCCGTCTTTCTCATCATTTCCGTGCTGGGTTCAATACTCGCGGGCATCGCCACCCCCACCGAAGCGGCCGCCGTTGGTGCCGTGGGCACAATTTTGCTGGCCGGACACAAGCTCGGCGACAGACAAAAACTCATGGCCGCCGGTGCGCTTTCCGTCATTCTTGTCGTGGTGCTTGCCAGCACATTCGACCTGCGGCTTGAGCGCGACAATATCGCCGTGCCGGATCTTCTGGCAATCGGCGTCGCTTTGGCATTGTGCGGTGTGATTGTGGCGGCTGTCGGCGCAAGCCTGCTGACGGCCTATCGGCTGGGCGTTCTGGAATCGACCATGCGCAGCACCACCCACACAACCTCCATGGTCTTTGTCATTCTCATCGGCGCGGCATTGTTCTCGCTGGTGTTTCGCGGGTTGGGCGGCGACGACACGATCCACGACCTGCTGCAATCACTGCCCGGCGGCACATGGACTGCCGTGGCCGCGGTGATGCTGGTTATGTTTTTGCTCGGATTTTTCCTCGATTTCATCGAGATTATATTTGTGGTCGTGCCGCTTGTCGGGCCGGTGCTGCTGGGCATGGGCGTCGATCCGGTCTGGCTGGGCGTTATGATGGCGATTAATTTGCAAACATCGTTTCTGACACCCCCTTTCGGTTTTGCGCTTTTCTACCTGCGCGGGGCGGCGCCCGAAAGCGTCCGCACCGGCGACATCTATCGGGGCGCGATACCTTTCGTTATTATCCAGTTAATCATGCTGGCACTGCTCGCATGGATACCTGAAATGGCAACATGGTTGCCGGAAGTCGTATTCGGAGACTGATATGTTTGCGCGCATTCCCAATTATGTGCTGACCACGGGCGCCATTGTCGCGGTGATTGTTATGGTCGGGCTTTATGACAATCAGCGCGCGCCGGTGGCCGACGGCAAAGTCGGGCTGGTTGTCGGCGTTCCGGCCAATCAGCTGATGACGCAAAGCGGCGTTGACATTGTTCTGCCCGTCGTATTGCGGCTCGTCAATCGCAGTGAAAATGAAGAAGCGCTTGAGGCCGAAAACAAGTGCAAGATTTTCAGATTCGTCGTCACCACGCCGCAAAATGAATTTATTCAGGCCAAGCGCTTTGCCGATGACTGCCCGACAAATGCGGCCTATGGCAATATCGCGCCAAACTCCGTTATTGAGCAAATCGAAGCCGTGCCGCTGGACGCCAGCCGATACGCGGCAGGCGATTACAAATTGCGGGTCAAGTTTTGGAATTATGAGGGCGAGGCCGAGTTTACGCTGGTCGCAGGCGATTAAAGCCGATTGGCAAAGGCGGCGCCCATAAGCCCGTCGGTCGGAAACCCCTTGGGCCGGATGCGCCCGGCCTGCGCGCGCAAACCCACCCAATCATCAAGCTCGGTGAACACACGCTCGCGGCCCGCCTTGTCGGTCAGCTTCAAGCCCTCCTTGGCGGCATAACAGCGAATATCGGCAAGGTGCCCGTCGCCATGGCGTTGCAGGCGCACACCCTTGCCGCGCGGCATTTCGGGAATATCGGCCAGCTTGAAGCACAAAAGCTTCCGGTTTTCGCCCAGCACGGCCACATGGTCTCCGGTAACGGGCACGCAGGCCGCGGCTTCATCGGGCGCGCGCACGTTCAAAATCTGCTTGCCGGCTTTGCGCGTGCTGACCAATTCGGTCTCCGGCACAATAAAACCATTGGCGATGCGCGAGGCCACCAGCAATTTGCGCGCCGGATCATGCACGAATATTTCGACGATTTCCTCCGCCGGTTCGATATCAAGCAACAGGCGTACCGGATCGCCATGGCCGCGACCGCCAGGCAGTTTTGACACATCCAGCGTATAGGCCCGCCCGTTCGACACGAATAATATCAATCGGTCGGTGGTCATGGCATGCAGCACAAAGCCCGCGCTGTCGCCGTCTTTATAGGTCAGCCCCGCGCCGCTTTCGATATGGCCTTTCATGGCGCGTATCCAGCCTTTTTGCGAACACACCACCGTCACCGGTTCTTTTTCGATAAAGGCTTCCGGGTCCGGCAGGTCTTCATCGGTCACTTCGGCAAAATCGGTGCGCCGCGCGCCCAATGCTTTGTCGGATTGATAGGTTTTTTTCAGCGCGCGTAGCTCTGCGGCGATAACGGCCTGTTGTTCTTTGGGCGATTTCAGAAGTTTTTTAAGCGCTTTGCGCTCGTCAACCAGCTCACCATGCTCGGCACGAATGGCGGTTTCCTCAAGTTTGCGCAATGCCCGCAAGCGCATGTTCAAAATCGCTTCGGCCTGCACCTGCGTCAGCTCAAATGCCGCCATCAGCTCGTCGCGCGGCTCGTCTTCCTCGCGAATGATGCGGATAACCTCATCCAGATTCAGATAGGCAATGAGATAGCCGTCCAGCACCTCAAGGCGCGCCTCAATTTTTGCCAGACGAAACTTGCTTTTGCGCACCAAAACATCATTGCGGTGTTCAAGCCATTGGCCGAGCACGTCGCGCAAGCCCATCACGCGCGGCACGCCGGTATTGTCCAGCACATTCATATTGAGCGAAAACCGCGTTTCCAAATCGGTCTGTTTGAACAGCACCGCCATAATCTGTTCCGGTGCCATGTTTTTGGATTTCGGCTCAATGACAATGCGAATGTCTTCGGCGCTTTCGTCACGAATATCGTCCAGCATGGGCAGCGCGCGGCTTTGCATCAGCTCGGCGATTTTCTCGATCAGCCGCGACTTCTGCACCTGATAGGGAATTTCGGTGATGATAATTTGCCAAAGCCCGCGCGGTTTTTTCTCAATCTCGTAGCGCGCCCGCACGCGCAGGCTGCCGCGCCCCGTGGCATAGGCCTCGCGTATTACCGACGCGGGCTCGACGCACACACCGCCGGTCGGAAAATCCGGCCCCTGCACATGTTCCAGCAGCGTATCCACGCGCGCTTTGGGCGCTTTCAGGAGATGCAATGCCGCGCCACATAATTCGACAATATTGTGCGGCGGAATGCTGGTCGCCATGCCGACCGCAATGCCCGATGCGCCATTTGCCAGAAGATTGGGAAAGGCGGCCGGCAGCACGATGGGTTCTTCATCCTCGCCATCATAAGTGGCGCGGAAATCAACCGTGTCGCTGTCAATGTCCTGCAACAGTAATACGGCAATCGCCGTCATGCGCGCCTCGGTATAGCGCATGGCCGCCGCATTATCGCCGTCGACATTGCCGAAATTGCCCTGCCCGTCCACCAGCGGATAGCGCACGGCAAAGTCTTGCGCCAAGCGCACAAGCGCATCATAGACCGCCTGGTCGCCATGCGGGTGATAGCGGCCAATGACATCGCCCACCACGCGCGCCGATTTTTTGAAACCCTGTTCGGGGTCAAGGCGCAATTGCCGCATGGCATAAAGCAAGCGCCGATGCACGGGCTTCAGCCCGTCGCGCACATCCGGCAGGGCGCGATTGGTGATGGTCGACAACGCATAGGCCAGATAGCGTGTTTCCAACGCCTGTTTCAGGCTTACGGGTTCGGCCTCACCGTCAATCGGGGTTGCGTCTGTCATGTCGCTTTATAACCAGATTCTATCATCAGGCTTCAAGCAGGAACGCCTTTGGTGCGCAAAATCTCAACAAATCTCTCGCGCGCCGCCGGAAGCCCCGACGTGTCAGCGCCATAAACCCGCCTTTCGAGAAAATGCCCCGTCAGGCTCAAGCCTTGCAAAACATCATCGGCATCTGCCGGCGCATCTGCCGACAAAAGAAAGGCCGGCAGCACAAACATGCGCTCGGCATAAGGCTCCGCCGCTTCGCGCGACACGGCGCGACCACTGCGCGGCGACACATGGGTGAGGTCTTCGCTCGTGCCGGTCGCCGCACAGGCGCTGAGGTCGAGCCCGAAGCCCACCTCCTCCAGCAAGGCCAACTCGAAACGCACAAACAAAGGCAACCAGACCTGCCGGTTTTCGAGCGCCTCAAGCAGCACCATCACCGTGTCAAACAGCCGGGGATAGGCTTGGCGTTCGGGAACAATTTTCAACAGCGCGCACATGGCCGAAAGGCCCGCAAGCAACACCTGATCGGTGAGAACCTCGGCGGCATAGGCGCGGCCCGGATCGATCGTCGCCGTGCCCAAATGTTCGGAAAGACGCGCGCGCCAGCTTGCCTGCACCATATTGCCGGGCTGCAAGGCCGGTTTCAGCCGCCGCGCATTGCCGCCACGCACCAGCCCGCCATAGCGCCCGTGATCGCGGGTAAAAAAATCGACAATCGCGCTGCTTTCCCCATGCGCGCGCCTGTCCAGAATGACAGCATTCGCCGTCCATGCCTCCATGGGTCACGCTCCGTAATCCAGCCCCAGCACCCGATATCGCTCCGGGTCATCCTGCCAGTTTTTGCGAACCTTGACGAAAATAAACAAATGCACCCGACACTGAAACGCCTCTTCCAGTTCAAGCCGCGCCTGGGCCCCGATTTCCTTTATCGATTGGCCGCCCTTGCCCAGCACAATCGCTTTTTGCCCGTCGCGGGCAACAAACACCGTCTGCTCGATACGAATACTACCATCTTTGCCGCGCTTCCATTTGTCGGTTTCCACCGTCAGCGCGTAAGGCAGTTCCTGATGCAGGCGCAAAAACATTTTCTCGCGCGTAATCTCCGCCGCCAGAAGCGCGGAAGGCACATCCGCCGCCTGATCTTCCGGGTAAAGCCATGGGCCCGCCGGCATGTTCTGCGCCAGCGCCTGTTTCAAAACGTCCAGCCCGTCGCCGGTGAGCGCCGACACCAGAAACGTATCGGAAAAATTGGCCCGCAGGTTCAACTCATGCACCCGCGCCAGCAAATCTTGCTTTGCCAGCGTGTCGACCTTGTTGAGCACCAGCGCGACGGGTTTTTTGACATTTTCCAGATTGTCGAGAATGGCCTCGCTTTCATCATCGAGAGGCCGCGCCGCATCCAGCACCAGCAAAATTATGTCGGCATCTTCAACGCCCTGCCACGCTTCGTTCACCATGGCGCGGTCGAGACGCTGCTTGGGCGCGAAAATACCCGGCGTATCGACCAGAATAATCTGTGCCGCCTCGTGCATCACAACGGCGCGCAGCCGCATGCGCGTGGTCTGCGCTTTTTGCGTGACAATCGAAACCTTCTGCCCCACCAGCGCATTGGAGAGTGTGGATTTGCCCGCATTGGGCGGGCCGATGACGGCCACAAAGCCGCAAGTGTTTTCGTTAGGCGTATTTTCCGTCATGACGCATTCCCTTCGGCCAGCGCGTGCAGGCATTTCGCGGCCGCGGCCTGTTCGGCCAGCCGCCGTGACGCGCCCTCGCCTTGCGCCGTGACGCCCGACACCGTTACCGACACATGAAATGTCGGCGCGTGGGCCGGGCCGGTTTGCGAGACAATCTGATAGGCGGGCATGGCGAGTTTTCGTTTCATCGCCCATTCCTGCAATTCGGTTTTGGCGTCGACCGGTGCCGCGGTTTGCGCATCAAGGCGCGCGCCCCACAATGCCAGTATGACTTTTGCCGCTGCCGGCAAACCGCTATCCAGATATACCGCACCCAGCACCGCCTCGCAGCCATTGGCCAGAATATTGCGCGCCGGCATGTCGCCGCCACCGCGCTGGCCCGGATCACAGCGTATCACGGCATCCAGATTGATCTCGGCGGCAATCTCGGCACAGATGCGACGGCTCACCAGTTCCGCCTGCCGACGGGCGAGATCGCCCTCTTTTTCATGCGGGTAGCGCGCCAGCAATTCTTCGGCAACCACCAGACCCAACACCCGGTCGCCCAAAAATTCCAAATGCTCATTATCGTCGTCAACATCCAGACTTGCGTGACGCAATGCGCGATGCAAAAGCGCTTCATCGGCAAAGCTGTAGTCCAATGCGGCCAGAAATTGCCTGAGCGCGGCGTCCATCAGTTAACCGCATCCAGCAGGCGCGAATAACGGATCGCAACCGGCCAGCGCCAGAATTCCAACATGGAATACCGGTCGTCAAACGAGAAGAAAAGAATGCGCGCAGGCCCGACAAGGTTTTCATGCGGCACATAGCCGACATAGCTCGAAATGCGGCTGTCGCTGGAATTGTCCCGATTGTCGCCCATCATGAAATAATGGCCCGCCGGCACGGTAAAAATGCCGGTATTGTCGGCCGGCCCGTCTTCGATTTGGTCGAGCGTGAAATAGCTCACCCCATTGGGCAGGGTTTCACGATATTGGCGGATCTCGCGGTCGCCCAGCCCCGGCACATAATCGACAAATGCCGCAACCTCTTCGCGCACCACCGGCGCGCCGTTAATCCATAATGCGCCATCGCGCATCTGCACCGTATCGCCGGGCAATCCGATCACGCGCTTGATGAAATCGGTGCGATTGTCGGCCGGCAGCTTGAACACCACAACATCGCCGCGCTCCGGGCCATCGGCCATCATCCGCCCTGAAAACAGGTTTGGCGAAAACGGAAAACTGTGGCGCGAATAGCCATAGCTAAATTTGGTTACAAAGAGAAAATCACCGATTAGCAATGTCGGCTTCATTGAGCTTGAGGGAATGTTGAACGGCTGAAACAGCAAAGACCTGATGAGCACGGCAATAATCGCCGCCCAGATGAATGTTTTCACATTCTCGCGGAACGCATTTTTTGCCTGGGCTTTGCCGCTTTGCGGTTTTTCATGCGCTGTCATGACACTATCTCCGAATCGACGGGCACCGCCGAGATGATGACAATAGCCTGCGCCAATGGAAAGTCATCCGTTATGGTGAGGTCGATTTGCGCGCGCATGCCGTCCGGTGTCATTTTTTCAAGCCGCTGCAACGCGCCATTGGTAAGACGCATGGTGGGTTTTCCCGACGGCAAATTGCTGACGCCCATATCGCGCCAAAAAACCCCCTGACGCAACCCCGTTCCAAGCGCTTTGGAACACGCTTCCTTGGCGGCAAACCGCTTGGCATAAGACGCCGCGCGCAGACGCCGCCGCTCGGAGCGCGCCTGCTCATCAGAGGTAAATATGCGTTGCACAAAACGGTCGCCATAACGCTCCAGCGTTTTTTCAATGCGCCGGATATCGATCAAATCATTGCCGATACCCAAAATCATGAACGCCCGCCCGCTAATTCGCGCCCGGCCTGCATACAACGGCGCATCTCGGCAATGGCGTCCGGCAGGCCTGAGAAAACCGACGCACCGATAAGAAAATGCCCGATATTCAGCTCAACAATCTGGGGCATGGCAGCAATCGCACCGACAGTTTCGAAACAAAGCCCGTGGCCGGCATGCACTTCAATTCCGGCTTGCGCGGCCAGCAGCGCGGCCGATTGCAACCGCTCGATTTCATCTTGCACCCGCTGCTTGTCGCCATCCGCATGGGCATGGCAATAGGTTCCGGTATGCAGTTCGACAATATCCGCCCCAAGCGCGGCACTGGCGCCGATTTGCTCAGGCTCCGGATCGATAAAGAGGGAAATGCGAATGCCTTGTGCCTTGAGCGGTGCAATAATTTCGCCCAGCACAACCGCCTCGCCAACCACATTCAACCCGCCTTCAGTGGTCACCTCTTGGCGGCTTTCGGGCACCAGACAACACGCATTGGGCCGATGCTTCAGGGCAATGTCGCGCATTTCTTCCGAAGCCGCCATCTCCATATTCAATGGCAGGTCAATTTCGCGCGCCAGCCGTTCAATATCCGCATCGCGAATGTGGCGTCTGTCTTCGCGCAAATGCGCGGTAATGCCATCCGCCCCGCTTTGTGCGGCAATCGCCGCCGCGCGCACCGGGTCGGGCAGACTGCCACCGCGCGCATTTCTGAGTGTCGCCACATGGTCGATATTCACACCCAGCCGCAACTTGTCGGTCTCACTCATCAGCGTGTGTCCCCGCCACTATTCGCTTTATCGCCCGCTTTATTGCCGATACCGGCTTGGGTTCGCTCAAGCTTGTCACGCCGCCTTTTTTGATAAAAACGAACAGCCCAGAGGCTCGGATAATAAGTCGCCACCGCCATCACCATGCCGAGGACAATACCGCCAATAGCCATGGGCAACATCATTGGCAACAAGGTGTTGAACGGTGCATCGATAAAAAGTCCAAGGCTCAGTTCCGGCAAATCGCCCGCCTTGTCTTCGGTGCCAAGTATCAGATGGCCGAGATTGAATGTTGTGAGCCAGATGAACGGAAAACTGATCGGATTGCCGGCCCAGGTGCCCACGGCAGAGGCAATGATATTGCCGCCGAAAATCCAGGCAATCAGCGCGGCAATCAGCAAATGCATGCCGATAAACGGGCTCGCCGACACAAAGGCACCCGCGGCAAGTCCCAGCGCGATGGAATGGGCGCTGCCATTCAGCCGTATCGTGCGCTGCCATGTATATTTCAGCGCCCGCGTCCAGCCTTCGCGCGGCCAGATGAACTGCTGCCATTTTTCCAGTGTGCTTTGAGGTTTACGACGTTTGAACATGCTTGTTGCCCAGCCTTCTAATTAGGTCAGGCCGCGACTGCCGAGCTTGACCGGCGGCACATGCTTCAAATCATCGGGCACACAATCGGGCGCAAATGTCTCAATGGTCAGTCGTGCCAGCGCCGTAAGCCGCACGCCGATTTTGGCTTTGCCGCCGGAGCGGTCAATCAGGCATCCGGCCCCGACCACGCGCCCGCCAAGCCCGCGAATACTCGCAATCGCCTCGCGCGAAGACAGCCCCGTCGTTACAATATCCTCAACCATGACCACACGCGGTTTTCCGGCAAGTTCAAACCCCCGCCGCAAGGTAAATGTGCCGTCGACACGCTCCAGAAACATCGACCGCACACCAAGCTGGCGCGCAACTTCATAGCCGATCAGCACGCCTCCCATGGCCGGTGATACAACGCAATCAATATCGCCTTTGACGTTTTCGCGAATTTGCTTCGCAAGCGCGCGCGCCAGACGTGCCGCGCGTTTGGGATCCATCAGCACTTTGGCGCATTGAAGATAATTTCTGCTGTGCAATCCGGAAGAAAGAACGAAATGCCCGTCAAGCAAAGCGTCTGCATCCCTAAATTCTTTTAGAACAGTTTCATGTTTCATTTTATTTATCTCTGGAAAGTGAAGCCTCACCGGTTAACTGACGCGACGCCGCACTGACCACCGAACTGCCCTTTAACGCATTGACCAATTGTTCGACATGCTGAACATCTCTGACCTCAATATCAAGCGTGAGATCGCAAAAATCCTGATCGCGCTGGGTCAGTGCCAGATTTGAAATATTGGCATCAAAATCGGCAAGGGTCTGCGCGACAATGCTCAACGAACCCGTGCGGTTGACAACGGTCAGGTTAAGGCGCGAGTCAAACAGGCGCGCCTCATTCACCGTGCCGCTGTCCCAGCGCATGGTCACCCAGCGTTCGGGCTGGTCTTCAAACTTGTCAAGCGCGGGCGCGCCCACCGGATAAACCACCACGCCTTCGCCCATTGTCACAATGCCGACAATCTCATCGCCCGGCAGCGGATAACAATCGGGCGCAATACGCACCACCGACCCGTAAAGATTGCCATTGACGGGCACTGCGACGGGGTCGTCATGGACTTCCTGTCGGGGATAGGAAATCAGCGAGCGCATGGCACCGGCCAGCCGCGACGGACCGCGCGCGCTGCGACCTTTGGGGCGGGCGGCCAGCAAAACTTCCGCCGCCGGCAAGTGCCCGCGCCCCACATCGGCATGCAGGCTGTTCAAGGTTTCATATTCCAGAACGCCGCGCGCGCGCTCGGAAAGCTCGCGTGTATATTCATGGCCTTCGGATGAAAACAGGCTGGCAACCATTTCGGCACCCAGATCGGCATAGCCCGCCGTCTGGCGCTCGCGCAAAGCCTGACGGATGGCGGCGCGCGCCTTGCCCGTTGTTGCGTGGTGCAGCCAGCTTTCATTTGGAAGCTGGGATTCGCCGCGAATAATTTCAATCTCGTCGCCGTTTTTGATGAGCGTGCGGAACGGCAAACGCCGACCGTTAATCCGCACGCCGGCACAACTATTGCCAATCGCCGTATGCACGGCATAGGCGAAGTCAAGCGCGGTCGCCCCGCGCGGCAGGGCGATAAGGCGTCCCTTCGGCGTGAAGCAGAACACCTGATCATTGAACAGCTCAAGTTTCGTATTTTCCATGAACTCTTCAGCCGTTTCACCGGTTTGCAATTGCTGGATCATATCCTGCAACCAGGTGAAAGGCTCAAGCTTACGGGCATCGGGCGCGGCCTCATCGCCTTCTTTATAGACCCAATGGGCCGCCACGCCGTTTTCGGCGACCTCGTGCATCTGCTCGGAGCGTATCTGAATTTCCACCCGCTGATTATTCGGCCCGATAACCGTGGTGTGGAGCGATTGATAGCCATTGAGCTTGGGCGTTGAAATATAGTCCTTATAGCGACCGGGCACATATCTGAACTCGCGGTGCAACACGCCCAGCGCGCGATAGCAACTGTCCTCATCGGGCGTAATGATGCGATAGCCGAAAATATCGGAAAGCTGTTCCAGAGAAATGGATTTGTGCTGCATTTTCCGCCAGATGGAAAATGGCCGTTTCTGCCGCCCGTAAACACTTGCCTTCAGCCCCCGCGATGCGAGCAGCGAACTGAACGTGTAGGCGATCTCGTCCAGCATATCGCCGCTTTGCTCGTTCAGATTGTTCAGCCGTTCGAGCAACAGGTCACGCGCATTTGCGTTAATCTCGCCGAAGGAGAGGTCTTCCAGTTCTTCACGAAACGCCTGCATGCCCATGCGCCCGGCGAGCGGGGCGAAAATATCGAGCGTTTCATGGGCAATGCGCTGGCGTTTGTCATCGGATTTTATGAAGTGCAGCGTTCGCATATTGTGCAAACGGTCGGCCAGCTTGACCAGCAAAATGCGCACATCATTGGCCGTAGCCAGCAATAATTTGCGGAAGTTCTCGGCCTGCGCCGTGTCTTGCGACGACATTTCCAGCTTGGAGAGCTTGGTGACGCCATCGACCAGTTCGGCGATTTCTGCGCCAAACAGCTTTTGAAGCTCACCATAGGTTGCATCCGTGTCTTCGAGCGTGTCGTGCAGTAAAGCGGTTGCGATGCTTGCCGTATCCAGACGCAAATCCGTCAGTATGCCGGCCACCTCGACCGGATGCGAGAAATACGGGTCGCCGGAAGCGCGTTTCTGGTCGCCGTGTTTTTTGGTGGCATAAATATAGGCGCGGTTGAGCAGGTCTTCGTCTGCCGCCGGTTCATAGCTGACAACCCGATCAACAAGCTCGTATTGACGCATCATGCCTTAAGCCTCCGTCGACGGGACGGAGAACTTAATCGGAGATATCGTTTCTGCCACCGTCGCTGCGTTCTTTGGGCGCTATGTCTTCAAGCGCCTGAAGTGCCGACAGGATATCATCCTCGCTCATCGCCGTCATCTCTTCCTGCGATGTATTTGCGTCTCCCGCAGGAACGGCGGCAGGCGCCACCACATCTTCTTCGGGCTCGTCCACGTCAACCTGCTTTTGCAGAGAGCCGATCAGATCTTCGCGCACCTCATCGGGCACCAGTTTTTCATCGGCAATTTCGCGCAAGGCCACAACCGGATTTTTGTCATTGTCGCGCTCGACAAGCAGTTCGGCACCCGCCGACATGCCGCGGGCGCGATGGGCGGCAAAAAGCACAAGTTCGAACCTGTTGGTTACCTTGTCTACGCAGTCCTCTACGGTTACACGGGCCATGAGCATGTCCTATCAACAAATTATGAAATATGAAGACAGGTCATAGCCCGTCTTGGCGGTGCGAAGCAAGCAAAAACATCACGCCGGAGGGGCGCCCAGACGGGTGATGCCGGCGCGCTCAGCGGGCGGCAAACCGCCAATAAGCTGACAAATCGACATACCCAGAACCGGATGGCGCCAGCCCGGTGCGATTTCATACAAAGGATAGAGAACAAAGCCGCGGCGGTGCATCTCGCCATGCGGCAAAATCGGGTCCGGCCCCGCAAGGCCCGCAGGCATGCTGATGAGGTCGATATCAAGCGTGCGTGGCCCCCATTTAACCCCGCGCGCACGGCCAAACGCCGCCTCCACGCCCTGCATTTCGTGCAACAGCCCGCGCGCGCCCAAAACCGTGTTCACCTTGAGCACAAGATTGACATAATCGGGCTGAGACGGCCCCAAAGGGCGGGTTCGGTAAAAAGACGACGCGGCGACCACACGCACGCGGGCGGCGGCGATGGCGGCAATGGCGGCGCGCAACAAATCGACACCGGAAGCATAATTGGCCGGCAAATTGCTGCCCAGAGCCAGAAATGTCGCGTGTTTTTCCTGCATAGAAAGCCCATACGCCAGTCGCCGCTTGATGGCAAGATGCTTGCGGCTATACTTGCGCCCATGATTAAGCCCGTGAACACGCCTGTGAATACGCCCGTAAACCCGCCAAAAGACTGTCGATTATGCCCGCGCCTTGCCGATTATCGCGACGAGAACGCGAAAGAAAATCCGGACTGGTTCAATGGCGCCGTGCCGTGTTTTGGCGCAGATGACGCAAAATTGCTCATTGTCGGGCTGGCCCCCGGCGTAACCGGTGCCAACCGCACCGGCCGCCCCTTTACCGGCGATTGGGCCGGAGACCTGCTCTATGCGACATTGGCAAAATACGGGTTTTCAAATGACCGGTATGACAAACATGCCGAAGACGGGCTTGCCCTGAAAGCGTGCATGATTACCAATGCCGTGCGGTGCGTGCCGCCGCAAAACAAGCCAATCGGTGCGGAAATTACCATGTGCCGACAGTTTTTGAAGGCGCGGCTTGGCGCGCATGACAAGCTGCAAGCCGTGGTGTGCTTGGGGCGTATCGCGCATGAAAGCGTGTTGCGGGCTTTGGATGTGCGGCTGAAAGATGCGCCCTTCGCGCATGGCGCGCGCCACCGCCTTGGCGATATAAGCCTTTATGACAGCTATCACTGTTCGCGTTACAACACGAATACGGGCCGTCTGACGGTTGCGATGTTTGAGGCGGTTTTTGCGGCTGTCCGCGAAGAGCTGGTGTGAAATTCAACCGCGCTCACGCAGCAGGCGTGCCTTATTGCGCTGCCAGTCGCGCTTTTTGTCGGCCTCGCGCTTGTCGGCTTTTTTGCGCCCGCGCGCCAGACCCAGCAGAAGTTTGACGCGGCCCGTATCGTTGAAATAGAGCTTTAACGGCACCAAGGTCATGCCGTCGCGCTGCACGGCCGCCATCAGCCGGTTAAGCTCGCGCCGGTGCATCAGAATTTTGCGCGGGCGCGTCGGCTTGTGATTGTTTCGGTTGCCGGCCGAATATTCCGGAATATCGGCATTCATCAAAAACCCCTCGCCATCCGTGATGGTCGCGAAGGAATGGGTCAGATTGGCCTTGCCGCCGCGCAAGGATTTAACTTCCGTGCCTTGCAGCACCAACCCCGTTTCAAACGTATCAACAACTTCATAATCGCGCCGCGCCCGGCGGTTTTCAACGATGGTCGTATCGCCGGCAGATGATTTTTTGCGACCACCGCTTTTGGCGGACATCAGACCAGATCTAGACGCGCGAGGGCGGCGTCGACTTTCTCGCGGGCCATCGGGCTGGCCGGCAACAGCGGTAGGCGAATATCTTCGGCACACAGGCCCAGCCGCGCCATGGCATATTTGACCGGCGACGGACTGGTCTCGCAAAACAAAGCCTCATGCAGCGGCATCAGCCTGTCTTGCAGAGCCAAAGCGGTTTCCATATCTCCGGCGAGGCTGGCATTTTGAAACGCCGCGCACAGTTCCGGTGCAACATTGGCGGCAACCGAAATGCACCCGCGCCCGCCTTGCGCATTAAAGCCCAGGGCGGTGGCGTCTTCGCCGGAAAGCTGAATAAAATCGGCACCACATGCCAGCCTTTGAGCGGCAACGCGCGCCAGATCGCCGGTTGCGTCTTTCACACCGACGATATTTTCAAGCGCCGCCAGTTCGGCCATGGTTTCCACCTGCATGTCGACCACGCTGCGCCCCGGAATATTGTAAATAATGAGCGGCAGCTTCTCGACCGCCGCGTTCAGCGCCGTGAAATGCGCGATAAGCCCGGCCTGCGTCGGCTTGTTATAATAGGGCGTGACAACCAGCGCGGCCGCGGCGCCGGATTGTTCGGCATGGCGCGTAAATTCAAGCGCCTCCTGCGTCGAGTTTGAGCCGGTTCCGGCAATAATGGGCACCCGACCGGCTGCCGCGCCAATGCAGATTTCCACGACGCGCAAATGCTCGTCATGGCTCAATGTCGGCGACTCGCCCGTCGTGCCGCACGGCACCAACCCGTGCGTGCCGGCCTCGATCTGGCGTTCGACCAGAGCGTGTAGCGCGTCTTCGTCAACCTGCCCGTCGCGAAACGGCGTGATCAGCGCGGTAATGGATCCACTCAACATTGGTGTGGGCCTCGTGTTTGTGCGGCCAGAAATGGCTTGGCACCTCTTCAATTAAGCGGCAACATACCACATCGTGACGCCGCGGCAAGCAACGCAAACTCAAGGAGACCAGCGATGACGGACGTAAAAGCAGCAGCAGCAATTTTCGGTGTCGGCCCGCGCAATGGCGTAGGTGCCGAATTGTGCCATCAGGCCGCACGCGCCGGACATCATGTTTTCGTGAACGGACGCACGGCGGAAAAAATCGAGGCCGTGGCCGAGGCCATCAAAGCCGAAGGCGGCTCGGCAGAGCCCCTGCTCGCCGATGTGACAAATGTGGAGCAGGTCAACACCGCGCTGGAAACCGTGGCGAAAAGCGGCCTGCCGCTTGAACTCGCCGTCTATAATGCCGGCAATAACCGTCCGGAAGCGTTTTTGGACGTCACGCCGGAGATTTACGAGGAAATGTGGCGGGTGATTTGCTTTGGCGCTTTTGTTGTTTCACAAGCCACCGTGCGGTTGATGCTGACACAACAGGATACCGCCGAGCGCCAGTCGCTGTTTTTCACCGGTGCCAGCGGCAGCTTGCGCGGCAAGGCAAATTTTTCGGCCTTTGCCTCCGGCAAGGGCGCCCTGCGCATGCTCGCCCAATCCATCGCGCGCGAGTTTGGCCCGCAAAACATTCACGTCGCGCATGTGGTTATTGACGGGGCTATCAATGGCGAAAAAATCAGCTCGCGCTATCCCGAATTTCTGGAACGGCTGGGCGATGACGGCACGCTGAACATCGCCGCCATTGGCGAAGCCTTCATGATGCTACACGCCCAGCACCACACGGCCTGGACGCAAGAACTTGACCTGCGCCCCTTCAAGGAAAATTACTGAGCCGGTTTGCCCGCATTTGGTTTGCGTCAAAAAAAAAAGCCGCTATCGGGAAGAACCCGACAGCGGCCAGTTTTGGTTTTCCGGATTTAGTCTGACTGTTTGGGAAGCCAGATTTGGCCCATCATCATAATCAGAATTATCAGGAGAAAGACCATTCCTATCGGCCCAAGGCCCGACGGCTCGGTAGACCCGACAAATTCAATGAAGCCCTCGGCCGTTGTTGAGATTTCTGTGCCGCTTGCTTTCAGTTCGGTCAATGAGCGCGCCGTAATCGGATTAAGACCGCTTGTGAAAGACCATACATTATAGGTGAAGAAAACAACGATGCCGCAAAAGCCTGTCGACAGTACTTTGGCGATAATGTTGGGCTCTTCACCGCTTGTCGGCGTTCTTGTTTGCACAGCCGTTCTTAAAGCCAGCCAGACAAACAATATTGTTGCAATAATCGACAATGAATTGCCGATCCGCGCCGAATTATAAAGCGACCAGATTTGATACTCTTCCATGATTTCCCTCCTAAAACAGTTGGTACGCAGCATGTTTAGTCATGCAAAAAAAAGTTTAGTGGGATTCCCGGCAAAGTAACCCTAAATTTCTTGGGGTTTCGCGCTTGAAAAACCCCCGCCCCTTCGGTATCACCACAGGTGGAGAAGTGGCCGAGTGGTCGAAGGCGCTCCCCTGCTAAGGGAGTATGCGTTAATAGCGCATCGAGGGTTCGAATCCCTTCTTCTCCGCCATCGCCAAAATCCATGGATGCCATGCGCCTCTGAGCCTTTTTCAAAGACACCGGCATGTGCTTGTGGCGCGCGCCAATTCATTCCTAGAGCGGCTGTACCTGAACCGGCAGGTCCGTAATGCCGCGAATGAAATTATTTGACGACCTTTGCACGTCGCCGACAACTTCGACACTTTTGAACCGTTTCAAAATCTCTTCCCAAAGGATTTGCAATTGCAACTCAGCCAGTCGATTGCCCATACAACGATGCACACCAAATCCGAAAGCGACATGCTCGCGCGCATTGGGCCGGTCGATAATCAGTTGGTCAGGATTTTCAAACACCGTCTCGTCACGATTACCCGATAAATACCACATGACGACTTTCTCACCTTCCTTGATGAGCTTGCCGCCCAGTTCCACATCTTTCATCGCCGTGCGGCGCATATGAATAACCGGTGTTTGCCAGCGGATCATCTCAGAGACCATGTTCGGGATGAGTGATGGATCTTTTTTAAGCTTGTCGAATTGTTCGGGAAATTGATTCAGTCCCAAAACACCGCCACTAATGCTGTTGCGCGTCGTGTCATTGCCGCCAACGATTAGCAACAGGATATTGCCCAGAAACAAGGCCGGGTCTTCATTCATCTTGGCGGTTTCAGGATTGTGAATGAGCATGGATATCAGGTCGAACTGAGGTGGTTGCTTCTCGCGCTCCGCCCAAAGCGCATAAAAGGTTTCTGCCGCCTTTAACAGTTCAGCCCGGCGCGCGCCCATGTCGATGCTGTCATCGCCCGTCACCTGCGGCACATTGGTGGTCAAATCAGACCATTCAATAAGTTTACCGCGCTGCTCATACGGGAAACCGAAAAGTGTGGCCAACATGCGAGCGGTCAAATCAACCGATACGAGTTCCACCCAGTTAAAAGTCTCACCCACCGGAAGGTTGTCCAAAATATCGGCGGCGCGCTCTCGGATGAGCGGTTGCAACTCGGCAAGGTTTTTGGGCGCAACGGAAGGCGATACGGCCAGTCGCTGTTTCTTATGCTCCGGCTCATCCATATTGATAAAACTTTTCGCAGCAATAGCGAGGCCGTCATCATCATTGCCCATGCTATCCGCTTCGACGGTATCCACTATGGTGATGCCACCCCGCTCCGATGAAAATGTCTTGTGGTCAATATCCACTTGCTTAATCAGTTCGTGGCTGACGACCGACCAATAAGCACCATTTGTGCTGTTTTCCGTGTAATGCACCGGAGACGATTTTCTGAGCTCGGCAAAGCCCGCCATCCATGTGTCATTTTCAAAAAACTCCGGTTGGCTTACATCCAGATGAGACAAATCTGTAGCGTTAGACATCGTACTTCCCCCCGCCGAAAGCCTGAATTACATAAGCCAAGAGCCTAAATTCCATATAAATGACAGTCAAGCGATGCCGGTAGGCCTGAGTTCATGCTTCGATTCAGCGGCGCTTCGCCCTGCCCAATGGCTGATTAATGTCAGGCGCCCTGTTCAACAAAGCCGGCCCAGGTCGACATATAGTCGACGAATTTCGGGCCCAGCCCTTCGGCGCTCAAATGCGCCCGGCTCACCGGAGTTTGGATTGACCGGAAATCCTGATTTTCGGCAAATTTCTGCGGCCAGTCATGGTGCAAAATTCCCGCGCGCCCCAGTGCCACGAAATCCACGCCGGCATCCAGAACATTTTTGACATCTTCGCCGGTATTGATTTTTCCGGCCACGGTCAGCTTGGTGTCGTGCCGATTAAGCTGTGCGAAAATATCCACCAGACGCTGCCCCTCAAACGCGCCTTCCTCGACTTCCTGAAACACATCCCAGAGCGACATGTCGATGAAATCAAGCGTGCGGGCGGCGCACAGGCGCTCATAATAGGCGACAATCTCTTCAATCTGCACGCCAAAGCGCGTCGGCGACAGCCGCAAGGCAAGGCTGAACGAATTGCCACACACCTGTTTGATGCCGGCGATAATATTGTCGACAATGCGGGTTCGGTTTTCCAGCGGCCCGCCATAATCATCATCGCGGCGGTTGATGTCGGCCGACAGGAACTGGCACAGCAAATAGCCATGCGCGCTGTGAACTTCCATGCCGTCGAAACCGGCCTTTTCGGACAAAAGCGCGGCGTTGATGAACGCCTCTTCCGTGGCTTTGATCTCATCCAATGTCATGGCGCGCGCGCCGGTTTCGCCATTGTCGGAGGGGCAAACGGGTTGCTGGCCGGTAAATTTCTCCAGCGTGCGCATGCCGCCATGCACAATCTGCGTATAGGCGAGGCTGCCATGCTGCTTGATGCCGTCTGCCAGCCGTTTCATGCCGTCAAGATGGGCGTCATCCACCGC
Organism: Parvibaculales bacterium; assembly: GCA_049611805.1. Classification (GTDB taxonomy): domain Bacteria; phylum Pseudomonadota; class Alphaproteobacteria; order RS24; family RS24; genus UBA7378. The sequence goes on along the minus strand of JBMZAX010000006.1, from coordinate 72,488 downwards.
GCCGAGCTGGCCCTCAAAACCCTTGCCGGTTTTTTCGGCAAATGCCGCGCATGTCATGGTCAGGCCGAAGCCGCCCTCGGCGCGCTTTGTCAGCCAGTTATATTCGTCATCCGACAATGTGCCGTCATCATGGCTTTGCAAATTGGTCAGGGGCGCCAGCATAAACCGGTTGGGCATTTGCGTGCCGCTGATAAAGGTGAGACTGGAGGACATGGTATATTCCCTTTTAACTGAGCGTGTTTACCGAACGGTGCTGAAACAGCTGTTAAACCGATGCCGAAGCCTAGCGGTAAGGCGGGCCATAAGGCAAATTGAAAAACGGCGACTTTAAAACAGGTGACTTTAAAAACAGGCGACACGCGCCCGATCCGATGATAGGGTTTTCCCAGCCAACTAACTAGTGGAGGGGCACGTCATGTCAGTTATGGTCACCGTTGAATTCAATCTGAAACCCGAAGCCGCCGAGGGATTCCTCGAGGCAATGAAAGCCACCCTGCCCGACACGCGGGGCTTTAAAGGCTGTCAGGATGTCAAATCCTATTACGAAAGCGAGACGCATTCGCTGTTTCTCGTCGAGTTATGGGACAGCGCCGAAGACCAGCAAGCCTATCTGAAATGGCGCGCTGAAGGCGGCATGATGGAAGCAATCGGCGGCGCCATTACCGGCCCGCCCGTGTTCCGGACATTCGAAATCCGCGACGATATCTAAACCGAAACCGCAGCCTTAACCGACCTGCCCGCACCGCTCAATCGCGTTGCAGGCAGATGGCGGTTGCCTCGCCGCCGCCAATGCACAATGCGGCGACGCCTTTTTTGGCATCGCGTTTTTCCATCTCGGCCAGAAGTGTCGCCATAATGCGCGCGCCACTTGCCCCGATTGGGTGGCCCAGCACACATGCGCCGCCATTCACGTTCACCTTGTCATGGTCGAGGCTTAACTCCTGCATGGCAATCATCGGCACCACGGCAAAAGCCTCATTGATTTCCCACAGGTCAACCTCATCCGTTGACCAGCCGGCGCGCGCCAGCGCCTTTTCAATCGCCTTGACCGGCGCCGTGGTGAAATAGGCCGGCTCATGGGCATGCGCGCCATGGGCGACAATCTCGGCCAGAATTTTGTGCCCGCCCGCGCTTGCATCCGACTTGCGCATCAGCACCATGGCGGACGCGCCGTCATTGATGGAGCTTGCATTTGCCGCCGTCACCGTGCCTTCTTTTGAAAATGCCGGACGCAAGCCGGGCACTTTTTCGGCTTGGGCGTTTTGTGGGCCCTCATCTTGGTCAACCACCACCTCGCCCTTGCGGGTGGCGACCGTGACCGGCGCAATCTCGCGGTCGAACTTGCCGCCATCTTGAGCGGCTTTCGCGCGGCGGATCGACTCCAGCGCATAAGCATCCTGCTGTTCGCGGCTGAACTGATATTCCGCCGCAATCATATCGGCGAAAACCCCCATCGCATTGCCCTCATAGGCATCTGTCAGCCCGTCATACATCATCGAGTCGACAACCGCCTTGTCGCCCATGCGCATGCCATTGCGCGCATCGGGCAAGAGATAGGGCGCGCGCGTCATATTCTCCATGCCGCCGGCGACGATAATGTCTGCCGAGCCGGCCTTGATCGTGTCATGCGCCATAATCGCGGCCTGCATGCCCGACCCGCACATTTTATTGACGGTGACGGCCTCCGCCGCTTTCGGCAAATCCGCGCCAAGCGCCGCCTGACGCGCCGGGGCTTGCCCCTGCCCCGCCGGTAGAACACATCCCATTACCACCTGTTCGACGGCATCTGCCGCGACATTGGCTTCCGACATGGCGGCCTTAATCGCAACAGCACCCAGATCGGGGGCGGCGACATCGGCAAACGCGCCTTTAAAAGCGCCCATCGGTGTGCGGGCAATGCCTGTGATTACAACGGTGTCTGTCATTTTGAATGTCCTATCGAATGGGAAATTACAGGGAGCCAGTTTAATCGGTTTTTGCCCGCACGCCACCCAACAATTTGCTGATTTTTGCCAAATTAGAGGCGGGGCCGGGCCAGACAATAAACATTGAGATTCTTGCCGTAATATTCCGGCGGCGCGGTTAATTCGTGCGTTTTCTCTTTCTTTTTGGAACCCTCAAATATCACAAAAGACACTGTGTCGATCGGTTTGTCGGACATATGCCAACCCATCATGTCCAGACGACAATTGATTTTGTGCAGGCGGCCTTTATGCGGGCTCACCAACGGCACCGAAAACCGGACATGTGTCGCTTTGTCCCTGGCGGGAGTGGAGGTGAGCTTGGCGACTTTCAGTTCAAAACCCTGCTCAGCGTCCGGCGCTTCGGCCAGTGCGAGAACAGGCACCAGCAAAATTGGAAATATTCTGGAAAACAAAACGCCGACCATATCTGTGCGCCGAAAATTTAAGTACTTTAACTTGAGCTGCAAATGGGATATTAACAAGCTCGTGGGACATAACAAGATTTTAACAACCATTTTGGCCGTTGTCGCGCTTGTCGCCTTTCAGGGCGACCAAGTTTCACATGCGATCGACGCCTATAAGCCCGCCGACACACATATTCACGCCGCGCCCGCCGGCCCGACTTCATTTGCCAAGGCAAGTTTTGCGCGGTCGCATTTCGAAGCTCAGGGGCACCCGTGCGAAGATTTGGGCCACAGCGAAGCTGATTGCCCGCTGGCAAATATTGTCGACGGTTTTGACATCACCGGCATTTCCGATTTGTCGGCACCGGCTCAGGCATCCAGTCTTGAGGCGACCAAGAATTCACTTATTCCGAACGAAGTTGACCAAAACAGGCAGATACGCGGACCGCCCGTCTATCTCGCCTAACAATAAATCAACCTTTTTCGGAGAACACACATGTCCAAATTTATTAATCGGGCACTTACGAGTGCTGCGATACTGTATATTGCAACCCAACCCGCTTTGTCACAATCGCCCGCTTCATCACAATCGGAAGAGACAGAGGTGGATGAAGTTATCGTTTTGAGCAGCCCTTCGCTCAAACCGGTTTCAGAAATTATTTCCGTTACGCACGTTATTGACGACGAGGCGATTGCCGCCAATCCGGGCGGAACGATCGGTAATCTTATTGCCGACCTGCCCGGCGTTGACAGCGCCTCGCACGGGCCGGCTGTTGGTCGCCCCGTTATTCGCGGTCAAGGCGGATACCGTGTCGGAACGCTTGAGAACGGCCTCGGCGTCTCGGATGTTTCATCCACCGGCAATGACCACGCAAATGCCCTCAACCTTTTTGAGCAGGGGCGTGTCGAAGTCCTTAAAGGCCCAAGCGCCTTGCGTTACGGCACTTATGCCAACACCGGCGTCGTCAACAGCTTTAACCGGCATTTTGACGCGGATGCGGGCGATGAAACGCGCCTCGCCATTGGCGGCAGTTCGGTGGCCGATGAAGAATATTACGCCCTGTTTGCCCGACGCGGTTATGACGGCATATCTCTGGCAATTTCCGCTTTTGACAGGGATGCCGACAATATCCGCATTCCGACCCATGCCGAAAGCACCTATGAGCTGATTGAGGAAGGCGAAGAAATTGTCGATGTCAGTCAGGACGCGGCCAACACATCCAGCGAAGCTGACGGTGTGACGGTTTCGGCACGCTTCGATGCGCCGGGGTCGCAACTCACAATCATGGGTACCTCCCTGGAAATGGGATATGGCCTTCCCGGCCATGCGCATGGCGGCGCGGTTGAAGAGTTAACCATCGGCATGCAGCGCGACAGCGTTCGTGCCCTGCTGAACCATGATCTGAACGGCATGTTCAAACGGCTGGAAGCACAAGTGCATCACAGCAATTTCAATCAGGACGAGTTTGACGAAGGCACCCCCGAAACAAGTTTCGGACAAGATGTGAGCGAAGTGAAGCTTGACCTGTTCAATGCGCCCACCGGCCGCGGATGGGAGGGTCTTGTCGGCCTGTCATGGAAAGACGCCGAACTGGCGACATCCGGCGACGAGGCGTTTTTGCCAAGCACGGATGAAGACATGGTTTCCGCCTATGTCATCCAGAGCCGCGAGTCCGGTGCCTGGGTAACCGAACTGGCCGCCCGGTTTGACGATGTGACGCTGAAAAGCGGTGGGCAGGAAAAGGGCTTCGACCTTTTGAACCTTGCCGCCGGTACCGGCTATCGTCTTGATGCCAATGCGCTGCTCGGCGTATCTGTCGCGCTGACAGAGCGTGCGCCCAGCGTATCTGAATTGTTTGCCGATGGCGTGCATGCCGCCGCCAGCCGGTATGAACGCGGTAATGCCAATCTGGGCACCGAGGAATCGATTGCCAGCGAGATTTATTACCGTCGGTCATTCGGCAACAGCAATATTCAGCTGACGGCATTTCAAAACGATTATGACGACTTCATCTATCTGAAAAGCGCCGGCACCCAGCTCGAAAATCAGGATGTGTTTGACTACACGCCAAATGATGCCGAGTTCACCGGATTTGAACTGTCTGCCGAGACCACCGGAAATTGGTCAGGCGGCAATTGGACGGCAGGGCTTACTTACGCAACGCTGGAGGGCGAATTGTCCGATGGCACGCCTCTGCGCTCCATTCCGCCCGAAAAAATCGGGCTGCATGGCGGGCTTACCGGCGGCAATCTTTCGCTTGGGCTTGATGTTCTGCACGCCGATGACCAGACCGACGTACCGGCCGGCCAGTTCCAGACCGACGGCTATACGGAAGTTAATGCCGAACTGAACTGGTCACCGGAAGGGCTGAACGGCGGGCGCATCACGCTTTCGGTCGAGAATTTGCTCGACGAGGAGATCCGCCGCCATACCAGCGCGGTGAAAGATCTTCTGCCCGAAGCCGGACGCAATGTGCGGTTGATGACGACACTGCGCTTCTAGTCGCGCAGACATCAAACAAATCAACACACGCAAAATCAATGTCCCGCGGCTCACGTCGCGGGACATTTTTTGTTCAAGCATCGAGATTCAACCGGTAGCCCTGTTTGGGGTAATGCACCAGAATATCGCCAATATCTGCGTCATGCCGGTGCACCGCCACCTCATTTTCCCGCGTCCAGACAATTTCACCTAGCGTGACCTCTTGCCCGTAATCATCGGCCTGAATGGTCAATGATGCCCCCACCGGCAATTGCGGGTCATCAACGGCGTCTTGCGGCGGGGTTTTGTCGGGCTGGGCGGCGCGCGCAATATCGAGCGCGGCTTCTTGCGTCATCGCCGTGGCATTGCCACTGTCCATGGCGCGTATTTTTTCCAGCCAGGCGTTCAAGGCCGGTCGCGCGGCAAGGCCGGTGCCGAACACCGGCGCGGCGGCTGCGAAATTGACAATATGGTAAACCGACAAATCCGCCAGCGTGAGGCGGTCGCCAAGCAGAAACGGCGCTTCACCGAGCTGGGCGTCGAGCGTGGACATGGCCAGCAACATTTGATTTTCAGAATGCGCCACCGTGCCGCCGGCTCCGTCGGCTGAAAAGCCGGGGCTCATTTTGGCGCGGTCTTCAAAAAATTCCGGCGGCAATATCTCGGCCAGAGCAACAACCGTCGGCAATGCGGCCATGGAGAATAATCGGTGGTCGGCCCAATCGGCGACAATCTCGGCGGCGCCCAAAAGCGCAGGCGGTGTCAGGCACGGTTCGGGAAAGCGGCGCTCCAATTCGCGCACCATCAAAGCCGTGTCGCAATAAACATGCGCGCCGATTTGCAGAACCGGAATGCGCCGATAGCCGCCGGTAAGCGGCGTGAGCGCCGGTTTGGGCGCAATATTCGGCTGGTCGACCGAATGATAGGCCAGGCCCTTAAACCCCAGCACCTTTCGCATTTTTTCGGAGAATGGCGATAATTCGTATTGGTGCAATATGAGATCGGACATGTTGTTCCCTTCTTAATTTTCTGAAAACCTGTACTATCAGAACCAAATAATTTTAACGGAGTTCCCATGACCCAAGTTTATATGATTGCAAATCTTAAAATAGAAGACGCCGAAACATACCGCAAATATGAAAAGGGCTTTTTCCCTATCCTCAAAAAACACGGCGGCAGTTTCATCACCTATGACGACACGATCGCCCATCTTGAGGGCAGCACGCCGGTCGAGGGTCGCGTTGTGATATTCACCTTCCCGTCCGAGGAAGCCGCGCGCGGCTGGTTTGATGATGCCGATTATCAGGCTTTGTCGGAATTTCGCCGCGCGGGTGCGCCGCTAACATCGCTGACCATGGTCAAAGGCTTGCCGCCGCGCGACTGAGCCCGGCCCCGTTCAAGACCCGTTTAGGCATTGGCGTCGAAATAGGGCTTGTCGCCTGCAATCGTCACACGCTCCACCACCCGCACATGCGGGAAATAATCCGATGCGGCAAAGTGCTGGCACGCGCGATTGTCCCAGAAAGCCAGCGAGCCCGGCGCCCAGCGGAAGCGGCACTGCACTTCCGGGTTCCACGCCGTCAGATAGAGATGCTTCAAAAGCGCATCGCTTTCGTCAGCGTCCATATCCTTAATATGGCTGGTAAAGCTGGAATTGACATAGATCAGACGCTCTTTCGTTTCCGGATGGGTGCGCACAACGGGATGTTCTGATGGCGGGTATTTTTCGTGCAAATCTTCCGGCGCTCTGTCGAGACGCTTTGCAAAAACACGGGCGATATCATGCACGGCCACCAGCCCGTCAATTTTTTCCTTCATGGCATCCGAGAGCCGGTCATAGGCCATCACCATATTGGCAAACAGCGTGTCGCCGCCATTATCCGGCACTTCGATGGCGCGCAAAATAGAGCCGAGCGACGGGTGCGCGCGCCAGGTTACATCGGAATGCCAATCATTCTCGGACCCGCGCGATTTCGGCCCATGCGCGATACGCAAGATTTCCGGATCGGGCTGGTCGGCTGGCGTGGCCGGATGAATTTCAAGTTCGCCAAAACCCTGCGCAAAAGCGATATGTTTTTCACGGTCAAGAACCTGATCGCGGAAAAAAACGACCTTATATTGCAATAGCGCTGCATGTACTTCTTGGAAAAGCTGTGCGTCGGGCTGCGCCAGATCCGCACCGATTAATTCCGCACCCAGTGCCGGTGTCAGTGGTCGCGCCTCAAACCGCGAAAATGCTTCAAACTTTGCTTGTGCCGACATGCCCCCCTCCTGTGCTGTGGCGTTTTTTCTTTTTAACTCTCGGAGAAGTATGCACATTTTATTGCCACGACTCAAATCGAAAGCAAAACCCAAGCCCACACTTGTATCTGAGAGCGAAAACCATAGACTGAATTCCGAAAAAAGAGGATTTTTCGTGAAGCACCCGATTGATTTTGCCGCCGATGCCGAGGCTTTAATCGCCCGAATGGATTTGGATGTTCGCGCGTCCCTGCTTTCGGGCAGCAGTTTCTGGCACTTGCAGAATGTCGCCGAACACGGGCTGCCGAAAACCATGGTATCGGACGGGCCGCACGGATTACGCAAGCAATCGGCCCATGCCGACCATCTGGGCATGCAGTCTTCGGTGCCGGCCACATGCTTTCCAACCGCCGTCACATTGGCTTCAAGCTGGGATACCGACCTGATTGCCGAGGTCGGCGTCGCCATTGGCCGTGAATGTCAGGCCGAAGACATTGCCGTTCTGCTCGGCCCCGGCGTCAATATCAAGCGCAGCCCGCTTTGCGGGCGCAATTTCGAATATTACAGCGAAGACCCGTATCTGGCCGGAACCATGGCCGTTGCCTTTATCGCCGGTGTGCAATCGACCGGCACGGGCACCAGCATCAAACATTTCGCCGTGAACAATCAGGAAGCCCAGCGCATGGTTGTCGACACGCTGGTCGATGCGCGCACCATGCATGAAATCTATCTGCCCGCTTTTGAAATTGCCGTGCGGCAAGCACAACCTTGGACGGTGATGTGCGCCTATAACCGGCTAAACGGCAGCTATTGCAGTGAAAATAAAATCCTGACCAAGGATATTTTGCGCGACCGTTGGGGCTTTCAGGGCCTTGTGGTTACCGATTGGGGGGCGGTTAATGACCGCCCGCAGGGGGTCGCCGCAGGGCTCGATCTGGAAATGCCCGGCAGTGGCGGCATAAACGACCGCGCAGCAGCCGATGCCGTGCGCGCAGGCACGCTGGAGGAAGCCGACCTCAACAGTGCGGCCCGCAATGTGGCTGCGCTCATTCTGGCGGGCGCACATAACAGCGCCGCGCCCGAAGTGGATTTCGATGCCCATCACGCATTGGCGCGCCGCGCGGCACGCGAAGGTGCGGTTTTGTTGAAAAACAAGGACGCCATATTGCCGTTTAAAAAATCCGGCAAGCTGGCAATTATCGGTGCTTTTGCCGAGGCTCCAAGGTTTCAGGGTGCCGGCAGTTCGCAAGTCAACGCCACGCAAATCGACAAGCCATTGGACATGCTTTCCGCCGCGCTGGGTGAGGCCGGCGAAGTGCTATACGCCAAAGGTTTTGACCCGGAGACCGCCGAAACCGATGAGAACCTCATTGCCGAAGCGGTGGCGTGTGCCGAAACCGCCGATCAGGTGATTGTGATGGTCGGCCTGCCGCCCCTGTTTGAGGCCGAAGGCTTTGACCGCGCGCATTTGCGCCAGCCCGCCCAGCTTGATGCGCTTGTCGAAGCGGTTGCCAAGGCCAATCCGGCCTGCGCGGTTGTATTGTCAAACGGCGCGCCGATTGAAATGCCATGGATCGACGCTGTTCCTGCCGTGCTGGAAATTTATCTGGCGGGGCAAGCCGGTGCCGGCGCGCTGTGCGATCTGGTGTTCGGCGATATGTCGCCCGGCGGCAAGCTGGCCGAAACCTTTCCGCTTGCGCTCAATGATTGCCCCGCGCAGGAAAATTTTGCCACCCATCCGCGCCAGATCATTTACCGCGAGGGGCTGAATGTCGGCTACCGGCATTTCGTGACGCATGAAAAACCCGTTCTGTTTCCGTTCGGCCATGGTTTGAGCTACACGACATTCGACTATGCGAATTTGCGCGTTTCGGGCGACACTTCCGCCCATGGGCTGAACCTTGAAGTGCGCGTCGACATCACCAATTCCGGCCCATGCGCGGGAGCCGAGATTGTCCAGCTCTATGTGCGCGATGTCGAGGCCAGCGTCTACCGGCCCGACCGCGAGTTAAAGGCGTTCAAAAAGCTTCATCTGGCCGCCGGCGAGACCGTAAGCTGCACGCTGGTTCTTGACCGGCGCAGCTTTGCGTTTTTCGACATTGGTGTCGATGACTGGGTGGTCGAGCCCGGCGCGTTTGAACTGCTGGTCGGTGCCTCTTGCACCGATATTCGCCAATCGATTGGCATTGAGCTGGCCGGCGACACGCGGCGCAACACGCCGCAGACCAAAGAAACGCCTTATGTAATCATGACCGACAGCGAACTGGCGGCGCGCGGCCTGCATGTTACTGTGCCCGAAAGCGTGAAACCGTATCACGCCAATACAACGCTGGCCGACATACAACATCACTGGCTTGGAAAGCGCGTGGTCGCCATGGTGTTTAAAGCCATTGAGGGCACGCTGGGGCCGGCCAAAACCGACAGCCCCGTCATGCTCAAAATGCGCAATGAAATGGTTTTGTCTATGCGGCTGAGTACGGTGCGGATTATGAGCGGCGACGCGCTGAGCGAAAAGCGTTTCAGATTATTGCTCGATTTACTCAATAATCGCTGGGCGCGTTTTTTACGGGGGCTTTTCGGGCGCTAGCCACCCGCAGGCTCTGCCCGCAAGTCGAGCCAACTCACCTCTTCATCACTCAGCGCAATATTGCAGGCCGCAACACTGTCGGCCAATTGCATCGGGGTGCGCGGCCCGATAAGTGCCGCCGTCGGAAACGGCTGGTGCAACACATAAGCCAGCGCAATATGCAGGGCAGATGTGTTTTTACGCTTGGCAAGCGCAATGGCGCGCGCGCGGCGTTCAAGATTTTCCGGCGAACCCCAAACGCGGTGCATCTCGTCAAGCGTCGGGTCAGCGCCATGGCGCGCCGCCGACAGGGGCCGGTTTTCCCAATCGAGGAAAAACCCCCGCGCTTGCGCCGACCACGGAAACAGCGCAAGCCCCGTGCGCGCGTGCCAATCGCGAAAATCATCCGTCGAACTGGCAAGGCACCCGTCCCAAACGGGCTGTTCCATGCGCGCCAGCGAGAAATTATTGCTCACCAGCGAAAACCCCGGCCGCCCCTTGGACCGGGCATATTCATTGGCCGCGTCCAACCGCGCCGCCGTCCAGTTGGAACCGCCGAAAACGCGAATACGCCCCCTGTCCATTTCGGCATGCAGCGCATCGACCCATTCGGCAATCGGAATATCGGGGTTGTCGCGGTGCAGGCAGTAAATGTCGAGATAGTCCGTTTGCAGCCGGTCGAGGGATGCATCAAGCTGGCGCGATATGGCGTCGGGCGTGCAGTCGGGCGGATGGGCGCCCTTGCCGAGAACAACCACATCTTCGCGTATCCCGCGCGCCTTTATCCACGCCCCCAGCACCTTTTCGCTCATGCCGCCGCTGTAAATATGCGCCGTGTCGAAGCATGTGCCGCCCCGCTCAAAAAACGCATCGGCCATCGCCGCCATGGTCGGCGCATCAATTTGGTTGTCCGTGCCCAGCACCAGCCGCGACACCGGCTTGTCCAGCCCGTTTAACTGCAAAAGCGGCATGGTGCCATAGCGCCCCGCTTGCGGCGGGCGCGCGTCAAAGCCGTTAGCGCCCAACACATCCGCCGCATATGTGACGCCACCGGCTTCGCGCCAGCGGTCGAGCCAATAGGCGGTGTTGATCGAAAAATCGGGCGACACAAATTCGGACGCCCCCGCCCCGCGCAAAATACATTCGGCCACATGGTCGGCCTCAACCGCATAAAGCGGGCGCGCCTCGGAGCTTTCATGAATGGTTTGTGTGCCGTCTTCCAGCGTGATGATGACCGCCTGATTGTCCGGTGCCGAATGCCAAGGCCGGTCAATGGTCATTGTGCCCTTGGTGCCGGTCACGCAAATCTGCCACGGAATTTCAGTATCCACCGCACAATGAAGATCAGCCGAAAAATCTCCATAATCAAGCCGCGCGCGCGCTTCGGCATCAACTTGGGTTGGCGCCAGACGCGCTTCACCGCTCAGCGATGCTGGTTCACCCAGCAAAAACCGCGCGGCGGTCAGCGGATAAATGCCGATATCGAGAATGCCGCCGCCGGCGCGGTCACGATTGTAAAGCCGGTGTTCGGGGGCGAACGGAAAGGCAAACCCAAAGCCCGACGAAAAACCCGTCACTGTGCCAATTTCACCGTCATCCAGCAGCTTGCGGGCTAGGTGCATGCGCGGATGCATGACATACATCAGCGCCTCGACCAGCAACACGCCCTTGCGGGCCGCCGTGCCATATAAGCTCAAAACCTCGCCCTGATTGAGCCCCAGCGGTTTTTCGCACAAGGTTGCCTTGCCCGCTTCAAGCGCCCGATGCGCCCATACGACATGCGCGTCATGCGGCGTGGCGATATAGACCGCATCAATATCATCGCGCGCCAGAAGCGCGGCATAGTCTGCGCTTGCCGTGCCGCCATGGGTGTCGCAAAATTCTCGCGCCCGCGCAGGCGTGCGGCTGGCGACGCCTGCCAATATTCCGTGATGGCTCAATTTGAGGTCGCGGGCGAAAGTTTCGGCAATACTGCCGGTCGCCAGAATGCCCCAGCGGATTTTACGATCCATAAAGCGCCTCGCTAAAAAGCGGCAATGCCTGTAATCGCCCGACCCAGGATCAGAGCATGCACATCATGTGTGCCTTCATAGGTGTTTACCGTTTCCAGATTAATGGCATGGCGCATGATGTGATATTCCTGCGCGATGCCATTGCCGCCATGCATGTCGCGCGCGGTGCGGGCAATATCGAGCGCCTTGCCGACATTATTGCGCTTCACGATTGACACCATTTCGGGGGCAAACCGCCCCTCATCCATCAACCGGCCAACCCGCAGGCTGGCCTGATAGCCAAGCGCAATCTCGCTTTGCATGTCAGCCAGTTTTTTCTGGTAAAGCTGATTGGCCGCCAGCGGCTTGTTGAACTGGTGGCGCTCAAGCCCATAATCATGCGCCGCGTGCAGGCAGAACTCCGCCGCACCCATCGCGCCCCAGCTAATGCCATAGCGCGCCCGGTTGAGGCAGCTAAACGGCCCCTTCAATCCCTCAACATGCGGCAGAAGGTTTTCTTCCGGCACATGAACATCATCCATCATAATCATGCCCGTCACCGACGCACGCAGCGACATTTTTCCCTCGATTTTGGGGGCCGTCAGACCATCCATGTCTTTTTCGAGAATAAACCCGCGAATTTTTCCGTCATGCGCGTCAGATTTCGCCCAAACCACAAACACATCTGCAACCGGCGCGTTGGATATCCATGTCTTTGAGCCGTTGAGACAATAGCCGCCATCGACTTTCTTGGCGAATGTTCGCATGCCCGCAGGGTCGGAGCCGGCGTCGGGTTCGGTCAGGCCGAAACAGCCGATCCATTCGCCGCTGGTCAGCTTGGGCAGATATTTTTCCTTCTGCTCTTGCGACCCGAATGTGTTGATGGGATGAATGACCAAGGATGATTGCACCGACATCATTGAGCGATAGCCGCTGTCGACGGCCTCTATTTCGCGCGCAATCAGCCCATAGGAAACATAAGAGGCACCGGCCCCGCCAAGTTCGGGCGCGACGGTTGCGCCCAACAGACCTTGCGCGCCCATTTCGCGGAAAATTTCCGGCTCGACCGTTTCCTCGGCAAAAGCGTCAACAACGCGCGGCAGAAGTTTTTCACGGGCAAAAGCGCGCGCGCTTTCCGATATGAGGCGTTCTTCCTCGCTCAACTGCTCAGTGAGCAGGAACGGGTCTTCCCACGAAAATTTTTCGATTTTTTCGCCACTAAAAGTCATAAGTCATTATCCCCTGTTTCGCGCGTGACGCCGAAAAAAAGGGTCGCGTGCATCAAAATAACGCACGCGACCCCAAGAACCGAAAAGATTCTTATTTTTTGATCATGCCGTTGATGAGCTTACGGGCCTTGTCCCCATAAGGCGGGCGCAGCATGCCGGCAGCAAACTCAAATGGTGTCTGCCGGAAAATCGTTTTGGCATGGCTGAAATTCACAAAGCCTTCATGCCCGTGATAAGAGCCCATGCCCGACGGGCCGACACCGCCAAACGGCGCATCGTCCTGCATGATGTGGGTGAGAACATCGTTCACCGAGACACCACCGGAAGTTGTGGAGTTTACAACCTTGTTTTCCTCGGCCGAGTCTTCACCGAAATAATACAGCCCCAGCGGACGCTCATGGTCGTTCACATAACCAATGGCATCATCGACCGCCTTGTAGGATTTCACCGGCAAAATGGGGCCGAAAATCTCTTCCTGCATGACCTTCATGTCTTCGGTCGGCTCAACGATAATGGTCGGCGGAATTTTGTGATGCTCCTGCTGTGAGAAATCCTCATCAGCCGGGTTCAATTCCACGATGGTCGCACCTTTTTCGCGCGCATCGTCAAGATAGCTTTGCAGGCGTTCATAATGGCGCTGATTGACGATGGAGGTGTAATCTTCATTGTCTTTCAATGTCGGGAACATGGTCTCGACAGACGAAAACGCCTCGCTCACAAAATTGTCAACCTTGCCTTCCGGCACCATGACATAATCAGGCGCCAGACAAATCTGACCGGCATTCAGCGTTTTGCCTGTCATCACCCGTGCCGCGGTTTTTTTCATATCCGCCGTTTCGGACACGATGACCGGCGATTTGCCGCCCAGTTCCAGCGTCACCGGGACAAGATTTTCAGCCGCCGCACGCATCACATGCGATGCAATGGCCGTCGCGCCGGTAAACAGAAGATGGTCGAACGGCATTTTCGAGAAATTGGCACCGGTTTCGGGGCCGCCGAGAACAACGGCGACATCTTCAACATCAAAATATTTCTCGCACAGCTCCTTCGTCAAAAGCGCGCAATGCGGCGTATATTCAGACGGTTTGATGATGGTGCGATTGCCGGCGGCAAAAATGCTGCCCATCGGCCCAAAGCACAGATTGAACGGGAAATTCCACGGCACAACATTGCCGACACAGCCCAGCGGCTGATATTCAACGCGCGTGCTGGCACCCAGAAGTCCCAGAGGGAACATTGAGTGGCGTTTGGATGATTTCATCCATTTGCGCACGTTTTTCTTGGCATATTTCAATGCTGTCAGTGTCATGCCGACATCACTTGCCAAAGACCCTTCCGGGCTTCGGTTGCCAAAATCGGCGTTCAGCGCATCTACAATCGCGTCTTTATTGTCTACAAGAATTGCAATGCAACGGTCGAGCAGGTCAATGCGGCGCTCCGTCGTCATCGGCCCTTCGGCAATATGAGCTTTCTTTTGTAGCTCAACAAGGCGACGGATTTCAGCTTCCGGCGTCTCAGGCAAGTCAATAATTTGTTCTGCTGCACTCATAGTTTCCTCCTCACGTTTCTAGTACTAAATCAAAACTTGAAGGCCTTGCCAAGAACTAGTTTCCCATCAATTCGGTTTGGTGAATTCGGCCTTTTATTTTTGCTCAAACCAGCTAACCTGTAGCCCTGTTTTTGGGGGATAAAGATGAGTGACATTGTGACCACAGGGCTTGCCGATACAGGCGTGCTGACCGTGCGCCTCAACCGGCCCGAAGTGCTGAACAGCCTCAACCGCCCGATTGTTGAACGCCTGATTGAAGTGCTCAGCGATGCCGACAAAGACGACGCCGTGCGCGCCATTATCGTGACCGGCGAAGGGCGTGGCTTTTGCGCCGGTGCAGATTTGGCAAACGGGCAATGGCCCAGCAAGGAAGGCTGGTCGAGCGGCGATGTTACGGCCAATGCCATGGAAACCGCCTATAATCCGCTTGTGCGCGCATTGGTATCCAACTCCAAACCCGTCATTACCGCGGTAAATGGTGTTGCCGCAGGCGGGGGTGTGGGCATTGCGCTGGCCGGAGATATTGTGATTGCCGCCGAGAGCGCCAAGTTCAAACTCGTTTTCGCGCGCCAGCTCGGCATAATCTCAGATCTCGGCTCTTCATGGATGTTGCCGAATTTGGTCGGACGCGCGCGGGCCAATGGCATGGCCTTGCTGGGCGATGACCTGTCGGCCGAAAAAGCCGCCGCATGGGGGCTTATCTGGGAAGTGTTGCCGGACGACAAATTGATGGAAACCGCCACCGCTTATGCCGAACGTCTGGCCGATGGCGCGATTACCGGCATTAAGGCCTCGGTGCGGGCCCATGATCAGGCGCACCTGCAAAGCCTTGACGCCCAGCTTGATTATGAACGCGACATGCAACACCATTTCTGCGACCAGCCGGTGTTCGCCGAAGGTGTGCGCGCCTTTATCGAAAAACGCAAACCCGATTTCCGCACCGTGGAAACCGCCCAAATCAAAGCCGAAAGGGAAAAGAGCTAATGGACTTCGAACTTGTAAAACTGGAGATTGACGGCGAGATTGCGACGCTCACCTTCAACGACCCCGATAATCTGAACGCCATAAACCAGACCATGCTGGACAGTTTGGACCTTGCGCTCGACCATGTTGAAGACGCTGAGAACAATATTCGTTGCCTGATACTGACCGGTGCCGGGCGCGGCTTTTGTGCGGGCGCAAATATGGCGGGCGATCCGGGCGAAGGAAATGGCGCAGCCAGCAACCGACTGCCGGATGCAGGTGCCGGGCTGGAGAAATTCTACCACCCGCTTTTGCGGCGCTTGCGCAACCTGCACTGCCCCATTGTCTCGGCCGTCAACGGGCCGTGCGCGGGGGTCGGCATGAGCTTTGCCCTGATGGGCGATATGGTGCTGGCCGGAAAATCGGCGTTTTTCCTGCAAGCCTTCCGGCGCATCGGTCTGGTGCCCGATGGCGGGGCGACCTTTCTTCTGCCGCGACTGGTGGGCATGGCACGCGCCAAGGAACTCACGCTGATGGGCGAACGCCTGAGCGCGGATGACGCGCTTGAGTGGGGGCTGATTAACCGCGTTTTTGAAGACGATGCGCTGCTCGGCGAAGCCCGCACGCTTGCCGGTGAACTTGCCAAAGGGCCGATGTCGCTCGGCATGATCCGCAATCTGCTTTGGGAAAGCGTCGACAGCACTTATGAAGAGCAGCTCAACAATGAACGCTGGGCCCAGCGCGAAGCTGGCCGCTCGAAAGATTTCGTGGAGGGTGTGCGCGCCTTTAACGAAAAACGCGACGCCAATTTTTCCGGCAAATAACGCCTAACCGACAACGCAGGAAGCCAGCAGCCCCACAAAGCTCATCGCAAACAAAATGATGAGATGCGGCACGGGTTACTGGTCTTCGATGCCCAGCTTGGCAAGTACGAGCTGGTTCACGGCTTGCGGATTGGCCTTGCCGCCGGTGGCTTTCATCACCTGCCCGACAAACCAGCCGGCCATTTTCGGCTTTTCCTTGGCTTGCTCAACCTTGTCGGGATTGGCGGCAATCACCTCATCGACGGCGGCTTCAATGGCACCGGTATCGGTTACTTGTTTCAGGCCCTTTTCCTCGACAATATCCGCCGGATCGCGGCCCTGATCGGGCCCGTCATCAAACATCAGGTCAAAAACATCCTTGGCGATGCGGCTGGAAATCGTCTGGTCGGAAATGAGATCGACCAATTGCCCGATTTGCTCGGCCTGCACCGGGCTTTGCGAAATGGTCAAGCCGGCCTTGTTCAGTCCGGCAAACACGCTGCCGATCACCATATTCGCCGTGGCCTTGGCATCGCGGCCCTTGGCGGCCTGCTCGAAAAAATCGGCATTTTCGGCTTCCGACACCAAAACGCCCGCATCATAAGCCGACAGGGAATATTCTTCCATGAAACGCTTTTTCTTGTCGTCCGGCAGTTCCGGCAAAGAGCGCGCAATGTCTTCAACAAATTCCGCGCTGAAGGTCAGGGGCAACAGGTCGGGGTCGGGGAAATAGCGATAATCATGGGCTTCTTCTTTGGAGCGCATGGAGCGCGTTTCGCCGCGCTTGGGGTCAAACAGGCGTGTTTCCTGGTCGATCTCGCCGCCATCTTCGATGATATCAATCTGGCGGCGCGCTTCATATTCAATCGCCTGCCCGATGAA
Source organism: Parvibaculales bacterium (assembly GCA_049611805.1). Taxonomy (GTDB): domain Bacteria; phylum Pseudomonadota; class Alphaproteobacteria; order RS24; family RS24; genus UBA7378. The sequence goes on along the minus strand of JBMZAX010000006.1, from coordinate 55,414 downwards.
ACGAATGGAGTTCACATTTTTAATCTCGCAGCGCGTGCCCAGTTCGCCGCCGGGCTTGCGGACGGACACATTCACATCGGCGCGCAGGCTGCCCTGCTCCATATTGCCGTCGCATGTGCCCAGATAACGCAAAATGGCGCGCAATTTCTTGACGTAAGCCTGCGCCTCGGCCGCCGAGCGCATATCGGGGCGCGAGACAATTTCCATCAGCGCCACGCCGGAACGGTTCAAATCGACAAAGCTCAAATCGGGGTGCTGGTCGTGCAGCGATTTGCCCGCATCCTGCTCCAGATGCAAACGTTCAATGCCGACCGTTTTCACCACACCGGCCTCAAGGTCGATCTCAATCTCGCCCTCCCCCACAATCGGCTGGAGATATTGCGAAATCTGATAGCCTTGCGGCAGGTCGGGATAGAAATAATTTTTCCGGTCAAACACCGAATAGCGGTTAATCTCGGCCTTCAGCCCCAGCCCCGTGCGCACCGCCTGCTCAACGCATTTCCAGTTAATGACCGGCAACATGCCCGGCATGGCCGCATCAACCAACGAGACTTGCGTGTTCGGCTCGGCACCGAATGTTGTGGCCGCGCCGGAAAACAATTTCGCGTCCGAGCTGACTTGCGCATGCACTTCAAGGCCGATAACGATTTCCCAATCGCCGGTGGCACCGGCAACCAAATTGGCATTTTCTGTCATATTGTCTGTCATGATTTTGTCCACCATTCGGTCGGTTCGGCGGAAAATGCGGCGGCCGTTTCAAGCACCTGCGCCGCCCGCAAAAGCTCTTCCTCGCCAAATGCCTTGCCAATCAGTTGCAGGCCAAGCGGCAGGCCCTTGGCATCAAGACCGGCCGGCACGGAAATTCCGGGCAGGCCCGCAAGGTTCACCGTCACGGTAAACACATCGTTCAAATACATTTCAAGCGGGTCGGCATCGCCCTTGTCCAAGCCAAACGCCGCCGACGGCGTTGTCGGCGTCAGCAACAGATCGCAATTCTGATAGGCGTTTTCGAAATCCTGTGCAATCAAACGACGCACCTGCAAGGCTTTCAGATAATAGGCGTCATAATAGCCCGCCGACAGCGCATATGTGCCGACAAGCAAGCGCCGTTGCACCTCATCGCCGAAGCCCGCGCCGCGCGTTTGGGCATACATATCGTCAATATCATCGCCTGTTTTGCGCGCGCCATAGCGCACCCCGTCATAGCGGGCCAGATTGGAAGACGCCTCGGCCGGCGCAATAATGTAATAGGCCGGCAGCGCATATTTGGTGTGCGGCAGGCTGACATCCACAATCTCGGCACCGGCATCGCGCAACCAGTCTATGCCCTGTTGCCACAGCGCTTCGATCTCGGACGGCATGGTGTCGATGCGATATTCTTTCGGCACGCCGATGCGCAGCCCGCGAATATCGCCCGTAAGCGCCGCCTCGTAATCGGGCACCGCCATATCCACGCTTGTTGTGTCGCGCGCATCATGCCCGGCCATGCTGGTCAGCATAATGGCGCTGTCGCGCACGCTGCGCGTAATGGGGCCGGCCTGGTCGAGCGAAGAGGCAAAGGCGACAATGCCCCAGCGCGAACACCGCCCATAGGTCGGCTTCAGCCCCACCGTGCCGGTCAGCGCGGCGGGCTGGCGGATAGACCCGCCCGTATCGGTTGCCGTTGCCGCCAGACCGAGCCGCGCGGCCACCGCCGCCGAAGAGCCGCCCGAAGACCCGCCGGGCACTAGCGGTTCGCCATCATCCGCGCGCCACGGATTGAGGCACGCGCCATAGGCCGAGGTTTCGTTTGAAGAACCCATGGCAAATTCGTCATTGTTCAGCTTGCCCAGCATCAGCGCGCCATCGGCCCATAAGTTTTCGGTCACTTTGCTTTCATAAGTCGGGGTAAAATCGCCCAGAATATTTGAACACGCCGTGGTGCGCACTCCGCTTGTGCAGAACAAATCCTTCACGCCAATGGGCAGGCCTTCCAGCGGGCGGGCATCGCCTGTGCCGAGGCGCGCATCGGCCTGCTCGGCGGCTTCCAGCGCCCTTTCCGGTGTTTGCAGAATATAGGCGTTGAGCTTTTCCGAAGCCGCCACGCGGTCGATAAAACTTTGCGTCAGCTCGCGCGCGGAAAATTCTTTGGCGCGCAAACCGTCGCGCGCTTCAGCCAGCTTCAGCGCCGTCAGATCAGTGTCCTTGCTCATTTACTCGACCACTTTCGGAACGGCGAAATAGCCGTCATCTTTTTCCGGCGCATTGGCCAGAATATCTTCCGGATACCCGCCATCGGTCACGGCATCGGCGCGCGCCTTTATCTGCATTTCAACCGGGCTCGTATAGGGTTTGACATCCGTAGTGTCGACTTCCGACAATTGTTCGACAAACCCAAGAATGGCGCTCAGCTCACGCGCGAGCGCCGGTAATTTCTCGTCATCCACCTGAATGCGAGCAAGGCCGGCAATGCGGCGAACCATATTTTCATCTACTGACAATCGACCCGTTCCTTATAAGCAATATTATGCGCGACGCGGCGCGGCGAAACTAGCAAAGCCGCAAACTGTCCGCAAGCGACGCCACCCCGATTTTCCCGTCTTATCATCCGCAATAAAAAATGCCAGCCCGATTTAACTATGCTATGCACTGGCTATGCCCATTATCGAAGACGCAACCGCTCTGCCGACCTATTTAAGCGCCGGCCAGCGCCTATTGGGGCTTGATTTGGGCACGAAGACAATAGGTCTGGCCGTGGCCGATACGCGCCATCAAATCGCCACCCCGTTTGACACCATAAGGCGCACCAAATTCGGTGCCGATGCCGCCCGGCTTGAGGCTGTTATTGATGCGGAAAATATCGGCGGGCTGATCTTGGGTCTGCCGCTCAATATGGACGGGTCGGCGGGCCCGCGCGTCCAGGCAACGCACGCCTTTGTGCGCAATCTGGCGGCGCGCGACAGTTTTCCCGATCTGCCGGTGCTTTTGTGGGATGAGCGTTTGTCCACCGCCGCCGTCGAACGCACGCTCATTGACGCCGATACCAGCCGCGCCAAACGCGGCGCGGTCATCGACAAAATGGCCGCGGCTTTTATTCTGCAAGGCGTCCTCGACCGACTGCACGCTTGAGGCAAAGCATAAGGGCCGGCAAATTCACTTGCCACGACTCGGTTCTGCGCCTATACAATCAGGATTTAATGACATCGGCGGCATTAAATTTCACCTTCCCGTTCCGAGACCTGCTCGGCATCGAAGGGCTATCTGCTTCCGACATTACCAATCTGCTCGATCTGGCCGACACTTATGTTGATTTGAACCGTCAAATTGACAAGAAAACAGACGTTTTGCGCGGTCGCACCCAGATTAATCTGTTTTTTGAAAGTTCAACCCGCACGCAAAGCTCGTTTGAGCTGGCCGGCAAACGCCTCGGCGCGGATGTTATGAATATGAGCGTGTCGTCATCGGCCCTGAACAAGGGCGAGACGCTGCTCGATACGGCTGTCACGCTGAACGCCATGAACCCCGACCTGCTGGTTATACGCCACGCCGATAGCGGGGCCGTGGCCCTGTTGGCGCAAAAAGTCTCCTGCGCGGTTTTGAACGCCGGCGACGGCGCGCATGAGCACCCGACCCAAGCCCTTTTGGACGCACTGACCATAAGGCGGCGTCTGGGCAAGTTGAGCGGTCTTAAAATTGCGATTTGCGGCGACATCACCCATTCGCGCGTGGCGCGCTCCAACCTGCTTTTGTTCAACGCCATGGGCGCGCAGGTTAATCTGGTCGGCCCGCGCACGCTGATACCGGCAGATGCCGAAAGGCTGGGCGCGAACATATTCCACTCCATGCGCGAGGGGCTTGAGGGCTGCGACATTGTAATGATGCTGCGGATACAAAACGAACGCATGCAGGGCGCGCTTATCCCCTCGGTCAGAGAATATTATCACCTTTACGGGCTGAACCGCGAAAAGCTAGGCTTTGCCAAGCCGCACGCGCTGGTGATGCATCCCGGCCCGATGAACCGGGGCGCGGAAATTGACAGCGAACTGGCCGATGATACCGAGATAAGCCTCATCCGCGATCAGGTCGAAATGGGCGTGGCGGTGCGCATGGCGGCGCTGGAGGCGCTGGCGGCCAATCTGCCCAATAATATGCAAAGCGGGGGCGCAAGCTGATGGCCCAAGGCGAGCTGACATCCGGGCCCGAACGCGCCTTTGTCAATGCCCGATTGATCGATCCGGCTCAAGAATTGGATGTAACGGGCAGCCTGCTGGTGCGCGACGGCAAAATTGCCGCCATTGGCGCGGATATTGAAATTCCCGACAGCGCAGAAACGCTGGATTGCACGGGCCTTGCCATATTGCCGGGCCTGATTGACATGCAGGTATTTACCGGCGAGCCCGGCGAAGAACACCGCGAAACGCTTGCCACCGCCTCGCATGCAGCCGCCGCCGGCGGGGTGACGCATATGGTGGTCATGCCCAATACCACACCGGCAATTGACGATGCGGCGCTTGTCGATTTCATCAGCCGGCGCGCGCGCGGCACGGCGTCGGTGCGCGTACACCCGATGGCGGCCATCACCAAAAATTGCGAAGGCCGCATCATGACCGAGTTCGGCCTGTTGCGCGAAGCCGGTGCGGTGGCCTTTACCGACGGGGATCGTGCGGTGATGAACGCGCTGACCATGCGGCGCGCGCTGTCTTATGCGTCGAATTTTGACGCGCTGATTGTCCAGCACGCGCTGGATCAGGATTTGCAGAGCGCCGGTGTCATGCATGAGGGCGAATTGGCAACCCGCCTCGGCCTCACCGGCATTCCGGTGGCGGCGGAAACCGCCATTATCGACCGCGACATCCGCCTCGTGGAGCTGACCGGCGCGCGCTACCATATTTCGCAAGTTTCCTCCGGCGAAAGCGTTGAAGCCGTGCGCCAGGCCAAAGCGCGCGGTCTGGCGGTGAGTTGCGGCGTATCTGCGACCCATTTGATGCTGAACGAAAATGATGTCGAAAATTACCGCACTTTTGCCAAGCTGAACCCGCCGCTGCGCAGTGAGGATGACCGCCTCGCGCTGGTTGACGGGCTGGCCGACGGCACCATCGACATTGTGGTTTCCGGCCACAACCCGCAAGACGCCGAAGAAAAGCGCCAGCCTTTCGCGCAAGCCGCCTATGGCACGGTGGGCGTGGAAACATTGTTGTCTGTATTGTTGAGCCTGCATCACGCACATGGGCTCGATCTGGCAACGCTGATACGCGCCGTGACCGGCCATCCGGCCCGGCTTCTGGACATTGACGGCGGCACCATGCGCACGGGCAGTCCCGCAGATTTTGCGCTGGTTGATTTGGAAGCGCCGTGGATTGTCGATGCCGACGCGCTCAAATCAAAGTCCAAAAACGCCGCCATTGAAGGGCGCAAGCTGCAAGGAAAGGTTGAAGCCTGCTTTGTAAACGGGCACAGTGTTTTCGACAGCAAAATGGAAACGACAAAATGACAGACACAAGCACAATAATCGGCGTTTTGATCCTCGCCTATCTTCTGGGCTCCATACCTTTCGGCCTTTTGTTCAGCCGCATGGGCGGTTTGGGCGATATTCGCGAAACCGGCTCCGGCAATATCGGCGCGACAAATGTTTTGCGTTCGGGCAACAAATTGCTCGCGGCACTGACATTGCTGACAGATGCCGCCAAGGGCAGTATCGCGATTTTTATCGCGCTTGAATTTGTCGGTTTTCCGGCCGCCTATTGGGCCGGACTGGCCGCGCTTTTGGGGCATATTTTCCCTGTCTGGCTGGGCTTTAAAGGCGGCAAGGGCGTTGCGGTTTTTATCGGTTCAAGCATTGTTTTGTCGCCCCTGCCCGGCCTGTCCATGCTTTTCGTGTGGTTGTTGGTGGCGCTGATATTCCGCCGCTCGTCGCTGGCGGCGCTGGTTGCGACGCTTAGCGTGCCCGCTTATATGTTTGTTCTCGGTGAAGTATACGGTGGCGTGGTGGTCGGTGTTCAGGTTGGCGTCATTTACTGGGCGCATCGTGAGAATATCTCGCGTCTGCGCAAAGGACAGGAACCACGCATCGGGCAGTCTGCGTAAACTCTTTCAACCTAAAAAAGAAAAATAATAATGCCAAATTTCTGCGCCGGAAGGCCTGCGCAATGACAGGCCATGCAATGACAGGTCAACTGTCCGAAGCCGACATTCTTGCCTATATCCGATTGTCACGAACCGAAAAACTGGGGCCGGTAACTTTTCGCCGCCTGATGAATTTATACGGCGAACCCCATGCCGCCTTGAGCGCACTGCCCGAACTTGCCGCACGCGGCGGGCGGTCAAAGGCTTTCAAACCGGTTTCCGAACAAGCGGCCAAACGCGAATATGAGGCGACGCTCAAACTCGGCGGCACGTTTTTGGTTCTGGGTACTGCCGCCTATCCAAAGCTTCTGGCACAAACCCCCGATGCGCCGCCCGTTATGTCGTGTTACGGCCATGCGCATTTGCTTGCAAAGCCCGCACTCGCCATGGTCGGTGCGCGCAATGCCTCGGCCGCCGGCCAGCGCATAGCCGGCAAACTTGCAAAAGATATCGGCGCGCGCGGTCTGATTTTGGTTTCCGGCCTTGCACGCGGCATTGACCGCGCGGCTCATCAGGGCGCGCTGGAGGCCGGCACCATTGCCGTGATTGCCAATGGCATTGACCATTCCTACCCGCGCGAGAATGCCGAATTGCAGCAGCAGATTTGCGAACAGGGCTTGATTTTGTGCGAAAACCCACCGGGCACCGCGCCACAGGCCAGCCAGTTTCCGCGCCGCAACCGCATTATTTCCGGCCTGTCGCTGGGCGTTATTGTGGTTGAGGCCGCGCGGCGGTCGGGCTCGCTCATCACGGCGCGTCTGGCGGGCGAATATGGCCGCGAGGTCATGGCCGTGCCCGGTTCACCGCTCGACCCGCGTTGCCATGGCAGCAATCATCTCATCCGAACCGGCGCGGCACTGATCGAGACGGTGGACGATATTATGGACGCCGTGCGCCCGCTCATCGAAAACATGGCGTTGAAAACACCCGACCAGAAAACGCCGAAGCGCCCGCAAAGCCCGCCCGCACCGGTCAGCGACGCCATACGGCGCAAAATTATCGAGCTTTTGGGGCCGGTGCCGATACGCATTGACGATCTGGTCGAACAGGCCGAGGCCCCCTTGCAGAGCGTGCATCTGGTTTTGCTGGAACTCGAACTTGCCGGTCGCCTGACCTATGATTCGGGCGGTCAGGTGTGTCTGGATATCAATGAATAGACAGGCCTTTGGCGGGCGTGTTGAAAAAAGCACATTTGACACGGGCAATAGAATTGACCATATCATGCGCTCATTCAAAGTCTGATTACGGGATATCGCATGGAAGTCGTCATTGTTGAATCGCCCGCCAAGGCGAAAACGATCAACAAATATCTGGGAGACAATTTTACCGTTCTTGCCTCCTACGGGCACGTGCGCGATTTGCCGGAGAAAAACGGTTCTGTCGATCCGGACAATGATTTTGCCATGTCCTGGGAAGAACAGGCCGCCGCCAGCAAGCGGCTGAACGAGATTGCCAAGGCCGTCAAATCGGCCGACCGGCTGGTTCTGGCAACCGACCCCGACCGCGAGGGCGAGGCCATTAGCTGGCATGTGCTTGAGGTTTTACGGAAGAAAAATGTTCTGAACGGCATTGATGTGTGCCGCGTTGTGTTTAACGCAATCACGCGCAATGCCGTGCTGGAAGCCATGCAAAACCCGCGCGAGATTGATGCGCGCCTCGTGGACGCCTATCTCGCCCGCCGTGCGCTGGACTATCTTGTCGGCTTCAACCTGTCGCCGGTTTTGTGGCGCAAATTGCCGGGCTCACGCTCGGCGGGGCGCGTGCAGTCGGTCGCGCTGCGGTTGATTTGCGAACGCGAAATCGAAATTGAGAAATTTACCGCGCGCGAATACTGGACGGTCGATACCGATTTTCTGACACCGGAAAACAAAAAACTGCCCACGCGCCTGACTGTTTTGAACGGCGAGAAGCTGGACAAATTCTCACTGGCAAATGAAGCCCAGGCGCACGCCGCCGAGGCCGCCATCAGTGGCGCCAGTTTCAGCGTGGAAAATGTCGAGAGCAAACCCGGCCAGCGCAACCCCTCGCCGCCTTTCACAACCTCGACCCTGCAACAGGAAGCCTCGCGCAAACTCGGTTATTCGGCCAGCCGCACCATGCAAATCGCCCAGCGCCTTTATGAAGGGGTGGAGATTGACGGCGACGTGACCGGCCTCATCACCTATATGCGGACAGACGGCATCGACATTGCGCCCGAAGCGGTAAGCGAAATTCGCGATACGATTTCGACTGATTTCGGCGGCGACTACCTGCCCGATGCGCCGCGCCGCTACACCAAAAAGGCGGCCAATGCGCAAGAAGCGCACGAGGCCATTCGCCCGACCAGCGTGCAACGCCTGCCGGCCGATGTCGCCCGCCTTGTGGGGGCGGATGAGTTGAAGCTTTACGACCTCATTTGGAAGCGCACCGTGGCCTCGCAAATGGAAAGCGCGCGCGTGCAACGCACCACCACCACCATTTCAAGTGCCGACAAGCAAACGGGTTTGCGCGGGTCCGGCACCGTCATCACATTTCCGGGCTTTTTGAAGCTCTACGAAGAAGGCAAGGACGATACGCCGGATGAAAAAGACGGCCCCACCCTGCCCGCCGTCAATGCCGGTGACGCGCTGAGTGTTGAGAAAATCGCCCCCGAACAGCACTTTACCGAGCCGCCGCCACGCTATAGCGAGGCCACGCTGGTCAAACGCATGGAAGAGCTGGGCATTGGCCGACCCTCAACCTATGCCAGCGTTTTGTCGGTGCTGCGCGAACGCGACTATGTGGTCATGGATCGCAACCGCTTCATTCCCCAAGACAAGGGACGTCTGGTTGTGGCGTTTTTGGAAAACTTCTTTGAACGCTATGTCGAATATGACTTCACCGCCGGATTGGAGGCCGACCTCGACCAGGTTTCCAATGGCAGCCTGAGTTATAAAGACGTGCTGGCGCAATTCTGGCGTGATTTTTATCAAACCGTCGAACAGACAATGGAAATCCGCAATACGCAAATTCTGGACACGATGAACGATGTGCTGGGCGCACATATTTTCCGCGATACCGGCCAGGGCGACCCGCGCCAGTGCCCGAAATGCGAAGAAGGCCAGCTTAGCCTCAAAACCGGCCGATATGGCGCTTTTGTGGGCTGTACGCGCTATCCCGAATGCCGCTTCACGCGGCCTTTTGCGGGCGAACAGGCCGAGCATGGCGACATTGAGCGCATTTTGGGCCAAGACCCCGAAACCGGTTTGGATGTGCATGTGAAGGACGGGCGCTTCGGCCCCTATATTCAATTGGGCGAGGCCGCCGAAAAAGGCGAAAAGCCGAAACGCGCCGGCATTCCCAAGGGCAAAACACCGGCAGAGATGACATTGGAATATGCGCTGAAACTTCTGTCATTGCCGCGCCTTATCGGCACGCACCCCGAAACCGGGGAAGAAATTACCGCCGATATCGGGCGTTATGGCCCTTATGTGAAAGCCGGCAAGCAATCGGCATCGCTTGAAACGCCCGATGAGGTTTTTGACATCGGGCTCAACCGTGCGGTGACGGTTATTGCCGAACGCAAGGCCAAGGGCCCGCAACGCGCGCGTGGCGGGGCAGTGTTGAAGGAACTGGGCGAACACCCCGATGACGGCAAGCCGGTGCGCGTGATGGATGGCCGCTTCGGGCCTTATGTCAAATATGACAAGGTCAATGCCACAATTCCGAAGGATGAAGTCCCCGACTCGCTTACACTGGAACGGGGACTGGAGCTTATCGCCGCACGCATTGCGAAAGGTCCGGCCAAGAAACGCCGGAAAGCCGGCTAAGCAACAGCCGACGGAGACAAAGTGGCAGACCTGCCCTCGCGGGACGATATTCTGAAATTTATTGCCGAGCAAAGCGGCAAGGTGGGCAAGCGCGAAATTGCCCGTGCCTTTCGGCTGAGCGGCAGCGACCGCATCGCACTCAAAAAATTACTGCGCGAAATGGCCGCTGAAGGTCTGCTGGAGGGCGCGCGCAAATCCGGCATGCGTGTGCAGGGTGATTTGCCAAATGTCTGCGTTATTCGGGTTGCGGGGCGTGACGGAGAAAATAATCTCATAGCGCGCGCGATACGCGAGGGCGCGGTTTTGGACAAGCCCGACGCGCCGCTCATCACCATTATTGAAGCCGGCGGGCGGGGCCGCGTGAACCGCTCGGCGCAACTTGTGTCACCCGGCGACACCGCGCTTGCCCGGCTCGTGCGGATCAAGAAAAACCAATATGAAGCGCGCATTATCCGCAAATTGGGCGGCGCGCAGGCTCAGATTATCGGTGTTATCCGCCACCGCCCCGACGGGGCGTGGGTGGTTCCGGTCAACCGGCAGGAACGCTATGAATATCGCGCCCGCGAAGGCGCTGACGGCCTTGAAGAAGACACGCTGGTCAAGGCCGAGAAAACCTCTTCCGCGCGCGGCGGCAATGCCACGGTCAAAATTGTTGAAGCCTTCGGTTCGGCCACCAGCCCACATGCGTTTTCGCTGATCGCCATTGCCGAACAAAACTTGCCGATTGATTTTCCCGAAGCGGCAATCATTGAGGCCAAGGAAACAAAGACCCTTACCATCGACACAGATGCCATCGACACAGATGCCATTGACACATCGGCGCGCACTGATCTCCGCGATATTGCGTTTGTGACGATTGATCCGGCCGATGCGCGCGACCATGATGATGCGGTTTATGCCGAACCCGATACCGACCCCGACAATGCGGGCGGCTATATTGTCTGGGTGGCGATTGCCGATGTTGCGGCCTATGTGACGCCCGACAGCGCGATGGACAAAGAAGCCGGAAAGCGCGGCAATTCGGTTTACATGCCCGACCGCGTTGTGCCCATGCTGCCGGAGCGTCTGTCGAATGATTTATGTTCCTTGCGCGAGCATGAAGACCGCCCCTGCATGGCGGTTCGCATGCAGATTGATGCACAAGGCAAAAAACGCGCGCATAAATTTGTGCGCGGAATGATGCGGTCTGCGGCCAAGCTGAGCTATCAGCAGGCGCAAGGTATTTTCGATGCCCAACCTGCCGCCGGTGGCACCGGAGCGACGGGAACAGACGATATTTTGGGCGCGCTTTGGCAGGCCTATTTGCTGATGGCTGAAGCGCGTGATGCGCGCGCGCCGCTCATTATCGACAAACCGGAACGGCGCATTGACATGAATGAGCAAGGTGCCATTACGCGCATTTATATTCCGCCGCGCCTTGAGGCGCACCGCCTGATTGAGGAAATGATGATTGCCGCAAATGTTTGCGCGGCACAAACGCTTGAAAAGGCTCAAATGCCCCTGCTGTTCCGCGTGCATGATGCGCCGGCCCCCGAACGCATGCATGCGCTTGCCGATTTCATCAAGCCGCTGGGCGCACGCCTCGACCTCGGCCAGCCCGTCGTGCCGGCCCTGTTCAACCGCATTATGGTCAAAGCGCGAGAGGGCGAGCATTTCCCGACCATTTCCGAAGCCGTGTTGCGCACGCAATCGCAAGCCGTTTATACGCCCGAAAATATCGGCCATTTCGGGTTGAACCTCGCCAGATATGCGCATTTCACCTCACCCATCAGGCGCTATGCCGACCTGATTGTGCATCGCGCGCTTATTCGCGCCCTGAAACTGGGCGATGACGGGCTGACCGACGCAGAAATTGAAAAACTGCCCGCCATAGCCGAAGCCGTATCAGCCACCGAACGCCGCGCCATGCTTGCCGAACGCACGGCGGCAGACCGCTATCTTTCGGCCTTTATGTCCGACCAAATCGGCGAATGTTTCAAAGGCCAGATATCGGGTGTTTCGCGCGCCGGCCTGTTCGTCAAGCTGGACGATACGGGCGCTGACGGGCTGGTGCCGATATCGCGATTGGGGGCGGAACGGTTTTTCGTTGATGATGACAAACTCAGCCTTGTCGGTGGCACCACGGGCACGGTTTTCCGCATCGGGCAGCCGGTCGAGATACGCCTTATGGAGGCGACACCTTTGCAGGGCGGGCTATTGTTTTCTCTTGAGGACTATGCCAGTTTCCCGAATGCAAAAGGGCGCAAAATTCGCCGTGGCCCCGCCACATCGAGGCGCCCGAATACAGCCAAGCGTCGAAAAAACAGCCGAAAAACGGGCCGGAGAAAATAAAAATGACCCAGCTAGCACCGTCCACCCTATCCGCAACGCGCAGCAAAAGGCAGGCCATGTGGCGCGGGAGCCTTGGCAAATGCCCGTCCTGCGGCAGCGGCAAGCTGTTTGCCCGCTATTTGAAAGTGGCCGATAAATGCGAAGCCTGCGGTCTGGCGCTGGCCGGTCATCAGGCCGATGACGCCCCGCCCTATTTCACAATTTTCATTGTCGGGCACATTGTCGTGCCCATAGCGCTGATTGTTGAGCGCACATACCAGCCGCCGCTTATTGTGCATGCGGCGATATTTTCCGTGTTGGCAGTCATTTTAACGCTGATATCACTCCCCATGGTCAAGGGCGCGGTGGTCGGCCTGCAATGGGCCTTGCGCATGCACGGCTTTGCCGACACGGATGCGACATTTGTTGAGGAAACGGAGAGGCAGTAATGCGTAAGCAGGTCAGACCAAAATCTCACACGCCGGGACAGCCGGGCGAATATGCCGAGCCGGGGGCACAGGCCGTGCGCCCGCGCGATGCGGCAACGCTGATTATCGTGCGCCAGCTCAAAACCCCGAAAATTCTGCTGGGCAAGCGCGCCGCCAGCCACAAATTCATGCCCAATAAGTTTGTTTTCCCCGGCGGTCGGCGCGACCCGGCCGATACGCGGCTGACCTGCGACACGGATTTGCGCCCCGAAGTGCTGACGCGCCTGCGCAAGGAAACCCGCGCGCGCGTAACCGACAACAGCTTGCGCGGGCTGGCTCTGGCCGCCATTCGTGAAACATTCGAGGAAACCGGACTTATTCTGGGTGAGGCGTCAAACACGCCCCCAACCAGCCGCAACAGCGAATGGAACGCTTATTTCGGGCATGGCGTGGTGCCGCCGCTGGCGCATATGGATTTCATCGCCCGCGCCGTAACACCAACCTATCGCACGCGCCGCTTCGACACCCGCTTTTTCATGATGTATGACACGCATATTCACACCGACCCCGAAGACACGCGCGGGGCTTCGGGCGAATTGCTGGATTTGCACTGGCTGACCATCGCGCAAGCCCGCAAGCTGGATTTGCCGGCGATTACCCGCCAGGTTCTCGATATTGTGGAAGAGCGCATAAAATTGCCGTTTGAAAAGCGGTTTGCCGCGCCCGCGCCTTTCGTCAAATTTGAACGCGGCAAGCCGGTCATTTCCCAGCTTTAGGCCGATATGGGTTGACATATTGGCGAAAACTCCTATTTTCGGCGGCGACGTGGCAAGACCACAGGCGTTTTTGGGACAAGCACAATGGCGAAATCAACAACGGTTAAGATCAAACTGGAAAGCACGGCCGGCACGGGCTTTTATTATGTTGCGAAGAAAAACGCACGCACCATGACCGAAAAAATGGTCGTGAAAAAATACGATCCGGTTGTGCGCAAGCATGTCGAATTCAAGGAAAACAAAATCAAATAAATCTCGGCTCACGGCGTGAGGTAAGGCGTTGCTTGGCAGCGCCTTTTTTATTGCCTGAGCGCGCGAAAACACTAGGTTTTAGCCTATGGACACCGAACAGGCAGAGATTATAGCGCTGAAGGCTTTGACCTTTCTGGCGGCCGACACAGAGCTTATGGACAGGTTTGCCGCGCTGTCGGGCATGGCGCCCAATGATATTGTCGCGCGCGCCGGAGACGGTGAAGTGCTGGCCGGTGTGCTGGATTTTCTGCTGTCGGACGAAGCCGTGCTGACCGATTTTTGCGCCGCCCATGACATAGACCCCGAACACCCCGCCCAAGCGCGGCAGAATTTGCCCGGCGGCGACCTGCCCCATTGGACTTAACCCTCATAAAGCGAGTTTGCGCATGACCCCTCCCGCTCCCGAAATTCTTTCCCAGCTTGAAACGCTCGACCTTGACCGCACGCGCCCGCTTATCATCAGCGATGCGGATGAGGTTTTGTTGCGCTTCATGGCGCAATTGGAGCATTTTCTGAAAAAGCGCGGCCTGTGGATCGATCTGGGCAATTTCGCCATTAGCGGCAATATCAAATCGCTGGAAACCAATGAGCCGGTCGAGGTTCCCGACCTTATCGACGAGTTTTTTGATGCCGAGACGCGCGACATTCAGCCGACATCCGGAGCCGCGCAATCGCTGGAGACACTGGCCGCGCGCGCGCAAATCATCGTGCTGACCAATCTGCCGGCGAAAAACAAGCAGGAGCGCATTGATAATCTCAATGCCCATGGCATGAATTATCCGGTTATTGTCAACTCCGGCGCCAAGGGGCCTGCGGTCGCATGGTTGAGCGCGCGCATTTCAGCCCCTGTTTTCTTTCTTGACGATATTCCCCATAATGTCGACAGCGTTGCCGAGCACGCGCCGGAGGTTCGTCGCATTCATTTCGTTGCCGACCCGCGGCTGGCAAAGCTCATCGGGCCTGCCAAGGGCGCGACAACGCGGATTGATGTCTGGAACGAGGCTTATGACTGGATCAGCCGGGAGCTCACCCAAGCCGGATACTGAGCCCGCCAAGGGCGGTAGCGCACACATATTGTGTCGCGACTGCGGCACGCGCGCCGAGGCCATGGCCGACCGCCAGCGTTGCCCCACATGCAAATCGCCACGCCTCATTGCCCATAACGAACTTTTCCAACTGGGCGTCGCGCATATAGATTGCGATGCGTTTTATGCCGCCATTGAAAAGCGCGACAATCCGGATTTGCACGACAAGCCGCTCATTATCGGCGGCGGGCGGCGCGGGGTTGTTTCCACTTGTTGCTATATTGCGCGCATTAAGGGCGTGCATTCGGCCATGCCAATGTTTCAGGCCAAAAAGCTGTGTCCGGAGGCCATAATTCTCCGGCCCGATATGGAGAAATATCAAAAAATCGGCTATCAGATCCGCGATCTGATGCGCGAATACACACCGCTTGTCGAGCCGCTTTCCATCGACGAGGCGTTTTTGGATTTGCGCGGCACCGACCGGCTGCATGGCGGCGCGCCGGCGCAATCGCTGGTGCAATTGGTGAACCGTATTGAAAAAGATATCGGCATTACGGTCTCGGTAGGTCTCAGCCACAACAAGTTTCTCGCCAAGCTTGCCTCCGACCTCGACAAGCCGCGCGGGTTTTCCATAATCGGCGCGGCGGAAACGTTGACCTTTCTGGCCGATTTGCCGGTCAATGCGATTTACGGCATCGGCAAAGCGATGCAAAAAAAGTTCAGTCGCGACGGCATCCGCACCATCGGGCAGCTTCAGAAAATGGACGAGCGCGACCTTGTGGCGCGTTATGACAGTATCGGCCTGCGGCTGGCGCGCCTGTCGCGCGGGCAGGACAGCCGCAAAATCGTGCCGCAATCCGTTGCCAAAAGCATTTCGAGCGAAACCACATTCAGCGAAGACCTCGGCACATTAAGCGCGCTGGAAAAGCATCTTTGGGCCTTGAGCGAACGCACCGCCGATCGATGCAAACGCAAAAACATGGCCGGTACGACCATTGTTTTAAAGCTGAAAACCTCAAACTTTACAACGCTGACGCGCAATCGTGCGATCGCCGACCCGACCCAGCTTGCCGACACGATTTTTGCTGTGGGCAAAGCCCTCTTGACCCAGCTTTTGACCGACAAGCCGGGCACTAAATTCAGACTGATCGGCATTGGCGTGTCGGGACTGGTCGACGGCACCCATGCCGACCCGCCCGACCTCGCCGACCCCGACAAGACCCGGCGCAAGGCGGCTGAACAGGCCATGGATGATTTGCGCGACAAATTCGGGCGCGGGGCCATAAAAAAGGGGCGTAGCCTGTAGAGGGTTTTGCCCGCAAGCGTGACGAAAAAGCACTGGAAGCGCACGACAGCGGCGCTAAATTAAACTTTAAAGGCGGTTGATGATGACAATAGAAAACAAACCGGAAGACAGGCTGGAAGATCTTGGGCTGGTTCTGCCCGACCCGAAGCCGCCATTGGGGGCATATGTGCCCTATCTCGAACGCGACGGGCTGGTTTTCATCTCCGGTCAGGGGCCGGTGCTGGCCGGCGGCGGGGCGATTTGCGGCAAGCTGGGCGACGGGCTGGACATTGAAGACGGGGCCCGCGCCGCGCAACTCTCGGCGCTGAATATTCTTGCTCAAATTCGCGCGGCGGTCGGCGGCGACTGGCAGAAACTGGTACGGATTGTGCGCTTGTGCGGCTATGTCAATGCGACGCCCGATTTCACCCACCATCCGGCGGTTTTGAACAGCGCATCCGAATTATTTGTCGAGCTGTTCGGCGAACGCGGACGCCATACGCGCTCGGCTGTCGGCGTCGCCGGTCTGCCAATGGGCTGGGCGGTGGAAATTGACGCCATTGTTGAGATCAGCTGATGGGGGATATTGATGCGCCCGTCATACGCGTGGTTTCCCGCCTGGCCGAATATGATGCGGCCCGGTGGGACGCCTGCGCCCACCCGGCGGACACGCCCTATAATCCGTTTCTCTCGCACGCCTTTTTAATGGCGCTGGAAGAAAGCGGCTCGGCATGTGCCGATACCGGCTGGCTGCCGCAACATTTGGTCGTCGAAACGCCCGCGGGCGACAGTCTGGGGGCGATGCCGCTCTATCTGAAAAGCCACAGCCAGGGTGAGTATATTTTCGATTATGGCTGGGCGGATGCGTTTCACCGCGCCGGGGGACGCTATTATCCAAAATTGCTGAGCGCCGTGCCCTTTACCCCGGCAACCGGCCCGCGCCTGCTTATTCGTGACCCTGCCCGCGCCGATGCCATTACCCGCGCGCTGGTGGCCGGTGCCCTGACACTGTCGGAGCGCCTTGAGGCGTCGTCCCTGCACATTAATTTTCTGCCCGAAGCGCAATGGGCGGCGCTGGGTGAGTTGGATTTTCTGCAGCGCACCGACCAGCAGTTTCACTGGGTGAATGACGGTTATGAAAGTTTCGAGGCGTTTCTGGCGGCACTGGCCTCGCGCAAACGCAAAAACCTCAAAAAGGAACGCGCCCGCGCCGTCGAAAACGGCATCGAGATCGAGCAAATCACCGGGGCTGATTTGACGGACGAACATTGGGACAAGTTTTTCGAATTTTACATTGATACCGGCCATCGCAAATGGGGCACACCCTATCTGACGCGCGCGTTTTTCGACCAAATTGGCGCGGCTATGGCAGACGATATTCTGCTCATCATGGCCAAGCGCGACGGGCGTTATATTGCCGGTGCGTTGAATTTCATCGGCGGCGATACGCTGTTCGGGCGCAATTGGGGCTGCATTGAAGACCACCCGTTTCTGCATTTCGAGGTTTGCTATTATCAGGCGATCGATTTTGCCATCAAACGCGGCCTGCGCTGCGTTGAGGCGGGCGCGCAGGGCGCGCATAAGCTGGCGCGCGGCTATGCGCCGAAACGCACCCATTCGGCCCACCACATCGCCCATGAGGGCTTGCGCGATGCTGTTGCCGATTACCTTGAAAGCGAGCGGCAATATGTGGACAATGACATTTCGGCGCTCAGCCGCCATACACCGTTCAAAAAAACCGACCCAGAAGCAGATTGAGAAACGCCCATGCAGCTGACCGATGCCTATGACCCGCAGAATATTTTCGCCAAAATCTTGCGCGATGAAATGCCCTCAATACGCGTTTTCGAAGACGATTTAACCGTGGCGTTTATGGACATCATGCCGCAGGCACCGGGCCATGTGCTAGTTATTCCGCGCGCCGCGGCGACAAATGTTCTCACGCTTTCGCCGGATGATGCGCGCGCGGTGATGACGACAACGCATCACCTCGCACCTGCCGTTCAAAAAGCCATGGACGCGCCGGGTCTGATGCTCGCGCAATTAAACGGGTCGGCGGCCGGCCAGACCGTGCCGCATTTTCACATGCATATTATTCCGCGCCATAAGGGGCTGGAAATGCTGGGGCACGGCACGCAAATGGCCGATATGGACGAGTTGGCCGATATCGCCACGCGCATCCGCGCCGCGATTTAACCGGCGTCTCAGGTAACTTTTTCGCTCGGCTTACCGCTTTTGCCGCCGGATTTTTCGGATTTCAGCTTAATCGACAGGCCGGCTTTTTTGTCGCGGCCGACCTGCACAACGCCACCATTTTGCAACTTGCCGAACAGCAATTCATCGGCCAGCGGCTTCTTGATGTTTTCCTGAATAATCCGCGCCATCGGACGCGCGCCCATAAGCGGGTCATAGCCCTGCTCGACCAGCCAATCCATCGCCTTGCGGTCAACCTCAATGATGACATTGCGGTCTGAAAGCTGAAGCTCCAATTCGAGAATGAATTTCTCAACCACACGCACGACAACTTCCGGCGGCAGATTGTTGAAGCCGACCACGGCATCAAGCCGATTGCGGAATTCCGGCGTGAACATTTTGTTGATGGCCTCGGTGTCCTCACCCTCGCGGCGTTCACGGCCAAAGCCCATCGGCTCCTTCGCCATATCGGAAGCCCCGGCATTGGTGGTCATGATGAGAATGACATTGCGGAAATCCACCTTGCGGCCATTGGCGTCCGTCAGAGACCCATGATCCATAACCTGAAGCAGAACATTGAAGAGATCGGGATGTGCTTTTTCAATCTCATCGAGCAACAACACGCAATGCGGGTTCTGGTCAACACCGTCGGTCAGAAGACCGCCCTGGTCATAGCCGACATAGCCGGGAGGCGCACCCAACAGCCGCGAGACCGTGTGGCGCTCCATATATTCGGACATGTCAAAGCGCAGCAATTCGACCCCCATGGCCGAAGCAAGCTGTCGGGCCACTTCCGTTTTGCCGACGCCGGTCGGCCCGGAGAACAAATAGCTGCCAATCGGTTTTTCGGCCTCGCGCAATCCGGCGCGCGACAATTTAATCGACGCCGCCAAAGCATCAATGGCCGCATCTTGCCCGAACACAACGCGCTTGAGCGTGACATCCAGCCCGCGCAGTTTTTCCGTGTCGTCTTTCGAGACGGTTTTGGGCGGTATGCGCGCCATGGTCGCAATCACTTTTTCAATGTCGCGCACGCCGACCGTTTTCTTCCGGCGCGAGGCGGGCAACAACATTTGTGATGCGCCGACCTCGTCAATCACATCAATGGCCTTGTCGGGCAGTTTGCGGTCGGCCATATAGCGCGACGACAGCTCCACCGCCGCTTTCAGCGCATCATTTGTGTAGCGAACTTTGTGGAACTCCTCGAAATAGCTTTTCAGCCCTTGCAGGATTTTAATGCTGTCGGGCACGCTCGGCTCATTGACATCGATTTTCTGGAAACGGCGCGCCAGCGCACGGTCTTTTTCAAAATGCTGGCGAAACTCCTTATAGGTCGTAGAGCCCATGCACCGCAGGCCACCGCTTTGCAGAGCCGGTTTCAGCAGGTTTGAGGCATCCATCGCGCCGCCGGAAGTTGCCCCCGCCCCGATGACGGTGTGTATTTCGTCGATAAACAAAATCGCTTCCGGCATGTCTTCCAGTTCGGACATGATTTGCTTGAGGCGTTCTTCAAAATCACCGCGATAGCGCGTGCCGGCCAGCAACACGCCCATATCCAGCGAATAAATTATATTGTCACGCAGGACATCCGGCACATCGCCCTCGATAATTTTACGCGCCAGACCTTCGGCAATCGCCGTTTTGCCGACGCCGGGGTCGCCCACCAGAAGCGGGTTGTTTTTATTGCGGCGGCACAGAATTTGTATCGCGCGATTGACCTCATTGCCGCGCCCGATAAGCGGGTCAACGCGCCCGTCGCGGGCTTTTTCATTGAGGTTGATGCAATAGGCGGCCAGTGCCCCGCCATCGGCAACGGGGTCGGCGTCATCATCCAGCATGTTTTCGCCAACCACCGGTCGGCTTTCGCTGTGGCCGGGTTTTTTGGCCACCCCATGCGAGATGAAATTCACCGCATCATAGCGGGTCATTTCCTGTTCTTGCAGGAAGTAAGCTGCATGGCTTTCGCGTTCGGCGAACATCGCCACCAGCACATTTGCGCCCGTCACCTCGTCACGCCCCGACGACTGCACATGAATGACCGCGCGCTGAATAACCCGCTGGAAGCCCGCCGTCGGCTTGCAGTCTTCGGTTTCGTCCATAATCAAGCCGGTCAGCTCATTGTCGATATAATCGGTCAGATTGCGCCGCAGCTTTTCCAAATCGACGCCGCACGCCTCCATAACGGCGACAGCTTCGGTGTCTTCGGTCATGGCGAGCAACAAATGTTCCAGCGTGGAATATTCGTGATGACGCTCATTGGCGAGCACGAGCGCCCGATGCAGACCCTGTTCTAACTCTTTTGAAAATGCTGGCACAAAACGCTCCTGTTCTATTGCTAAAATTACTCAGTCTTTTTCCATTGTGCACTGCAAAGGATGGTCATGTTGACGGGCAAGATCCATAACCTGTGATACCTTTGTTTCAGCCACCTCATAGGTAAAAACACCGCATATGCCCACACCATTTTGATGCACATGCAACATGATTTTGGTTGCATCTTCGGCACTCTTGGAAAAAAAACGCTGAAGGACATACACCACAAATTCCATCGGTGTGTAATCATCATTGAGCAGCAAAACCTTGTACATGGACGGTTTTTTGGTTTTCGTCCGCGTGCGGGTAATCGTTCCGGTTCCGGTATCGCCGCCGTCTTCATCCGACGGGCCGGCCATCCGAACGCTCAAAAATCGCATAATGTGCTTCATAACGTCATTGTGACCCAATTTTTCATACTGCATCAAGGCAAACCTTAATCGTGCATAATGTTTAAATAGGTTTGCTGTTTCGAAACGCAAGATGTCTTGTTACCGTGTGTCAAATTGTCTGATGAGTCTCTTTATGTACCGCCTTTCGGCCATTTTGTTCCTATGTGCCCTTTTTCTGCCGGCTTTTCAGCCTGCCGAAGCCTCGCCGAAATATGCCTCAATTGTGGTCGATGCCCATAGTGGCCGCGTTTTGCAATATTATCGCGACGAACAAATGCGGTTTCCGGCCTCGCTGACCAAAATTATGACGGTCTATGTCGCATTGGAAGAAATTCGCGCCGGACGCATGGAAGCCGACACACCGATTCGCATTTCCGCCAATGCCGCCAAACAACCGGCCAGCAAGCTGGGTTTGCGTGCCGGCGAAACCATTTCCGCCCGCCTTGCCCTGCAAGCCCTGATTGTGAAATCGGCCAATGATGTCGCCACCGCCATGGCCGAGCATATTTCCGGCAGCGAAGCCAAATTCGCCAGACGCATGACACGCACCGCGCGCAAACTCGGCATGTTCGACACGAATTTCGTCAATGCTTCGGGGCTGTTCCACCGGCGCCAGAAAAGTTCGGCCCGCGATATTGCCCGCCTCGCCAAGGGCGCGATTGATGATTTTCCCGCCTTTAACGCTCTGTGGAAGCAACGCTATCTCGTGCATAACGGACGGCGCATATCGGGCCATAATCGCCTGCTGGGGTCGCTCAAGGGCAGTATCGGCATGAAAACCGGCTATATCCGCGCGGCGGGCTATAATATCGTTAATCTGGTCGAGCGCGGCGACAAACGCCTGATTGTCGTGGTTATGGGCGGGCGTACGGCGAAGGCCCGCGACGCACAAGTGCGGCGGCTTTTGAAAACCAGCCTGCCGCGCGCGGCCTCGGCACCTAACGGCATGGTGCGGGCCAAGGCCAAGCCTGCCGAAGCGTGGTTGCGCATCGGCTCCGACCGACAAATTGCCAAAAGCAAACGGCCCCGGAAGCGGCCTGCCCGCAAAGGCGAACAAACGGCAGAAAAAACAAATCCGCAAAAACCCGAAAAACGACCCGCGAAAACAGCCGAACCCTCCCCTGCGCCGGAACAGGTGGCCGCGCTTGATGAGGGCTGGAAAATACAGGTCGGCTCCTTCGTGAAAGCCGATGATGCAAAACGTCAGCTCAAGCAAATCAGAGAAATTCTGGGCACTCGGCTTGAAAAGGCCGAAGCGCGCACGGAAACGGTGAATTTGAAGGGCAAGAAAATGTACCGCGCGCGATTTGCCAAGCTGTCGCAAGCCCAAGCCGTCACGCTATGCGCACAACTCACGCGCCTGAAAACCGGCTGCCTGCCAATCGCGCCCTAATTGTCGTTGAGCAAAATATCGCGCGCCTGATTAAGCTGCGCGGCAATCCAGTCCGTACCGCCATGATCGGGGTGGTTTTTGACGATTAGATCGCGATATGCCGCTTCAATTTCTTCCCGGCTTGCCGTTGCATCCACGCCCAACACGTCGCGCGCCTCGGCGACACTCATGGGCTGCGTGCCGACTTTATCACCTGCCGCGCGCCCGGCTTTTCCGGCGTTGCCGCCCTCGCGCGTTACACGCCACAGGCGCAACAACCACATCATGATAAAGCCCAGCGGCGCGGCAAGCCCGTAACGCCCGGCCAATGCCAGCACGACAAGCCCCACGCCGAGAATAATGAACAAGGTGACAAGTGCCAGCAGGCGCAAATGACGGGCCGACAGGCGCGCCGCCAGCGAGGCCACCAAAAGCAATGCCAGCAGGCTGACAAGACCCAGCGCGAGAAATCCCATCAGAGCGTGACGCCGGGCAGGTTTAACGCCGTAACAAGCGCGCGCACCTCGGCCCGCGCCGCGACATGCGACATGGTAAGATTTGTGTTGGCCTCTTCATCGGTCAGATCAAGCAGCGTAATGCCCGCCGGATACATTTCCCTGAAAATGACCCGCTCGGAAAGCCCCATTGCCTGACGGAACCCCAAACGGCGGGCCAGCTGGTCCAGCGCGGTTTCCACGCGCTGTCTGTTCTTGGCGTGAATATGGCTTGTGCGATTGCGCACCACAATCCAGTCAATGCTGCCGCCATCGGCTTGCGCGCGCGCTTTACGGCACGACCAGACCATTTCCGAATAAATGCTTGGGCCGGTAATCGACAGATCGTCGGGGTCAACCGTCGCCAGCAGGTCAAAATCAACAAAACTTTCATTAATCGGTGTAATCAGCGTATCGGCGGCGGCATGCCCCAGCCGCGACAAATAGGAATCCGAGCCCGGACTGTCGACAACGATAAAATCATTGCCGGTGCGCAAATGGGTCATGGCGGCGACAAATTGCTCCTGCTCGGCGCGCTGGCGCAAGGAGAGGTCATTATAGTTAAACTCTTCAAGCGGATAATGCTCCGGCATGGCAACCGCGCGGCGGCCAACCCAAATTTTCCGGTTTTCGATATAGCGCGAGAGCGAACGCTGGCGCACATCCAGATCGATTGTGCCGACGCGGAACCCCTCATTCAGCAAAGCTGCCGTCACATGCATGGCGGTGGTGGTTTTGCCCGACCCGCCCTTTTCATTGCCCACCACAATAATATGCGGACTGCGGGTGGCAGTATCGGTCAATGCTTCGGCCTGCTCGCTCATGAAAAACACCTTTAACTTTCGCAACTATCAGTATAAACCCGATTCCGGATTTTGACTGCATTTTCCACCGAAGCAAAAGAGTGGCGAATGAGTGGCAAAAACGCGGTAAAAGCGAGCCGAAAAACGCCGATTTTCCTGTCTGGCACGATAGAGCGGCGTTAGGGTATTAAAAATGGATTTGAAAGACAGAAAAATTCTGATTACCGGCGCCAATGGTGGCCTGGGGCGCGCCATGGCCGCGGCGATGGCCGATGGCGGTGCCATGCTTGCGCTTTGCGAGCGCACACAAGCGCTTGCCGATGCCGCCAAAGCCGCCCTGCCGGAGCCTGCGCGCGCACAAGCCCACGCTTTCGCCGCCGATTTAACCGATGCGGACGCCGTGGCCGCCATGGTGTCGGACAGTGCCGCCGCCCTTCAAGGGCTGGACGGGCTGGTGAATAATGCCGCGATTTTGGCCGATGATGACACCGATCCCGTGGCGACATCGCTTGAAAGCTGGCGCGCCACGCTGGACGTCAATGTCACGGGCGCGTTTTTAATGTGCAAAAATGTGTTGCCGCTCTTCGTGTCGCAAAAGCGCGGGGCCATTGTAACGCTTTCCTCCGTTGTGGCGCACAGCGCGTCTGCGACATCGCAAATCGCCTACACGACCAGCAAGGGGGCGCTGGAGGCCATGACGCGCGAGATCGCCGTGGCCTATGCGCGCGACAATATTCGCGCAAATTGCGTCGCCCCCGGCCCCGTTCTCACCGACCGCACGCAGCATTATTTCGACACGCCCGAAAAATGGCAGATGCGGCGACGCCATATTCCGATGGGGCGGCTGGGTCGGCCGGAAGAAGTTGCCGCGCTGGTACGCTTTCTGCTGAGCGACGACGCCGGCTGGCAAACGGGCGGCGTTTACCGCGTCGATGGCGGCATTAGCGCGGCCTATGTCGTTGACGACCGCGACGGCAGCGAAAGTCCCTGAAGCATGGCTCCGCTTACGCCCATTCGCCGGATTGACGGCTTACGAGATTATGTGCGCAGCCAACGTGCCGACGGGCGGCGCGTGGGGCTGGTGCCCACCATGGGAGCCCTGCATGAGGGGCATTTGTCGCTTGTCGAGGCCATGGGCCAGCAGGTCGATGCGGTGATTGTGTCGATATTCGTCAACCCAACGCAATTTGCCGCGCATGAAGACCTCGACACTTATCCCCGCCACGAAACCGAGGATTTGCAAAAATTGGCGGCCACCTGCGCGACGGCCGTGTTTGCGCCATCGGCGGGCGAGATGTATCCGTCGGGCTTTGCCACATCGATTGGCATTGAGGGGCCGGCAATGGGGCTGGAAACGGATATGCGCCCGCATTTTTTTGCCGGCGTCGGTCTTGTCGTCACCAAGCTATTGCTTCAGGCACTGCCGGATGTGGCTATTTTCGGCGAAAAAGACTACCAGCAGCTTCTGGTCATTCGCCGCATTGTGCGCGACCTTGATATTCCGGTGGAAATTATCGGCGGCCCGATTATCCGCGAGGCAGACGGTCTGGCAATGTCTTCGCGCAATGCCTATCTGTCAGCCGACCAGCGCGAGATTGCCGGACGCCTCAATCTGGTTTTGCGCGCGCTGGCCGAAGCCGCAGACCCGCCCGATATTGCCGAAGCAAAAGCGCATGATGCACTGCTCGAAGCCGGGTTTTCCGCCGTCGATTATGCCTGCATTCGCGACGCCGAGACGCTGGCCCCGCCCGACGCACAGACCACGCGGCGGCGTGCGCTCATTGCGGCGCGCCTGGGCGACATTCGTCTGATTGACAATATGGAAGCGCGCTGAACGGGCTATAAAAGCCCCATTTCGGACAATTCATGGCGCATGTCTTCGGGCATGTCTTCATCTATTTCGATATCGGTCGGCATATCGACCGGTGCATCTTCGGGTGTCAAATAGCGCCACCCCTGAAACGGTCGCCGCGCTTGCAGGCGCGTCAGCACCAGCGCGGGGTCAAGATGCAGATGACACCGGCGAATGCCCTGATCATCCACAAATTCCTCAATATCGGTAATCTGTTGGCGCACGCGAATTTGGCGCTTTATCACCCAGTAGATCGAGCCATTATCGAGCAGGTCGGGCACGCGGCGCGGCACCATGCGCGTGGTGTGAAACACGCGCTTATAGGTCTTTTGCAAATGCTTTTGCCATTGCACCAGATCGTCAATGTCATCGGCACCGACGCATAATTTCACAAGATGAACCGTCATGGTTGAAAGTTTAGGTCACCGCAAAGCCAAAGCAAAATTATTTGCCGAGTTATTCACCGTTTGACGGCGTATCTTTTGTGAATAGATGCGCGCGGTTGGAGCCGGTGAACAATGAGTAAAAGCCCCCGCCCAATGCGCCGCCAATAATGAAAAACGCCGACCCGCTGCCCGCATAAGCCATTTGATGGCGGCCCTGCGGCATGGCGGGCAAATCCCGCCACGCTTTGCCGTCATAGCGCACATGGCGCGCCAGAACCTTTTGCGCCGACTGGCTGAAGCCGCCCGCATAATGCAGGGCACCGTCAACCACCCCAAGCGCGCCACCGCTGGAGGCTTGCGGCAGAGCGGCCAAACGCGACCATTTCAATGTTTTGACGTTGAAGGCCTGAACGGTTTTGGCATCGCGCCCATCGGCGCGCACCCCACCGGCGACAATCAGCAAATCGCCGTTTTTTGCCCACGCCGCATTTGCCACCGGTATCGGCATCGCCGCGCCCACGGTTTCCCAACGCCCAAGGCGTGAGACATAACGCATGACGCGGTCGCTTTTTTCGCCCACCCCGCCGATTACATAGACGTTACCATCGGCAAAGAAACTGGCATGGCCCGCGCGCGCCTGCGGCAAGGCCGGCAATTCAACCCAAATGGCGCTTTGTGGGGTGTACATCCAGACATCGGGCGACATGTCGCCGGTTGCCTGATCGCGCCCGCCCGTCACGAAAAGCTGACCGCTTCCTGCCGTTAGCGAAAACCGCCACAGGCCCGCAGGCATCGGTGTGAGGGGCCGCCAGCCGTCATTTTTGGTGTCGTAAAACTCGAAGAACTGACGCAATCCCCGCCCCGGTGCGCCGCTCATCACATAGAGCCCGTCATCGGCGGCGGCCGCAACCGCATCAGACACCGCCGCGGGCAAATTGGTCACATCGCGCCATCCGGCAAAAGCCGGCGCGCTGAACGCAAGCAAGGCAAGTGACAAGACAGTTTTTCTAAAAGTGCAGCGCATTCGAACTTTCAGTTTAGCAGGAATAGCGTCGCAAAACCCAGAAACGCCAAAAAGCCGACCACATCGGTAACGGTGGTTACAAATACACTCGACGCAATGGCGGGGTCAATCCCTGCGCGGTCCAGCCCCAGCGGGATGAGAATACCGGCCAGTGCCGCAACAATCAGGTTCACGATCATGGCCGCCGCCAACACAACGCCCAGCATGGTGTCCCCAAACCACACCATGCCAACCGCCCCCGTGACAATGGCAAATAAAACACCGTTCAACAGACCGATGCCCAATTCGCGATAAACGACACGCGCGGCGTTAAGTGCCGAGATTTCCTGCGTCGCCAAACTGCGCACGGTTATCGTCAGGGTTTGTGTGCCGGCATTGCCGCCCATTGAGGCGACAATGGGCATCAGCACGGCGAGGGCCACCATCTGCTCAATCGAGCCGTCAAAATATCCGATCACCAATGACGCACAAATGGCCGTCAGCAGATTGAGAAACAGCCATGAAAACCTGCCGCGCGCGGCTTCGACCACACTGTCGGAAACATTTTCATCGCCCACACCGCCCAGAAGCAGAATGTCCTCGCCGGCTTCTTCGGTGATGACTTCAAACACATCATCCGCCGTAATGACGCCCAAAAGACGCCGCTCGACATCAACCACCGCGGCGCTGACCAGATTGTAGCGCTCGAACAGGCGCGCGACATCCTCGCGGTCGGCGTTTGCGTCAATAACGGTAAAATCATCGTCAATGATAGTTTCCATGGTCACAGGGCGCTGGGTGCGCAACACCTCCGACAAATGCACCACGCCGACGGGCTGATGGCGCGGATCAACGACAAAAATTTCCAGAAAATGCGTCGGCAGATCGTCATTCTCCCGCAAATAGTCAATCGTCTGCCCGACCGTCCAGAAGGGCGGCACGGCGACAAATTCGGTCTGCGCCAGACGTCCGGCGCTGTCTTCGGGAAATTCCAGCGCGCGCTCCAGCAGGGCGCGGTCGGAAGCCGAGATTTTCTGCAAAACTTCCTGCTGTTCCTGCGTGTCGAGGTCTTCCAGCACGAAAACCGCATCATCGCTGTCCAGTTCCTGAACCGTGGCGACCAGCGTGTCGATGTCGATATATTCCACCACCTCATCGCGCACCCCGTCATCCAGCTCGGCAAAAACGGCTGCCGGAATATCGGGGCCGACAAGGCGCATGAAGCTGGCGCGATGGTCATGCGACAACAGGGTGATAAGCTCGGCAATATCGGCCTCATGCACATCCTGAAAAGTCGCCAGCAACGAAACCTTGTCCTCGCGGTTCAATTGTTGGCGGATATCGTGCAAAAAATCGGGCGTGACGGTTTCGCCGAATCCGGGCAGTTCGGCTTCCGGTTCCTGCAATTGTGGGGTGTCACCCAAATGCCCGACCCTTCCTCTGCTATGGTGTGCGATAGACGCGCCAGCTTATCTGCTTTAGTCTTCTATCGTCATTACAACCTATGTTGGATTCGGTGTGTGACAAAGGAGGACTTTTTATGCTGGAAATTATTCTTTTCACCGGTTTGTTGCTGTTGGTGCAACTTACATTGCCAACCATGCTGGCGGTGGCAACAGGTGCCACCAGCCTGAACTATCTGGCCGGGCCGCGCGACGAGCCGATGGAAAACATGCCCCCATCAGTTGCACGCGCCAAACGCGCCGCCAATAATTTGGTGGAAACCCTGCCTGTGTTTCTTACGCTGGCCGTTCTGTCCATTATGGCGGAAGCCCAGACGGCGGAATTGGCGGCGATATGGCTTGGGCTGCGGGTGGCTTATGTGTTTGCCTATTTGGTGCATATCAACCACATCCGCACGCTGATTTGGTTTGGGTCGGTGATCTGCCTGATTATGATGGGGCTGGAACTGGTTTAACGCACTGCGCTACCAGTCAAATTCATCCATCCACGAACTGAAAAATTCGGCTTCGTCGTAAAACCATTCGACGTCGAACTGATCTTGCGCGATTTTTTTCTTCGGCTTTTCAAATGGCACCACATTGGGAGCCAGATGCCCGTCAATATTTTCCGGCTTGGATTTTTTATTGGTCATTGACAAAACCTCCACGCGCTTTAGTTAGGCCAAATCCGGCATTGGCAAACATTCCGGACTTCGTAAAACCTATCATTAATGTTTGCCCGCGAACAGGCAATCGTAATGTACACACTGAGACAATTAATCATCCCTTGCAGCCTTGCCGGATTGATTGGCTATCAATCGCTTACCGTATTGCCGATTATTCTCGGCGCGCTTGTTGATTATCGCGGCTTCACACTGGCAAATGTCGGCTATGTGGGCTCGGTTGAAATCCTCGGCATGGCACTGGCGGTTGCCGTTACCACCGGCCTTATCAATCGTGTGCGGCGCAACCGGCTGGCTTTCGGCGCAGCGGTCGCGCTGGGTCTCACGCAAATTTCCTCCGCCTTTACGCTGGACCCCGGCCTGTTTTTTGCCGAGCGTTTCGTGGCCGGTCTCAGCGCCGGTTGCATGGCCGGTGTGCTGGCCTCGACAATTGCTCTGGCGCGCGAACCGGAAAGGCTGACAGCCTTTATTTATCTTATCGACGCCCTTCTGGCCTCTGCCTTCTATTTGGGTTTGCCGCTGATCATTGCCCGTTTCGATCTGGCCGGGGCCTATGCCCTTCTGGGCGGCATAACACTATTGATCGCGCCCGTGTTTCTTCTGCTTCCGGCGCGCGGGCCCGCCGCCACGCCGACCAGCGCGGGTTTGCGCAAAGATGCCCTGCGGGTGATTGCTTTTGCCGTTATTTTAAGCGCGGCAACTGCCGCGCATTGGACCTTTACCGAACGCATGGCCCTGCAAGTAGGTCTCAGCGTGGCGCAAGTTGGACAGGTGTTTGCGGGCAGTTTGCTCGTCGGCATTATGGGGGCTTCGCTGGCGGCGTGGGTGGGCAACCGTTTCGGCAGCGCGCGCCCGATTATACTGGCCTGGACAATGGTGTTGATGCTCGCTTTCGCCGTGCCCTATCTGCCGACACCCTTGGCCTTTATTTTCGGCTTCTGTCTGTTGCGGTTTTTCATGAATATAAATGACCCGTTTATTGTCGGCGTTGTCGCGCGCCTCGATGTTGAAGGCCGCCTGACCACCATATTTGCCGCATCGGGCTTGTTCGGTGCCGCCATTGGCCCGTTTCTCGCCAGCACCATTGCGGGGGATGGCGACTTCACGCGGCTGAGTTGGGCATTTTTGCTGATGGGGTCTTGCGCCTTCATTCTGTTTGCGCAATTCCTCACCCGTCCGGAAATCACGCGCAGCGATACGCCGGCCACGCCGTCAAGCGACGCGGCCTAAGCAGCTCAGACCGCCTTCAGGGCTTGGTCGAGATCGGCCAGAATATCGTCAATATGTTCAATGCCGATGGACAGCCGCACATAGCCAGGCGTCACGCCCGAAGCCATCTGGTCTTCGGCGCTCAACTGGCTGTGTGTCGTGCTGGCCGGATGAATGGCAAGCGAGCGCGCATCGCCAATATTCGCAACGTGATAGAGCATTTGCAGCGCATCGATAAACCGCTGTCCGGCTTCGGCACCGCCGGCCAGTTCAAACCCAAGCAAAGCACCGTAACCGCCCTTGAGAACCGCCTCGGCGCGCGCTTTCATCGGCGCGTCCATCAATGAGGGATAAATAACCTTTGAAACGCCGGGCTGGTCGGAAAGCCATTCGGCGACTTTTTGGGCATTTTCGCAATGCGCGCGCATCCGCAAGGGCACGGTTTCCATGCCTTGCAAAAACATAAAGGCATTGAACGGGCTCATGGCACCGCCCAAATCTCGCAAAAGCGTGGTGCGTGCCTTCAAAATATAGGCAATGGGCCCAAGCGGTTTGGCCGCTTCGCTCCAGACCGCGCCGTGATAGGAAGGGTCGGGCGTGTTGAGCATTGGCTGGCGGTCGCCGGCGGCTTCCCAGTCAAAATTGCCGCCATCCACAATCAATCCACCAATAGAGGTGCCGTGACCGCCCAGATATTTGGTTGAACTGTAAACGACAATCGCCGCGCCATGTTCAAGCGGGCGGCAAATAACCGGTGCCGCGGTATTGTCCATAATCAACGGTATGCCGTGTTCGCGGCCAATGGCGGCAACCTCGGCGATTGGAAACACCTGCAATTTCGGATTGGGCAGGGTTTCGGCATAAAATGCGCGGGTGCGCGCGTCAATGGCATCGGCGAAACTTTGCGGATTGTCGGGGTCAACAAACCGTACCTCAATGCCCATGTCTTTCATGGTGTTGGCGAACAGGTTCCATGTGCCGCCATAAAGGTCGGTCGATGACACAATATTGTCGCCGGCGCGGGCAATATTCTGCAATGCATAGGCCGAAGCCGTTTGTCCGGACGATACGGCCAGCGCCGCCGCGCCGCCTTCCAGCGCGGCAATGCGTTGCTCCAGCACATCCGATGTCGGGTTTTGCAGGCGCGTATAAATATTGCCCAGCTCGGCCAGCGCAAACAGGCTTGCGGCATGTTCGGTGCTGTTGAACTGATAGCTGGTGGTCTGATGAATCGGGACAGCGACCGAGCCGGTGGTCGGATCGCTCCGCCAACCTGCATGCAACACAATGGTTTCCGGATTTTTGCTGTCTGACATTTCTGACCTCCCCTGCATGATTTGAGGCTGTAAACTACCAGCCCCCGCGCGCGTGTAAACAGAAAACTCAAGCCCCGCCATCATCTGCCGCGCCCGGCGCGACCAATAATGCCCGCGCAATCGTTCGGTTTTTGGCTGGAAACTTTGAGCATTATTCATTTCCTCGCACAGCTTCGTAATTTCCATTTCATCCAAAGCTATGCTATAATGACATGATTACTGCCAAAACTTTGGTTTGTAGTGACGTTTTCTTACCGATGTGGATATCACCATAATTTTTCCGGAGGCTAGAACATTTATGACCTCGAAACACGCCGCCCTCCCATTGAGCCCGCCCAAAAGGGCACCGAAATTGGCTCCGGAAAAACGCCGCGCTCAGCTCATTGACTGCGCCGCAAAAATATTTGCCGTCAACGGCATAGGCGGTTCGCGCCGCGCGGATGTCGCGAAAGAAGCCAAAGTCTCGACGCCGACCATCTATGCCTATTTTGACACGCGCAACAGTCTGACCCGTGCCGTTCTGGAACGGGTTGATGCCCGCCTCACTGAAATTCTTTGGGGTGCCGCCGACCAACGCGAAGGTGCTTTTTCCAAGATTCTGGAAGTCACCAAAGCGTTTTCCAATAATGTCGATGAAGAGCCCGACATTATGAAGATTTGGCTGGACTGGAGCACCGCCTTTGATGATGCCACCTGGCCGCTTTACGAGAATTTTCAAAAACGCGTGGCCGCCCTGTTTTGCGAAATCATTCGTGATGGTCAAAAAACCGGAGAGGTATCGCCCGATATAAACCCTGAGATCGCCGCTTACATGGTCATCGCCGGCGGGCACATGATGGTTCAAATGAGGCTGGCCGAAAAGCCGCCGGTCGATATCAACGCCTTTCTCAACAAGCTGGTTGCCGGCGCGCTCAAACCGCACGGCACTTTGCCGGATGAGGGATGCGCCTGAAGGGCTCACGGCCTGCGCCAAAATTCGGGCGACCGGACGGCGGTTATCCGACAAAACCAACAAAAGAAGAAAATGGTGCGGTCGATACTAAACTGCGTTACCCGAATAAAAATTGAAATAGCAAACCGGACCAGTTTATTTTGCGCGAATTTTATTTAGCTTCCGATAACATAAAGAAACATTACGATAGCGCAGGCGGCGGCCATCCAGGCCTCAAAAAGTCCACGCCAAGGTTGCGGCGCAATCCGTAGCTCCATGAAATACAATAGTATCAGACGGACTTTTAAAAATGCGATCAAGATAATGACCAAGCCGGGAAGCAGGGGGTTGAGGTAATCTTCTTCGGGGGCAAGAAACCATGAGGTTACTGTTCCGATAAAGAGAAAACCCCAAACGATCGTAATTGAATTAAGCAAGAATAACGTCAACCGCCTACACCAGATAAATTAGAGGGAAAAGAAGGATCCACAGAAGATCGACCATATGCCAAAATATGCCGCCGCTCTCCAGCGTTCGAATGGCGCTCCCATCGGGCGCGCGAATGGCCGTGCGCCACAAAAATACCAAGACACCCAACCCAACTAAAACATGGACAAGGTGGATTCCGGTAAACATGAAATAGAGAATGAAAAATTCATTGGTGTTTAACGTAATACCGGCGCCAATTTTTTCGCCGAACTCGAAGATTTTTATAACAACAAAACCGGCGCCGCAGGCAAAAGCGGGGATCAGAAATTTGGCACCCAGTTCGGTATCCGCTTTTCGGTACAATGCTACACTCATCGCGACAAACCAAGAGCTGGTTAAGAGCAACAATGTGTTGATCACACCATAATCCCGGTTCAGTAAAGCTTGGGATTGAGAGAACAGTTCCCCTTGTTCCACTCGGTAAAAAAGAAAAGTGCCAAAGAACATGGTAAACATGACCATGTCTCCGAGAACAAAAGCCCAGACCCCATCTTCCCCCGGCAAACGTTTCGCAAGCGGTTCTTTAATCATTCAATCCTCGACCAATAACAGAACAGAACTCTTCAATAGCCGCCAGCTAAGAAGCAAGGAGTGCCGCGTTTTGCCTCTTGCCAATGGCCCTCAACGCCAAACCGGACATCACCAACATCCAGCCGCCAAAAACAAGAACAGGAAGCCACAGGCCAAAGAATCCGTGCCAAGCAAACGGACCGGTTTTGAAGAGCGGAATTAACCCTGCGGGAAGAAAAATCAAAACAGCCCAAAGATTCAAAAAGCCGGCCCAACGCGGAAACACCGGATCTTCCGAAGTATCGCTGAATATGGCCAGGCCGATCGTCAATGCCTGGCCCATAAGAGGCGTGACGGTTCCAAGGAAAACAATGAAAGACCAGTCATTCAATGTTTGAATGATTTCCGGCGCGCGTTCGGGACGAAAAGCGCAAATTACCCAACCAGCACAGGCAAAGGTGAACACGGAAAACGCAACAATGCCACACGCCAAACTGGTGAGACTAAAGATAGGTGCCTCTTCTTTTTCGATATGGCGAAGTTGAACGCTGAGCATGGCAGACCACATAACACCGGGGCCGGACATTTGCACACACAAGGCGCCACCTAACAAAAATATCCAAGAACTTTTTGATAGGTAATGAGCTTTAATCGCCTCGGCTCCCTCTGCCGGGCTTGGCGGCGGAAAAAACCCCATAATAATCAACAATGGAAAAACGATGAGCACGAGCGCAATGCCCAACCAAGCGCATAATTGCTGGAACCTAAGATTCATGATTTTCTCCCCCAAGAACGGCTAACTTTAAGACGATTCTTTTTTAGCCCTGTGATCCTACAATAAAATGACTGCGCCGAATGGTGCGTGCCTGACAGTGATATATATGTTGTTCGAGAGCGTAATTAAAAACAGACCCGGCTTAAAAAGGGGTCACAAACTTTTGCATGCGAAAATTTGGCGGCAGCCTGCCAACAAAAAAAGAAAATGGTGCGGTCGAGAAGACTCGAACTTCCACGGGTTTTACCCCACAGCGACCTCAACGCTGCGCGTCTACCAATTCCGCCACGACCGCACTGGGCTCATGGGATAGCAAATATCCGATAGCGAAACAAGCGACTAAAACTGCCCGAACGCGCCATAAAACAGGCGTGTTTAGATGCCGTCGCCGTCAATATGGATGCCGCATTCGTCCTTGTCGGAACCCGCCCAGCGGCCGGAGCGATAATCGCCGCCCTCTTCCACGCGCGAGGTGCACGGCATGCACCCGATAGACAGATAACCGTCTTTGACCAGCGGGTGGCGCGGCAGATTATGCTTTTCAATATAGGTTTTCAAATCATCCAGCTGCCAATTGGCAAGCGGATTGACCTTGAAGCGGCCATCGCTGTCCTGCTCGATAATGTCCATTTCCTGACGCGCACCGGTCTGGAAGCGCTTGCGTCCGGTAATCAGCGCGTCAAACCCTTCAATGGCGCGCGCCTGCGGCAACACTTTGCGAATATGGCAGCACCCGTCCGTATCGCGCTGCCACAGATTGCCTTTGGGGTCGGTCTGTTTCAAATCATCCGGATGCGGGCCGATGGCGCGTATATCCGTCAGCCCCAACAGGGCTTGCAGCCTGTCACGATAGCGCAAGGTTTCGCCGAATAATTTGCCCGTGTTCAGAAAAACAACCGGCGTTGTCGGGTCGATTGAGGCGATCATGTGCAGCAAAATCACCGACTCGGCGCCGAATGACGAAACAATGCCGATACGCCCGGCAAAGCGGTCTTCAATCGCGTCGCGCAAAATATCCTGCGCCGACAATTCGGCATAGGAAGTGTTTAACTCGGACAAAAAGCCGACGGAAGCCGGCGTGCGGATAATGGCAGATTTCACGACAACCACCCCTCGGCTTCGATGAGCTTGTTTGTGCGCTCAATCAGCTCTGAAAAATTCGCGCCTTCCGCACGCCATTGCTCGCGCCGGTCGGACAGCACGTCAAGCCGCTCGGCCCAGGCGGCGGGATATTGTTCTTCCAATTTCGCTTTCAGGCCGCGCGCCAGACCCGGCGATTTGCCGCCCGTAGAAACCGTCAACAACAGGTCGCCGCGCCGCACCAGTGCAGGCACATGGAAATCGCATAAGGGCTTAACATCTTCAACATTCACAAGTGTTTTGGCCGCGCGCGCCTGCGCGGTCAACGTTTCTTGCAGGGCGTCATCAATATTCGCCATATAGACGACATGACACGCCGCCAGATCCTCGGCATCGGGCCAGTTTTCCACCAGCCGGTCGCCGGCCAGTTCGCGCATGGGCGCTTCGGCATTTTCGGCAAACACGCGCACAAAGCTGGCCCCGGCAGCATCAACCATTTGCAGGCGGCGGCAGGCTTGCGGGCCACTGCCGACAATGGCAATCGTCAATTCGGTCGTGTCCAGAATGATTGGCAGCATAGAACTCTCCATTACCATCTATATGGATGATATTCGGCTATTTATCAATATATTTCGGTAAATAAATATTTTTACATGTTTTTTATGTTTTATCTGGCCACACCCCGGATGATAGAAAGCTGATTATGGTTCAAAAGCCCCATAGCACAGAAAAACCTGAGTTTTTATTCGCGGACAAGCCGGTTGACTACACTGAAGCACTGGCTTTTATGGAGGCTCGGGTCGACGATATTATCGCCTATCGCGCGCGCGAATGCGTGTGGTTTTTGGAACATCCCCCCATTTATACCGCCGGCAAAAGAGCCGACAGCGCAAATCTGCTGGCGCCGAACCGGTTTCCCGTCTATGCGGCGGGGCGCGGCGGCGACTACACCTATCACGGGCCCGGCCAGCGCGTCGTGTATCTCATGCTTGATTTGCGCCGACGCGGGCGCGATTTGCGGAAATTCGTAACTCAGGTCGAGGCATGGATTTTAGCCGCGCTCGCAGAATTCAACGTGCAGGCCTGTATCCATAACGACCAAGTGGGTGTCTGGGTTCCGCGCCCCGAATTGGGCCCCCGGCATGAGGACAAGATTGCCGCCATTGGCCTGCGTGTGCGGCGCTGGGTGAGTTTTCACGGGCTGGCGCTGAATGTGGAGCCGGATCTTGAGCATTTTTCCGGCATTGTGCCCTGCGGCATTGCCGATAAGGGCGTGACAAGTCTGGTCGATTTGGGACTTCCGGTGGGTCTGGAAGAGGCCGACCAAGCCCTGCTCAAGAATTTTGACGCTGCGTTCGGTACCGCTTTCGAGCCTGCTACTCAAATTCCAGAATAATATCGTCCACCGCCAGCTTGTCGCCTTGCGTCACCAGAACTTTGGACACGGTCGCGTCTTTTTCGGCGCGCAGAATATTTTCCATTTTCATGGCTTCCACCACGGCCAGTGCCTCACCCGCTTTGACGGCCTGCCCTTCCCCGACATTAACGCTAATCAGCACGCCCGGCATCGGGCACACCAGTGCCTTATCAGACGTAGAGTCCGCTTTTTCCGGCATATGGGCGGTCAGCTCCTGCGCCCGTCGGCTGCGCACGGCCAGTTCAACACGCGCGCCGCCACCGGTAAGGCTGAACCCCTCGGCCAACATATCAACACTCAGGCTGGTCGGGCTGCCATCAACATATCCGTAGAAAAACAGATCGCCCGGCTTCCAGCTGCTTTCAAGATTGATCACTTTGCCGTCCACCTGCATGCCATTTGGCGCGCTCACGGTTTCAAAAACGCGGTCGTCAAATTGCACAATCAATTCGTCGGGTGCGTGAAACGCATGACCTTGCAGAATTTGGTCGGTCTGCGCCGCGCGCGCGGTCATTTTCGCATGCATGAAGCCGGCAATCGCGGCAAGGTGCCGGCCGCGTTCGTCGGAAATTTCCGCGCCGGAAAACCCTTCGGGAAATTCCTCATCGATAAAGGCCGTCGTCAGCGCCCCGGAGCGGAAACGCGCGTGATGCATAATCGTCGTCAGAAAATCAATATTGTGGCGAATGCCATCAATGCGGAAATCGTCAAGCGCGGCGGCCATGGCGTCGATCGCGCTCGTGCGGTCGGCCCCATGCGTCACCAGCTTGGCAATCATCGGGTCATAGAACAGCGATATTTCGCCGCCCTCATAGACGCCGGTATCATTGCGCACGGTAATGCCGTCATGCTCGGTTTCCTCCGGCGGACGATAGCGCGACAAACGCCCCGTTGACGGCAAAAACCCGCGATACGGGTCTTCGGCATAAATGCGGCTTTCAATGGCCCAGCCCTTCAGCTCCACATCCTTTTGCTTTATCTGCAATTCTTCGCCATCGGCAACGCGGATCATCTGCTCAACCAAGTCGAGGCCGGTAATCAGCTCGGTCACGGGATGCTCAACCTGCAAGCGCGTATTCATTTCGAGAAAATAGAAATTGCGGTCGCCATCGACAATGAACTCAACCGTTCCGGCGGAGCAATAATCCACCGCGCGCGCCAGCGCCACGGCCTGCTTGCCCATGGCCGCGCGGGTCTTCTTGTCAAGAAACGGGCTGGGCGCTTCTTCAATAACCTTCTGGTTGCGCCGCTGGATGGAACATTCGCGCTCGCCCAGATAGACGATATTGCCGTGCTTGTCGCCCAGCACCTGAATTTCAATATGGCGCGGCTGGGTGACAAATTTCTCGATAAAAATTCGGTCATCGCCAAAACTCGCCGCCGCTTCGTTTTTCGACGATTGAAACCCCTCGCGCGCATCATCATCATTGAAAGCGATCCGCATGCCCTTGCCGCCGCCGCCGGCCGAAGCCTTAATCATGACCGGATAGCCGATTTGATTGGCAATTTTCACCGCTTCCTCGGCGTCTTCAATCAGCCCCATATGCCCCGGCACGGTGCTGACGCCGGCTTCGGCGGCCAGTTTTTTCGAGGTGATTTTGTCGCCCATGGCTTCAATGGCACCGGGCGGCGGGCCGATAAAAGCCACACCCTCTTTTTCAAGTGCCTCGGCGAAAGCCTTGTTTTCGCTCAGAAATCCATAACCCGGATGCACGGCTTCGGCACCGGTCCGGCGAATGGCGTCGATAATTTTGTCGATAACGAGATAGCTTTCACTCGCCGGTGCGCCGCCAATATGCACGGCCTCATCAGCGTCTTTGACGTGCTGGGCGCGCGCATCGGCATCGGAATAAACGGCAACCGTTTTAATGCCCATCTCGCGGGCGGTGCGAATAACGCGGCAGGCAATTTCCCCGCGATTGGCAATGAGTATCTTTTTAAACATGCAGCGAACCTATAGCGGGATATTGTCGTGTTTTTTCCAGGGATTTTCGAGCTTCTTGCCGCGCAGCAAAGCCAGCGCGCGGGCAACCCGTCGGCGTGTGTTGTGCGGCTGGATAACTTCGTCAATATAACCGCGCTCGGCAGCGATAAACGGGTTGAGGAACTTCTCCTCATATTCCTTGGTGCGCCGTTCAATCTCTTCATCATCGCCCAGCGCATTTCGGAAAATAATTTCCACCGCACCCTTGGCGCCCATCACGGCAATCTCCGCCGTCGGCCACGCATAATTCACATCGCCGCGCAGGTGTTTTGACGCCATCACATCATACGCGCCGCCATAGGCTTTGCGCGTAATCACCGTGATTTTCGGCACGGTGGCCTCGGCATAGGCAAACAGAAGTTTCGCACCATGCTTGATAAGCCCGCCATATTCCTGCGCCGTGCCGGGCAAGAAGCCGGGCACATCAACCAGCGTGACAATCGGAATGTCAAAACAATCGCAAAACCGCACGAACCGCGCCGCCTTGCGGCTGGCATCGCTGTCCAGCACCCCGGCCAGTACCATGGGCTGATTGGCAACAAAGCCCACCGTGCGCCCTTCCATGCGGCCGAAGCCGACGATAATGTTCTTGGCAAAATCGGGCTGGATTTCGAAAAAATCGCCCTCATCCACCATTTTCAAAACCAGTTCGCCCATGTCGTAAGGCATGTTGGCGTTTTCGGGCACCAGCGTGTCGAGCGAGGGCTCCACGCGGTCGCGCAAGTCAAATGTCGGGCGCTCCGGCACGCCGGAGCGATTGCTCAAAGGCAAAAAGTCAATCAGCCGACGCAATTGGTTCAGCGCCTCGACATCATTGTCAAACGCGCCATCGGCAACGGATGAGCGCGTGGTATGCACTTTCGCGCCGCCCAGCTCTTCCGCCGTCACTTCTTCATTGGTTACGGTTTTCACAACATCGGGGCCGGTCACGAACATGTAGGAGGTGTTGCGGATCATAAAAACAAAATCGGTAATGGCGGGCGAATACACATCACCCCCCGCGCACGGCCCCATAATCATGGTGATTTGCGGAATAACGCCGGAAGCCAGCGTGTTGCGCTGGAAAACCTCGGCATAGCCGCCCAGCGCATCGACCCCTTCTTGAATGCGCGCACCGCCGGCATCCAGAATGCCGATAATCGGTGTGCCGTTGCGCAAGGCCATATCCTGCACCTTGTTGATTTTGCGCGAATGCGCGCGCGACAGCGACCCGCCAAACACGGTGAAATCTTTCGCATAAACATAAATCGGCCGGCCGTTAACCGTGCCCCAGCCGGTGACAACGCCGTCACCGGGTATTTTGCGCTCTTCCATGCCGAACTCGTGGCAGTCATGTTCGACGAACATGTCGATCTCTTCAAAACTGCCGGGATCCAGAAGCAAATCTATGCGCTCGCGGGCGGTCAGCTTGCCGCGTGCGTGCTGGGCTTCAATGCGTTTTTCACCACCCCCCTGGCGCGCCACCTGACGGCGCTCTTCAAGCATGCGATTAATATCGTTCACAGGTCAGCCCTCCCTTTTAAGCCGATTGTCTATGGCTTAAGTGCTGAAAAATATCGGTTTAACGCTTGAATATCCAGCGCAATTTGCTCAAGGCGTTCCATAGCTTCGGCATCTGCGCCCCATTCGTCAATCTGAAACAGGGCATCGAGGTTCGAAAGCGCATGCGCATGTTCGGCTGAAATCTCCCCCGCCTCCAGCGCCAAGGTCAATATGGCCGAGCCCAGCAATGCCGCGCCATGCGCCAGCCCCGCAACCCGAAACACATCGCGACCGGCAATTTTCGTGAGCCGCGCCGCATTGCCCGCAGGCTGGTCGACAGGCAAAATGCCGCCGGTAACATTGAACGTCAGATCAAACCTCTCCTGCGCCCAAGCGAGCACGGGCGACCAGTTTTCATCCTGATGCTTCACAAGTTGCGCCGGTGCTTCGGCGCGATAGAGCAACAGGTCGGAGCGCGCATAATCGACAAAACCGGCGACGGTTGCGTCCAGCGCATCGCCAACCCGGTCGACGGCCGTCGCGACCAGTCGCATCACCGGCATGGCGGCGGGCGAAATTTCTTCGTCTTGCGCGTCCCATTCTTCGGCAAGGGCTGTCGCCAAGGCTTGCGTCGGCAAATCAAGGTCGCGCTTGGCCGGTGTCTTCAACCGTCGCGCGTCAAGGGCAACGAAATATCCCGCTTCGGTCTGTCCGGTTGTGACCGACGTGTAAAAGCGCTTAACCATGCGCCGGCAGGCTTTTCAGCAATTCAACGAGTTGTTCGGGCTGTTCGGCCACCGCGTCGGCACCGGCCTCAACCACCTCTTCCACGCTCTGATATCCCCAGCCAACGCCGATAGCATAGGCCTTGGCGGCTTTCGCCATAATCATGTCGAAGCTTGTATCGCCGATCATCACGGTTTGGGTGGCCGTCACATCGCATTCGGCCATGGCGTCCAGCAACAAATCGGGTGCCGGTTTGCCTGGGCCGTCATCGGCACTTTTCAGCGTGGAGAAATAGTCGCGTATGCCATAGGCATCCACCACGCGGTTTAGCCCGCGCCGCGATTTCATGGTGACAATGCCCAGCCGCGTTTCGGGCTCGGCACCCAGCATTTCGATAATTTCCTTCATGCCATCGAACAGAACCTGCCCCCGGTCGCTTTGCTGTGACAGGCGAATATGCGCGGCCCGATAAAGGGTAAGAATTTCATCTATCTGCATATCATCGGCTTCCGGCGCGTGGCGGCGCATGGCAACTTCAATGGGCAGGCCGACGGCAGACAGAATATCTTCGCGCGGCGGCACGGCCACGCCAACCACCTCAAAGGCTTCGGATGTGGCAGAAACAATGGCCTGCTGGCTGTCGACAAGTGTGCCATCGCAATCAAAAACAATCAGCCGCATCACGCCTCCTCCGCAAACGGTGATAATCCATCTTCAAGTTCAAAACCTAAAACGTCCCATGTGTCAGCCATATGATCCCGAAGCGG
Organism: Parvibaculales bacterium; assembly: GCA_049611805.1. GTDB lineage: Bacteria > Pseudomonadota > Alphaproteobacteria > RS24 > RS24 > UBA7378. The sequence goes on along the minus strand of JBMZAX010000006.1, from coordinate 13,829 downwards.
GGCTAGGGCAGAAAATGTCCCTCCGGCCGGATGCGGCATTTTAATCGATCGAGCGTGCAAATGAAGCTTTTTCGGCAATAAACCGCCGTGATCGGCGTTTTCGGCATCGCTGCGATATTTGCCGTCGCCGACTAGCGGGTGGCCCATGGCCGTGGCGTGGGCGCGTATCTGGTGCGTGCGGCCCGTGCGCGGGCGAAACGCCATCCACGCAAAACGCTGGCCGACACGCGCAATCTCGGCAAAATCCGTGACCGCGCGCATGGCGTCCGGGTCGCCCTTTTCGACGGGAAATACACGCTCGCCGCCATCAGCCGCCGCGCGCTTGGCAAGCGGCGCCGTGATTGTGCCGTGCGACGGGCGCGGCACGCCATAAACCAGCGCCCAATATATTTTTTCCACCGTCTGGTCGGCAAATTGTCGGGTCAGAAACTGCGCCGCCTTGCGGGTGCGCGCCAGCACCAAAAGGCCGGATGTGTCGCGGTCGAGGCGATGCACAAGGCGCGGCACTTCCGGCGCGCCAAAGGTCAGCTCCGGCAACACGCCGTCAATATGTTGGCTGGTTTTACTGCCCCCCTGAACGGCCAGACCCGATGGCTTGTTCAGCACCAGCAAATGCTGGTCGCGGTGGATGACACAAGCGCGCAAACCCTCGACCAGCGATTGCGACACGCGCGCCGAAGCCGGTGTCGGTGATTGCCCGTCGCGCGGCACTTCCGGCGGCACGCGCACTTGCTGGCCGGCCTGCACGCGGTCGCCGGCCTTGGCGCGTGTGCCGTCGAGCCGAATACGCCCCTGCCGCAACAGCTTCTCCAGCCGCGAATGGGTAAGACCGGCAAAATATTTGCGAAACCAGCGGTCGAGCCGCATCCCGTCATCATCGGGCTTCACCGAGCGGTGCTGTACACCACTCATGGCGCAACCGCCCGCACAAGATAAAAGCCAATGGCAAAGGCAATGAGCCCACCCAACAGCGACCCACCCGCATAGGCCAGCGCAGGCCACATATCGCGGCGTTCAATCAGCTGAAACAATTCCAATGAAAAGGCGGAAAACGTGGTAAAGCCGCCAAGCAGGCCGACACCGACAAACAGACGGGCGGTCTCACTCGCGCCGGGCGGCAGACGCCCCAGCCAGCCGACAAGCAGCCCCATCAGCAGACAGCCCGCCAGATTGACCCCGAAAGTGGCCCACGGAAACCCGCCCGCACCGCCGGAGCGCAGCAGAAGCGACACCAGAAAACGGCCAACCGCCCCCATTGCGCCGCCTGCGGCCACCAGCAGAATTTGAAAACCCATCGTCACGTTTTATACCTATCGCCGCAATGTAACACGCAAGCGGCGATTGCCGCGCTCAATCTCAAGCGCGGTGTCGCCGGAAGCATTGCGCGCAAGACGCAACACATCCTGCACGCGCTCAATTTTGTTGGCATTGATTTGCAAAACAATATCGCCCATGCGAAAGCCCGCCCGCCGCGCCGGGCTGTTGGCGGCGACATCCAGCACAATCACGCCTTTTTTGCCGGGCGACAATCCGCGCTCCTCCGTCAGAGCCGGATTGATATTGGCAATTTGCAAGCCCGCCAGCGGGCTCTGGCCGCCGACACGCTGAATATTGCGCAACGGCACTTCCGGTGCGGAGACAAGCGCCACATCGACCACAATCTTCGCACTGCGCCGATACGCACCCAGTTCAACCTGACCGCCAATTTCAAGCGTGCCGATGCGGAACCTGACATCGGCGGGCGAAAACACATCACGACCATTGACGGTTTGAATGACATCGCCCTTGGCAAACCCCGCTTGACGCAAAGGGCTGGCCTCGTGCAGCTCGACAATCACCGCGCCGCCCGCGCGCGATAGCCCGAAAGCATCGGCAATGTCAGCGCCAACATCCTGAAAGCGCGCCCCCAGCCAGGGGCGCTTCACTTCGCTGTCGGTCTGTGCGGCCTGCACGACACGCGCCACCATATTGGCCGGAATGGCAAAACCAATGCCGACCGAACCGCCGGATTTTGAAAAAATGGCCGTATTGACGCCCAGAAGCCGCCCGTCAAGCGTGACCAGCGCGCCGCCCGAATTGCCCGGATTAATCGCCGCATCGGTCTGGATGAATGATTGGTAATCGGCCACGCCCACCTGACTGCGCGCCAAAGCCGACACAATGCCATTGGTCACGGTTTGGCCGACGCCGAACGGATTGCCAACGGCCAAGACCAGATCGCCGACGCGAATATCGTCACTGTCGCGAAAAGCCAGCGCCGGAAGTGCCGCGGGCGGGTTTAGCAGTTTTAAAACGGCAAGATCCGTGCGCGCATCATCCAGCACGAGATCGGCTTTAAACTCGCGCCGGTCGGACAGCACAACGGTCAGTTCCTGCGCGCCGTCAATGACATGATGATTGGTCACGATAAGCCCCGCACTGTCGACAATCACGCCGGAGCCCAGCGATTGCTGGGTGCGCTGGCGCGGCGCGGCAAATTCATCGCCGAAAAACTGCTGAAAAAACGGATCGTCAAACAAGCCGCGGCGACGCTGAACGACGCGGCGCGCATAGACATTCACAACACTTGGAACAACTTGCGCGACCACGGGGGCAAAGGAAAGTTGAACCTGAGCGGCGTTTTCGGGCACCACGCGCAGGCTTTGCGCGCGCGCTTCGGGCATCCCCCACAGGGCAATCAAGAAAAAGCCAAAAAGCGCCGGAAAAACAAAAAGACACGGGCGTAAAACCTCGTGTCTTTTTTCAAAGCGTTGAAATGTGCCCATGGGTTTTAAGCGGAGGCTTCGACATCCTCATCAACCAGAACAGGGCCGCTATCTTGGCCGCGCGCATCCGGATCGCGATCGACAAATTCGATAACCGCCATTGGCGCATTGTCGCCATAGCGGAAGCCGGCTTTCATTACGCGCGTGTAGCCACCGGCGCGGTCAGCATAGCGCGGGCCCAGCGTTTCAAACAGCTTGGCCGCCCATTCCTCATCCGGCAATTGCGCAGAAGCCTGCCGGCGCGCGCTCAAACCGCCTTTTTTGCCGAGCGTTACCAGCTTTTCGACAAACGGGCGCAATTCCTTGGCCTTGGGCAAGGTGGTGATAATCTGCTCGTGCTTAATCAGCGCGGCGGCCATATTGCCCAGCATGGCTTTACGGTGACTGCTGGTTCGGTTCAGCTTACGTCCTGATTTTCCGTGGCGCATGGCCGGCTCCTTCGTAATCCGCGGTGCGGATGATTAGTAATTCTCTTCAAACCGTTTGGCGAGGTCTTCAATGTTTTCGGGCGGCCAGTTCGGGACATTCATGCCCAGATGCAAGCCCATTTCCGCCAAAACTTCTTTGATTTCATTGAGTGATTTGCGCCCGAAATTCGGCGTGCGCAACATTTCGCCCTCTGACTTCTGAATCAAATCGCCAATATAAACAATATTGTCGTTTTTCAGGCAGTTGGCCGAGCGTACTGACAGTTCCAGCTCGTCGACCTTCTTCAGCAGTGCTGCCGAGAAGCCGGCCTCTTCGATGGCGGAGGTTTCTTCCACGCGAACTTCCGGCTCTTCGAAATTGATGAAGGTTTGCAGCTGGTCCTGCAAAATACGCGCCGACAGTGCCAGCGCATCTTCCGGCGTTACCGTGCCGTTGGTTTCAATGTCGAGCGTCAGCTTGTCATAATCAAGCACCTGGCCTTCGCGCGTGTTTTCCACATTATAGGAAACGCGGCGCACGGGGCTGTAGAGGCTGTCGACCGGAATAAGGCCAATGGGCGCATCATCCGGACGGTTTTTCTCGGCAGGCACATAGCCATTGCCGGTATTGACGATAAATTCAAAGCGTACCTCGGCACCCTCATCCAGCGTGCACAGCACAAGGTCGGGGTTCAGCACGTCAATATTGGCAACCTCGTCAACATCGCCTGCGGTAACCACGCCGGGGCCTTTTTTGGTCAGCGTCAGACGCTTGGGGCCTTCGGTTTGCATGGCAAGCGCCATTTTCTTGATATTCAGCACAACATCCGTCACATCTTCGCGCACACCGGCGATGGATGAGAACTCATGCAGCACGCCGTCAATCTGAACGGCGGTCACGGCTGCGCCCTGAATGGAGGACAACAAAACACGGCGCAGGGCATTGCCCAGCGTCAGGCCAAAGCCGCGCTCCAGAGGTTCTGCAACGATGCGCGCGTGACAGGCCGCGTCATGTCCCGGAATGATTTCCAGTTTGGTCGGCTTGATGAGTTCTTGCCAGTTTTTTTGTATCACGGGTTTTACCTCTCGTTTCGGGAGTTGGGTGCGGCGCTTTAGACGCGACGGCGTTTGGGCGGGCGGCAGCCATTATGCGGTATCGGCGTCACATCACGAATGTTGGTGATGGTGAACCCCGCAGCCTGCAGTGCCCGCAACGCGCTTTCACGGCCCGAACCGGGCCCGCGCACATGTACTTCCAAAGTTTTCATGCCATGTTCCATGGCTTTTTTGCCGGCATCTTCGGCGGCGACCTGGGCCGCATAAGGGGTCGATTTGCGCGATCCCTTAAAGCCCATCGAACCGGCCGAAGACCACGAAATTGCGTTGCCTTGCGCGTCCGAAATGGTGATCAACGTATTGTTGAACGTTGAATTCACATGCGCGATGCCGGAGGTGATATTTTTGCGTTCGCGGCGGCGAACTCTGGATTTCTCGGTAGCCATTTTCTAACCTGTCCTCGCCTGCCTATTTCTTCTTGCCGGCAATTGCCTTGGCCGGCCCTTTGCGCGTGCGCGCATTTGTGTGTGTTCTCTGTCCGCGCACCGGCAGATTGCGACGGTGGCGCAGCCCGCGATAAATGCCCATATCAAGCAAACGCTTGATATTCATTGCGTTTTCGCGCCGCAAATCACCTTCCACCAGATAATCCGCATCAATGGTTTCACGGATTTGGATCACTTCGGCATCGGTCAGTTCATTGACCCGACGCTCCATCGGAATGCCGACTTTTTCGCAAATCTCGTGCGCCTTGGTATCGCCAATGCCGTGAATATAGGTCAGGGCAATCACGACGCGCTTGGCGGTCGGAATATTTACACCAGCTATACGAGCCACTCGTTTCTCCTTCGTACCGGCCTACCGGTCACTGTTTGCGGGGCCTGCGCCACGAGCGAAAAACGCCTGAAAACATACGTTTTTCGTCGAAATTTCGGTTCTCCTACAGAAGCGCGGATTATAGAAATTCCCGCCCTTTAGTCAACCGGAAACGCGTTGTCCCTCCTGTTAAATTGCATCCAAAGCAGAACGTATCTGCCGGGTTACTTCGTCAATTTCCTGCATGCCGTCCAGCGTCCGTAAAATGCCCTTTTCGGCATAAAAATCGGCGACCGGTGCCGTTTGCTCCTCATAGACGCGCAACCGGTGTTGCAACGCCTCTTCCGTATCATCATCGCGCGGGCCGTCGGCGCTTTCCTGCGCCCGTTTCAATATACGGGCGATAAGAATTTCCGGATCGACGGCCAATTCAATAACCGCATCAAGATCAATGCCTTTTTCCACCAAAACACCGTCCAGCGCACGCGCCTGCGAGACATTCCGCGGAAATCCGTCCAAAATGAAGCCATTGGCGCAATCGGCAGCCTGAATGCGCTCGGAAATAATGCCCACCACCACTTCATCCGGTACCAGATCGCCGCGCGCCATAATATCTTTGGCCTGTTGGCCAATTTCCGTGCCTGCGGCAACGGCAGCGCGCAACATGTCACCGGTTGATAATTGGGGAATTTCATAGGCCGCTTCAATGCGCGCGGCCTGCGTGCCCTTGCCGGCACCGGGGGGGCCGAGGAAAATCAGTTTCACCGCTTGTTCCCCCGCAATTTCGACTTTTTGATAAGCCCTTCATATTGATGCGCGAACAAGTGACCCTGAACCTGGCCTACCGTATCCATCGTCACATTCACAACGATAAGAAGCGAGGTGCCGCCAAAGTAAAACGGCACATTATAGGCATTAATCAGAAATTCCGGCAGCAGGCAGACCAGCGTGAGATAGAGAGCCCCGACAACGGTCAGGCGGGTCAGCACGCGGTCGATATATTCAGCCGTGCGCGGGCCCGGCCGAATGCCCGGAATAAAGCCGCCATAACGCTTCAGATTGTCTGCCGTGTCCTGCGGATTGAAAACAATCGAGGTGTAGAAAAAGCAGAAGAAAATAATGCCGGCGGCATACATCGCCATATAGAGCGGCTGGCCGCGTCCCAGCATGGCCGTCACCGTCCCCAACGAGCCGGTGCCGTCAGTGCCGGAGAAATTTGCCACCGTGATCGGCAACAGCAAGAGCGAAGAAGCAAAAATCGGCGGAATAACACCGGCCGTATTCAATTTCAGCGGCAGGTGCGAATTGTCACCCGACATCATTCTATTGCCCATTTGCCGCTTGGGATATTGCACCAGCAAACGCCGCTGGGCGCGCTCGACAAAGACGATAATTGCGATAACGGCAACAACCATAATCATCAGGGCCAGAATGATGAATGTCGACAGCGCCCCCTGGCGGCCCAATTCCAAGGTTCCGGCCAGTGCGCCCGGCAATTCGGCAACAATACCGGCGAAAATAATCAGCGATATGCCATTGCCCACGCCGCGCGCGGTAACCTGCTCGCCAAGCCACATCAAAAACACCGTACCGCCAACCAGCGTAATCACCGCGCTGGCGCGGAAAAACGCACCCGGATCCACCACCACGCCTTCGGCACCTTCCAGCCCCACGGCAATGCCATAGCCCTGCACGGTTGCCAGCAAAACTGTGCCATAGCGTGTGTATTGGTTGATTTGCTTGCGTCCCGTTTCGCCCTCTTTTTTGAGCTGCTGGAGATGCGGCACGGTTGAACTGAGCAACTGGATAACGATTGACGCCGTGATATAGGGCATGATGTTCAAGGCAAAAATCGCCATACGCCCCACGGCACCCCCGGCAAACATGTTGAACATGCCGACAATACCCGATTGCTGCTGGCTGAAAACGGCCTGCAAAGCCTGCGGGTCGATGCCCGGCAGGGGAATATAGGTGCCAAGGCGATACACAAGCAGCGCACCCAGCGTGAACCAGATGCGTTTTTTCAACTCATCTGCTGTCCGGAAAGCGGACAGGCTCATATTTGCGGCGAGCTGTTCAGCGGCTGATGCCATGGCGCGTACTCTTAATTAGCGATTAACCCTCGTCGCCGGCCGGTTCGTCCGACGCGACTTCGGTTTTTACAGGTGCCGTGATCGTGACCTTGCCACCCAGTTTTTCGACGGCCTCAAGCGCGGCTTTCGACATGCCGGCAACGTCAAAATCGAGCTTTTCTTTCAACTCACCCTTGGCCAGCACCCGCACGCCGTCCAGTTCACGACGAATAATACCGGCGGCAACAAGCGTGGCGGCACTCACCGTGCTGCCTTTTTCAAGCTTACCGGCCTCAATGGCCAGTTGCAGACGGCCAAGATTGACGGCGTTGAGCTTCCTGCGATTGGGCTTGTTGAAGCCGCGCTTGGGCAGGCGCATGTGAATAGGCATTTGCCCGCCTTCAAAACCCTTAATGGCAACGCCCGAACGCGAGGTCTGGCCTTTTACGCCACGACCGGCGGTCTTGCCCTTGCCGGAAGATGTGCCTCGCCCGACGCGCATGCGCTTTTTGCGGGCACCTTCATTATCTACCAACTCGTTCAGTCTCATTGTTTCATGTCTCCTGCGTGCCCGACGGGGCGCGCTTTTTAGCTTTCAATCACCCGCACGAGATGGGCCACTTTATCAATCATGCCGCGCACGGCCGGTGTGTCTTCCAGCGTGCGCACGCGACCGCGCCGCGTCAGCCCAAGGCCGACCAGCGTTGCGCGCTGGTCTTTCGGGCGACCAATGGGGCTGCCGGTTTGTTCGACGGTAATGGTTTTTGCCTTCGCCATAACGCCCTCCTAATTCGTCGCTTCTGCGGTGTCCGCATCATCGCGGGCTTCGTCGCGGCGACGCGAGACCAGCTCGCTGACTTTTTTGCCGCGTCGGGCGGCAACCAGACGCGGGCTGCCCTGTTTCAAAAGCGCGTCAAAGGTGGCGTGGATCATGTTATAGGGGTTGGATGAGCCAATGGATTTGGCAACAACATCCTGCATGCCCAGAACTTCAAACACAGCGCGCATCGGGCCACCGGCAATGATGCCGGTACCGGGAGGGGCCGCGCGCAATTGCACTTTTCCGGCGCCGTGGCGCCCGGCAATATCGTGGTGAAGCGTGCGTCCCTCGCGCAAGGGCACACGGATCATGTGGCGCTTGGCGCTTTCGGTTGCTTTGCGGATGGCTTCGGGTACTTCACGGGCTTTACCATGGCCAAAGCCGACGCGTCCGCGCTGGTCGCCAATAACGACAAGCGCGGCAAAACCGAACCGACGGCCACCCTTAACCACTTTCGCCACGCGGTTAATGTGCACCAGACGGTCGATAAATTCGCTTTCGCGTTCCTCGCGGTTTTCGTTCTTTGCCAATTTACTCTCCTCAGAATTTCAGGCCGGCTTCGCGCGCCGCCTCGGCCAGAGCTTTCACCCGACCGTGATAAATGTAACCCCCGCGGTCAAAGACCACGTTTTCGACACCGGCTTTGATGGCACGCTCGGCAATCTGCTTGCCGACGAGGCCGGCCGCTTCAACATTGCCGCCCTTTTCGCCGCCATAATCCTTGTCTTTGGTTGAGGCCGCCGCCAGAGTGCGCCCTGCCGTATCGTCAATAATCTGCGCGTAAATGTGCTTTGACGACCGGTAAACCGAAAGACGGGGCCGTCCGTTCGCTACTTTTTTAAGCTGGCGGCGAACACGCAATTTGCGGCGCTCATCTGTCGAAAGTTTCGTACCCATTACCAATCCCTACTTCTTCTTGCCTTCTTTGCGGAAGACGTATTCACCTTCATAGCGCACGCCTTTGCCCTTATAAGGCTCCGGCGGACGATAGGCGCGAATCTCGGAGGCGACCTGCCCCACTTTTTGCTTGTCCGTGCCGGAAATCACAATCTCGGTCTGAGACGGGCATTCCACCTTGATGCCTTCGGGAACCGGAAAATCAATATCATGGCTAAAGCCCAGCGCCAGCTTGAGCGTTTGGCCCTGCATCTGCGCGCGATAGCCGACGCCCTGAAGCTCCAGCTTGCGGTCAAAGCCCGACGACACGCCGACAACGATATTTTCAACCAGCGAGCGGCTCAAGCCCCAGAAACTGCGCGATTTCATAGACTTGTCGACCGGCGTAACAATAATGCCGGTATCGTCTTTTTCGACGCTCACCTTGTCAGACAGGGTCACCGAAAGCTCACCTTTGGGGCCCTTGGCGGCAACATTTTGTCCGTTCAGCGTTATTTCAACGCCGTCTGGAACTGCTACCGGTTTTTTGCCAATACGAGACATAATTCAATCCTTCTCAATACCCGCCTAAAAGACGCGGCACAGAATTTCCCCACCGACATTGTTTTCACGCGCGGCATTGTCCGACATCACACCCTTGGGCGTTGATACGATGGAAATGCCAAGACCGTTGCGGACAACGGGCATTGTTTTCACGGATGAGTACACCCGACGGCCGGGCTTTGACACGCGCTGAATTTCCTGAATGACCGGCTGGCCTTCATAATATTTCAGCTCGATCTCAAGCTCCGAAGCGCCATTGACGATTTCGGTTTCCGAATAGCCGCGAATATAGCCTTCGTCTTTCAGGACATCGAGAACCCAGCGCCGCAGTTTCGAAGCCGGCGTGTTGACCGACGACTTGCCGCGCATTTGCGCGTTGCGAATTCGGGTCAGCATATCTCCAAGAGGATCATTCATCTGCTCACTCCTACCAGCTCGATTTAACCATGCCCGGGATCAGACCTTTGGAGGCCAGATCACGCAGCGAAATGCGCGACATATTCAGCTTGCGGTAGTAACCCCGCGGACGCCCTGTAACCCCGCACCGGTTGCGCACGCGCGTCGGTGCCGAATTGCGCGGCAGTTCGGCCAATTTCAAACGCGCCTTGAAGCGATCCTCATTCGACACTGAGGTGTCGTTTGCAATCTGCAAAAGCGCTGCCCGTTTGGACGCAAATTTGGCGGCCAATCTCTTGCGTTTATTGTTACGCTCTACTGAACTCTTTTTTGCCATCTATATCTCCACCGCTCCTAATCTGTGAACGGAAAGTTGAAGCCGCGCAGCAATTCGCGCGCCTGATCGTCGTCATTGGTTGAGGTGCACACGATAATGTCCATGCCCCAGATCGTGTCGACCTTGTCGTAATTGATTTCCGGAAACACAATGTGTTCCTTCAAACCCATGGCGAAATTGCCATTGCCGTCAAAGCTGTTCGGGTTCAGCCCGCGAAAATCTCGCACGCGCGGCAGGGCGATTGTCACCAGACGGTCGACAAATTCGAACATGCGCGCGCCGCGCAATGTCACCTTCACGCCCAGCGGCATGTTTTCGCGCACTTTGAAGCCGGCGATCGAATTGCGCGCACGGGTGATAACCGGACGCTGGCCGGCAATGGCCTGCAAATCTTCAAACGCCGAATTGATTTTCTTCGTATCCTGCGTTGTTTCGCCAATGCCCATATTGAGCACGACTTTTTCCAGCGCCGGCACCTGCATGGCGTTGGCGAGGTTGAATTTTTCTTTCAGCGCATCGCGCACCACGGTGTTGTAGTGCGTTTTAAGACGCGGCTGGTATGCTTGTGCTTCAGCCATCGATCACTTCTCCTGAACGCTTTGCAAACCGCACTTTCGAGCCGTCATCAGCCACCCGAATGCCAATCCGTGTCGCTTTGCCGTCCTTGGGGTCGGCAATCGCAAGATTGGACAGATGGATTTTGCTTTCGCGGCTGATAATGCCGCCTTCGGTCTGGGCCGATTGCTTCTGGTGGCGGCGCACCATGTTGACGCCCTGCACCAGCGCGCGGTCTTCGGCCGGAAATACCGCCAGCACTTCGCCGGCTTTGCCTTTGTCGCGCCCGGCCGTGACCAGCACGCGGTCGCCCTTTTTGATTTTAGCAACCATTACAGAACCTCCGGTGCCAGCGAAACGATTTTCATGTGATTGCCGCTGCGCAATTCGCGTGTTACGGGGCCGAAAATGCGCGTACCGACCGGCTCACCGGCATTATTGACCAGCACGGCGGCATTGCGGTCAAACCGAATGGCGCTGCCATCGGCGCGGCGAATTTCCTTCGCGGTGCGCACGATAACGGCTCTCATGACATCGCCTTTCTTGACACGCCCACGCGGAATGGCCTCTTTCACGCTGACGACAATCGTGTCGCCAACAGAAGCCGTTTTGCGTTTGGAGCCGCCAAGAACCTTGATGCACTGCACCCGGCGCGCGCCCGAATTATCGGCAACATCCAGATTAGTTTGCATCTGTATCATAGCTTCAATCCTTCAAAACCGGGCCAAGGCCCAACTTACTCACTCTGGCCGGAAACGACTTCCCAGCTTTTCAATTTCGACACGGGCCGACATTCACGAATGGTGACCGCATCACCAATTTTGACCTCGTTTGTTTCATCATGCGCGTGGTAGCGCTTTGACTTACGCACGGTCTTTTTCATCACCGGATCGGTGAACCGACGCTCGACATTGACGACAACCGTTTTGTCGCCCTTATCGCTGACCACTGTGCCCTGTAGAATTCGTTTCGGCATTTTGCTTCCTACCCTTTAACCCGCCTGACCGGCATTTTGCGCCATGGCGCGTTGTGCTGTTTTCAGCCGTGCAATGGTCTGGCGCACCTGCTTGACGCGCGCAGAGTTTTCAAGCTGACCCGAAGCCTGCTGAAAGCGCAGATTGAGCTGCTCTTTCTTCAACTTCACCAGTTCATCAGAGAGCTGGTCTGCTGTCAGATCGTTAATTTCGGTCATCTTCATGATCACTCAGCCCCTTTTTGCTCACCCGGACGCGACACGATGCGCGTGGCAACGGGCAACTTGGCCGCGGCCAGCTTCAACGCCTCATGCGCAACATCCTGCGGCACACCGTCAACCTCGAACATGATGCGGCCCGGTTTAACACGGCATGCCCAATATTCAGGCGTACCCTTACCTTTACCCATGCGCACTTCGGTCGGCTTTTTGGAGACCGGTACATCGGGAAAAATGCGGATCCAGACACGACCGGCACGCTTCATGTGGCGGGTGATAACCCGACGTGCGGCCTCAATCTGGCGCGCCGTAACACGCTCCGGCGAGGTCGCCTTCAGCCCGTATGAGCCGAAAGTCAACGCCGAGCCGCCCTTGGCATTGCCACGGATGCGACCCTTATGCGCTTTGCGGAATTTTGTACGTTTTGGTTGCAACATGGTTCTAGTTTCCTGCTGCCGGACGTTGCGGACGACCGGCGTCCGAGCCCTGCTCTTCACGGCGGTCACGGGCCATCGGGTCATGCTCCATGATTTCGCCTTTAAAAATCCAGATTTTCACGCCGCAAATGCCATAAGCCGTCATGGCTTCGGCCACGCCATAATCAATATTGGCGCGCAATGTGTGCAGCGGCACACGGCCCTCGCGATACCATTCGGTGCGCGCAATCTCTGCGCCACCCAAGCGGCCCCCGCAATTGATACGAATGCCGAGCGCGCCAAGGCGCATGGCCGATTGCACGGCGCGTTTCATGGCGCGGCGGAAACCGACGCGACGCTCCAATTGCTGGGCAATGCTCTCGGCAACCAGCTGGGCGTCGACTTCGGGCTTGCGCACTTCGACGATGTTCACGACAACTTCGCTGCTCGTCATTTTGGCGATTTTGGTTTTCAGCTTTTCAATATCGGCGCCTTTTTTGCCGATGATTACGCCGGGACGCGCCGAATGAATGGTGACGCGGCATTTTTTGTGCGGGCGCTCGATAACCACGCGCGCAACACCGGCCTGGCGCAAATCGCGCATCAGCGTATCGCGGATTTTGAGATCTTCGTGCAAAAGCCCCGCATATTCGCCCTTGCCGGCATACCAGCGCGACTCCCATGTGCGGTTGACGCCCAGACGCATGCCAATCGGATTGACCTTCTGACCCATTACGCTTTCTCCTCAACTTCGCGCACAACAATGGTGAGCTGGCTAAACGGTTTGATGATGCGCGCAGCACGCCCCTTGGCACGCGCGCGGAAACGCTTCATGACGAGGTTTTTGCCGACATAAGCCTCGGCAACGACCAGACTGTCCACATCGAGATTGTGATTGTTCTCGGCATTTGCGATGGCGCTTTCGAGAACCTTTTTCACATCATTGGCAATGCGGCGGCGCGAAAAGGTCAGGTCTGACAGCGCGCGCTCGGCTTTTTTGCCGCGAATGAGTTGCGCCACCAGATTGAGCTTTTGCGGGCTGGTGCGGATCATGCGACCGACCGCCTTGGCTTCATTTTCCGGCAATTGCCGTTGTGCCGATGGTTTTCCCATGATTACTTCCTTCTCGCCTTCTTGTCCGCGGCATGGCCGTAATAGGTGCGCGTGGGCGCAAATTCGCCGAATTTATGGCCGACCATATCCTCCGTCACAGAGACCGGAATATGCTTCTGACCGTTATGCACGCCGAATGTCAGGCCGACAAATTGCGGCAGAATTGTCGAACGACGGCTCCAGATCTTGATGACTTCATTGGTGCGGCCGCTGTCGCGCACGGCTTCCGCCTTTTTGAGCAGATAACCGTCAACAAACGGGCCTTTCCAAACTGAACGTGTCATGCCTCGCGCTCCTTACCGTTTCTTCCGCAGATGTCGGCTGCGGAGAATATATTTGTCTGACGTGGTGTTCGACCGTGTGCGGCGGCCCTTGGTGGGCTTGCCCCACGGTGTCACCGGATGGCGACCACCGGATGTTTTGCCCTCACCGCCACCATGCGGG
>JBMZAX010000005.1:0-117871 GCA_049611805.1 Parvibaculales bacterium | reverse complement strand
AAAGCGCAATTGCGCTATGCCGATGCCCGCAATGCGCGCTTTGTGGTGATTGAAGGCGAAGACGAACGCGCCAAAGGGGTGGTGACGGTCAAGGATTTGGAGCTGGGCAAGCAAAAATCGGCAGAAATTGAAGACAATGCCGAATGGCGCGCCTCAACGCACGCCCAATTTGAAGTCAAGAAAGATGAACTTTCTGAAACTATTCTCAAATTATTGAACGAATAAGCCCTTTATTCAAATAATTTGAACTTCAATTATTTTGAAATACCCGTAATTTTCAATTTACATGAATTTTATTTCATGCTATTTCCGGATTGATCCTAGATAAGGCAATCCCGCGAGGCGCAGCATGCTGACATCACCCGCTGAAATTATCGACGCTTTGGGCGGCACCAAAAAAGTGGCCGAGATGCTGGGTGTCGGGGCGTCGGCGATTTCGAACTACCGCCGCGACGGGTTTCCCGCCGCCAAGCATTATGCGCTCGCCAAGGCTTGCGAAGCCTCCGGTCTGGCGATAGATGAGGGCGTTTTTGGCGGCCCGCCCGCCGCCGCACCGCGCCATTTCCGCTATGATGGCGCAATTACCGCGCCGATTGCATCTGCGGACGGGTTTTTGAAAGATTTGGGCAAGGCGGGCTATCGGCAGGTCGAAACCCCGATTTTGCAGCCCAGCGACCCGTTCATCAACCGCATGGGCGCGGAAATGCAGCGGCGCCTGTACCGCTTCACCGACCCCGGCGGCGAGGAATTGTGCCTGCGCCCCGACCTGACCATTCCAACCGTGCTGGATTATGTGCGCGCGGGCCGGTTTGAGGAGGCGCGCCTGTGCTATCAGGGCACGGCGTTTCGCTATCAGCCGCGCGGGGCCGGCAAGCCGGAAGAATTTACGCAAAATGGTTTGGAAATCATCAATGGCAAAACCGGCGACGCGGCAATAGAAGACGATATTGAGGTGTTGGAAAAACTGCTCACAATCATTCAGGCCGCAGGCGTCAGTGATTACGAGGTCCACATCAATGATTTTGACTGGCTGACAGATTTTTTGAAAGACAATAATGTGACGGATGCAGCGGCGCGTGAAATCAGGCGCAAGTTGATTTCTACAAAAAACCTCGATGATTTCCGCAGATTAATGCAACCACAACCCATGCGTGAAACCAAAATCTATTCGAGCCTTGATGCCGACAGCATTATTGCCGGACGCAGCGGTGCCGACATTATCGCAAGGATGCAAAAAAAGCAGGCACAGGCCGCCTCTCCCGAAATAAGCGATGAAACGCGCGAAAGGCTTTTTGCCTTTCTTGAAAAACCACCGGAGGCCGGAGATTGGTTGGAACGCCGCACCAAGGAATTGGCCGACAAGCTTGTTCCCGCTTTGAATAAATTTGTCGGATTGGAACACATGCATTTCGCGCCCGCCATCAGCACGCCCATGGCCTATTATACCGGTCTGTCTTTCGAAATTCATGTGCCCGCGCTCGGCCCCCGCAAAGTCATCGCATCGGGCGGGCGGTATGATGACCTTGTTGAAAGCCTCGGTGCGCCGCATCAAATTCCCGCTGTCGGCGGCGCCGTGGCGCTTGAGCGTCTGCACGAAGCGGCGACCCGGCAAACAGCGCAAGGGAATGCGTCATGAGCCGGCTTGTTCTCGCCGTACCGTCCAAAGGGCGGCTTGAGGAAAACGCGGCGAATGTTTTCGCACATGCCGGCATGCCGCTGAAACGCGCCGGTGCGCGCGGCTATCAGGGGCGTCTTTCCGGCATGGATACGGTCGATGTCCTCTATCTCTCGGCCAGCGAAATCGCCGCGCGGCTGCGCGAAGGCAGCATTCATTTCGGCATTACCGGCGAAGATTTGTTGCGCGAGGAAATTCCCGATCTCGACAGCGCCGTTCAGCTGGTTCAGCCGTTGGGCTTCGGCCATGCCGATGTCGTCGTCGCCCTGCCCGATGGCTGGGTCGATGTCACCTGCATGGCGGATTTGGCCGAAGTGGCCGGCGCATTTCGGGCCGAACACAATAAACGCCTGCGCGTGGCGACAAAATACACCCACCTGACGGCCGAATTTTTTGCCCGCCACGGCGTTGTCGATTATGTGCTGGTGCAAAGCTTCGGGGCCACCGAAGGCGCACCGGCCTCCGGCGCGGCCGAAGCCATTGTCGACATCACCTCGACCGGCGCGACCCTTGCGGCCAATAATCTGCGTGTGCCCGAAGATGGTGTGATTTTGAAAAGTCAGGCAAACCTCGCCGCCGCGCTGAAGGCCGATTGGTCGCCGGAGGCGCGCAGTGCGGCAAAACAAATTCTGGCCCGACTGTCGGCCTATCGCCAAGCCATGGAGCGGTTGGTCGTAAGCTTCATCGTGGACACGAAAGATGCCGCTCTGTTTGATAATTTCGGTCTCGATGGCAGCCGCCGGATGGCGGGGCAGGACGAGACATATTTTGATCTGGTCATTGAAAAATCCGCTCTGCAGGAGGTGCAGGATATTCTGTCTCCCAAGCAAATCGGAATGACTGTCTCCAAGCCGGATTTTGTCTTTTCGCCCCGCAATGAGCTTTTTGAACGCCTCGCCGGAGCGATTTTGTGAGCCTGCTTACCGCCGCAATCATTCTGGGCGCCGCCCTCTTCACATCTTTTGTTTCAAGTATTTTCGGCATGCTGGGCGGCGTGTTGCTCATGGCCGTGCTGATAACCCTCATGTCCACCGGCCCGGCCATGGTGCTGCACGGGCTCATTCAGTTTGCTTCCAATGGCTACCGCGCATTTTTGAACCGCAAAGACATTCAATGGCGCATTATCGGCGTGTTTTTAATCGGCGCGGGGGCGGCGCTTGCCGCGCTGGTTTTTGTTTCTTTCGTGCCAGACGAAGCGACCGTGCTCATTGCGCTGGGCGCGCTGCCCTTCATCGCGGCGGGCCTGCCGAAAAGCCTGTCGCTCGATATTTCCCGCCCCTATATGCCGATAATTGCCGGTCTCGTCATTGTGCCGGTCAATGTGCTGGCCGGTGTCGGCGGCCCGTTGCTCGATGTTTTTTTCCAGCGCGTTACGCTGACGCGCCATCAGGTTGTGGCGACCAAGGCGGTGATACAGGCGCTGGCGCACGCCACCAAAATCATCTATTTCGGCGTACTGGTCAGCGGCCTGCCGGGAAGCGGGGCGCAAAACTGGCCGCCCGCCCTCTTATTGCTGGGTGCCCTTGCGGTCACGGTGGTCGGCACCACGCTCGGCAAGCGCGTGCTCGACAGGCTGGCCGACAGGGTCTTTTTTGCCTGGACCCAGCGCATCATGCTGGGCGTGGGCAGCGTGCTTATTATCCGCGGGGTTTTGCTGCTCGATTAGCGTTCGCGGAACACCACACCCGATGCGCGGTTGAGCGGCGTCATGATGTAGCTCAGCACCGAGCGTTTTTTGCCGATAATGTCGATCACCACCGTCATGCCCGGCACGATCTCGACTTTTTCCGCGCTTTTGGAAAATTTCGGGTTCGGCACTTCCACCATGGTCTGATAATAGGGCGCTTGGCCTTCCTCAATCATTGTATTGCTGGCAATGCGCTGCACGCGGCCCTCAAGATTGCCATAGCGTGACACATCATAGGCCGACAGCGCAACCTGCGCGAGCTGGTCTACATAAACGCCGGAAATATCCTCGGCCAGCACCCGCGCCTTGACGAGCAGAGCCTGTTCATCCGGCACGATTTCGGCCAGCACCGTACCGGCATCAACCACCGCGCCAACCGTTTGCACATGCACCACCGACACCACGCCGCTGGCGGGCGCACGCACTTCGGCATGGCGCACCTTGGCGCGGAACGCATCTTCGCGCGCCCCGGCCTGGTCGGCGCGTGTGCGCACTTCGGCAAGTTCGCGCGCGGCCTGCAAATTGGCCTGCAAATGCTGGCCTTCCAGATCAACCAGCACAAGGCGCGCCTCGTGTCCGGCCTCCACAAGCGGTTTGTAGATTTCATTCTTCTTTTCCAAATTCTCGGCCAGCCCCGCATTTTCGCGGATTTGCCGATCAAACACGGTAAGGCGCGCATTGAAAGCCAAATGCCGCTTTTCAAATGCCGAGCGCTCATTGGCGACCACATCCGGCGCGGCTTTTTCCAGCCATTCGGGAAATTCGGCCGTCTCAGCCGCTTCGGCCTCAGCTTCAAGGCGCGCAATCATCGCCAGCGACGCCAGCCGCGTAATTTCATTATCGTCGAAATTGGCAATCACATCCTCGTCTTCCAACTGGAACAGAACATCGCCCTTTTCAACCCGGTCACCCAGCTTGGCTTTGATGGTAATCAGACTGCCCGGCAACCGGTTTTGCACCAATTGCACCGAGCTTGGCGGCACCACCGTGCCTTCGGCGCGCACCACCTCGTCCAGTTCCGTCAGCGTCGCCCATACCAGCGCCAGCAGGAAAAAAGACGCGATGAGCAAAAACACGCGATTGCCCTGCAATTTGGTCGGGTCTTCGTCAATATCGACCTCTTCCATCTGCATGGTCATCGCCATCATCAGCGGGTCGGGCGGCGGGCTGGTCAGTTTGCGGTAAATCTCGCGCGCCGCGCACAAACCAACTTGCCCCTATCGTCGGCAGACGACAGGCGGCAATGTGCCGGAATTGAAAAGAGCTACGACGACCCTCTTTTTGTTTTTTTTCGGTCGCTCCTAAACGAGCGCGGGCAAGCTAGCAGAACTGGCAGATGGTGGCCAGAACAAAAAGGGCCGCCCCGTGGGGCAGCCCTTTAAAAGTCATCGGTCGGATGATGCGTGATTACATCATGCCGCCCATGCCACCCATGCCGCCCATATCAGGCATGGCCGGGGCAGCCGCGCCTTTCGGCTCCGGCTTGTCGGCAACCATGGCTTCGGTTGTGATCAACAGACCGGCAACGGAAGCGGCATCGCGCAATGCGGTCGACACGACTTTGGTCGGGTCAACAATACCGGCGGCGATAAGGTCGCAATAAACCTCGTTTTGTGCGTCAAAACCCTGATTGGATTTGCTTTCCAGAATTTTGCCAACAACGATGGAACCTTCCACGCCGGCATTTTCGGCAATCTGGCGCACCGGAGACTCAAGTGCCTTGCGCACAATATTGATACCGGCCTGAATGTCGGCATTGTCATCGGTCAGCTTCTCAACCGCGCGCGTGGCAAGCAGCAGCGCCGTGCCGCCACCGGGCACAATACCGCTTTCGACGGCCGCCCGCGTTGCGTTCAGCGCATCATCGACACGGTCTTTACGCTCTTTAACTTCAACCTCGGTTGCACCGCCAACTTTGAGCACGGCAACACCGCCGGCAAGTTTCGCCAGACGTTCCTGCAGCTTCTCGCGGTCATAATCCGACGTTGTGCTGTCGATTTGCGCGCGGATTTGGCCGACACGCCCTTCGATGTCTTTTTTCTTGCCGGAACCGTCAACAATCGTTGTCTCGTCTTTGTTGATGGCGACGCGTTTTGCCGTTCCCAGCATATCAAGCGTGACATTTTCCAGCTTGATACCCAGATCTTCCGACACAACCTGCCCGCCGGTCAAAATGGCAATGTCTTCGAGCATCGCTTTGCGGCGATCGCCAAAGCCCGGTGCTTTGACGGCGGCAATTTTGAGGCCGCCACGCAGCTTGTTCACCACGAGGGTTGCCAGCGCTTCGCCTTCAATATCTTCGGCGATAATCAAAAGCGGGCGCGAGGCCTGAACAACGGCTTCGAGGATCGGCACCATGGATTGCAAATTGCTGAGCTTGGCTTCGTGCAGAAGGATCAGCGGGTCTTCCAGATCCGTCGTCATTTTATCCGGATTGGTGATGAAATAAGGCGACAAATATCCGCGGTCGAACTGCATGCCTTCAACAACTTCCAATTCGCTGTCGAGACCTTTGGCTTCTTCCACCGTAATCACGCCTTCATTGCCGACCTTTTCCATCGCCTGGGCGATCATTGAGCCAATGGCAATTTCGCCATTGGCGGAAATTGTGCCGACTTGCGAGATTTCCTCATTGGATTTCACTTTTTTGGAGCGCTTTTCCAGATCCGCCAGAGCCGAGCTTACCGCCGCGTCAATGCCGCGCTTCAGATCCATCGGGTTCATGCCGGCGGCAACCGCCTTGTGGCCTTCGCGGACAATGGCCTGCGTCAGCACGGTGGCTGTGGTTGTGCCGTCACCGGCTTCATCATTGGTGCGCGATGCAACCTCACGCACCATTTGGGCGCCCATATTTTCAAACTTGTCTTCAAGCTCGATTTCCTTGGCGACCGATACGCCGTCCTTGGTTGTGCGCGGTGCGCCGAATGATTTGTCCAGCACCACATTGCGACCCTTGGGCCCCAATGTCACCTTTACGGCATCGGCAAGAATGTCGACGCCTTTCAACATTTTATCGCGGGCATCCGCCCCAAAAGTTACTTCTTTTGCCATGATATTCTCCTTCGCGGGCGGCGTTTAGCCAATAATGCCCAAAATGTCGCTTTCTTTCATGATCAACAGCTCTTCGCCGTCAATCGTCACCTCATTGCCCGACCATTTGCCGAACAGAATTTTATCCTTGGCCTTGACGTCAAGCGCTGTGACGGAACCGTCATCTTTGCGAACGCCCGTGCCAACGGCGACGACAACGCCTTGCGAGGGTTTTTCTTGAGCACTGTCGGGAATAATAATGCCGCCAGCCGTTTTGGTGTCTTCATCAACGCGACGCACTAAGACGCGGTCATGTAAAGGACGAAATGTCATAGTCAAATCTCCCATATTCGCCATGTTCTTCTGAGCCCGAAGGTCGGGCCGCCCTCAATTGGCACTCTGTCAGGACAAGTGCCAAATGCCTGTTCGATGTAGGGATAGCAAGCAAATGTGTCAAGTGGCGCAGCGCCAAATTTGGAAAAAAAATCAAGCCAATAAAAGCAGGCCAATAAAAAACTGGCGGGCCGAAGCCCACCAGTTTCAAATATCAATGTCCGAGCGGACCGACGGCACCGGAAAGGTGGGATTACTCCAACGCAGTCGGCGAACATAGAATTTTGTCGCACACTTCTACTGGTGCGATAAAAACTTGCCTTATACACGCATTAGTCGCAATAGCGATATTTTTCAATAAATCAATGGGTTAAACATATATTCATTGATTTAAATTAAATTCAACGTGGGCAATCATGCACCTATTGCGCAGCCTTTACGCATCCTTTACGCAATCGTCTGACCGCCATCGATTACCAATTGCTGACCTGTCATAAACGCGCCGGCATCGCTTGCCAGAAACACGGCGGCACCGGCTATTTCATCCGGCAGACCAATGCGCTTGAGCGGCGTGGTCGAGGTGGATTGTTCCAAAATATCCGGATTGTCCCACAAAGCCTTGGCAAAATAGGTTTTGATCAGCCCCGGCGCGATGGCATTGGCGCGGACATTTTTGCTGCCATGTTCCACCGCAAGATTGCGCACGAGCTGAAAGTCGGCGGCCTTGGAAATACAATAAGTGCCGATGACCGGCGACCCTTTCAGCCCGCCGATTGACGAAACAATAATGATCGAGCCGTTTTCGCGCTCCAGCATTTCCGGCAATACCATATTTGCCAGCCAGTGATTGGACTTCACATTGGCCGACATGATTTTGTCAAAAGCCTCGTCCGGGCAGTCCATGGCCGGGCCGAAATAAGGGTTCAGCGCCGCATTGCAAACCAGCACATCAACCTGACCGAAATGTTCGCGCGTCTTGTCGACAAGATTTTGAAGCTGTTCTTTTTCACTGATATTGCAGGGGATGGTCAGCGCCTTGCCCGGATATTCTTCATTAATCGAATTGGTAACCTCATCGCAGGCATCGGCCTTGCGACTTGAAACGACGACATTGGCACCATGCTGTGCCATGCGCCGGGCAATGGCCTCGCCAATGCCGCGCGACGCGCCGGTGATGATGGCCGTTTTTCCGCTCAAGTCAAAAAGTGTCATGGATTTTCCCCTTAAAGATTCGTATTCGCGCGAAAAGGTATCATGAACAGGGTTGACGACCCAGCCCCCAACAGGCAGTTTTGCCAAGTTTTTTGACGGTTGCGATTGCACGGAAGGATTTGCAATGACATTGCCACGCCTGATTACGGGATTCCGCGAACTTGCCGATGATTACAACGCAATTTTATGCGATGTCTGGGGTGTGCTGCATAATGGCCGCGAGCCGTTTGTCGGCGCTGACACGGCGCTGGCGCAGTTTCGCGAAGCCGGCGGCAAGGTTTTGCTGCTGTCCAACGCCCCGCGCCCCGGCGCAACGGTTATGGCCCGCCTCGATGAAATTGGCGTGTCGCGTGATGCCTATGACGATATTTTAACCTCCGGCGATGTCGCCCGCGCCCTGCTGGTTGAACGCGGGCAGGAAAACAAGGCCTGCCACCATATCGGCCCGGCCAAAGACGCCGATTTGCTGGCCGGTATTGATATCCGCTTCACGGAGATTGACGAGGCCGATTTTATTCTGCTTTCGGGCATGAATGACGACACGGTGGAAACGCCGGATGATTATCGGGACGCCATGGACATTTGGCACAAGCACAAATTGCAACTTGTTTGCGCCAATCCCGACCGGCAGGTGCAATTTGGCGACCGTGTGATTTATTGCGCCGGTGCGGTGGCTGAAATTTATGAACAAAATGGCGGCGATGTGGTCTGGCTCGGCAAGCCCTATCAGCCGGTTTACGAGCGCGCCTGCGCGCAATTGAACGCCATGCTGGACGCGCGCGCGCGCATATTGGCAATAGGCGACGGGCCGAAAACCGATATTCCCGGCGCCGCCAATGCCGGACTTGATGCGCTGTTTATTTCCGGCGGTCTGGCCGGAGCGTCCGGCCATGCCATTGACACGCCGGAAGAAATTGCCGCCCTGCTGGCTGAGGAAAACACCTTCGCCCATTATGCCATGCGCCATCTTGTCTGGTAATCCATATCTGGATAGAACAAACCATGAGCAAACCGTCAAACCTCTATCACAGTCTGGAAGCCCTGCCCGCTTCGGCGCGCGGCAGCCTGCTGGCGATCGGCAATTTTGACGGTGTGCATTTGGGGCATCAGGCGGTCATCAAACAGGCGCGCCAAAACGCCGACAAGCTGGGCTGTCCTTTGGGTGTGATGCTGTTCAACCCGCATCCGCGACAGTTTTTTGCCCCCGATGCGCCGCCCTTTCGCCTGACGCGCCTGCCGACGCGCGCGCGCCTGCTCGCCGGTCTGGGTGTCGATTTCACCCTCGCCCTGCCCTTTGACGCGGATTTGGCGGCGTGTCCGGCGCCTCAGTTCATCGACACGATTTTAATCGAGGCGCTGGGTATTTCGGGCGTCAGCGTGGGCCATGATTTCCATTTTGGCAAAGACCGGCAAGGCACGCCGGACATGCTGCAACAGCGCGGGGCGCAGGCCGGTTTCGAGGTGTTTGTCACCCCCGCCGTGCTGCAGGCCGACAGCGAAGCGCCCTATTCATCATCTGCCATTCGCCGGCTTTTGCGCGATGGCGATGTGCGCGCGGCCGCCGCCCTCATGGGCCATAGCTGGTCGATCGAGGGCCGTGTGAACCATGGCGACAAGCGCGGGCGCACAATCGGGTTTCCGACCGCAAATATGGAGCTGGGCGATTATTTGCAACCGGCTTTCGGGGTTTATGCCGTGCGCGCGGAAATTCTGTCGGGGCCCCTGCAGGGCCAAATTCATGACGGGGTGGCAAATCTGGGTCTGCGCCCGACCGTGGGCGGCACCGCGCCGCGGCTGGAGACACATTTGTTCGACTTTGACGCCGATTTATACGATCAGGAACTGGGCGTTGCGCTGCTTGATTTTATACGGCCCGAACAGAAATTTGACGGGCTAGAAGCGCTGAAAGCACAAATTGCGCGCGACAGTCAGGCCGCACGCGACGCGCTGGCCGCGCAACCTGAAAAACAGGGGGCAAAATAAGGGAAATGCGCGGGCAATCTTAGCTCTTTTCATGCCCTGCCTGCATTGGTAAAAACCAGCCATGGAAAACGACTCACGCGACTATCGCGAAACGCTCAATCTGCCGCAAACGGATTTTCCGATGAAGGCCGGCCTGCCCAAACGCGAACCCGAAATTCTCGCAAATTGGGCGCGCATCGGCCTTTATGAAAAATTGCGCGCGCAAGGGAAGGGCCGCGAAAAATTCGTGCTTCATGACGGCCCGCCTTACGCCAATGGCGATGTGCATATCGGCCATGCGCTTAACAAAATTCTGAAAGACGTGATTGTGCGCTCGCAGCAAATGATGGGCAAGGACGCCGCCTATGTGCCCGGCTGGGACTGCCACGGCCTGCCGATTGAATGGAAAATCGAAGAGCAATATCGCAATAAGGGTCTCGACAAGGACGATGTGCCGGCCGGCGAGTTTCGTGCCGAATGCCGCAGCTTTGCCGAAAAATGGGTGGCCGTGCAAAGCGAACAATTTCAGCGGCTGGGCATTTTGGGCGATTGGGAAAACCCCTACACCACCATGGCGTTTGACGCCGAAGCGGTAATCGTTTCCGAATTTCAGAAATTTGTGATGGATGGCAGCCTGTATCGCGGCTCCAAGCCCGTCATGTGGTCGGTGGTTGAAAAAACCGCACTGGCCGAGGCGGAAGTCGAATATGAAGAGCATGTCTCGCCGACGATTTTTGTGAAATTCCCCGTTGCCGCAGCACCCGACCCGTCGCTGACGCAAAATTGCTATGCGGTAATCTGGACGACAACACCGTGGACACTGCCCGGCAACCGCGCCATGGCCTATGCCGAAAACCTGACCTATGGCGTTTATCAGGCAGGCGGCGACAAGCTGGTTCTGTGCGACAGCCTTGCCGACCAGGTTATGCAGGCCGCAGGCATTGAAACATATGCGCGCGTGCAAGATATCGACCCCGGCACGCTGACCTGCAAACACCCGCTGGCCGGACAGGGCTATGATTTTGACGTGCCGCTGCTGGCCGGTGATTTTGTGACCGACGAGACCGGTACGGGGCTGGTTCATATCGCGCCCGGCCATGGGCAGGACGATTTTGAACTGGGCATGAAACACGGGCTCAACGTGCCCTTCACCGTGAATGAAGCAGGCGTTTATTACGATGATGTGCCGGTATTTGCCGGCGCGCGCGTGCTGGATGACAAGGGCAAGGACGGGTCTGCCAATGGTGCCGTCATCGGGGCGCTGGTGGCGGCCGACCGGCTGCTTGCCAAGGGAAAATTGCGCCACCAATATCCCCATAGCTGGCGCTCGAAAGCACCGCTGATTTTTCGCAACACGCCGCAATGGTTCATCTCGATGGAAAAAACCGGCATTCGCGACAAGGCGCTGGCCGCGATTGACGATGTGACATGGTATCCCAAGACCGGCCGCAACAGAATTTACGCCATGATTGAAAACCGCCCCGACTGGGTGGTGTCGCGCCAGCGCGCCTGGGGCGTGCCGCTGACCGTATTCGTGCATCGCGAAACCGGCGAGATTTTGCGCGACGCCGACGTCAATGCCCGCATTGTCCAAGCGGTGCGCCAAAAAGGGGCCGATGCGTGGTTCGACGAAGACCCGCAAGATTTTCTGGGCGCGGATTATGCGGCGGCGGATTATGAGCGCGTGACGGATATTCTCGATGTCTGGTTCGACAGCGGCGTGACGCATGCCTTTGTTCTGGAAGCACGCGACGACCTGCAATGGCCGGCCGATGTTTATCTTGAAGGCTCCGACCAGCATCGCGGCTGGTTTCACTCCTCCCTTTTGGAAGCATGTGCCACACGCGGCCAAGCGCCTTACAAGCAAGTGGTCACGCATGGTTTTACAATGGATGAAAAGGGCCGGAAAATGTCGAAATCCATCGGCAATTCGGTCGACCCGCAAAAAGTGATCGGGCAATCGGGTGCCGAGATTATCCGCCTGTGGGTGATGTCGTCGGACTATAGCGAAGACACACGCGTGGGCCCTGAAATCATCAAGGCCAATACGGATGCCTATCGCAAAATGCGCAATTGCTTCCGATTTCTGCTGGGCAATCTCGCGCATTTCAAGGCGGATGAAAAAATTGACCCTGCCGACATGCCGGAACTGGAACGCTATATTCTGCACCGGCTTGGCGAGTTGGACGCGCTGGTGCGCGAAAATTACGCGCGCTATGATTTCCGCAAAATCTATCAGGCGCTGTTCAATTTCATGACCATTGACCTGTCGGCATTTTATTTCGACATCAGAAAAGACACGCTTTATTGCGACCCGGCCTCCAGCCGGGACTTGCGCGCCTGCCGCACGGTTCTCGACATTGCGTTTACCTGCCTGACGCGCTGGCTGGCCCCGATTTTGTGCTTCACCACGGAAGAAGTATGGCAATCGCGCTATCAAGACCCCGACAATTCGGTGCATCTTGAAAGCTTTATGGATATTCCGGAGACTTGGCACGATGCGGCGCTGGCCGAAAAATGGAACAATATTCGCACCGTGCGCCGCGTGGTAACCGGCGCGCTTGAGGTCGAGCGGCGCGAAAAGCGCATTGGCTCAAGCCTTGAGGCGGCACCGGTGGTTTATGTGTCCGACACCAAATTGCTGGCAAGCCTTGAGGGGCAGAACATGGCCGATATTTGCATCACCTCGCAGCTTGAAATTCGCCCCGATACGGCCCCCGCCGAAGCCTTCACGCTGGACGATGTTGCCGGTGTCGGCGTTGTGCCCTCACTGGCCGAGGGGCGCAAATGCCAGCGCTCATGGAAAGTGCTGCCCGATGTCGGCTCGGTCGGGGATTATCCCGATCTCAGCCCCCGCGATGCCGCGGCCGTCGCCGAGTTCGATGCCAGCGCCTGAACCACGCACACGCCTGCAAAACGGGCTGGCGCTTGCCGCCGTCGCCGCCGGTCTCGACCAGACATCGAAATGGGCCATCATGCATATTCTCGATCTCGAAACCTTGCGCCGCGTCGAGATATTGCCGTTTCTGGATTTCGCCTTTATTTGGAATTATGGCATCAGCTACGGGCTTTTCAGTTCCGGCAGTGATGCGGCGCGTTGGTTGCTTATTGGCCTGACCCTGGCCGTCACCGCCTATCTCACGCGCGCCATGATGACAACACACGGCCCCCTCACGCGCTTGGGTTATGCGCTGATTATCGGCGGCGCGCTGGGCAATCTGGTCGACCGCATCATTCACGGCGCGGTGGTCGATTTTGTCTCGCTGCATTATGCCGGATATTACTGGTATGTGTTCAATCTCGCCGATATCTGGATCAGCCTCGGCGTCGTGCTTCTGGTCTGGGGTTTCTGGCGCGAACCGGAGCCCGAAGCCCCACCCGAAACCTGAATTGACGGATGGTGCGACGGCACGCGCGAGGGTGGTTGCCAAGTTCAAATTTTTGTCTATAGATAAGCGATGTTTAAAGCATCCAAATTGAAAGCGATCCTTGTGTTATTCTCAAAACCTGCCTTCGGAAAAAACAAAATTGGCCTCACCTTCAGCGCCTGCCTGATGCTGGCAGCATGCGGCGATGATGCCTCCGACGCCTTCGGCTATGGAAAATCGGCGCCGGATGAATTTACGGTTATTTCGCGGCCCCCCCTTATTTTGCCCCCCGATTATAATTTGCGCCCGCCCGGCAGCGGCACGGCGCGCACGGCCATTCCCAAGCCGAATGAAGTTGCCAAAATTCTGGTGCTCGGCAAAGACGCGGGCACAGCCCGGAAAAACACAGCTGCCGAGGACAAGCTTTTGGAAAATGCCGCCGCAAGCCAGCCGACCGGCGACAGCATTCGGGAAGTCATCGAAAATGAACGCACCGGAACCGTCAGCAAAAGCCCTGACCTGACCGAGACATTGACGAAAGACCAAAAGTAAAATCTACTCGGTTCTTGGCGATAAGCGCGTCGGCCGATAGCGTGTGATGTGCATTCGGGCCCGCTTTTCGGGCTTTTCTTGCCGACGGGAGCCTCGCAAATGTTTTCATCTTTTTTTCCCTCTCCGCGCCTGTTTTTCTCCTCCGTGGTTGTCTGGACTTTTATATGTATCGGGTGCTGGTATGCGTTTGCTGCCGACCTTGGCGCGCTTTTGGGCTTTGCAAGCGAAAACGCCACCGGCGAGGTGGTTATCGGCGTGGGCCATTTCTTCACGCCGGAATATATCTGGTTCGACATTTATTACGCCGCGGCGACCGCGCTGTTTGCAACCGCCTGGCACCGCCTGCAACCCCATGCCTGGGCGGTTTGGTCGATCATCGGCAGCTCGTTTTTGATTTTTCTGGCCTATACTTCCGTGCAGGTGTCGGTGGTCATCAATGCCTGGTACGGGCCGTTTTACAATGACATTCAAAACGCCCTGACCGGCGACCAAGGCATTACGACCGGCGATATTTACGGGCATTTGCTGATTTTCTGCTCGATCGCCTTTCCCTATATCGGCCTGATTATTTTCCGCAACTTCTTCACCTCGCATTTTATCTTCCGCTGGCGCACGGCCATGAACGATTATTTCACGGCCCAATGGGAGCGCGTGCGCCACATTGAAGGGGCCTCGCAAAGGGTGCAGGAAGACACGATGCGTTTTGCCTCAATCATGGAAACGCTGGGCATTGCCTTTGTCGATTCGATTATGACGCTGATTGCCTTCATTCCGGTGCTGGCGGCCTTGTCGGTTCATGTCGAGTCCATTCCCGTTCTGGGCTCGATACCTTATGCGCTGGTGTTTCTGGCGCTGGCCTGGTCGGCCTTCGGCACGGCACTGCTGATTCTGGCCGGCGTGAACCTGCCGGGGCTGGAATTTAAGAACCAGCGCGTCGAGGCGGCCTACCGGAAAGAACTGGTTTTCGGCGAAGACAATGCCTCGCGCGCCGCGCCGCCGACGCTAAGGGAATTGTTCCAAAATGTTCGCAGAAACTATTTCCGGATTTACATCCACTACACATATTTCAATCTGTTTCGCTACATGTATCTTCAGGCCGATAATGTGATCGCCTATGTGTTTCTCGTGCCGACCATTGTGAGCGGCAAAATCACGCTGGGCATTATGAACCAGATTATTCGTGCCTTCGGCCAAGTTGCCTCATCTTTCCAGTTTCTGGTGTTTTCGTGGACGACAATCATCGAGCTGATATCCATCTACAAACGCCTGCAGGGTTTTGAGCGCGCGATTGAGGGTTTACCATTGCCGCGTATTGATGAAGAATTCATCGAAGCGGGTGAGAGGGAGTTATAGGTTCTGATGGAAAAATTGTGCCAGCTACGCATTAAAACCGACAAAAGCCTGTCTGAGGATTTGCGCGGCCCCGCAGCGGGCGAAACGGCGCAGGAACTGCACGCCGCACTCGACAGGTTTGAGGCGCGACTGGCCTGCGTCTATGACGAATTTTGCGGCTATTGCGCGGAAGCTGAGAAAAACGGCATCGAAAACTACCCGCTCTATCACTGGACAAAATCAGTGATTGACGACCCCAAAAAACAGGAAAAACATTCGCGCTCTTTCACAATTTATATGGGCGCGGCGGCGGTTTATCCGGTCGCGGGCGCACAAGATTTGATGGCCGCACTTGAAGAAATTGCCGACGGCAAAGACATTCTCGTGCAGATGGTCGACACCGACCCAAGCAAAAACCCGCAACCGCCTGCCGAATTTACCAATCCGGGCAACGGACAAGCTGGCAACGGACAAGCTGGCGGGGCGTAGCATGTTTTTCCTGCCCATTAGCGACGACAACCCGACCCGCCATCGGCCATGGATTTCTTATATTATTCTGGGCCTGTGCATCGGCGTCTTTTACTGGCAAATAACGCTGGGTGCCGCGCAACAGGCGGCGATATTCGGCTATGGCATGGTGCCCGCGCGCCTGTTCGGGGCACCGCTTGATGCGGCCATTCCCAATCCGGTCAGCGGCTGGACAACGCTGTTCACCTCCATGTTCATGCATGGCGGATTGATGCATCTGGGCGGCAATATGCTCTATCTGTGGATTTTCTCCGATAATGTCGAGGACAGTATCGGGCGGGGCCGCTTCATTGTTTTCTATCTTTTGTGCGGGGTGTGCGCAGCCTTTGCCCAAGCGCTGACAGACCCGTCATCGCCGGTGCCCATGGTCGGGGCCAGCGGTGCCATTGCCGGGGTGCTGGGGGCTTATCTGCTGCTGCATCCGCGCGCCAATATTCGCTGCATTGTCGGCATTCTGATTTTTTTCAGGGTGATGAATGTGCCGGCTTTTCTCGTGCTTGGCGGCTGGATTGTCCTGCAATTTACCAATTTGGGTCAGGTCGGCTCCAATGTGGCCTATGTGGCACATATTGGCGGCTTTGTTGCCGGCATGGTGCTTATTCCGTTTTTCAAGCGGCCCCATGTGCGCCTGTTCGAGCCCGCCTACAGCAAGGCTTTCAGCGTTTCGCGCGTGAATGTCTCGCCCGCGCATATTCCAAATGTCACACGCCGCAAAAAGTGAAGCGCGCAAGCCGGCATGATCGGCTTTGTGGCCATACGGCCAACCCCGCCATGATAGGCTGGTTCGGGTTTGGTTGGATAGTAGGCCCCAAGTGTTCGCGTGTTTCAACTTGCGGCACCGCCTTGTCTATCTGGTGCCGGTGTTCATATTGCTGGCAGGCGTTGTGCTGTTGCTGGCGCAAGCCGCGGCGGTGAAGAATTTTGCGATATTTCACCACGACCCCCGGCGCAGTGATGCCGCTTTGCTGGATATTGACCGCGCGGCGCGCGCATTATTCGCCAACGCCTTTGCCGCACGCGATTTCCAGACTGTCGAAATATGAAATGTCGTGTTGAATTATCATGGGGAATCACTTTGATTTAAGCTAATATAGCGTTCGCTATGGAAAACACGATCAACATCATTTTACGGATGATGAAAAATGACGGGCCGGTGATCGGTGCCACTTTGGCGGCCATTTTTCTGCTTCTTATCGTCATGGTTGTCCTGCGGCGGCAGCGGCGGCAAGACGCGCAAAGCGACGATATGCTTGTCAAAAACCCTACGGAGATTGACATATCAATGGACGAAAAAACACCGAATTTGGACATTTCCGCATCTCTGAATGAGCCCGCGCTGCTGAGCGAAGCAACGCATATGCCCGATTTGGACACGCCGAGGCCGGCGGATGAAAATGCCGACCTGACCATTGAAATGACCCGCGAATTGGATGGCAACGATACGGTGGGCAAGCTGGCCCCCGAACATGCTTTTTCCATCGAAATTAACGAGACCGATGCCGATCCCTCTCTGATTGCCCCCAATTTTGCGGCAGACCCCTCAATGGCTGAAGCCGAGCCCGATGCCACGCCCATGACGGATGAGGCCGATACCGGTTCCGGCGATGATGAGATTTCGATACCGCGCCAAGGCAGCGAGGCCAAGCCGGGCCGCTTTGCCCTGTTCGGCAATAGCTGGATGGCACGCAAAGAGGCCGCACCCGCCGAAGCGGATGCCGCAACAGACGCAGAACCGCTTGCCGGTGGTGAACCCCAAACCAATATTGAGCCGGAAACCGATATCGGAACTGATAGGGGGACTGATGTGGAAGCCAGAGAGGTAACTCCGGACGCCATTGCCAGCGCGGTGGCGGATCTCGTCGGCGACAGTCAGGCCGCACTTGCAACCGCGACGGCGGCGACAGATGAAATGGCTGACAGCGGCAAGGCCGAGGCCTCCCTCACAATGGCGCGGGAGATGGACGAGGCGGGCGTAATTGACGAGATTGAGCACCTTGCGGAGGTGGAACGCAAAATGCGCGCTTTGCGCGAACTTTTTCAGGCGGGTCTTATTGCACCGGAAGTTTATCTTCTGAAGGCGCGTGAATATGCATCCGAAGGTCTCTGAAGCAGGCAAAAGCTGACACGCAGTGCCAACCATCCTTTCGCGATCGTTTCGGTCGTTGAAAAGCGCAACACTGATTTGCTCACTGGGAAGGCACCACCTATTTGGTTGGAGTGTGAAGCCCCGTCGCGCGAACGCGGGATATTTGCCCGATCGCTTCGCTGATAACTTCCCTTGCGATTGTCGCCATATTGCGATTGATCCATTCCTCAATCAGCGGCTTGGTAATTTCAGCCACTGCCTGACGGATCGTCTCGCGCGACCTGTCCGTGTCAAACACGCTGGAATAGCGCAAAAATTCGGCACGCAACGCAACGGTCGCTTCTTCGGTGATCAGTAAATCCAAACCTTTGAGATATTGATCCATATCGCGGTCGGAAATGTCGGTATCACTTTCAACGTCGCGAGCGGAAACCGCCTCTCCCACCTGTTCTTCGGCATCATGGAGAAGAACGCGAATGGCGTTTTTATAATCCTCTACCGTGCGTACTGAACTCATTGGCGTCTGTGCGCTCCTGTGCTGAATTTTGCGAATCTGTAACTTTTTTTAAATATACAACTGTTCGCTAAACAGGTGGCGTAAAAATGCCCCACCAGTATTTACTTAAAAACGTATGAATAGTAGCCACGCTATGCTCGCCATAGTTAGGAAACATCCAAAAGGTACTTTCACCAGTCCCAAACCGTGATGCTTCGCTCCTGCCAAAGTCATAGCACAGCCAAAAACCACACCGGCCATACTCGCAACAAATAATATCGGCAACAAGCTTTCCGGCCCAAGCCAAACTCCAAGCATTGCCATCAATTTAACGTCTCCGAAGCCCATGCCATCTCGACCGCGCCACAAATGATAAAGCGCATTAATGCTAAAGATAAGCGCGAACCCGCAAAGCCCTCCCAGCAGCGCCTGTCGCAAATTGGGCAGTCCGGGAATTTCCAACACGGCAAACATCAGCCCAATTATCGTTCCACCAAGACTGCCATGGTCTGGAATGATGAAAGCTTCCAAATCTGTAAGAAAAATGAAACTGAGCAGAACAATCAGGGACACCGCTGCTGGAAAGTTATCCGCACCGAGCCGCCAGAAGGCCAGCGGCAAAAGGGCACCCAGCGCGAATTGCACCCGCCAATAAAGCGACCGCAAACGCTGGCTTTCGCGCGTATGGCACTCGCCCGGGTCTATCTGACCAATAAACAGCAGGTTTTTAATAGAACGCAAGCCTCGTTTACGGGGAAAGCATCTTGACGCTATGTAGACCGATTGGGCGTCCGGAATATACCTCGAAGCCACGGCATTGACGAAAATTCCGAGGCAAAACCCGGTTACAGCAAGCAGAGCATATTGGAGTAGGTCGGACAGTTTGGGCTCTCGTGAACGCTAAGCATAAACCTGATAATGGTAACAAATTACCTGTCCAGTTACACGCCCTCTGAGAAAGCAAGAAGGCGGCCTGACGACAGTCTTCCAATTTATTCAAGCCGTAAGAATTGAGATTAGTCCCAATCAACATCCCAATCAATTTCTGTCAAAAGTACGTTCGAGTCTTCTGACGGGACACAATAATGCGTCTGGATCAGGGTTCCACTGACAGAAACAAGCACGTCGCCGGCTTCAGCACCAGCGTCTATCTCTGTGCACTCTGTAACTCCGGTGGAGATGGTCGAGCTTGACAACTGACCGCGAATGGTTGTGTCGCCAGTCCGACTTGGGTCGTAAGGATTTTCAAAGCTTGCGAACGGACCATCCACACTGCCAATAGAAGCGAGACAAGCCTGAATGGTGGCTTCGGTATTAGCTTCGCTGGCATTGCACGATGTCGGGTCAGCGTCTATACCAGCGGCGCGAACTATGCCTGTGTTCAAAACCCAATTTTGAACAGCTTTGGCGTTTGCTTCTGTAGCCGATTTTTTAGCGCTTTCGATGTAACCTTGGTAACCGACCACAATAACGGAGGCCAGAACACCTATGACAGCAACGACAACAAGAAGCTCGATAAAACTAAAACCTTTTTCACTTTTGGCGCGAATACTCATAGGAACTCCCCTCTAATACAAAACGCGCCATGGCGCGAAGGCCCAAACGCCAATAACTTAGCAAATACAAGAATTAGAAGGCAATTGCTACGTATTTAGTACATTTACAATTGCTTATTCAAATTACACAGTTTTATTAATGGCTTGATGGACAATTTTTTATAGCTTTCCAACTCACTAGAGATAAGTCGAA
Source organism: Parvibaculales bacterium (assembly GCA_049611805.1). GTDB lineage: Bacteria > Pseudomonadota > Alphaproteobacteria > RS24 > RS24 > UBA7378. Next base: position 97,861 of record JBMZAX010000005.1, on the reverse strand, counting down.
CGCCCTGATGCTGATCTTGTCCGGCGATGTTGACCTTGAGATTGCGCCAGAAATTATGTCGCCAAATAATACAATCTCCATGTTCCCGGCGAGGCGCGGACGTCGTTTACGGGCTTGAAATACGGGCCGGATTTGGCCTAGTCTCAAACTGTTATTTTGGAGGGGCTTATGGGACAAATTGAAGTTGTGCCGGTGTCCGGTGGCGTCGGTGTCGAAGTTCATAATGTCGACATTAAAAACGGAATAGATGCCGGAACATTTGACGAATTGCGCGCGGCCTTTGTTGAGCACGGGCTCATCTTCCTGCGCGATCAGGACATCACGCCGGACGAGCATATCGCTTTTGCCGAACGCTGGGGTGCGATTAACATCAACCGGTTTTTCCCGCGCCTTGACGGTTATGACCAAATCGCGACGGTCACCAAGGAGCCCGACCAGACCACGAATATTGGCGGCGGCTGGCACACCGATCATTCCTATGACCATGTGCCCGCCATGGGGTCAATTCTGATTGCGCGCGAAACACCGCCCGTGGGCGGCGACACGCTTTTTGCCTGCATGTATACGGCCTATGACACTTTGTCGGATGGGTTGAAGCAGACATTGGAAGGCATGAAAGCCGTGCATTCCAGCCGGCATATTTTCGGCGAACAGTCGAGCTATCGCGACACGATGAAGGACCGGTTCTCAAACCCCGAAGATGCCACCCAGGATGCCGTGCATCCGGTGGTCATCACCCACCCCGAAAGCGGGCGCAAGGCGCTTTATGTCAATCCGGGCTTTACGCTGCGTTTTGACGGCTGGACGACGACAGAAAGCAAACCGCTGCTGGATTATTTATATGCCCATGCGGTGCAATTGGAACACACCACCCGCTTTCAATGGGCACCGGGCTCCATCGCCTTTTGGGACAATCGTTGCACATGGCATTATGCGCTGAACGATTATCACGGCACGCGGCGCGAAATGCACCGCATCACCATTGAAGGCTCGCCGATCAGCTAGGCTTGCAGAAGTTCCTCGATCTGGCCGAGGCGTTCTTTGCCGAAGAAAATTTCCTCGCCGACAAAAAATGTCGGAATGCCGAACGCCCCGCGGTCGACGGCCTTTTGTGTATTGGCGGCAAGGCGCGCCTTAATCTCATCACTGGCCATTTGCTCAAATAATTTATCGGCATCAAAGCCGGCCTCGCCAAAGGCTGTGCGAATGACGTCCGGGTCATCCATTTTCAAACCCTTTTCCCAAACGCAAGGCAGCATGGCATTGATGAACTCCATCAAATAGCCGTCGGCTTCAGCCGCTGTTGCCGCGCGCATAAGCTGGAGCGTAATAATCGGGAAATGCGGGTTCATCTGAAATTTCGTCAGATTGTGACGCGCGATAAAACGCTGCATCTCAATGCCGTCATAGGCCATTTTTGACGGAATATCGCCAAAGGCGATCATCGGCGCCTGATTATTGGTCAATTTGAATATGCCCCCCAAAAGGCACGGCTTGTAAATGAATGTCGCGCCGGTGCGCGCCTCAATCTCCGGAATGGCGTTATGCACCAGATAGGCGTTTGGGCTTGCGAAGTCGAAAATAAAGTCAACGGTTTTGGTCATAGGCCTTCTCCCTTGGCGTTTGACGTGTCATGTCACCGGACGGCTCAGCGAATATCCCGTCCCGCGCACGGTGCGAATAATGTCCGGCCTGTTCTTGGCACCATTGGCGCGCCGGTTAAGCGCGCGGCGCAGGCGGCTCATATGCACATCGACCGTACGTTCTTCCACATATACGCCATGACCCCAAACCATATCCAGCAATTGTTCGCGGCTGAAAACGCGCTCCGGACGCTCGATCAAAACACTGAGCAGGCGAAATTCTTTCGCGCCCAGATGAATGAGATCGCCGTCGCGCTCGACCCGCATGGTCTCCGGATTAAGCGTCAACCCGTGAAACTCCAGAACATCCTGCAATAAAGACGGGCGCGCCCGACGCAGCAGCGCCTTCACGCGTGCCACCAATTCGCGCGGCGAAAACGGCTTGGAGACATAATCATCGGCCCCCGAATCCAGCCCAAGCGAGCGGTCGCCCTCTTCCCCGCGCGCACTCACCATCAGGATCGGCAGCAGGCGCGTTTCGGCGCGCGCGCGCAATTCGCGGCACACATCAATGCCGGAAGCTTCCGGCATCATCCAGTCAAGCACCACCAAATCGGGCTCGTGTTCTTCCGTCAGCAAAATGGCGTCGCGCCCGTTTTCCGCCTGAATGGTCTCGAAACCGGCTTTTTCAAGATTGTAGCGCAACAGCTCCAATTGAGCCGGTTCGTCATCTACCAGAAGAATCTTGGCTGCCATTTGGTACCTCCGATTGTTCAGCTCTGTTTCAGTGCACTCACACTCGACTTGTCGGCCTTGGGACGCTCGTCACTGGGGTATCGACCGTTTTTGAGGAAGAAGATTTGTTCGGCAATCCCTGTTGTATGGTCGCCGATGCGTTCAATGTTTTTGGCGATGAAAAGCAAATGCGAGCCGGCGGAAACCTGCTCCGGATTTTCCGACATGCGCGCCAGCATTTCACCGAACAGGCTTGTGTGCAGACGGTCAACTTCCATATCGCGGTCGCGCACATCCATTGCCAAATCAGCATCCCCCGAAACATAGGCATCCAGAACCTGATTGAGCATTTGCTGAACCAGCCCGGCCATACGCGCCAGACTGACATTGTCGCTTTTGCTGTTTTCATGCTCGATGATGACGCGACTGCGCTTGGCGACATTTTTTGCATAATCGCCAATGCGTTCCAGCACCGCCGCCACTTTGAGGGTTACGATAACGCGCCGCAAATCCCGCGCGACCGGCGCGCGCAAGGCAATTATCTCAATGCCGCGCTCATTGAGGTTAAATTCCATTTCGTCGAGCTCCGCATCGCGCGCGATAATCTCGTCAATGTTTTGAATGTCACGACGTTCAAGCGCGTCCATCGCATCGGCGAACTGTTTTTCGGCCAGTCCGCCAAGGCGCGCGAGCATCGTGTTCAGTTCCGCAAGATCTTCGTCAAAAGAAGCGACAATATGCCCAGATGCCATAATCTACCCTATCCTTCCTGAAATATAGGCTTCGGTCTGCGAGTTTTTGGGGTTGGAGAATATCTGCTTGGTATCGCCAAACTCCACAACATTGCCCAAATGAAAATAGGCTGTCTTCTGCGAAACACGCGAAGCTTGTTGCATTGAATGTGTGACAATGACAATCGTATATTCCGATTTCAATTCTTCAATAAGCTCCTCAATAACGGCCGTGGCAATCGGATCCAGAGCCGAGCACGGCTCATCCATCAGCACAACTTCCGGATTGACCGCAATGGCGCGCGCAATGCACAGACGCTGTTGCTGGCCGCCCGACAGACCCGAACCGCTGTCGCCGAGCCGGTCATGCACTTCCTGCCACAGGCCGGCGCGCTTCAGGCTGGTCTCGACCATGTGGTCGAGCGCTTCCTTGGTCGGTGCCAGCCCGTGAATGCGCGGCCCATAAGCCACATTATCATAAATCGACTTTGGAAACGGATTGGGCTTTTGAAACACCATGCCGACCCGCGCGCGCAATTCCACAACATCCATATGGTCGGCGTAAATATTTTCGCCGTCAATGAACACCGAGCCTTCGACGCGGCATCCGTCAATCACATCATTCATGCGATTGATGCACCTTAGAAAGGTCGATTTTCCGCACCCCGACGGGCCGATCAAGGCCGTGACTTCATTGGCCCCAATATTCAAATCAATGCCGTGCAGGGCGCGGGTGTCGCCGTAATAGACCTGAACGCCGGAGGATTGAATTTTGTTTTCAGTTTCGTGAATCATTCTCACCACCGTTTCTCAAATTTTTTACGGAAATAGATTGCGGTGGCATTAACCGACAGCAAAAACAGCAACAACACGACGATTGCCGCGCTGGTTTTGGGCAAAAACGCCCGTTCAGGATTATTCGCCCACATGTAAATTTGCGCCGGCAAAACGGTCGCCTTGGACGTGATGTCGGTCGGCGTATCGACGATGAACGCCATCATGCCGATCATCAAAAGCGGTGCGGTTTCTCCGGCGGCTTGGGCCAGCCCGATAATCGTGCCGGTCAAAATGCCCGGCATGGCCAGCGGCAATACATGATGGAAAATAACCTGCAGGCGCGACGCCCCGACCCCCAGCGCGGCCTCGCGGATTGAGGGCGGGATTGAAGCGAGCGAGGCGCGCGTTGCAATAATGATGGTCGGCAGCGTCATCAGCGACAAAACCAGCCCGCCGACCAGCGGCGCCGAACGCGGCATTTGGAAAAAGCTGATAAATACGGCCAGACCCAGCAGCCCGAAAACAATCGACGGCACGGCGGCGAGATTGTTGATATTGACCTCGATAATGCCGGTGATGCGGTTTTTCGGGGCCAGCTCTTCCAGATATATCGCCGCCATAACGCCGATGGGAAAGCTGACCGCCAGCGTCACCAAAATGGTCAGCAATGAGCCGACAAAAGCCCCGCTCAGCCCCGCCATTTCCGGCTCGCGGCTGTCGCCGGAGGTAAACAGCACCCAGGCAAATTGCGTGTGAACGCGGCCTTGCGCGGTGTAATGGTCGAGCCAGCCAAGCTCCTTATCGGATACCAGCCGGTCGCTTTCGGGCAAATTTCGGTCAATCAGCCCCTTGATCAGCAGGTCGATATCATCCGATGTCGGCACTGCAAGGCGCACCACGCTGCCAATGGCTTGGGGATTGTCGAGTACGAAATCGCGCACCCAGTCGCCCGCACCGGATGAAACAAGGTCGTATAATTCGCGCTTGTCGGCGCGCGCATTCACTTCCGGAAACTCGCGGCGCAAGGAGGTTTTGATCAATCCCTGCCAGTCCGCCCTGTAGATGGTTTCGGCATCATTGGAGAAATTCGGGTCGATAATGTCCTGGGCAAGCTCAATATCCAGCTCGACAAAATTTTGCGTAAACGCCGGAATTGAATTGTAAACAATCGATGACAGCAGAAAAATCAAAATGCCCGCAGCAATGGCAATGGCCGCGCGGCCATAAAATCTGAAGCGCCTTTCCGCCCTGTATCTGGCTTTGAGGCGCGCCGCCTTTTCGGGGTCTTTGGGTGCGGCAGAAACCGACATGCTGGTGGACGTATCAGTCATATTGCTCTCTGTATTTATTTACGATTCGCAATGCCACAACATTGAGTATCAGCGTGATGAAGAAGAGGACGAGCCCCAGCGCAAAAGCGGCCAGTGTTTTGGCGCTGTCAAATTCCTGATCACCGATCAGCAAAACCACAATCTGCACCGTAACCGTGGTCACGCTTTCAAACGGGTTGGCCGTCAGATTGGCGGCAATGCCGGCGGCCATAACGACAATCATTGTCTCGCCAATGGCGCGCGAAATAGCAAGCAATATGGCGCTGACAATACCCGGCAGCGCGGCCGGCAACACAACTTGTTTGATGGTTTCGGATTTCGTCGCCCCCAGCGCCGATGCGCCGTCGCGCAAAGTTTGGGGCACAGCATTGATGACATCATCCGACAGCGAGGAAATAAACGGTATCAGCATGGTGCCCATAACGAGACCGGCGGCCAGCGCCGATTCCGAAGACAGGGTAAGCCCAATATCCGCGCCGCTATTGCGCAGAAGCGGGGCCACCACCAGCGCGGCGAAAAACCCGTAAACCACGGTCGGAATGCCTGCCAGAACCTCAATGGTCGGTTTGGCAATATTGCGCAATCCGGTGCTTGCATATTCGGAAAGATAGACAGCCGCCATCAGGCCAACCGGCACGGCCACAATCATGGCGATGAAGGTGATGAGAAGCGTGCCCGCAAACAGCGGTATCGCGCCAAACTCGCCCGGATTGGCCGCCTGGTCTTCACGAATGGCGATTTGCGGCGACCAGTGCAGGCCGAACAGAAAATCCAGCACCGGCACTTGCTGGAAAAACATGAAAGTTTCGAAAATCAGCGAAAACACAATGCCAATGGTCGTCAGAATGGCAACGCCCGACGCCCCGATCATGACCCAGATGGCGATGCTTTCGACCTTTTGCCGAACCGCAAATCTGGGGGCGATTAATTTCTGTGAAAAATAAAAGCCGGTCAGGGCCAGCGCCAGCGTGCCAAAGGCGCGCAAATAGGAAGAGGTTTCCAAAAGCCCGCCGAAATAAGCGGCGGCTTCCACCGTTTCGGGCCCGACAAAGCGCGCATTGATAACCCCCGCATGCAGGGCTTTTGCCTTGGCAATCAGAACATTAATCTCGCCATTGGTAAGCGCGCCGGAGCTGTCGGCAATAAATTCATACAGCCAATTTTCAATGACCAGCGGCGCAAAGCCCGACCAGAGAACCGCGAAACTGAAAGCCGGCAATATCGCGCAAGCCATAACAAAGGCACCGTGATAGCCGTCCAGAGAATGCTGTTTGACGTCCGTTTGAGCGGTGAGATGACGCACGCGGCGTCGACCGAAAAGAAATGAGTAGGCGCCCAATATAATGATCAAAACGGACAAAAATGTCAGGGACACGTCTCATCTCCAAAAAATGGGCCGGCCCTTTTGAGCCGGCCCACCGAAATTTATCTCTTCAACACCATGTTAAAGAGCCAGCTTCGTCAACGACGAAGCATTTTTGCGTTGCGTTGCACGCTGTGTTGACGGCAGCGGGATCAGCCCTTTGGGAACCAGATAGCCTTCTTCACCAAACGCTTTTTCACCGGTGAATTCAGCCACAAATTCCTGAATGCCGGGAACCGTGCCGACATGGGCGTGCTTGACGTAGAAAAACAGCGACCGCGAGATTTTGTATTTGCCGTCGGCAATATTCTCGAAAGTCGGCTTAATACCATTCACCACGGCGCCTTTGATTTTGTCGGAGTTCTGGTCGAGGAAGCTGTAGCCGAAAACGCCAACAGCATCCGGATTGGCAACCAGTTTCGACACCATCAGATTGTCGTTTTCACCGGCATCGATCCACGCGCCGTCATCACGCACGGTGCGCGTCAGTTTTTTCCACATTTTCTTGTCTGTTTTTTTCAGCTTTTTCATATGCGGATAGGCTTTTGAACCACCGCTCATGGCCAGTTCCTGAAACGCATCGCGTGTGCCGGAGGTCGGCGGCGGGCCAAGAATTTCAATTTTCTTGGCAGGCAGGGAAGCGTCGATATCGCTCCACTTCTGATACGGATTTTTCACCGGCTCACACCAATCGGACTGGCACGGAGTATTCGGATCGGGAACTTTTTTGGCGGTTGCCAGATAGATTTGCTCCAGCGTGAGTTTCAGTTGTGGGGCACCTTTGGCATTTGCAAGCACGATACCGTCGAAACCGATAACAACTTCCGTCAGGTCAATGCCATTGGCCTGGCATTTTTTAAACTCTTTTTCCTTAATCCGACGCGACGCGTTGGTGATATCGGGATGCTCCAGACCAATGCCGGCGCAAAACAGCTTCATGCCGCCACCGGAACCGGTTGATTCGATAACCGGCGTTTTAAATTTGCTTGTGCGACCGAATTGCTCGGCAACAGTTGTCGCAAACGGAAACACCGTTGAGGAACCGACAATCTCAATTTGATCGCGGGCCTGGGCGGCGCCTGTCATGGCAATAGCTGCCAAAGCGCCTGTGATAAATTTTGAGTTAAACATTTTCGTCTCCACCGAAAAATTACATCGAAAGACCCGAAGCCCTTCCGACCCCGGTTCGCAGAAACTGGCCCGACTTCTCGTCCGTTTTGTTACACGAATGTTACAGTTTTGTGACACGGCGCGCCGATATTTTTGCCGGCCGCGACCGGCTTCGGAAACGGGATACTCAACTTCGCATAACACACGGTAAAGTAATGGAAAAACAGGTTTCGCCGTCATTGCTGGTTATCCGCAATCGGCCGCGATGTCTGTTGACAATATGCTTCACAATGGCCAAACCGAGGCCCGAACCGCCCATATTGCGCGACCGCCCCTTGTCGACCCGATAGAATCGCTCCGTCAGGCGGGACAAATGCTCTTCGCCAATCGTGTCGCCCTGATTGATAATCTGAACACGCACCAGATCGGGGCGGAATTTCTGGTCTACACCGCGTCCGGTTGAGATGCGCACGGCGATTTCAGACCCGTCATGGCCGTATTTTATGGCGTTATCAATGAGATTGTGAATCACTTCGGACAATTCATCTGCGGCACCATTGACCACCGGCACGCCATCCACTTCCGGCCAGTCATTATAAACGACGATTTCCATATCACTGCCGGTGGCACGAAAGCGCAAAGCGGCAATCGCATCTTCAACCACTTTTATCAAATCCAGCGCATCGCGCGGCGGGCGGTGCTCTTCGGCCTCGACCCTGGACAGCGACAAAAGACCGTCGATCAGGCGCTGCATACGGTCGGCCTCGCTCTGCATAATGCCCAAAAACTTTTCGCGCGCCGCGACATCTTCTTTGGCGGATGTCTGTAGCGTTTCGATAAAGCCCGTCAGCGCGGTGAGCGGCGAGCGCAATTCATGGCTGACATTGGCAACAAATTCCGACTGGATGCGTTCGACCGAAAGCTCCATTGTGATGTCAAAAATAATCAGAATGATTTGACCGTCCTCAAAGGGCGCGATGCGGATTTTGAAATCGCGGCGCACCTGCCCCATGCGGGTGTAATTGAGATCGGTTGTTTTTCCGCTCGTTGAGGCTGCGTCCAGCGCATCCTGAAAATCGGGGTGGCGCAAAAAATTGTCGAGCGGGCGGTGCGCGATATGCGCGCCCAGCAACTCAAACGCCTTGGCGTTTGAACGCTCTACAACCCCCGTCCGGTCAACGATGATAATGGCTTCGTTGAAAAGCTCGGACAGGCTGTCAAATCGGTCTTTGTGTTGCATCACTACCCATCCTGCCTTCCGAATGGTGCTGCCGGAGAGAATTGAACTCTCGACCTCTCCCTTACCAAGGGAGTGCTCTACCTCTGAGCTACGGCAGCGTGTCGCGATTTTATGGCAAGTATTGTGTCGGAAATCAAGCGCGCAGCAGAGCACGGGCGCGGGAGGTGGCGGGCAGCAGGCGCGGCTTGACCCTCAGCGTGTCGATACGTAGTGTGTTTCTGTTTTGTTCTTAATTTATTGCGTTTGAAAGCTTGTTTTGCGTGTCGGGTGATGATCGGAAAAATGATGAAGACAATGCGGTGCCGGAGCCCGCGCGTCTGTCATGGCTGGCGGCGCGCAAGCTCGATTTGTGGGTGTGGTGCGAAAAATGCAGCCACCACCGCATTGTCGCCGTCGCGCCCCTGCTGGAACGCTTCGGCGATGCCTCCCTGCAGAGCCTGAGCCAACGTTTCAAATGCTCGAAATGCGGCGCGCGGGAGATATTTTTGCGCCCGGACTGGCCGCGGCACGGTGTCGTTTCGCGGCACGACAAATTGGGCGAGTGACCCGCATGCGCATGGCCCCATGAAGAGGCTTGACCGTGCCCATGAAGGGCGGCAAACAGATAGAATGAACAAATCGTCAAATACCCCAACCCGCGAGCAAACCCGCGAGGCACGCCGGCAAAAGCTGGCCGAAGCCTTGCGCGCCAATTTGCGCCGCCGCAAATCATCCGGTACCCCCAAAAAGCCCGATGCGGGAGGCAATGGCTGATATGGATCGCATTCTCATTGAGGGCGGTACGCCGCTGCAAGGCACATTGGCGATTTCAGGCTCCAAAAACGCGGTTTTGCCGCTCATGGTCGCCGGCCTTTTGACCGACCGGCCGGTTATTTTGCGCGGCACGCCACGCCTTGCCGACACGCGCACGCTGGCCGGCGTGTTGCGTGAATTGGGGGCGGAAGTTGAAGAATTCGGCAATGGCCCCGGCGAAGGGGTGCGCGTGCATGCCCATTATCTGACAAGCGTTCGCGCGCCTTATGAGTTGGTGTCGAAAATGCGTGCAAGTTTCTGGGTGCTGGGCCCATTGCTGGCGCGCGCACGAAAGGCCGAGGTTTCGCTGCCCGGCGGCTGCGCCATTGGCACGCGTCCGGTTGACCTTTATCTCACAGGGCTTGCGAAAATGGGCGCGGATATTGCCGTTGAGGGCGGCTATGTCATTGCCGCGGCGCCCGGCGGCCTGAAGGGTGCGCGCATTGACCTGCCCTTTGTTTCGGTGGGCGCAACCCATGTTCTGATGATGGCGGCAACGCTGGCCGAGGGCACAACCACAATCACCAATGCCGCTTCCGAGCCGGAGATTGTCGATGTCGGGCGCTGTTTGCAACAAATGGGCGCGCAGATTGACGGGCTGGGCACGCGCACCTTGCGCATTACCGGCGTCGGGCAATTGGGCGGGGCCGACCACGCCGTATCGCGCGACCGCATTGAGGCCGGCGCTTATGCGCTGGCGGTGGCCGCAAGCGGCGGGTCTGTCGACCTTACGGGCATTACCGGCGAAGAGCTGGGCGCTTTATTGCCGGCCATGCGTCTGGCCGGTGTGCAGGTGACCGAAAACGGCACCGACACGCAACCCGCTTTGCGCGTTTCCGCCCCGCAAGGGCGGCCCAATGCCACGCCCGTCACCACCGAGCCCTATCCCGGCTTTGCCACCGACTTGCAGGCCCCGTTTATGGGGCTCATGTGCCGCGCCAATGGTGTCAGCCGCATTCGCGAGACAATTTTTGAAAATCGCTTCATGCATGTGCAGGAACTGGTGCGTCTGGGTGCCGATATTTCGCTGGAAGGCGACACGGCCATTGTCACAGGCGTCGACGCACTTTACGGCGCGCCCGTCATGGCGACCGATTTGCGTGCTTCCGTGACGCTGGTGATCGCCGGGCTGGCGGCGCAAGGTACGACAACCATCAACCGTGTCTATCACCTCGACCGCGGCTATGAACGCATCGAAGAGAAATTGTCGGCCTGCGGCGCCAAAATCTGGCGGGAAAAAGCATGACGCATAAACCGCTCAAACTTTTTGGCAGAACGGCAGATGACATGGACATCATGTCGGCGCATATACAGGATGCGGTTTTGCAAACCGGCGATATGGCCTTTCTGGACGACCGGCGCCGCCTTGTGCTGGTGATGAACCGCTTTTGCTGGGAATTGCCCGAAAGCAAATCCTTGCGCGTGCGCGCTGCGCTGCAAATTGGCGGCATTTTAAGCGCGCAGCGGCGCAATATTCGCACCGACCAGCCCGATGGCGTATTGTCGCTTTTGGCATTGCGGTTCGAAGCGGGCGACGCACCGGCGGGCACGGTATCGATTATTTTTTCCGGTGGCGGCGAAATACGCTTGGCGGTAGAAGCTTGCGAAGCCATATTGGAAGATATAACCGAGCCATGGGCCGCAACACGCCGCCCGGCTCATGATGCAAACGCGTAGCAGGAGCCGTTAGATGACGTGCAAAATGATCCTGAATTCTGCGGATACGGATTTTTCCGACCGTTTTGCCGCCCTGCAATCAATGAAGCGGGAGCAGGACGCCGACGTGCATGCCGATGTGAGCGCAATCATTGATGCCGTGCGCGCCGAAGGCGATGACGCACTGCACGCCTATACGAAAAAATTCGACCGGCTCGACCTCGGCCAAACCGACATGCGCGTGAGCGCGGCGGAAATCGACGCGGCTGAAAAAGCTTGCGCGCCGGAAACGCGCGCGGCGCTTGAAAATGCCGCCGCTCGCATTGCCGATTATCACGCGCGGCAAAAGCCCGAAGACAGCCGCTTTACCGATGCGGTCGGGGTTGAACTGGGCCATCGCTGGACGCCGGTCGATGCAGCGGGTCTCTATGTTCCGGGCGGGCTGGCAAATTATCCTTCATCCGTGCTGATGAACGCCATTCCCGCGCGCGTGGCCGGTGTTGCGCGGGTGGCCATGGTGGTGCCCGCCCCTGACGGGGTTATAAATCCGCTGGTTCTGGCGGCGGCAAAATATGCCGGCGTCAATGAAATATTCCGCATTGGCGGGGCGCAGGCGATTGCGGCCCTGGCCTATGGCACGGCGACGGTCGCGCCGGTGGATGTGATTGTCGGGCCCGGCAATGCCTATGTGGCAGCGGCCAAAAAACAGGTATTCGGGCAGGTCGGCATCGACATGATGGCCGGGCCGTCCGAGATTTTGGTGGTCGCCGATGCCGATAATGACCCGGCCTGGATTGCCGCCGATTTAATGTCGCAGGCCGAGCATGATGATGTCGCCCAATCCGTGCTGATTTGCGACAGCGCCGAATTTGCCGAGGCGGTCATCGCGGCCGTTACTGCCTTGCTGGACGAATTGCCGCGCGCCGATATTGCCCGCAACAGTTGGGGAAATTTCGGCGCGGTCATTATTGTTGAAAATGTGATGACGCAGGCCGCCGATTTGGTCAATGCGCTGGCACCCGAACATCTTGAACTGGCCGTCGAAGACCCTGAGGCCCTGGCGCGCGATATCAGACATGCGGGCGCTATTTTTCTGGGCCGCTACACGCCCGAAGCGGTGGGCGATTACATTGCCGGGCCCAATCACGTGCTGCCGACCGCGCGCGCGTCGCGCTATGCGTCGGGGCTGTCGGTGCTGGATTTCATGAAACGCAGTTCGCTGGTGCGCTGTGATGCGGCGTCGCTGGCCGAAATAGGCCCCGATGCCGTGCGGCTGGCCGATGAGGAGGGCCTGCACGCGCATGGCCGCTCAATTTCCATAAGGCTCAACCAACGCCCTGCCGGTTCGGGCGAAAATGACTGACGCAGCCGACGAGCGCGACGAAGCCTCCGGCAAATCCGGGGCAGCCGATCGCATCGTGCATATTTCGCTGGATGACCCGGCATTGGTCGCGCGCAATCCGGACATTGAACACGAACGCCGCGTCGCCATTTTTGACCTCATTGAAGGCAATCATTTCCGTCTGGTCAGCGGCAAAACCGGCCCGTTCAGGGTGCAGCTGTCGCTCAGCGAACGCGGCATTCAGTTTGACATCGCCGATACGGACGACGCCCCGCTGGAGACTATTGATATTTCCATGTCACCGTTTCGCCGCCATATTCGGGATTATTTCATGGTCTGCGAGAGCTATTACGATGCCATTCGCAGCGCCACGCCCGATAAAATCGAGACCATTGATCAGGCGCGGCGGGTTTTGCATAATGAGGGAGCCGAGACATTGCGGACGCGGCTTTCCGGTCAGGCCGATATTGACGACGATACGGCGCGGCGTCTGTTCACGCTGATCAGCGTGTTGCAAATGCGCGGATAGGTCAAAAAGACTTGATTTTTCTGCATATTCTGACCATTCTCCGGCATCAGGAACTGAGTGAGACATATGGCAAAAGAAGAGCTACTGGAATTCAACGCGACCGTTGTCGAATTGCTGCCAAACGCAACTTTTCGGGTAAAACTCGAAAACGACCACGAAGTAATTGCCCATACTGCGGGCAAAATGCGTAAAAACCGCATTCGTGTGCTGGCGGGCGATAAAGTTCTGGTAGAAATGACACCTTATGATCTCACAAAAGGACGGATCACCTATCGTTACAAATAAGCGGCTATGCCTTGCAAGCGCCTCACCACGCCGGCAGGATTTGTTGGCGCAAGTTGGCATTGTGCCCGATATGATTGTTCCGGCCGATATTGACGAAACCCCGAACCCCCGCGAATTGCCCGCCCAACTCGCCGCGCGGCTTGCTTTTGAAAAAGCGGCTTATGTTTCCGCGCAGACTGCAAATGAGCCGAATATGCTGGTGCTGGCCGCCGATACGGTTGTCAGCGTCGGGCGGCGCATTTTGCCGAAAACCGAAACACGCGCGGCGGCGCAGGACTACCTCACGCTTTTGTCGGGCCGCGGGCACCGCGTCAGCACGGGCGTGTGCCTGTTTGGCGGGGGTGCGTGTGTGGCAAAGCGTCTGGTTACGAGCCGCGTGCGCATGAAAACGCTTGATGCGCATGATATTGAAACCTATCTGGCATCCGGCGAATGGCAGGGCAAGGCCGGTGGCTATGCCATTCAGGGCAAGGCCGCGCGTTTTGTGACGCGCATTGTCGGGTCGTATTCGGCGATTGTGGGCTTGCCAGTTTTTGAAACTGTCGCCATGTTGTCGGGGGTCGGTTTTACGGTTACGGAAGATGGAGAAAATAATGGGTCATGAGGTTTTGATCAGCTTGCGCGACGCCACCGCACGGATTGCCCAAATTGAAGACGGCAGGCTTGTCGGGTTTCAGGCCGCCCCGATGGGGCAAAAACAGGCTGACGCCGCCGACCGGCTGAACGGGCGCATCTATCTTGCCCAAGTTGAGCGCGTGGTGCCGCATTTGCAGGCGGCTTTTGTAAATATCGGCCTCGACCGAGCCGGATTTCTGGGCGCGCGCGAGGCGCGGGCGCTGGTGCCGGGTGCCGACCGCGAAACCCCGATTGAAGATTGCGTGCAAAGCGGCGACACATTGCTTGTGCAGGTCACGCGGCCACCGGTCGGCGACAAGGGCGCGCAAATAACGGCTGACGTCACCCTGCCGGGCCGCGCCGTGGTAATCGCGCCGTGTCGCAACCGCATTGCCGTGTCGCGCAGCATTGAAGATGAGGCCGAGCGCACGCGTCTGGGCGACCTTGCCGGCCAGATCATCGCCGGTGAAAACGCCGATCCCATTGAGGTTGAAGGCATGGACGGGCCGGCCGGCTGGGTCATCCGCACCGCCGCGGTGGGGATGCAGGCCGACGAACTGGCCGCAGATATGGCGAGCGTCGCCGCGCAATGGGACGCCCTTATCGATCAGGCCGAGGAAGCCAAGCCGCCAAGCCTTTTGCACGAAGATCTGGGCCCGGTTGAGCGCGCCGTGCGCGACCTTGTGCGCAGCAGCACTGAAATTATTTGCATTGAAGGCGAAGCCGCGTTTCGCGCCGCGCAAGCCTATTGCCGCCAGCATTCGCCCGATCTTGTTGACCGCATTGAAAAATCCGACGATGACGAATATTTGTTCGACCGGCACAATATTGACGAATATATCGAAGAGGCCCAATCCGCCCGCGTGGAATTGCCTTCGGGCGGCTGGGTGATGTTTGAAACCACGCAAGCCATGACGACGATTGATGTCAATTCGGGCAATCATGACGCGCCGGCGCGCGCGGTTAATTTGGAAGCCGCCCAAATCATTGCGCGGCAAATCCGGCTGCGCGGTCTCGGCGGGCTGATCGCCATTGATTTCATCGACATGACCGAAAGCAGCGACGGCGAAGCGGTTTTGCAAGCACTCGATGAAGGATTTACCGGCGACAAACAGCCGGTGCGCATCGGCCCGATGTCGGAGTTCAGCGTGGTGGAAATGACGCGGCGACGCGGCGGCATGACGCTTGCCCAGAGCCTGCAACAAATCCGCCCCGCAATGGATGAATAAACGCACGAGCGCTATTATGGGAAAATGCCCGATTTGCAAAGTTGAACCGCCGCAAGAGACGCATAAGCCCTTTTGCTCCAAACGCTGTGCGGATATTGACCTGCACCGCTGGCTGGGCGGCACTTATGCCATTCCTGCGGTCGAGCCGCCGGATGATTTTGACGCCGAGATGGAAGCGGCCTTGCACGAGACCGACACGCCGGATGAAATTCACTGACACGCGATAAATAAGGGGGGGGGTATCCATGCGTCTTGAAAACAAAGTGGCGATTGTAACCGGCGCGGCGTCGGGCATTGGCGCGGCCACGGCGCAGCTTTTTGCAACCGAGGGCGCGCATGTGCTGGCCGTTGACCGGAATGAAGCGGGCCTGCACGACAATCATGCCGAGACAGCCCGGATTGACTGTCTGGCGATGGACATCACGCACGAAAACGCCCCTGACACAATTGTCGGCGAAGCGGTCACCCGCTTCGGGCAATTGGATATTTTAATGAATAATGCCGGCATTGGCACAAATGCGCCGGCCGAAGACATGGGCCCGGAAGTCTGGCAGAAGACGCTGGACGTGAACCTCACCGCCTCGTTTCGCTTGTGTCAGGCGGCCATTCCGCATCTTAAAAACGCCGCCGCCGGACGCATTATCAATGTGGCCTCGGTGATGGCCCAACACACCGATTACGGCTTGGCCGCCTATAGCGCGTCCAAGGCCGGCGTCACCGGCTATACGCGCACTCTGGCGCTGGAACTGGGCAAATTTGGCATTACCGCAAATTGCATTTTGCCCGGTGCCATTCATACCGGCATGACGGCGGCGGGTTTCGCAAATAATGAAATTGCCGATGTCTGGGCGAAAAAATCTCCCCTGCGCCGGCTGGGACAGCCTGTCGATATCGCACGCGGCGCGCTGTTTCTGGCAAGCGATGACAGCGGTTTTGTTACCGGTCATGATTTGAATGTCGATGGCGGCATGCTCCTGCGCACCTAGAGCGCATATTCCCTGCCGCCACCGCGTTGCCCGATTTTTTTGGGGTCTCCCGACAGTGTTTATTTCTTTGCCTTTGGCGCCGCCTTTTGGAAAAATATTTATGAGGTTAAGGGAAATAATCTGGATCGCGAATTTATATTCGGTTCGCGCGCAAATGGGGGGCAGACAATGACCAATCTTACGCAATTTATGAGCGCGGCAGCGGATACGCGGCCCAATGCCATTGCCACGATTATGGGCACACGCAAGCGCAATTGGCACGAACATCGTGAGCGCGTGGCAAAGCTGGCCGACAGCCTGCGCAAGCTGGGCGCATCGGCCGGCGACCGGGTAGCCATTCTGGCGCTCAATTCCGACCGTTACACCGAATATTTTCATGCCGTCTGGTGGGCCGGTGCTGCCGTGGTGCCGATGAATATTCGTTGGACATCCGTTGAGAATGCCTATTCGCTGAACGATTCCGAGGCCGAAATATTGTTCGTGGACAAAGCCTTTGCGCCCGTGGTCGATGAAATACGCCCCGAATGCCCCAAGCTCAAAACGGTGATTTACCTTGATGATGACGAGGTGCCCGAAGACATGCTGGCTTATGAGGACCTCGTGGCACAGGGCAGTTTGTGCGATGACGCCATGTGCTTCGGCGAAGATCTCGCAGGGCTTTATTACACGGGCGGCACGACGGGGTTTCCAAAAGGCGTGATGCTGCCGCACCGCGCGCTTTGGTACAATAATCTGGTCATGTCGAAAATGACCGAAGCAGGCCCCGACAGCCGCTATCTGCACACGGGCCCCATGTTTCATCTGGCCGATGGTTGCGCCAGCGGTGGACTGACAGCGGTCGGTGCGACCCATGTCTATATTCCGATGTTTGATATTGACGGCGTGCTGGACACTGTCGAAACCCACGGGGTCACACATACATTGATGGTGCCGACAATGATCGGCATGTTGCTGGGCTCCGACAAGTTCGATCCGGCGCGTCTGGCGTCGCTGAAATATCTGACCTATGGCGCCTCGCCCATGCCCGAAGGCCTATTGGTCGACCTTATCAAGCGCCTGCCGGATTTGAATATTATTCAGGGTTACGGCCAGACCGAACTGGCCCCGATTGTGACCACACTGCAGCCCGAATATCATGTGCTGGGGGGCAATAATTCCAAATTGCGCTCGGCGGGGCGTCCGGTACCGGGCACGGAGGTTAAAATCGTCGATGAAGACGGCAATAATGTTGCAAGGGGCGATGTCGGGGAAATTTGCGCCCGCAGCATGGGTGCCATGCAGGGCTATTGGAAACTGGACGAGCAAACCGCCGCCACGCTGGTGGATGGCTGGGTGCATACGGGCGATGGCGGCTATATGGATGATGACGGCTTCATTTTCATCGCCGACCGCATGAAAGACATGATTGTCACCGGCGGTGAAAACGTGTTCTCAGCAGAAGTCGAGAGCGCCATTTCCACCCATGACGCGGTTTCCGCCGTTGCCGTTATCGGCATTCCGGACGACAAATGGGGCGAAGCGGTGCATGCGATTATCGTTCCGAAAGAAGGCATGGCACCGAATACGGATGAGATTATCGAGCATTGCCGCCCTCTGATTGCCAATTACAAATTGCCACGTTCAACCGAATTGCGCACCGACCCATTGCCGCTATCGGGTGCGGGCAAAGTGTTGAAACGCAATTTGCGGGCACCCTTCTGGGAAGGCAAGGAGCGGCAGGTCAATTAAAACCGACATTGCGCGCGAAGTTGTGCGCGAGGCCGGAAATATTCAAGAATCCATTATGTGTTCGAGTGATACATCCGACAGCGCCGACAATAAACGCTGCACGCCACCCCTGAGTTCCCCCAGTGAAAATGCGTTTTCAAACAAGAGATCGGGAACATCCGGAACACGCAGAATGATGCGCCGCCATTCATGCACCAATGACAGGCGCAAAACCGCACGGTCAAGCTCGGCCGCATCCGGTTCGGCGGTAAAGCCTGCCAAACGCGCATGCAGATTGTGAATGGCGCTTTGGACATCACCCTGAACCAATCGGTCTACCATCCACAGGGGCAACGGGTCTGTCACCGCCAGGTTCATCGCGCCGGCGCATTCCGATGCGACCAAGCTTATGCCCGAAGAAATGCGCAAACCCTCAGGCGCAATTTTATTCGGGTCATAAAGAGCAAGCATCCATGCCTCATTCGAGGCGGCGCCATAAATGCGCGGGGCCGCCTCACGGCTGAGCGCGCGCCCATTGTCGGTGAGGCGATAATGGCTTTCGCGCCCGAATTTTGCGCTTTCAAGCCAATCCTCTTTGCGCAGGCGATGCAGGGCCACACGCGTGGCTTCCGGTTTCACCCCGATTTGCGCGGTCAGCCGATTGAGCGTTCGGGAACTGATATAGCGGCTGTCTTCGCGCGCCAAATCGCCGAAAATCGTCACAATAAACGACCAGACGCGCGGGCGTTCCTGCCCAAGAATATGGTGGATGGCAGGCGTCATGGGCCGTTTGGAACTCCTTTTTGGCTCTCTGTTTAATAATTGACCACTTGGTCGGCTTATGTAACGATTAATTCAAATCGATTTTAGGGAGTCTACATTCATGAGCGATACAATCCAGTGCCTTGAACATGACGGTTGGTTTGAGATTACCCTGAACCGGCCCGATCAGCTCAACAGTTTTACCGATGAAATGCATCTGGCCCTTCGTGAATGCCTGCAAAAAGCCCATGACACATCTGCGCGCGCCGTATTGTTGACCGGTGCGGGGCGCGGATTTTGCGCGGGCCAGGATTTGGGCGATCGCGACCCTTCGAAAATGGAGGGGCCACCCGACCTTGGCGCAACCGTGCGCGCCTTTTATGCCCCGCTTGTGAAACAAATACGCAACCTGCCCTGTCCGGTTGTGTGCGCCGTGAACGGCGTTGCCGCAGGCGCGGGCGCAAATATTGCGCTGGCCTGTGACATTGTGCTGGCGGCCAAAAGCGCCAAATTTATCCAGTCATTTTCCAAAGTGGGCTTGATCCCCGATACCGGCGGCAGTTGGCACCTGCCGCATTTGCTGGGCGAAGCGCGCGCCAAGGGACTGGCCTTTACCGCCGAGCCCCTGAGCGCGGAAAAAGCCGAAAGCTGGGGGCTCATCTGGAAATCGGTTGACGATGCGGAGTTGATGCAAACCGCACGCGACATGGTTGAAGGCTTCGCCAAAGGGCCGACGCTGGGCCTTGCCCTCACCAAGGAAGCGATCCAGAGCTCGTGGGATAATGATTTGCCGACCCATCTCGACAAAGAGGCCGATTTCATGACCCGTTGCGGCGAGAGCGCCGATTACGCCGAAGGCGTCAGTGCATTTTTGGAAAAACGCGCGCCAAGCTTTAAAGGCCGATAATCGCGGGGCACCAACAAATAGTCCAAAATCAGCCGGGGCAATAGGCAGCCGCAAACAAGGTTTCCGGCTGTATCGCATCAGCCAATTGGAACGGATAAAGGGAACGGATAAAGGGAACCGGGAAAGGGAGCGGACAAAGATGAAGGATTTAACGCCAAAGAAATCGGATCTCGACCCGATTGAAATCGCGTCAATTGATGAGATTCGCGCACTTCAACTGGAGCGTTTGAAATGGTCATTGCGCCATGCCTATGACAATGTTGCCATGTATCGCGAGCGCTTTGATGCGGCCGGCGTGCATCCCGATGATGTGACGGATTTGTCCGATCTGGCGAAATTTCCGTTCACCACCAAAAGCGACCTGCGCGACCACTATCCTTTCGGCATGTTTGCCGTACCGGATGAGAAAATCATCCGCATTCATGCTTCCTCCGGAACAACCGGAAAATCGACCGTTGTTGGTTATACAAGGCACGATATTGATGTTTGGGCCGATTTGGTTGCGCGCAGCTTGCGCGCCTCCGGCGTGCGGGCGGGCGATTTGGTGCATTGTGCCTATGGCTACGGATTGTTCACGGGCGGCCTTGGCGCGCATTACGGAATTGAGCGCCTGGGCGCGCGCGTGGTGCCGATGGGCGGGGGGCAGACCGAAAAGCAAATTACATTGCTTGAGGATTTCAAACCCAAAGCGATTATGGTCACGCCGTCTTACATGCTCAATATTCTGGAAGCCTATCGGGCGGCTGGGCTGGATTTGCGCGCATCATCGCTCGACGTCGGTATTTTTGGCGCCGAACCGTGGACCAATTCCATGCGCGAGGAAATTGAACAGGCCTTTGACATGCATGCGGTGGATATTTACGGCCTGTCCGAAATAATGGGCCCCGGCGTGGCCAATGAATGCGTCGAAACCAAAGACGGCCTGCATCTGTGGGAAGACCATTTCTATCCGGAAATCATCGACCCCGAAACGGGCGCGGTATTGCCCGACGGGTCGGAGGGCGAACTGGTGTTTACCTCATTGACCAAAGAGGGCATGCCGATGATCCGCTATCGCACACGCGATTTGACCCGCCTGTTGCCGGGCACTGCGCGCACCATGCGGCGGATTGAAAAAATTACCGGCCGGTCGGATGACATGATTATCCTGCGCGGGGTCAATGTATTCCCGACACAGATTGAAGAGCAGGTTTTGGCAACCGACGGTCTGGCGCCCTATTTCCAGATTGAACTGGTGAAAGAGGGCCGCATGGACGCCATGCGCGTGCATGTCGAGCTTGCGCCCGATGCCGCCGGCGCCGAAGCCCGTTCCGCTGCGGCGGCCATGTTGGGCAAAAAGATTAAAAATATTGTCGGTGTTTCAACCGAGATAACGGTGGGCGATCCCGGCGCGGTTGAGCGGTCACAAGGCAAGGCGCGCCGCGTCATAGACAATCGATAATTCACCATGGTTCGCACAATCGCCAAAGATTACGACACCAAGCGTGAAAAAATTCTGACCGCGGCGGCGCTTGTATTTGCCCATCACGGCGTTGCCAGTGCCTCCATGGCGGAGGTAGCCAAGGCTTGCGGCATATCCAAGGGAAATATCTATCACTATTATGACAGCAAGCTGGCCATATTATTTGAAATATTGGACAGCTATCTGTCGCGCCTGCGGGGGCGCATAATCGACATAAAGCTGGATGCAGGCGATGTACACGGATCGCTTGAAAAACTTTGTGCAGAGATTTTGGACGCTTATGAGGGGATGGATGACGAGCATAAAATTCAAACCGAGGGCATTCCCCTATTGCCCGAAGACCAGCAAACCGTTCTGAAAGGCTATCAGCGCGATATGGTGCGCCATGTGGAAATTTTTTTGAGCGCCGCCAATAAAAGCCTGCAATCGAACCCGCAGACCCTACGCGCGGCGACCATGTCGGTGTTTGGCATGTTGAACTGGTTTTACATGTGGAACACGCATAAACACGCAGACGGGCGTGCAGCTTACGCAAAAACTGTCGCCGCCATGACAATGGGCGGGGTGCCGGCGCTCGGACAGCCTTAAAAAATTCTAGTGATCAAATTCGACATCGACCTGTTCGCTCACCGGAAAAGACTGACAGGCCAGAACATATCCCTGTTCAATCTCATAATCTTCCAGCGCGTGATTGGCGACCATATCCACCTCGCCTTTGGTCACCCGGCACCGGCAGGTCGAACACACACCCGCCTTGCACGCATAGGGCGCACCAAGGGCGTGATCGAGGGCAGCCTCCAAGATTGATTGATTGGGCTCCATTGTAATCGTGCGCTGTGTCCCGTCTATCGTAACGCCCAATTCGGTAGGTTTGTCAGCAGTTGCGACAGCCGCTTTTCGCTGCTCCAAACGCCCGTGCTGGGCGGCGGCAAAAAGTTCAAATTTAATCTGTTCATCGCGCAATCCGGCCCCGCGCAAAGCATCGGCTATGGCCAACATCATCGGTTCGGGGCCGCAGATGAAAGCGGTGTCCATGGCGGCAATATCAATCCAGTGCTTGAACAGAAGGTCACATTTTTCGCGGTCCACACGCCCCTGAAAAAGGTCGATATCCTGCGCATCGCTTTCCAGAATATGCAGAACGGTGAGCCGACCCATAAATTGGTTCTTCAAATCTTCAAGCTCTTCCTTGAACATAATCGTGTTGACGCCCCGATTTGCATAGACAAGCGTGAATTTTGATTGCGGCTCCAAGCGCAAAGTGGTTTTGAGAAGGGACAAGACCGGCGTGATGCCCGAACCGCCGGCAAAGCCGATATAGTTTTTTTCAAGCTCCGGTTCGATTGCCGTGTGGAAATTTCCCATAGGCACCATCCCCTCAAGCCGCATGCCCGGAGCCAGCGTATCATTGGCCCAATTCGAAAAGGCACCGCCGTCAACCCGCTTTATCCCGACTTTGAGCCCTTCGCCCTTGCCCGCACAAATCGAATAGGATCTGCGAATTTCCGTGCCCTCAATCACCTGGCGGAAGGTCAGATATTGGCCTTGGGTGAAATCAAAATCAGCCGCATCGCCTTCCGGTTTGAGGGAGACGACAATCGCGTCACGAATTGTGTTTTCGACATCTGTAACAATCAGGGAATGAAATTTGGCCATAACACCCCCTTAAATGCATTTGAAGTAATCAAAGGGCTCGTGGCATGTGTCGCAACGCCAATGCGCCTTACACGGGGTTGAGCCGAATTGCGAGACAAGGCTGACATCGCCCGCACCGCATAGCGGGCAGGCTTCGGGCCGGCCCTTAGCACCGGGCGGCGCAATGCCATATTCGCGCAATTTGGCTTTGCCCTTTTCCGACATCCAATCCGTCGTCCAGGGGGGCGAGATTTGCTGATTGATAACAAGCTGCTCGACACCTTGCGCGCCCAGCGCCTCGCGCACATCCTGCTCGATAACCCGTGTCGCGGGGCACCCCGAATAGGTCGGGCTCAACGTGACATTGAGCACATTGCCGGAATAAGCTACGTCACGAACAATGCCCAGATCAACGAGTGAAATCACCGGGATCTCAGGGTCGGGTACCTCATCCAGCCATTGCCACACGGTTTCGATATCCGGATGCGCTACCACGTTGCCCCCGGATAGGCACGCTGCAACCACTGCATCTGTGTCAGCAAATGCCCCAAATGTTCGCTGTGCTGCTTGCCGGACCGGCCACCGGAATGGCCAAAGCCCGTGTCCGGAATTGCCAGCGTCGCCTCGCCGAAAACCTTTTTGGCGCGCGCGTCAAACCGGTCGCGCAAAGATGAAGGCAAAGGTGCAATGCCCTTTTCATTCAACGCCGCATCGCCTGCATCTGTTTCGAACAATTCGCCGGCAAATGTCCACTGATCGTCCAAAGCGGCCTGCATGCGCGCGTGGCTTTCCTGCGTTCCATCCCCAAGCGCGACAATTGTCGTGGCGGAGCGTTCAACGTGATATTCAACTTCCTTCAGGGATTTCGCGGCAATGGCGGCGATGCGCGCGTCATTGCTTTTAGTCAGGTCAGCCAATAATTCAACGTGATAGGCATCGAAAAGGAATTGCCGCATCATGGTCCGCCCAAAATGACCATTGGGGCGTTCGACCAAAATCGCATTGCGGAAATCCCATGCATCGCGCAGCATGGCGAGATCATCGGCACTGCGGCCCGCGCCTTCCACCTCACCGGCGAGCCCCAGCCACATTTGCGCCTGTCCCAGCAAATCAAGCGCGATATTGGCAAGCGCAATGTCTTCTTCAAGAACGGGGGCATGGCCGCACCACTCGCTCACGCGATGCGACAGGATGAGGGTATTGTCTCCCTGCCGCAGCAAAAACTCGAACAGAGGCGCGTGCATCACATTGCCCCTACATCGTCGGGAATGTCGAAAAATGTCGGGTGACGGTAAACCTTGGACTGTGCGGGTTCATACATCGGGCCCTTTTCGGAGGGGGATGAGGCGGTAATTTTCGTCGCCTCGGCAACCCAAATGCTGACCCCTTCATTGCGGCGGGTGTAAACATCGCGCGCATTTTTAATGGCCATTTCGGCATCCGGCGCATGCAGAGAACCGACATGGCGATGCGACATGCCGTGTTGGCCGCGAATGAAAACTTCCCATAGCGGCCATTCATTGCGGGCGGTGGGGTTTTCCTCGCTCATTCGGCTGCCAGTTTTGTGTTTTCTGCTTTTTTACGGGCGTGTTCCATCATGCCCTCGCGCACCCACGCGCCGTCATCCCATGCTTTGTTGCGCGCCGCGAGGCGTTCGGCATTACACGGGCCATTGCCGTTCAGCACTTCGAAAAATTCGTCCCAATCCGGCTCGGAAAATTCATAATGCCCGGTTTCTTCATTAAGGCGCAGATTCTCATCCGGAACAGTCAAACCGAGATATTCGGCTTGCGGGACGGTTTGATCGACAAATTTCTGGCGAAGCTCGTCATTTGAATTAATCTTGATGCGCCATTTCATCGACTGGGTGGAATGCACACTTTCCGTGTCCGACGGGCCGAACATCATCAGCGACGGGTACCAATATCGGTTCAGCGCATCCTGTGCCATGCGCTTTTGCGCGTCAGACCCTTGCGCCATTTTCATCATAATGTCATAGCCCTGACGCTGATGAAAACTTTCCTCTTTGCAGATGCGCACCATCGCGCGCGCATAGGGCCCGTATGATGTCCGCTGGAGCGGCACCTGGTTCATAATTGCCGCGCCATCGACGAGCCATCCAACTGCCCCGATATCGGCCCATGTCAGGGTCGGATAATTGAAGATTGACGAATATTTCATCCGCCCGTCCAACAGCATTTCCGTCAGCTCATCGCGGCTCACCCCCAATGTCTCGGCCGCACAATAAAGGTAGAGGCCGTGCCCGGCTTCATCTTGAACCTTGGCCAGCAAAATAGCTTTGCGCTCCAATGTCGGTGCGCGCGTGATCCAGTTTCCTTCCGGCAACTGCCCGACGATTTCGGAATGGGCATGTTGGCTGATTTGGCGGATCAATGTTTTGCGATAGCCGTCGGGCATCCAATCCTTCGGCTCAATCCTTTCACCGGCATCAATGCGCGCCTGAAACGCGTCCATTTCCGGGCCGCTATCTGCATTTTCAGTTTTTACCATTTGGGCATACATCGGTTCGCTCCTCATGAAATGCTCAACACAAGTATTAGCACGGTTCACACAATCACTCAATAATTATGTTACATAATTTTTGGTGTTGCTATTTTTTGTAACGCATTGGCCCTTATGCCCCGCCGCTACATGCTGCGGTCACGAGGCAGCTTGCGGTCATGGAGCCTTAAAGCGGTGAGAGCCTTAAAGCGGCGCGGGCCTCAAAGCGGTGAGGGCCGCACCGGATCAGACCCGTCCCAGCCTTTGGCGGCGTCTTCAACCAATTTGAACAAATCCAGATACACCTCATTATTGTCCCAAAGTTCTATGAAGTGCCCCAGGCTGTCGACCGTATCGAAATAGACCAGCGGCGCACCGCCGACCGTGCATTCAAAAGCGGCCTCATGGCCTCTGGCGGCGTATTCCCGACACGTCTCTTCGAAATTCACCGGCATCATCCCGAAGTGGTGAACGCCGGTTTTACCGGCATCGAGGAATTCCTTGTAGACCGAAGGCGCGTCATTTTCGCAATAAATCAGTTCAATCTGTACGTCCCCGGAATTGCCCAGCGCGATAGAAATATCGGCATTCGATTCGCCCCCCCGATATTTTTGGTTCTCCAAAGGGGCATGCTCCAGCATGAAAAACGGCCCTACTTTGAGATATTCAGTCCAATATTTAAGGGCCTTTTCCATATCTCTCACCACATAAGCAAGCTGGCGGACAGTATATAAAGGCTGTGTCATGGCTTTTCCTCCTCCACTAAAAACCAACACCAATCCTTTAACGCTACTTTTGAAACCCTCTCCAATCAAGGCCGCGGAGACCATGAATTGCCCGGGCTCTTAAAGCCCGCACCCGCCCGTTTCCAGAGCCCTCGCGCATCTGGACAGGGCACTGGTAATGACATATAAACCAAGGGCTTGACGCGGTTCCCGCGTCGCATCGCCCAGGTAGCTCAGTTGGTAGAGCAGCGGACTGAAAATCCGCGTGTCGGTGGTTCGATCCCGCCCCTGGGCACCATTTTCTTAAATGTGCTTAACGTGGTTCACGAGCCAAAACATTCAGCTTCCGTCATCCCGGTTTAAATACCGAGGCGGCGCAGCGAGCCGACGGTGAGATATTTGTCATAGAGAGACGGGTCATTGACCTTCATCGAATAGCCGCCCTGCAATTCGGCGACTTGAGCGAGGCGGGTCATGCGTCCCGATTGCGCGTCAAAAGCGTGCACCCGGGTCCAAGACCAATAGGGCTTGTCGCCATCCATTACCCGATTGCCATTGGCTTCATAAACCGAATAGGCACCATCAAAGGACTTAAACACTTGGCCACGACGATCATAAGTTACCATGGCTATGGGAGCTTGCGTGCGCGCGTCAAACCATACCCGCTTCTTGCCAACCGGCGCACGTGAGAAACCGGTGGGCTCGGCCTCGACAACAATCGCTTCCGGAACCAATTGAACTTTCGTGTCCCAGAACATGGCATTTTCATTACCGCCATGTGTTGTGTGTTCCCAATTGTCATCCTTGCCGGTCCAGCTGTCTGCAACAGCGGCGAGATAGGGCCCGCGATGAACAACTTTGAAGTTACCCCAAAGTAAGAAAGGATCGCCTGCGGCCCATGCGTCTGAGAGATAGAGCGTATTGCCTGCAATTAACGGTTCAAAGCGCTGATTGGTCGGGAAACGACGCACGCGCTTGAATGCGGGCAGATAACCGTGCAATTCGGGAAATTTACGCTGATCATAGTGCCAGATATTCAAAAAAGACGTGCCGGCAACATCATTGGGTTTCATGAAGATGATATTTTGATAACGCAGCTTGTCTTCGTGACCGGGCCAGTATGGTTTGGGGTCCATGGTTACACGCCCGGTGGCTTGATACTCTATCCAGACAGCCTCGTATTTATAAGTAACATTACCTTCGGCATCGAGATCAGTTTCCTTTACCGGGTAGAGTGACGCGTCATGGCGCCCCCAAGACAAGGTCGCGTTGGCAAATACTTCCGTTCCATTCTTCGGGTTTGGAAAGGGCGTGCCGCCAATCCACGGCCTGCCGTCTTTGGTTCTGACATTGCCGTCAGCGTCAAAAGTCGCCTGCCCGCTATTGCGAAATGTCGCTTCCAGATAATCATGCGGGTTGAGCCGATAAATATCAGTTGTCTGCGGCATAACATTAAGCACACGACCCAACTCTTTTACTTGCAAATATTGTATTGGATCGAGAAGATCTTTGACCATATCGACATTATTCGCCGTGATCGTGCCGGTGTCGGAAACCTTGCCGCCGGTATAAGCGTCGAGCGAAAGCAGTTCTTCAGGATAGGCGCGCGTATGGTCACCATCCTCAGCCAATACTGACCACAGAGGCGATAGCACCCCCATGGATGCCCCAGCTAAGCCGAGACCTTTGATAAATTGTCTTCTCGAAAAATCACGCGTGTACTTTTTAATAATCATGGGATCTATCTTCGATGCGAGTTGCCGTTCGGTCAAGAAAAAATGGCCCGCCAAAGGCGGGCCATTATAATCAAATGTGCGTTTTCCTAGAAGTAGTAGGAGAATCTTGCAAAGACCTCATCTTGGGTTTCAAGTGTACCCATGATGTCATCATTGCCGCCATCACTGTCGATGATGTTTGCGTAGAGATCCAATTGGAAATCATCACGCGGACGCCAGCGAACACCAGGCTGTACCAGGATGCCGCCCTCCAGATCATAGAGAATTGACATATCAGCACGCCAAATCAGATTGGGGAATGGCTGTTGAACGGCCAACGCGATTGCATTGAAGTCGTCATCGCCGGTCGGGACACCACCAGTAGTGCTGTCGGAGCCATTACCGGAGAGGTGGCGACCAAACATATCACTTTCCGTTTTATGCATCCACTGGCCAACCAAGTATGTAGCCGGGAATTTAGATGAGAATTTGTGATATTTCTCAAGAGACACAACACTCGTAAACTCATCCTCTTCAAGCTTGGTTTGTGACAAGCTCGGATTTGTAAACTGACGATCCTGAGTGAAGGTTGCCTCAACACCCAAAATAAGCTGATCAGTAAAGCTATCTGGTGCGCCTGTGAAAACATATTTCATGCTAGCACCGACAATCACTTCCTCGTCGTAGTCACGATGGAGATATCCACGCAGAGGGCCAAACCCTGTTGGGCCAAAGAAGAAGTCCAATTCAGCCAGCTGCATTTCTGACGCCGTGGTAGTTACTCCAGCCACGCCGGCAGCATTAATGCTAGCAGCCATGGCTGTTGGAGAAAATGCACCTGCGAGCGTTGCATCTGTAATGAACGGAGCTTCAGTCGTAGAAGTATCCAGTGTCGTGATAGGATTAAAACGCAACCACGATGCACCCCAAGTCCACTCATCCGCACTTGCCGTGCCGAGCGGGTCGGGGGCAAAAGCTAAGCCACTGCGGATGCCCAGAGCATCCAGACCCAGCTCATTACGGGCCCAACGGTACGTCCCTTCGGGTGCAGTCCGTGAAACCGCCATAAATGCTAAATCGAAGTTGTTGTACTGACCCGAGAAGCGGAAGCCGACATCAATGTCGTCCTCATCTTTCTCATAGCCTGGCTCTTCGAATACTGTAAAGGCTTCGGCAACTAGGCTATAAGGTGTGCCTGGGCGCGGAAGAATTGATGGACGGAATTGCTGGGCATAACCTTCCAGTTCCCAACCATTGTCAAAGCGCCAACTACCGCGAATGGCCGGAGAAGGAATACGGCTGTCCGAATATTCTTCGGCAGCAACACCCAGAACACTGTGACGTCGCAAGTCAAGG
Source organism: Parvibaculales bacterium (assembly GCA_049611805.1). Lineage (GTDB taxonomy): Bacteria > Pseudomonadota > Alphaproteobacteria > RS24 > RS24 > UBA7378. The sequence goes on along the minus strand of JBMZAX010000005.1, from coordinate 68,786 downwards.
CCCTGCACCACGTCAAAGACACGGAAGAACAGCGCTTCACCCCAGGCAATTTGTTGGTTACCGACGCGGAGCCATAGTGGGCCTTTGTTGTAGTCGAGGTAGAAGGCTGGCAAATCTAGCATATAATCTTCTTCATTATGCTCAAGGATCGAACCATGGCCATTGTCAAGCGGTGTGTTCCTATATTGCAAGGTTGCGCCGTATGCGCCCGCAGCAAAAAGTGTGCGCTCTGGATTATTAATCCCGTTCACACCATTATTGCCGAAAAGGTCATAGCTTCTCAGAAAATCATGCTGCACGTTATCTTGGTAACCACGCAGTTTCATGTAGCCTGATAGATTGTCTGTGAAACGGGCTTGCACATCAATTTCCAGGCGTGTTGCCCATTGCGTCCAATCCGGCTCTTGCGGAGTGATGTTAGACCGGGTCGTATTATTCTCGATGCCGACCGTCGTGGCTACATAGGCGTCTGTGATCCCAGCAGCATTAATCTTATCCATACCTCGGGTATGGCTTGTATTTGCCTTGCCATTCCACGGAGTGCCCCAATGCGTGTGCTGGTTTGCCCCGCCTGTATTATTGGCAATTTCCTGGCGGATCATACCGGTGATGCTAAAGCTCGGCTCAGCGTATGCCACCCCCCCGGTTGCCACGACACTGAGTGCCGCTAGAGTTAATGTATGCTTTTTCATTCTAGTATCCTCCCAAATACTTATCGAATCAGAAATTTACGATTTGTCCGAATTGACCGGCAGCTACAAACTTCCTGCCATCGCTATCAGGGCTAACGCCCACTATGCCTTGATACCACCGTCTTTCAGTGTCCCGATTGGAAACAGCCTTCCAACTCTTGCCACCATTTTCGCTTCGCAGTACCGCGCGAACGCCCACAACAGCAAAAGTTTTGCCCGAAGAGCTCACGCCCAATAGATTAGCATTGGTGCCTGACTTGGAAGTCTGCCAAGATACGCCATCATCCTTCGATGAGATAATATATCCAGCCTGCCCCACTCCGACCAAACGACCATTCCTCCCCTGGTGCAGGGCGAAAACAGACGAGTCGTTGTTATTCTGAACAGACCAAGTCTTGCCACCATCGCGGCTCCGCAAGACCATGCCAAATTCTGCCGCAATTAATATGGTGCCAGCTGTTGTCTGCATGACATCGTACAAGTGCGGCTCAAATCCGTCCTCGGCAATTGCATCCCAATCCACGGAGACTTTCTTGAAGCTATCACTGCCATAAGAACGCTTCACGATTGTCCCAAATGATCCAACGGCCAATTGGCTGCCGTTAGACAAAGTGACGATGTCAAGAAGACGCTCCTCGGTACCCGAGTCCAGTGGCTCCCAGCTTTCACTGTCAGTGGACAGCTGAAGAGCTTTCCCAGCCTGGCCAACCAAAACCGGTTGACCCTTATGGATGGCCATACCCAAGGCTGCAAAGTCGCCCGGTGAAGCAATTCGTTCCCATTCCCCGCCGTTATCATCAGAACGTAGAACGAGGCCATGTCCCCCGATTGCCCAGAGAGAATTCCCTGAACGATCGAGTGAATAAATTGCATCGTGAGGCAATCCAGACCTTACTGCCTGGAAGTTGTCAGCAGCAAAAGCCGAACCGACAACCCCCAGTATAGTAAAAGCTAAGGCTGATTTAAGGAGCCGCATGTGATTAGGCACCCAACCTGCGGATAGCAGACTTGGTCAGATAGCGGTCATAGTCAGCGGCATCATCATAATGCGTCGGATAACCGCCGGACATTTCCTTAACAAGCTCCGGCAGAGAGATCCGACCGGTCTGTACATCGTGAATAATCACGAAGTTCCATGACCACAGCGGACCGCCTTTATATGCCTTGGTAACAGTGCCATCTTTATCGATCGACATGCCGTTACCATGCTCAAAGTTTTTGTAAACCTTGCCCTGACGGTCATAGTTCACGCTGGTATAGGCCACCATCGTACGCGCATCCAGATAGACACGGCGTTTGCTGATCGGCGCCCGCGGATATCCGGTAGGCTCGCATTCGATCACAACCACATCCGGGATCACTTCGTAATCCGAGCGGAAGAAGCTGGTGCCCTGAGGCCCACCAACGCGCTCACGTTTCCAGTTCGGGTCCTTCGAATTAAAGTTACCGGGTCCGGCCGGGCCAACCATCGGGCCACGGTGGACGATTTTAAAGTTACCCCAAGTCAACCAGGGATCACCTGCACCCCAAGCATCTGACAGATACCAAGTCGGACCGGGCAGAAGCGGCTCAAAGCGCTGGTTGGTCGGGAAACGACGAACCCGCTTAAACGCCGGCAGATAGCCTTGCAGTTCGGGGAACTGGCGCTGGTCATATGGCCAGGTCGACAGGAATGCCGTGCCTTTAACGTCCTGCGGCGCATTAAACCAAGCGGTCTGATAACGCACCATGTCCTGCTTGCCTTTGAAATAAGGCCCATCAGGGTCACTTGTACGACCGGTGGCCTGCATCTCGATCCAGGCAAAGTCATAGGAATAGGCAACCGAACCGTCAGGGTTCAGGTCATCTTCCTGAATCGCATAGAACGTATTGTCATAGCGACCCCATGACATTGTGATGTTGGCAAAAGCTTCCGTGCCATTTTTGGCATCCGGGAATGGGTTGCCGCCGATCCAGGCAGAGCCGTCATCAGTTACTACATTGCCGTCAGCATTAAACTTCGCGCGACCGGAGTTCTTAACTGAAGCATTGAGATAATCCGGCGGCGAAAGAAGGCCCGGATCAGTTGTTGTTGCGTGCGTATCAATCTCACGCCCCATTTCCTTAACCTGCATGAACGCAACTTCGTCCATATAGTCCTTCAGGAAATCAACATTATTGGCATTGATGACGTCGCCATTATTGATTTTACCCTTGGTGAGACCCTCGAAAGATGAAATCTCATCGGGATACACACCTTCAAGCGTGCGGCCCATGGCAATAGTTGGCCAAAGCGGGGCCAACACGCCGGTGGCAAGCGCACCGGTTGTCATCTGTTTCAAAAAGAAACGACGCGAATAGTTAGAATCAAATTTTTTGATGTGCATTTTTCCCTCCCAAGAAAAAATTTAGTTTTTAACCTTTAAACAGTTGGCAGATATTTCTAGCCCTAATGACAACCGTTGAAACAAAATTGTCTCGACAAACAAAATATTCCGCTTCCGTGAAACCCCCCCCAATTCGAGAACCTAAATTCTCAAGAAACTACATTTTTACTTCATTACCGTTTAGTGAAATTTGCAAGTGTTTTTTGTGTCCAAAAGTAAGTTTTTACGAAATCAACCATCTTTTACTGGAATGTTGCATTTTGGATACAAATAGCACTATGCATGCCACTATGATTTTTCCTTGGAGCAAAATTGATCAAACATCCATCCTATATTTTTCTCCAATCCTCGTTCAACCAGGCAATATCAGCATTAACAAATTTGGGTTTGAGAAGATATACGAGCAGGGGCACACCTATGAGGGCCACCACCATGTTGATCAGCATGACCAACACCAGTAAGAGCCCCATATCAGCTAGAAACTTCAGCCCTGAAAGATAATACCAAGGCAGAATGCTTATCAGAACAATCGTAGCCGTAAAGAAAATAGCTTTCCCGGTGGTCATGACTGCAGTCATGATGGCGGCACCATAATCATCACCAGAATGTTCCTCACAAATTCGGCTAAGCAGATAAATTCCGTAGTCGATGCCCACGCCAATGCCAATCGCGGCAATCGGAAGCGTGTTCACATCCAGCCCAATACCCATCAAAACCATGGTGGAGCCAAGCATCATATTTGATAGGTTTACGGGTATAAGAAGCAGTATCCCCGCCAGAATAGAACCGTAAGCCAACGAGCAGGTGAGCAGGATGACGGCATTCAGTGCCGCCAAGATGTACCACTGATAGAGGTCCACCGTATCGTTCACAGATTGCTGCAGGGCAATCGCACCTGTCGCGAGGCGAATTTTGAACTCAGGAAAATCCTGACCTATATCCGCAATCACTTCGTTTGCAGCCTCGAGAGCTTGGTCCACCGTGTCCTGCTTATTGTCTTTATACCAGAGAGACACAGTCCCGTTTTTAAGCTCAAAATCCGATACATGGCTATAAGCCTTGGAACTCGCACCCAAAAGAAGCGCACCTGCAGCCGCATTGACCGCATCGTCGGTATAATCCAGCGGAGACCACTTCGGGTTGCCGCCTTGATAAAGACGGCTCGCCTCCGGCAAGTAGTCGGCGAAAGATAGCGTGGCTGTGGGCGGGAACTCGGATTCCTCAAGGCGCCGCTGAATTTCATTCATTACTTGCACGGTCTCGGCGCGCTTCACTGTCCTAACGTTCTCGTCCTTGCCCTCAAAAACAAGCTCCAGTGTCATCAAGCCGGGGAAGTTCTGATTGATAGCCCTGACAGCAGTGTTGTAGTCGGAGTCTTCCCATAAGAGATTACTGCCCTCCACCGGATTACCGACCCGGATTTGCGGCATCAAATACAGACACACTGCAATAATTATGGCGAAAGTAGTGGCACTAAACCGCGCACCCTTGCCAAAACTGAGCTTTGAAATCTTTTCCAAAAGATTGACCACTGCCCCATGGAACTTTGCTCCCTCTTCTTTGCCCAACAAAATTTTGACATTTTTGGGCGCGGGGAACCAAGACAGTAGAATGGGCGACAGGAACAGATTGGCCGGCACCAAAATAAGCGCCCAAAACCCGCAAAAAAGGGCAAAGCGTTCCATCACCGGAATAGGAGCGATGGCGATAAGGAAAAGACCCGTTGCATCTGTAACGATACCAAGTGCACCGGGCGCCATTAAAACTCTGAGCGCCAATTCGGCCGATTTGTGTCGATCTCCGGTCTCTTCATATATTTCATAATAACGTTCGATAAATTGCACGCAGTGGCTGAAGGAGCGCGCGACCAGCAAGAGCGGCACCACCATAATGAGCGGCTCGATCGGATCACCGATCCAGCCAACAAACCCAAAACCCCAAATCGCTGCAACCACACTCACAAAGAGCGGCGTGATCACTCCGGGAATATTTCGCATATAAAGTATCAGAGAAATGAACAAGGCTGCCAGCGTAACGCCGAAAATGGAAAGCATCTCGACCTGATAGGCGTAAACCCACCCTGTCAGAATAGGGGCGCCGGCTACATAGACTTCGTGATTTTCATCACGCTCACGTTCCGCCAGTTCCTGAACATATTTTGATGTCTTTCCGTAATCCAAGAGACGCTCGATAAATGTCGCCGTCACCACAGTCGCCGTTTCGTCCGGAGATATAAAAAAGGTCTGAACGTAGGGAGCCTTGTTTACGCGATTTTTAAACTCACGCATTTCCTCTTCGGTCTGCGGTGCACGGTCGCCCATGAGCGGACGGGTATCAATACCGAACGGCGTCGCTTCGGAATAACGGGCCTTCTCTGTGGCGATAGATAGGATTTGGTCGTGGTCGACCGCTGGAGCCAAGTCAATATCTCGGCTCATACGCCAAATTTTTTCCAATGTTTCGGAATTATAGATATCGCCGTTTTTGACCTTTACCATCATCACCACTGTAAGTGGATTGCCAAAGTTGGGATGGTCTTTGAATGTCTCTACGAAAGGATGGTTCTTTGGAAACAGATCGGAAAAAATTGTTCTTATGTCAACGCGCTGAATTCCGACGGCGAAGAACGCTGTGACCAGCATCAGAATGACGAAAGACGCCACACTGTTCTTCATTGTTACTTCCGCAACTCTTTTTTGAAATTCTTCCATTCGTTCCTCCCAAAAACGAAAACATTGACATTCTAGCCGACTTCGGAAAAGCCAGGCCGACATCTGAGACACAGCTTCGACCGGTTTTCAATTTTTTTCGACAAGGACAGAAAAACTGCCCATCAATCGGCATAAATTTTTTTGGTGCACAAAATCCTAAAATGAAGTGACGATCCTAAGGTGAGAAAATCTCGATCCGGTAAACTGTTGGCTTCTGATAATCCTAATTGGAAATAATCCCATATGGAAACAATTATTTTATAATGATGGGGATTTCAATGAAGAAACTTGTAAAAAGTCGACTTTGCAAATTATCAGGAAAACCCAGAACCACGCACTACCCTTATGGAAAATGAACCTATGATAACTTTTGGTATATCAGTGAAGAAATTTCAATACAAATATTGTTTGGGGCGGCGGCGGCCACCCCGACCCGACCGACAAGATCTGACACATTTGGCCCCGCCCCTCATCCACGCGCTGATTTCCGGTCAGGTTCCCAAATGATTTTCGGTCAAGTTTAATGAGAATATTTTTCATGCGTTACATTTTGTTATTGCCCGCGATCGCTGTCTTGGGGTGTGCGCCCGCAGCAAAGCGGGACGCCGCGTCGGTCGCGAAAAAAACGACGGGATGCACCGAGCTGGCCGCTTCATATAAAGAAGCCAAAAACAAAAAGGCCGAAATCGAAACAAGCGCGGCAGAAAAACACAGGAGCGATATTGAAGAGGCGGTCTTCGCATGGCCATCCTTATTGGTCAAAAGAATGGACGCGTTTTCGGATGCGACTGCGGCCTCGAAAAAAATAAGAGAACTGAAACAAGAAATGGCCGAGCAAAATTGCGCGGGCGTCGGAGAAATCCGCCGGCCATAATTCCGGTTTAAATTTCCGGTCTGCCGGGTGGCACATCCGACACGCCCTTGACGCGATCGCTTTGTATGTTTTAAATGACCACCGGTCAGTTATTTTGAAATGTAAGGATTGGTCCCATGAACGCGCCCCAGAAAGATTTTATCGACAGCGATACCAAACAGAAAATGCTCGACGTCCTGCAAATGCAGCACGACGCTTATATCGAAGAAGGCCATGTGTCGGCGTCCACGCGCATCGACCGGATTGACCGGGCAATCGATATGTTGGTGACGCATGCAGACGCGATAAGCGACGCCATGAACGAAGACTTTGGATGCCGCCCGCGCGAGACCAATCTCATGACGGATGTGACGGGCTCGCTTGAAAATCTCAAGCACGGCAAAAAACATTTGAGCAAATGGATGAAGGCCGAAAAGCGCGCGAGCATATTTCCGCTCAATTTGCTGGGCGGGCGCTCTTCGATTGAATATCAGCCCAAAGGTGTGGTCGGGGTTATCGCGCCGTGGAACTTCCCTCTCGGCATGGTGTTCGAACCGCTTGCAGGTGTTCTGGCCGCAGGCAACCGGGCCATGATCAAGCCGTCCGAATTTACGCCGGCGACATCATCTCTCATGGCGGAGATTGTCGGCAAAGCATTTGACGAAAGCGAGATTGCCGTCTTTACCGGTGGCCCGGAAGTCGGTCAGGCTTTTTCTTCTCTGCCGTTTGACCATTTGATTTTTACCGGCGCAACCAGTGTTGCCCGTCACATTATGGCGGCCGCAGCCGCCAATCTTGTGCCCGTCACGCTTGAACTGGGCGGCAAGTCGCCGGTGGTCATCACGCGCAGCGCCGACATTAACGAAGCGGTGCAACGCATCATGGTCGGCAAAATGCTGAACGCCGGACAGGTGTGCATCGCGCCCGATTATGTGATGGTGCCGGAAGAAAGCCTTGAGCAGGTGGTCGGGCAAGCCCAACGGGTCGTCGCAGAAATGTATCCGACCATTCTGGGCAATAGGGAATATACCGCCATGGTCAATGCCCGCCACTTCGACCGGATATCGGCCAATATTGCCGATGCCGAAAAACGCAAAACGCGCATCGTGACCATTAATCCGGCCGGTGAAGATTTCTCCGATAATCCGACCCACAAGATTGCGCCGACCCTCATCATCAATCCGGATGAGGATGCCATGTGCATGCAGGATGAGATTTTCGGGCCAATTTTGCCGATCAAAACATATCAGAATTTCGAAGAGACAATCAGCTATATCAATGCGCATCCGCGCCCTCTGGCGGCCTATTATTTCGGTCGGGACAAGGCGGAAGAAAAACGCTTCTTGGAAGGCACCACTTCGGGCGGTGTGTCGATCAATGATGTCATGTTCCACATGCTGCAAAAAGACCTGCCGTTTGGCGGCATCGGGCCCAGCGGCATGGGCTCCTATCACGGGATTGAAGGGTTCAAAACCTTCAGCCACGCAAAAAGCGTCTATCGCCAGCCGGGGCGCATCCCGTTTGCCAAGCTCGCCGGCTTCATGCCGCCCTATGGGCCCGCGTCTGAAAAAAGCATCAGCAAGAAAGTCAGAAAATGAGCCCTGCGCTTCACCGTGCCCGCACCCAAGACCAGAAGCATTTTCGGCGTCAGCAAATCCTGGATGCGGCGAAAACGCATTTTGAGGCTGTTGGATATGAATCGTTTTCAATGGCGAATTTGGCAAAGCAGGCCGGTGTCGCCAAAGGCACGCTTTACCTCTATTTCGCAACCCGCGAAGAAGTGTTTTTGGCCCTTTACGGCCAAGCCCTGTTGCGCTGGAGCGATGTTTTCATCAACAGCTTGCAAAGCGATATGAGCGATCGCGATTATTGTCGGAACTTGCACAATAGCGCCATGGCGGATGACGGCTTTGTGCCGCTGCTGGTGCGGCTGGAGCATATGATTGAGCACAATGTTTCTTTCGAACATCTGGTCGCGACCAAACGCCTTTTTGCTGCGCGCATAAAACTCATCGCGCAAGCCAGCGCGCCGGTGCTCGGCATGACGCTTGGGCAAGCCACCGAGCTTGTCAAAGCCATGGGCGTGCTTTTGATCGGTGTTTCCGGAGCCGATCAGGGCCCAAGCCTGCAGGACGAGATTGTGCCCGAAGATGTGCAGAATTTTATCGACGGCTTTGCGTCGGAAAATATTTTCGTGACGAATGCCTGCTTCATCATCACCGGCATTCGCGCCGGCGGTGCGCCGACTTTGTGAACCATTCCAAGGAGAAATATCATGACCACCAACCGACAATGGCTATTATCCGCGCGTCCCGACGGCATGATTGGCCCGCAAAATTTTTCCTATGCCGAAACGGATGTGCCCGAAATTGGCGACGGCGATGTGCTGGTGAAAAATCTGATGTTTTCATTTGACCCGACACAGCGCAATTGGATGGTCGACCGGCCCGGCTATTTGCCGCCCGTGGCCATTGGCGAGCCGATGCGCGCAGGCTCGGTATCGCAAGTTGTGGCCTCCAACCATGCCGAGTTTGGCGTCGGTGATGTGGTGCAAACCACCGGCTGCTGGCAGGATTATGCCGTTGTGACGCCGGGCAAAGGCCCCACGGGGGTGAACAAATTGCCGCCCGGCGTATCGCCGGAAATGATGCTTTCCATTCTGGGCATTACCGGCATGACGGCCTATTTCGGGCTGATGGATATCGGCATGCCGAAGGCCGGTGAAACCGTACTTGTTTCGGGTGCGGCCGGTGCCACCGGTTCGGTTGTCGGCCAGATTGCCAAGCTGAAAGGTTGCCGCGTGGTCGGCATTGCGGGCGGCGAAAAGAAATGCCAATGGCTCATGGAAAAAGCCGGTTTCGATGCCGTTATCGATTATAAGTCAGAAAATGTGTCCGAGCAGATCGCCCATCACTGCCCCGACAAATGGGATATATTTTTCGACAATGTGGGCGGCGATATTCTGGAAGCGGCCCTCAATCACATCAATCTTTACGGGCGGGTTGTGCTGTGCGGGTCGATCTCCACCTATAATGCCAAACAGCCCGAACCCGGCCCGAACAATCTGATGGCACTGGTGACCAATCGCGGGCGCATGCAGGGTTTTATTATTCTCGATTTTCTGCCCCGCGCCATGGAGGCGATCGAGCAGTTAATGGGATGGGTCGCATCGGGCGATATCGTCTATGAGGTCGATATTGCCGAGGGCTTTGAAAACATACCCGCCACATTGCAACGCCTCTATACGGGACAGAATTTCGGCAAGCAATTATTGAAACTCGCCGAGCCGGAATAGCCGGCCCGAAAGCCTAGGTGTCGGACGCGCCGATCAGCTCATCGCGCAGAATAAATTTCTGCACCTTGCCGGCCGGATTGCGCGGCAATGCGTCAACAATATGCAGCACGGTCGGTATTTTATATTTGGCCAGGCTTTGTGACGCGAAATCACGCAAGTCGGCAAGCTCCATGGTTTTGCCTTCATGCATCGCGATTGCCGCGACCACCACCTCGCCCCATTTTTCGTCCGGCAGGCCGAAAATGGCGACCTCGTTTATGTCCTCATGTTCGTAAAGCGCGCTTTCCACTTCGGCCGGATAGACATTTTCGCCGCCGGTAATAATCATGTCTTTCAACCGGTCGCAGATGAACAAAAACCCGTCTTCATCGAGATAGCCAATATCGCCGCTGTGAAACCACCCCAATTCGTCAATCGCCTCGGCCGTTGCTTCCGGCCGGTTCCAATATCCCTGCATGACATTCGGCCCCTTAATGCAAACCTCGCCGCGTTGTCCGGCGGCCACGGGCTGATTGTCCTCGTCCACAATGCGAACAGAGGTAAAGGTGAGGTTCTTCCCCGCCGAACCGGTTTTTTCCAGCGCATATTCGCTCGCCAGCACACTGACGTAAGGCGATGTTTCGGTCAGCCCGTAGCCCTGCTCAAGGGCAATGCCCCGCTTGTGATAGGTTTCCAGCAATGACAGGGGAACGGGCGCGGCACCGACATTAAAAGAGATGATGCTGCCGAGGTCGGCTTTTTCAAAATTTTCGTGCTGCGACATCATCAAAAACATGGTCGGCGCCCCGAACATTGTCGACACGCGGTATTTTTCAATATCGGCCAGCACATCGCCCGCTTCAAAGCTCTTGTGCAAAATCACACCGACCCCAAGCGACAGCGAAACATGGGTGGTGACGTTCAGCCCGCCAATATGAAACAGCGGCGCGCAAGTGAGCGTCGCGCCCTTCATGCGCACCCCCATAAAGGCCACATTGAGGGCGTTCCAGAAAATATTGCCATGGGTCAGCATCGCGCCTTTCGGCAGCCCCGTCGTGCCCGATGTGTACATGATGAGCGCGACGTCCTCTTCGTTCAGATGCTCGCAAAAACCCAATGGTTCTGCGTCGCCGACAAAGGCGTCCAAATCCAGCCAGTCGGCTTGGGAACCTTCCGTGGCAATAAAATCGGCGCAGCGAAGCGCGGCGCGCTCGGCATCGATAAGCGGGCGGCACGCGGCATCGGCAAACATGATCTTTACCCCCGCATCATTGGCGATGAAGCGCACTTCCGTCGACGTCAGCCGGAAATTCAACGGCACAAAAATGGCACCGATACAGCTGCACGCATAAAGAATTAGAAGAAAACAAGGGTGGTTGTGTCCGATAAAACCGACCCGGTCGCCGCGCGACACACCGGCGTTGCGCAATGCCGTCGCCGTTCTCAATATGCGGTCTGCAAAAACATCAAAAGTCAGGCTTTCCCCCTCAAAGGTCAGCGCATGCGTATCGGGAGAAAGTTCGGCCTGTTTGAGAATTACTTGCCCCATGGCGTAATTGACTTGATGATTGTTCTGCATGGTGCCTCTCCCCGCTTGCAGTTTTCACAAAAATTCACCACCGACAAAACGGCCGGCTCTTCCGGGCAGTTCGGCGTGAAACCTTTTATTGTAAAAATTTCATTGTGTTATTATCATATTATTTTCAAAATATAATTTATATTTTCGACATAATTTTATTGCTCGGTGAGGGGGGAAACGGGACGATGGCCTATATTCAGAGGGAAAATAACGGCAAGATTTTTTACGAAACATCCGGCGCGGGCGACACGGCAATCGTGCTGATCCACGGTTGGGGTGCCAATGCGCGGGCATGGGATCAGACCGTTACGGTTCTGACACGCGCAGGCTTTCAGGTTGTGACGCTTGACCATAGAGGGTGCGGGCGCTCCGACAGCGATTTTGAGGATTTGAGCATTTCGGCAATTGCCGGCGATGTCGTCGCGCTGGTATCCGAGCTTGGCCTGAAATCCGTCATTCTAAACGGATGGTCGATCGGTGCGGCAGTTACCGTTGAGGCGGCACTGGCGCTGGGGGAAATTTGCAAGGGCGTTGTTTTGACGGCCGGCGCGACACCGGCCCATGTGACGAAGCCCGATTATCCGCATGGCGGTTCTCCGGAGGAATTTCAAGAAACTGTCGGCGCGGTTAAAGCCGACCCGGAAAACGTTCTGCCCAATCTGGCGCTTGGCTGTTTTGCTGAAGGTGCTGACGACAAAACCGTTGCCTGGCTGCTGGAAATGTTCATGGAAGCCTCGCCGCGCGCAGTGGAGACGCTGGCCGAATTGGGCACGCTTGACCAGCGCCAGAAGCTCGCGGAACTGTCGGTTCCCGCCCTTGTTGTGGTGGGCGCACAAGATGGCGTCGTGGACCCGAATGTGTGCCGCTCAGTTCAGGATTTTCACGACCAGACCACGACAATCGAGTTTGAAAATTCCGGCCATGTGCCTTTTGTCGAAGAAAAGGACAAATACAACAGCGCATTGCTGGAATTTGCCGGACAGTTTCAGCGATAGATTATCCACGGTTAACAAGGCCATTTGACCGGTAAGGATTGCCTTGCCTGGAAAGCTGGGTCGTTTTTTAAACGATGTGCATATTTGAAAGGCCGACGAATTGTGATACGCGTGGTGCATGGCTCTAGAACACACCCAAAATACACCTGAGGTGATGGTTGAACATTGCCCAAGGGATGAAGCCGCTGAAAAGCTCTTGGACCTTTTCTTTAGAATTCACTATGTGGTTGGCATGAAGGTGGAAGACACGCTTCGTACCAATGATATTCTCAACCGGCATCAAGTGGCCGTTTTATGGACCATTCGTTCGGAAGGCATTGAAGGCCTGTCAATGCGCCGGAAATATATCGAGAACACGATGACGGGCTGGTATGACATCAGCAGCAGTGCCATCTCCAAGGCCATTCGCGCCCTCGCCAAAAGCCCGCTTGAGCTTATAACGATTGAAGAACACCCCAAATCGGCGCGCGAGAAACTCATAACGCTGACGCCGCGCGGCCAAAAATTCGTGCATGGCATGGTGAAAAACGGCACATCCATGTGCCGCTGGTTTCTCGACAATATGTCCAAATATGATGCCGAGCGCGATATCTGTCTGTATATTTATTCCAAAACCAATGCGATTTTTAACCGCATGATCGACCAGGAACGCATTGAACTCGGCGAGTTGCACGAAGACCCGCAAAAATCGAACCAGCTGCTTCAGCACCCTCTCGCCGCCGGATTTCTGGAACGCAGTTACGGCTTTGAAGAAATTCCGCGTGTGCCGCGCGAATATTCGGCGCTGATGCAGCTCGATATATTTTTTCCCATTCACTATAAGGCTGGCAACCGGGTGGAAGCGGCCTTGCGCAAAGGCGCTTCGCTGAACCGCCAGCAGGTGATTATTTTATGGGCCATTGCCGCACAAGGTGTCGACGGTGAAAAAATGGAGCGCAAGCTCATCGAGCAAACCCTCAAAGACTGGCTGGAGATTACCAGCAGCTCTGTTTCAAAAGCCATACGGTCGCTGACCGACCCGCCGCTCAACATTCTTACCATTACCGAGAACCCGGCTTCGGGCCGCGAGAAAATCGTTTGCCTGACCGAGGAAGGCAAAAGAGTTGTTCAGGACATGCTCAGCAATGGCAAAGATTATCTGCAAGATCTGATTGCCGAATTGAGCGACGAAGAGATAAATATGGTTATTTCCATATTCGCCAGAACGCATGAAATTTTCAAAATTTACCCCGGCCCTTTTCGCGAAGAGCAACCGCTCAAAGACGCCGCGGTCTGAGGAAATGTCACAAGGTTGAGCCCGCCATCGGATGATGACGGGCAATAAATGACAGGCGATAAATGACGGGCAATAAGCGGCCGGATTAAAAACCTTCTTCGGGCGCAACGGTCACTTTGATGTTGTCAATTTCCGGCGTGATTTTCAGCTGACAGGCCAGACGGCTTTCGGGCTTTCGTTCAACGAGGAAGTCAAGCATCTCCTCTTCCGCACTTTCCGGTTCTGGCAATTTCGACAGAAACGCCTCATCGACAAAGACATGGCATGTGGCGCATGAACATGAACCGCTACAAGTTGCGTCAACCAGATCGGCACCCTGCAACGGGATCATGAGCGCATCGCCCTCCTGCCCCTCAACGACATGTTCTGCTCCGTCGCGGTCTGTTACGTGAATTTTCATTTATGTCTCCAATTGGCAAAGGGCGCCGGCCCGAAGGCTGGCGCTGGATTATGTTACAAAATTTCGCGGAAATCGTAAGTCAGTTTAACGGCTCCGGAACTGTCGGCCCCTCAATGGCGATATCCACAAGACAGCCGGTTTCAGTTCTTGGGTGCCCAATTCCATCTCCTTACATTGGCGGTCGCAGCCGTCGGTTAGGTCACTTCGAAAGCGTTCAAGCCGTCAAATGCCGCTTCGCACTGCTCGCGATACATCGGAAACCCGCCCAGGAAAAAGACCGTCTGACGCGGCTTGCCCGGAATATTGTCACCCATGTAGTAATTGTTGGATTTGGGGAACAGGGTCATATTGCCAATCTGATTGGTCAAATCGACCCAGCCCTGCTCGTTTTCTTCCGTCGCCTCCAAAATTTTCTTGCCGGAGGCGTCCATATGGTTCAACGCGTCAAAAATCAGATCGCATTGGAACTCGGCAAGAAGAATGGGGTTGTAGAACTGGCTGTGCGGGCCGTTGATCCAGAAAAAATTCGGAAAGCCACGGGTCATCAGACCGAGATAGCTTGTCAGACCTTCTTTCCAGCGGCTCTTCAGCGCTTGCGCGTCACGACCGCGAATATCTATGCGATCCATCGCCCCCGTCATCACATCAAAACCGGTGGCGAAAATGATAATATCAAGCTCAATCTCTTCGTCGCCGACAATAATGCCGGTTTCGGTGAAACGCGTGATCGGCTTTTCATTCAAATCAACCAGATCGACATTGTCGCGGTTAAACTGCTCAAGGAAGTTCGTCTCCGGTGACAGACGCCGCGTCAAAATGTGATAGTCCGGCGACAGCTTCTCGGCAATCTTCGGGTCGTTCACACGTTCGCGAATTTTTTCCCGGGCAAACTCCGCCATGGTCGCATTGCTGTCTTCATCCATCAGCGTATCCGTGAACGCGTAATAGGGCGACAGGCCACCCGACTTCCAGCGGTTTTCATATTCCGCCCGACGCTCTTCCTCGCTCAACTCCAAAGCTGACTTGGAAGGCAGCGGCGACAGGTCGGAATGCAGCAAGATGAACCCGCCAAAACTCTCTTTTTCCAGTGCCCGCAACTCGTCATATTTGCTTTTGATTTTTTCAGCCTGCCCGTTTTCGAGTTTATGGTTTTGCAGCGGAATGACATATGACGGCGTGCGCTGGAAAACCAGAAGCTCGCCGCATTTTTCGGCAATTTCGGAAATGACCTGAATGCCGCTCGAACCGGTGCCGACGATACCGACACGCTTGCCGCCAAACTGAATTTCTTCCTTGGGCCAGCGGCTGGTCATATATTGCTCGCCCTTAAATCCGTCCAAGCCCTCAAAATCGGGGTCAACGGGGGCTGAAATCAGCCCGGTCGCCATAAAGCAGAATTTCGCCGAAATGTGATCGCCGCGATTGGTTTTGACTTCCCAACGCTGCGTTTCCTCATTGAAGATGGCCGATTCCACGCGCGTTTCGAAGTGCATGTAGTCGCGCAAATTATAGCGTTCGGCAACGTGTTTGGCGTAGCTCAGAATTTCATCCTGCCCCGCATAACGTTCCGTCCACTCCCATTCCTGCTGCAAGGTTTCATCGAAAGAATAGGAATATTCCAAACACTCAATATCCACCCGCGCACCCGGATAACGGTTCCAGTACCATGTGCCGCCGACATCCGTGCCGGCTTCAAAACATTTCACACTGCGATTGTCCTTATTGGCGCGGTAAACGGCATACATGCCCGCAAAACCGGCGCCAACAACCACAACATCCAAATGTTCGATCGAATTATCGCTCATATCCAACAATCCTCTTCACTCTTTTGTGACGCCTTAGGCCGGCACAAAGTTTACAGGTACGGTAGAGGGGCCATAATTAATGAAATTACGGTCCTGAAAAATCACTTCGCCGTCGCCCGGCTCAACCGCTTTATACCGGTCCAAAATGCCGTTCATCATCGCTGCCGCTTCGTTGCGCGCAACAAGGGCGGCGATGCAATGGTGAATGCCGTGACCGAAAGTCAGGTTCTTGCCCACATTCGGACGGTTCATGATGAACTCGGACGGATTTTCAAACATGCTGGGATCGTGATTGCCCGACCCGTTAAACACGCACACCCACTCGCCCTCTTTGATTTCCTGATCCCCGATCATAGTGTCTTCCAAACACTCGCGGAACAGGCGCTGGATGGGGCCCGTGCGGCGAATATTTTCTTCCAGGAAAGGCCGGATCAAAGAGCGGTCTTCGCGCATTTTTTGATACAGCTCCGGCATTTCCAAAAAGGACACAACCTGATTGCCAAGCAGGAACACGCTTGATTCAGCGCCGCCGGCGACCATCGTGATGCAAAACTTTTTCACTTCTTCCGGTGTCAGTTTTTTACCGTCATCATCTTCGGCGACAATAAAGCCTGTCATCAGATTGTCTTCGGCTGTCCCGGCTTCGATTTGCTTGTAACGCTCTTCAACGTGATAGGTGAAATACTCGTTAAATTCGATACTGGTCGCGAGTTTTTCTTCCGTCGTCTGGGTGGACGTTCCCATATAGGCATCGGCAAACTGGCGGATTTTCCGATATTCATCGGCCGGCGTGCCAAGCAGTTTCGCAATAAAGCGTGCGGGCAAATCGGCGGCCAGATTGGTCATGAAATCAACATTGCCGGGCCCTTCCTTTTCCAGCATGTGGTCACAAATTTCGGCCAACCAAGGCGCCACATCCTGATCGACGCGCTTTGGCGAAAAGGCCTGACGGGCCACATTGCGCAGGAACGTGTGTTCAGGTTGGTCGTGGTTCACAAGCATCATGGAAGGTGCTTCCGACGCCTCCTGCATGCGATCCTCCGAGGAGAAAATCTTGTGATTGGCATAAACATGCTTCACATCGTCATAACGAAAAATGCCCCATGCGGGTATCGGTTCATCGACACCCTGCACGGTTCCGGGCGGATAGCCGCGCACGCCAAATTGAATCGGTTTGTCACGCATCAAGTCGTAATACGGAAACGGATTGCGGATAACCGCCGGCTGCTCGATATCGCATGCCGAAAATTCGTCGCCCTGAATTACCAAGTCGTCATCCGGAATAAATTCTTTGCCATTAATTTCCAACATTTCATTTCTCCCCTTTAATCTGTGCGTTTTTAAGTCGCGTAAAAGCCGCCATCGATAATCAGTTCGGTACCGGTGACATAGCGGCTTGCATCTGAAATCAGGTAAATCGCGCCACTGGCAATATCGCTCACGCTGGCCGCTTCACCCATTGGAACACCGGCCAGAAAGCCGGCTTCTGAAGTTTCCATATCCGGAACAACGCCGAGGCCGACGAGCTGCTCATGGAACAAGGAGCCCATTTCGCTTTCGACAATGCCCGGATGAATTGAATTGCAACGGATACCGGTTTTCAGCATGGCGCATTCGGCCGCGACCGATTTGGTCAGCAGGCGGACGGCACCTTTGGAAGTGTTGTAGGAGGCCAGAGCAATCGTGCCGGCCAGACCCATAACGGAAGACATATTGATGATCGAGCCGCCCTCACCGGCAGACCCACCGGGCTGCATGGCGCGGAAGCCGTGTTTGCACCCAAGCATGGAGCCGGTCACATTGACGTTCAAAACGCGGTTATATTCCTCAACCTCAAGCTCGGCCAGATAGTTCATCGGCACGATGGCGGCATTGTTAATGACCCCGTTCAGGCCACCCAATTTTTCAACCGCGGTGGCGACCGCGGCTTCCCATTGCGCTTCATCTGTAACGTCATGTTTCAGGAAATGAGCGGTCGCGCCGGCAGCGGTCAGTTCTTCAACAATGGCCTCGCCTTTTTCGACGGCGATATCGGTTGCCAAAACAGCGGCGCCCATGGCGGTCAACCCGCGACAAATTTCGGCACCAAGATTGCCGCCTGCCCCGGTGACTATGACCTTTTTGCCCTCCAGTGAATGGGCGCTTTTATAATCAAAACTCATTCGAAACCCCTCCTTTTCGCGGTTTCCGCGTGTTTGGAACTCCGCAGAACGTGAATATGTTAATTAACAAATCCGAATATATCAATATTACATTATTTATTTCTGACATTATTTTGTGAAAGAATCTTCCCCTATTGAAACTCTTTCTTTTCAACCGCGAAGGGGAATTGTTATGCGCACCCGTTTCCACTCCCGTTTCCACTCTCGTTTTCATACTTGTTTTCGTGCTGGCGATTTGCACCGACAGAGCCTAAAAAGAAGCAGAATAAGCACAGGAGCAATCAGCCATGAGCATGGGATATGATGATGTTGTTTTGGGTCGCCGATCGATCAGGGGCTATCAGCAAAAGCCGGTGCCGAAAGAGCTAATCGAAGAGATTCTGACACTGGCCATGCGCGCGCCCTCTTCCATGAACACCCAACCGTGGAATTTCACCGTTCTCACCGGCGCGCAATTGGATAAGATTCGCGCCGGCAATACCGAGCGCAATCTTGCCGGCGTGCCGCATTCGCGCGAATTTCGCATCGGCAAGGCATTTGAAGGCCAGCATCGCGAACGCCAGGTAGGGGTCGCCAAGCAGCTTTTCGCCGCCATGGGCATTGCGCGCGAAGACACCGAGGCGCGCCAAGATTGGGTGTTGCGCGGTTTTCGCCAATTTGATGCGCCGGTCTGCGTCATCATTACCTATGACCGCGAACTGGCCGATAGCGACGACACCGCCTTTGATTGCGGTGCCGTCACCACGGCACTGGTCAATGCCGCATGGTCGCGTGGGCTGGGTGCCGTCATCAACAGCCAAGGCATTATGCAATCACCCGTTGTGCGCGAAAATGCCGGCATTGCCGATGATCAGGTGATTATGAAAGCCGTTGCCATGGGCTGGCCGGATGATGCGTTTCCGGCCAATGCCGTCGTCTCGGAGAGAAAATCCGTCGCCGAGGCCGCCCGCTTTATAGGCTTTGACGAATAATGGGCTTTGACGGGCTGTGAGGCCGAGCTTTTCCTTTACCGCTGCGCTATTTCCGTTTTAATTTGAGAAACATGAAACTTGACGATCTGGTCGATGATCTGTGTCGCTTTCTGATTTTACACGACACATCGCCACCTTTTATTTTCGGTATTTCGGGCGGCCAAGGCGCCGGCAAATCCACCTTGTGCGCGGCACTGGTGCGCGCGCTGGCGGCCAAGGGCAAAACCGCACTGACCTTGTCACTCGATGATTTCTATCTGTCGAAAGCGGCGCGCTTGCATCTTGCGCAAACCGTGCATCCGCTTTGTGCCACGCGCGGTGTGCCCGGCACGCATAATGTCGAGCTTCTGGCGCAGGTTTTGACCGGCTTGGCGCAAGCTGCGCCGGACAAGCCGGTGCATCTGCCACGCTTCAGCAAAAGCCATGACGACACGCTGCCTGAAACGCCGGGCGCGCCGGTGACGAGCAGCCCGGATTTCATATTGCTGGAAGGCTGGTGCGTGGGCGGCCGCGCGGCCTGCATCGAGCCGGCCCCGCAAAATAACTGGGAAGAAACCCATGACCCGCAATCGGTCTGGAAACAATGGTCGCAAGCCAGCGCGCGCGCCTATCAGCCAATATGGGATATGGCCCAAGCCACATTATTGTTGCGCCAGAAAGATTTCGAGGCCGTGATCGACAGCCGCTGGCACCAAGAACAGGGCAATGCGCGCGAAAGCGGTGTCTGGCAATTTGCCGACCGAAGCGAAGTTGCCGCCTTCTGCGCGCATTATGAAAGCTGGACATTGGGCATTTGGGACGATTTGGGCGTGCGTGCCGATTTTGTGTTCGGGCGCAATGCCGACTATGAATATTTTCCGCTAAAGGCTATGAATAATTCCTGATTTGAAAGTGTCCGGCCCGTGCTGCGTGAAACCATATCCCATCATATTGAGCTGATTTATCCGGCGGAAGACGCGCATGCGCTGAGTGAGAAAATCTGCGCGGCTTTCGGGCTCGCCCCCGACACGCAGGTCACCGATTTCAATGCCGACAAGCCGGAACTGCCATGGTCCGAGGCCGACAGTTTCCTGATCACTTATGGCGATACAATTTTGTCCGACACACGCCACCCCCTGCTCAATACGCTGGATTTCCTGCAAGGCCATTTGAACGGGGTCGTTAACGGCGTGCATATTCTCCCGTTTTTCCCCTTCACATCCGATGACGGCTTTGCGGTGAGCGACTATGAAAATGTGCGCCCGGATTTGGGCGACTGGGACGATATTTGCCGGATCGGGGAAAATTTCCGCCTCATGTCGGATGTCGTCATCAATCACGCC
Source organism: Parvibaculales bacterium (assembly GCA_049611805.1). Classification (GTDB taxonomy): domain Bacteria; phylum Pseudomonadota; class Alphaproteobacteria; order RS24; family RS24; genus UBA7378. Next base: position 48,380 of record JBMZAX010000005.1, on the reverse strand, counting down.
TCTGCCGACCATCCGTGGTTTCACCAGTTTTTGAAAGGCGAAGCGCCGGGCTGCAATTTCATAAAAACCGCCACGGCCGATGATGATGTCAGCGCGGTTATCCGCCCGCGCCCCTCGCCTTTATTATATGCCCATGAGACGGCGGCGGGCGAAAAGCTCGTCTGGTGCACCTTCGGGCCGGATCAGGTCGATCTTGATTTTTCCAATCCCGATCTCTTATGCGAGTTTGTGCGTTTGCTGCGTCTTTACATAGACAAGGGCGTGCGCGTGTTCCGGCTGGATGCGGTTGGGTTTTTGTGGAAACGGCCCGGCTCGACCTGTCTTCATCTCGATGAGACGCATGAGATTATCAAGCTGATGCGCACGCTGGTCGACCATTTGGAAGACAATGTCTGGCTCATCACCGAGACCAATGTGCCGGCGCATGAAAACCTCGAATATTTCGGCAATGGCAATGAAGCGCATGTGATTTACAATTTCAGCCTGCCGCCGCTTCTGGTTCATGCGCTGTTGACGGGACGCTCCACCTATTTGCGCCGCTGGATGATGAGCACCTCGCCCACGCCCGACGGTTGCACCGTGCTTAATTTTTCGGCCAGTCATGACGGCATCGGCCTGCGGCCCGTGGAGGGCCTATTGCCGCCCGAAGAAATTACCCGAATGACCGAAACCGTGCAGGATTTTGGCGGTCGTTTGACCATGCGGAGCTTTGGCGAACGCACCGTGCCTTATGAAATTAACACCACATTATTTTCCGCCCTTAAGGGTTCGGTGGACGGGCCGGACGCGCATCAGATAGACCGCTTCATCGCCTCGCAGACAATCATGATGTCATTGGAGGGTATCCCGGCGTTTTATGTGCAAAGTTTTCTGGCCGCCGAAAATGATGAGGCACGCGCGGCCAAGACCGGACAAAACAGGTCGCTCAACCGCACGCAATGGCACGCCGGGCATATTGACGAAGAACTGGCCGCAGGCGACACGCCCATGGCGCAGGTGTTTTTCGAATTGCGTCGCCGCCTTGCCATTCGAACGCGCCAGAAAGCCTTTCACCCCGATGCCACGCAATTCACGCTGCATATCAGGCCCGGCATGTTCGGCTTTTGGCGCCAGAGCCTTGACCGGCGCCAGTCGCTTTTTGTGGTCACGAATATTACCCGCGAAAACAAACGCCTGAGCTTGCGCGACATGAACCTGTTTGCCGATGCCAAATGGGTTGATTTGTTAAGCGGCGTGACCGTCAATCCGGAAGATGAAGAATTGGAACTTGTGCCCTATCAGACGGTTTGGATTTCCAATGAGGAAAACTGAACAAGCGCTTTAATCGGACGCATTATCGAGGCGCACCGCTTCGGCATAACGCGCCAGAAAATCGGGCGAGGCGGCATTGACGCGGTTCCAGCTCGGCAGAAACGGCGTTTCCATCGGATTGGTCAGATAGGTTTCTCCGGCCACCATAATGTTTTTGGCAAACAGCTCGACGGTTGCTTCCTCGGCGTGGCGGTCGAGCGTCAGCCCGTTCATCAGCGCGTCATTGTAATAGCTGTCAATGCGGTCGAGCGCTTCGCGGAAATAGGTCGCTTTCACGGTGCGGAATTTCTCGGCGGAAAATATCTCGCCATCGGTCGCCAGCTTGCGGAATATCGCTTTTGAAATATCGACACTCATGCGCGACAGCCCGCGACTGGCATCATCTGCCGACACGGTTTGATGCTTGTGGTCGTAATTATCGGCAATGTCGACCTGCGCGATGACCCGGTTTGAATAATTGCGGCGCACTTCCGACAAAACGCCGATTTCCAGCCCCCAGTCGGAGGGAATGCGAATATCGGCGACAACATGGCTGCGCATGGCAAATTCGCCGGCCAGCGGATAGCGGAAACTGTCGAGAAAGCGCAAATAGCTGTTATCGCCGCAAACTTTGCGCAATGCCGCCAGCAACGGCGTGATGAGCAGGCGGGTGACGCGACCGCCCAGTTTCTCGCCGTCAATGCGCGGATAATATCCCTTGGCGAACACATAAGGAAAAACCGGGTTCACCACCGGATACATGAGGCGGGCCAGCAATGACCGGTCATAGGTGACGATATCGCAATCATGCAGGCCGATGGCAAACACATCGCGCGCCGCCAGCATATAGCCGAAGCAGTACCAGACATTGCGTCCCTTGCCGAGTTCGGGCGGCGCGAGGCTCAGTTCGGCCAGTTCTTCGTCAAGGGCCTGCATGCGCGGGCCGTCATGCCAGATGACAACATGGTCTTGCGGCAGGCGCGAAAAATATTCCTTGGCATGGGCAAACTGGTCGGCGTCGGCCCTGTCCAGCCCGATGACGATGCGGCTCAGATAAGGCACTTTGGTAAGTTCGGAAACAATATTTTCGAGCGCCGGCGCTTCCAGCTCCGAATATAAAGACGGCAAAACAAGCCCGATGGGCCGATTGGCGGAAAAATTGACAAGCTCGGCCTCCATGTCTTCCACCGACCGACGGGTCAGATTATGCAGGGTCGATACGTTACCATTCTGGAAAAAATCCGACATTGGCATCCTCTCAAACAGCGCTACAAATTAGCTGAAAGTCTATCCGAATTCAGCCGTTAGAAAAGCGGTAATCGCCTCGTGCCAACCGGCGGGCCCCGGTGCGCGCGACATATACAAATCATGACCGTCCGGCAAAAGCCGCGCCGTGTCGACATGGGCATTGGCAATCAACGCGCCCCTGTCGGCGGCCAGCAACATGGAAACATCGTTTGGCCCGTCCCCCAGCACCCAGCTTTGCGGGCGCGGGCTGTGCGCCGACACCAAAGCGCTGATGGCGGCGGCCTTGTCGCGCGGCGGCACAATGTGAAAAAAACGCCCGCCCCGTGTCACGCAAAGCCCGTATTTTTCCAACGCCGCACCCAACATCTGCGTGAGGGCCGAGGCAGACGTCGCATCGGCGCGCCACATAAACGGCTCGCTGGCCTCGCGCGCCGCGGCGCGCGCGGCATCGTCATGGGCCAATCCGGTTGCCGCCGCGATTTGCTCAACCTCCATGTCGCAAAAGCACATCATGGCGTCACGAATATTTTTCGGCAGTGCGGCAAGTGCCGCGGTAATTTTTTCGCGCGTGTCGGCGGCATCCACCGACCCGTCAGCGCGCATGACAACCGCGCCGTTTTCGGCAATCGCCGCACCTGACAAACCGAGCCGTGCCATCAGCGGCACCAGCTCGGCACGGGTTTTGCTGGTCACCGGCACAACGGGAATTGAACGCGCGGCCAGCGCGTCGAGCGCCGGTTTTGCGGGCGCGACATCATAGCTGTCATGGTCCATTAATGTGCCGTCCAAATCGGTGAACACCACCACGGCGCGCGCGGCACTGCCGGTGGTTTGGCTTACTGCTTCGGTTCGGGTCATGGGAATTCAGCGTGGCGAAACGCAAGCCCCGGGGCAAGTGAAATTTATGCGACACCCAACCGCATGGGCGACGCGAAACAAAAAACCGCCTATAGTGCCCCCAAGCGGTTATGCAAAGGGAGTTTGCGATGAAAGATCTGGATATTGTGGTTTACGGCGCGACGGGTTTTACCGGCAAATTATGCGCGGATTATATTCATGCGAGCGGCCGGCCCATCAAATGGGCGATTGCCGGGCGCAATGGCGACAAGCTGAAAACCGTACAAGCGGGTTTGTCGCCGCAAGTCGAAATCATAATTGCCGATGGCGATGATGATGCCGCGCTTCGCGCGATGACGGCGCGCGCCAAGGTCATTTTGTCGACCGCCGGGCCGTTTCACAGATATGGCTCGAAGCTGGTGGCGGCATGTGTTGAAAATTCGACACATTATGTCGACATCACGGGCGAAAATTTTTGGGTCAAGGAGATGATCGAAAAACACCACGCGGACGCCGCCGCCAAGGGCGTGCGCATTATCCCCTCTTGCGGTTTCGACTCCATACCGTCTGATTTGGGCAGTTTTTTCGGCATCCGCAAATTGGGTGCACCGGTCAAACGGGTCGAATCCTTTCACAGCTTTAAAGGCGGCGCGTCGGGCGGCACGCTGGAGACGATATTCTCGATGGGCGATCTCGATTTGAAAGACGAGCTGACCGATCCGTTCCTGCTGAACCCGCCGGACAGCTATAATGAGGAGATGCACGCCAAAAGCCGCGACACGTTTGAAATTGCGAAAAAGCCGGAGATTAACGGCTGGGGCGGGCCGTTTGTCATGGCCGGTGCCAACACGCGTGTGGTGCGCCGCTCGGCGGCTTTGTTGAGCCAGCGCCAGGAACCTTACGGGCCCAATTTCACCTATCAGGAATTTGCCTTCAACAAATCGCGCGGCCAAGCCATGAGGAGCGCACTCGGCCTCGGTGCCATGGCGCTTGTTGTCATGACGCCCCTGCGCAAGCTGGTGCGCCCGCTCTTGAAACAGCCGGGCCAGGGCCCAACCGAAGCCGAACGCGACAATGGCTGGTTTGATTGCAAATTCATCATCGAAACCGAAAGCGGCGAGAAGTCGGTTTTCGCCATGCATGGCAGGGGCGACCCCGGCTATAAGGTGACTTCGAAGCTGGTGAGTGAATGCGCTTTGTGTCTGGTCGAAAATGCCGATGAATTGCCGGGCGGGGCCGGTTATGGCGGCGTGCTTACCAGCGCATCCGGTCTGGGGCAGGCGTTGATTGCGCGCCTCAGCAAGGTGGGGATTTACTTTGACGGGCCGCTGGCGGCCTGATGCGTTTCGGCGGATATTAAAACATCAAATCGGCAAGTTTGCGCCGGTGATAGCGCGCATCGCCATAAAGTGCCGCATTCCAGATTGCGCGCCGGCGATAAAGCTGGGCGTCGCAATCATAGGTAAAGCCATAGCCGCCATGAAACTGAATGGCGCGGTCGGCGGCAAAGGCAAAAGCTTCTTCCGCCTCGGCCTTGGCCATGCGCACGGCAATCTCGCCCTCGCCCTGCTGGCCGACCAAAAACGCCGCCGAATATAAATGCGCACGCGCGCGTTCATAGCCCATATGCGCGTCGACCATTGTGTGTTTCAGCGATTGATAGCCGCCGATCAGCTTGCCGAATTGCTTGCGCGTTTTCAGATAATCGAGCGTGTAATCGACAACGCTATAGGTGCCGCCGCACATTTCGGCCGCCGCCAGCAAGGAGGCGGCCAGTTCGATATGCGCCAGCGTGTCGGCCGCAGCACGCGCATCCATCAGCGCATCGGCCGGCAGGCTTATGCCGTCCAGCACAATGGCAAAGGCGCGCCGGGTTTCATCAATAATTTTTTCCCGCCGTATCGCATTTTGCGGCAACGCATCTGCGGGAATAATCACGAGGTTTGCTTGGCCATCCACGGCCACGGTTGCGATCACATAAGCCGCCTCATGCACATCCGACACCAGATATTTCGTGCCGGAAAGTTCCACCCTATCGCCCGCAACAGAGCCTTTGCAGGTAATATTGGAAAGGTTCCAGTCGCCATGGTCTTCGCACAAGGCCAGCGTCGCCGCCGTGCCGGAAGCCAGTTTCGGCAGAAGGTCATTCTTTTGCGCTTCCGTGCCCCCGCGCAATACGGCTTGGGCGGCCAGCACCGTGCCGACATAAGGCGTCGTCAGCAAATGGCGCCCCATTTGTTCGACAATCGGCACAATTTCGCCCAGCCCCAGCCCGATGCCGCCATAAGTGTCGGGAATGCCAATGCCCAGCCAGCCAAGCTCGGCAATTTCGTGCCAGATGTCGGGGTTAAAGCCGGTATCTTCTTCAAGCAATGCGCGCACCGCATCGACCGGCGATTTGTCGCGACAAAAGCCGGCGGCAATGTCGATAAGCTGGGCTTGTTCTTCGCTGAGCCCGATGGCGGGCGCTTGGGCCGGGTTTATGAAAGTCGACATGATCGCTCCCTGATTTTGGCTTTTATTGTTGCTCTTGTTTTAACCTTTGGGCAGACCCAAAACATGCTCGCCGATAATATTGCGCTGGATTTGCGACGTACCGCCGCCAATCGTGGCCGAAAAGCTGTTCAGATAGCCGCGCTGCCAAATGCCGTTATCATGCGCCGACGGGTCGTCAACATAATAAGCCCCGCGCGTGCCCTGCAGTGAAATCGCAAAGGCGTTCAGCCGCTGGTAAAAATCAGTACTCGACAATTTGCTCCCCAGCGCCAGCGACATTGGATAATCCTGCGTCAGCGGCTGAATTTTATCGCGTCGGCTGTTGAGCCCCAGCGCGCGCGCTTCGGCCATCAGCTTCACAAGTTCCTCGCGCAGGGCCGGGTCTTCAATGGCGGGGCGGCCATTGACCTGTGCCGATTTGGCCAGATCGATAATATCGGCCGGATTGGTCAGCATCATCACATGCCCGCCGGCCTGCCCGGAGCGCGCGCCGCGCTCATATTCCAGCGTTTCCATGGCGATAATCCATCCCTCGCCCTCTTGGCCCATCAGGCTTGAGGCGGGAATGCGCGCATCGGTGAAAAATGTCTGGGTAAAGCCATATTCGCCGGTCAGCTTGCGAATGGGCACGGTCTCCACGCCCGGCGCTTTCATCGGCGCAAGAAAAAAGCTCAAGCCTTTATATTTGGTTTCCGCGTCCGGATTTGTTCGCGCCAGCAAAATCATATAATCGGCGTAATTGCCTTGCGTCGTCCAGATTTTCGACCCGTTAATGACATATTCGTCACCGTCGCGCACGGCGCGTGTTTGTGCGTTGCCGAGGTCTGAGCCGTGGTCGGGCTCGGAAAAACCCTGACACCAAATGCTTTCGGCCGACAAAATATCTTTGATATATTTCTGCTTTTCTTCATGCGTGCCGCGGTCCAGCAAAAGCGGGCCGGTCCAGTTGAGGCCGATGGCGTTCAGCATAATGGGCGTGCGCGCCGCCGACATCACCTTGGTGGCGGCATCCTGAAATGCGCGGTCAAGCCCGCCGCCGCCATATTCCTTCGGCCAATGCGCGCCCAGATAACCGGCCTCATAAACCTTGTTCTGCCAGTCGCGCAGGAAATTGAACTGCTCATCCGTGCCAACTTCCATGAAGGTAAGCGGCAACATGAAGTCCACCTCGCGCGGCGTGTTTTCGCCAAACCATGCCTCAGCCTGTTCACGAAACTCTGTGAGTTCGTTTTCATCAACCGTGCTCATTTGTCTGTTTTCCTCGCCTGATTTTTGTGACCCTCAGCTTAAGTTCACAATCGCAGGCAGGCAAATTTTTTTCCGTGTCAAAACACCGCAAGCAGGGCCGCCGCAGGCAAGCCGCCCGGTGGCGCCGCCTAGCGCGCCCGACCGCTGATTTTTTCAAATGTGCGCAAGCCCCCAAGACCCAGCAATCCCATCAGCACGGTAATCAGCTCGTCCATGTGAATGGCGGGCGGCACCCCGATATCGGGCCGGTAAATGGCAATAATCCAGGTCATGATATCGCGCAGGACAAATGAATAGGCCAGCGCAAACCCGCACACCCAGCCGATAAAAGGCCGCCAGCCGGAAACAAAAACCGACCGGTGCGCGGCCTCAATCTTGTTGATCTCGGCCTGCACGAGCGCGGGCTGTTGGGCCACACGCGCCAAGGCCGCGGTTTTGCTGAGGCGTTCCTTGTCGGATGTGAAAAGCCCGTCAAGCACGCGCCCCACAGCTTCAATGGGTTCGGCGGCGGCAGGGCGGGTGAAAAATGACCACATAATACATTGCTCCGTTTCCCCCGATGATATCAGGGCAAACAGAAAGGGTGGCTTCCCGCCGATAGGCTATTTATATCAACGTGTTAGCGTTGCACCATTTTTTGCGCATCTTTGGCGAATTTTTCGGCTTCTTCTTCCTTGCCGTCAATCAGATCCGACAGATCAAACGGCACTTTCACGCCGGCCTGACATTTCGGACGCGCCGACATGGCCGTGCTCCAACGGCTCAAATGTTCCAGATCGCGACTTTCGACGCCCGACCATTTGGCCGTGCGCGTCCAGCACCAATTGGCGATATCGGCGATCGAGAAATCATCTCCCAGCCATTCATGGTCTGCCAGATGCGTGTCCATCACCTCAAACAGGCGACGCACTTCGTTTTGATAGCGGTCAATGGCGGGCTGAATTTTTTCCGGGAAATAGCGGAAAAACACATTGGCCTGTCCCATCATCGGGCCGATGCCGCCCATTTGAAACATCAGCCAGCTGATAACGCGCGCGCGCGCTTTGGCTTCGGTCGGCAGTAATTTGCCGGTTTTTTCCGCCAGATGAATCATGATGGCACCACTTTCGAAAATCGGCAGATCGTCGAAATCGCGGTCAATAATCGCCGGAATACGCCCGTTCGGATTGATCGCCAAAAAATCCGGTTTTTTCTGTTCGCCCGACTGCAAGTCAACCGCATGCACATTATAGGGAAGTTCCAGCTCCTCCAGCGTGACGGATGCCTTATAACCGTTTGGTGTGGGTGATGTGTAAAGTTCAATCATAATGCCCTCATTTACAAGAATTAGGGCGTAGCCTAACCATCCGAACGGCCAAGCTCAATCGCTAAATTGAAGCACAGCGCCCAGCATCAGGCGGTCAAGCTCATCACCTTCAAAACTGCCGGGGGTATATTCAAACCGCACCACGCCGCCCGGTGCCAGCCGGTAATCAATGCCAAGCCCCCATAACAGACCGTCGGATTTTTTCGAGCTTACGCCGCTTGCGCCGGTTTCCCGCGACTTGGCCCGATACGCCCCAACCCGCACATAAGGGTCGAATGGACCTTCAAAAGCGCCGTGAATGAGCGCGGCCACCTCCCACATATCGACCTGCGCGGTGCCGAATTGGTCGTTTTTGTAATCATTGGCGTCCGTGTAGGCCAGCTCGGAGCTTAACATGTCAGACCAGCGAAAACCCGCCGCCAGAAAATTGCCGCTGCCCTCTTCCTGCTGGTCATTGGCATTGCCGGCAAATTCAAAATCGCTTTCCAGAACGGCCGCCGCCGCCAGATAGGGGCCTGATATATTTTCCGCCGCCACCGGGCCCGACAGAATGAGAGACAGAATTAATTTTGCGAAAAGCCGCATGGGTGCTCTCCTTTTTGTTGTTTTTGAGCAGCGGCACGCTAACAAAAAAAGGGGGTGCTGGCACCCCCTTTTTAAAACTCTGTTTTACCGGAAAAAACTTCCCGTGCGCATGGTCGGATAATCAGTCGAAGACTTCGTCCCATGTGCCCGCCGTGGCGGCCTTGGTGTATTCGGTGGCGCGGCCTTCGAAGAAATTCATATGCTCAATGCCGTTCAGCATTTCGTCCATCCACGGCAACGGGTTTTTGTCGATATCGTAAATCGGGTTCAACCCAAGCTGTGTCAGACGGCGATTGCCGATAAAGCGGATATATTGCTTCACTTCCTCAGGCTCCAGACCTTCGACCCCGCCCATTTCAAAAGCCAGATCGATAAAGGCGTCTTCATGCGTCACCACCTTATCGCAGGCGCGATAGAGGTCTTGCTGCATCTGCTCGTTCCAGATTTCCGGGTTTTCTTCAATGAATGTGCGGAACAATTGCACCGTGGAATTGGTGTGCAGGGTTTCGTCGCGCGCCGACCATGTCACGATTTGGCCCATGCCCTTCATTTTGTTGAAGCGCGGGAAATTCATCAAAATCGCGAAGCTGGCAAATAATTGCAGGCCCTCGGTAAAGCCTCCGAAAACCGCCAGCGTTTTGGCAATATCGGCTTTGGTTTCGACGCCCCATTCCTGCATATAGTCATATTTGTCCTTCATTTCGCCGTATTTCATGAAGGCTTCATATTCAACTTCGGGCATGCCGATCGTATCCAGAAGATGCGAATAGGCGGCAATATGAATGGTTTCCATATTCGAAAAAGCCGCCAGCATCATCTGAATTTCGGTCGGTTTGAACACCTGACTGTAATGCTTCATATAGCAATTGTTCACTTCGACATCGGCCTGAACAAAGAACCGGAAAATCTGCGTCAGTAGATTGCGCTCGGCCCCGGTCAGCTTTTTGTGCCAGTCTTTGACATCTTCGGCCAAGGGCACTTCTTCCGGCAGCCAGTGAATGCGCTGCTGGGTCAGCCACGCATCATAGGCCCACGGATAACGAAATGGTTTGTAGACAATACGCTCTTCAAGAAGGGACATGTTTTTCACTTTCTCTCAATGGGCGCGATGGGCACGCAAAATTAAACTCGAAACCGCATGGGCGGCATAATCTGTCGGCACGCCGATTACTGGCATGAAAGACATTCTTCGTAATCGGACACGGCACCCGACGGCGCCGCGACCGGTGCGTCGGCATCTTCTTTTTCCGCCCGTTGAATGGACAATGAGCGGCAGTAATAAAGGCTTTTGACGCCTTTTTTCCACGCCTGATAATGAATTTGGTGCAGGTCGCGTTTGTGAATATTGGCGGGCAGGAACACGTTCAGTGATTGCGCCTGATCAATAAGGTCGGAGCGGTCACCGGCGAGGTCTATCAGCCAGCGCTGGTCGATCTCAAAAGCGGTTTTGAACACGGCCTTTTCGTCTTCACTCAAAAATTCCAGATGCTGCACCGACCCGCCCGTAGTGACGATGGACGACCAGACCTCATCCGTGTTCTGGCCTTTTTCGCTCAGCAATTTGTTCAGATGCCGATTGCGCACATTGAACGAGCCCGACAGCGTTTTATGGGTAAAGCTGTTTCCGGCAATCGGCTCAATGCCGGGGCTTGTGCCGCCGCAAATGATTGAGATGGAGGCTGTCGGCGCAATCGCCGTTTTATTGGAAAAACGCTCATTGGTGCCGCATTCGGCAGCATCCAGACAGGGCCCACGCTCATGCGCCAGTTCTTTTGATGCCGCGTCCACATGTTCCTTGATATGGGTGAACATGCGCTTGTTCCAGACCTTCGCCATCACCGATTCCCACGGAATCATATTGGCCTGCAGGAAGGAGTGAAAACCCATAACCCCAAGCCCGACACTGCGTTCGCGCTGGGCGGAATATTTGGCTTTCGCCATTTCATCGGGCGCGCGCTGGATAAAGTCTTCCAGCACATTGTCCAGAAACCGCATCACGTCGTGAATGAAGTTTTCGTCCTTGCTCCACTCCATGAATTTCTCGGCATTGAGCGATGACAGGCAGCACACGGCGGTGCGTTGCTGGCCGAGATGGTCTTCGCCTGTCGGCAGGGTAATTTCGGAACACAAATTGGAGGTTTTGATTTCCAGATTGAGCAGTTTTTGATGTTCGGGACGCAGATTATTCACCGTGTCTTTGAACACCATATAAGGCTCGCCCGTCTCAATACGCGCGGTCAGCATGCGAATCCACAAATCGCGCGCCTGCAATGTCGCCTGCACCGAGCCGTCGCGCGGGCTGCGCAGCGCCCATTCTTCGTCGCGCTCAACCGCGCGCATAAAGGCGTCTGAAATCAGCACACCATGATGCAGATTGAGCGCCTTGCGATTCGGGTCGCCGCCCGTGGGTCGGCGTATCTCGACAAATTCCTCAATTTCGGGATGGTCGATCGGCAGATAGACCGCCGCCGAGCCGCGCCGCAAGGAGCCTTGCGAAATGGCCAACGTCAGGCTGTCCATAACACGAATGAACGGAACAATACCGGAGGTTTTGCCGTTTTGGCCGACGCGCTCACCAATGGACCGCAAATTGCCCCAATAGCTGCCAATGCCGCCGCCACGCGCGGCCAGCCAGACATTTTCATTCCACAAATTGACGATATCGCCGAGGCTGTCATTGGCCTCGTTCAAAAAGCAGGAAATCGGCAGGCCGCGATCCGTGCCGCCATTGGACAAAACCGGCGTGGCGGGCATGAACCACAATTTCGAAATATAATCGTAAAGACGCTGGGCGTGGTCTTCATCATCTCCATAATAAGAGGCAACGCGGGCGAACAAATCCTGAAAAGTTTCACCGGGCATCAAATAGCGGTCGGTCAACGTGGCTTTGCCAAATTCGGTCAACAGCGCATCGCGCGACGGGTCGGTTTTAACCCGTGGCCGTGAGACAAACTGAACCCCCTGGTCCTGCCTGTCAAAATCCATCCGCGGCTCTTTTTCGGCCGGATCACCTGCGGCCTTGCGCGAAGCCCGCTCCTCCGCGGGGAAAGTGTTCAGCAATTCCTGCATTTCCTTTTCCGTTACCCCAGATTGCCCGTTTTTACGTAGCGTATCCCTAAACATTCCTCGTCCCCCGACAGTTCCAACCCTTCAGTGCCTGTCCTAAAGCTGGGAATTCCGCGGGTTTCAGCCGCTTGGGAATAGTTATCGGGAGGCGCGAAAGCACCATAGCTCGGCTTGAGCCTACCACGTTCAGATAACTGCTTTAGGTGCCTTTTAATCCAAGCCCCCGAAAAGGTTGGGGGGTAAATCTCAAGGCCCAGACACTACATATAGTGTCCAAAGCCCTCCAAATCGTCAACAGATAGTTGCAGTTTTTTTAAACTATTTATTCGGGGCAAAAAAACGCACGAATTTTCAACGCGTTATTGGCGCGGCGGCGGGCTCGCGTCCAGACATAATTTTGCAAAATTCCCCACCGACTTATCCACAAGGTGCAGTTTTGGCAAATCAGTGATTTGTTTCGACCTGTTTTGCCCGCAAAAACCGCAACACAATCCAGACACAGCTGACCACATGGCCGAGAATAAAAATCGGCGCGCCCCAGGCCAGCGCGACCCGCCAATCATCTTCCGAGAAAAATATGACCGCATTCATACACACCGCACCGACCATGACATCGGCCAGCGTGACCAGCCCCCACGGTTCGGCCAGTACACGGTCAAAACCCTGCCAGCCCATATTGGCGTAGGCGAGCGCGCATAAGCCGACAAAACCCAGCCCCACAAAGCCCACAATCAAACGTGCAATTTGCGTCATGATATTTCCTCCTTAAAAAAACCCGCGGGAGATGTCGGCGCGCACTATGCGCCTCACCCCCCGCGGGCCTGAAACTTCATGTCTCTTTTACGCCGAATGGCGGCGTTCGGTTTTCGTGTTAGAGAACCTCAAAGAGACCGGCAGCACCCATGCCGCCGCCAATGCACATGGTCACGACGACATTTTTCGCGCCGCGACGCTTGCCTTCCATCAGCGCATGGCCGACCAGACGTGCGCCCGTCATGCCATAGGGGTGACCGATGGCGATTGACCCGCCATTGACATTGTATTTCTCATTATCAATGCCCAGACGGTCACGGCAGTAAAGTGCCTGACTTGCGAACGCCTCGTTCAGCTCCCACAGATCAATGTCATCGACACTCAGCCCATGGCGTTCCAAAAGGCGCGGCACGGCGAACACAGGCCCGATGCCCATTTCATCCGGCTCACAACCGGCAACCGTGAAGCCACGGAACGCGCCCAGCGGCTCAAGGCCGCGACGCTCGGCTTCCTTGCCTTCCATCACAACAACGGCGGCTGCGCCGTCAGACAGTTGCGAGGCGTTGCCGGCGGTCACGAAATTGCCGTCGCCACGCACCGGTGCCAGACCGTTCAGGCCTTCCAGTGTTGTTTGCGGGCGGTTGCACTCGTCACGGTCAACGACGTAATCGACAATGGTTTCCTCGCCGGTCTCTTTATTGACCTGCTTCATTTTGGTTTCCATCGGCACGATTTCATCGGCGAACAGATCCGCATCCTGCGCGGCCGCCATGCGCTGCTGGCTTTGCAGGGCATATTCATCCTGTGCCTCGCGCGCGACATTGTAACGGTCGGCAACAATATCGGCCGTTTCAATCATCGGCATCCACAAAGCCGGATAGGTTTCCATCAGCTTTTCTTCGGTGATGTTGTTGTAGTTCGGGCCTTGCATCTGCACCATTGAGATGCTTTCAACACCGGCGCCAATGGCGACCGGCACTTCTTCATTCAGCACCCGACCGGCGGCCATGGCAATGGTTTGCAGACCCGACGAACAGAAGCGGTTGACCGTCACGCCCGATGTGGTGACCGGACAACCGGCCCAAATCGCTGCAAGACGACCGACATTCTGACCCGTCGCGCCTTCGGGCGTGCCGCAGCCCATGATTACGTCTTCGACCTCGCCCGGCTCGATATTGGCGCGCTCAATGGCGTGTTTGATGGCATGGCCGCCCATGGCGGCACCGTGGGTCATATTGAATCCGCCGCGGCCGGATTTCGCCAGACCGGTGCGTGCACTCGATACGATTACAGCTTCTCGTGACATGTCTTTCTCCTGTTTTTCGAAAACTGCCGCGATAATGCGCCAAGAGATGCAATATTTCAAACATTGTTTGCGGGTTAACCCAAATTTAAATGCACCCTCCTAATTTGGCAGAACCGCGCCAAAAACAAGAAGACAGAAGAACAAGAATAAGCGGCTTACCCCGATTTGGGCCTCGTTCAAGGCGTCATTTTTAGGCCACATTTTTCCGCCACTCTGCAGGCTGAAAAATGGAGAAAATTTGTGGAACATAAACTTCGTGACGCGCTGCTTCTGGTGGTTTTGACAGGGCTTTTGGTCCTGCCCAGCCTTTATGCACGCGCTCAAAACCTCGATGATTTTGTGAAACCCGATGATGGTGTTCTCAAACAACAACTTTCGCCCCTGCAATATGCGGTTACCCAGAAAGACAAAACCGAACCCCCCTACCGCAACCGCTTCTGGAACCTTAAAGAAGACGGCATTTATGTGGATATCGTGTCGGGCGAAGCGCTGTTTTCCTCGCGCGACAAATATGACAGTCGCACGGGCTGGCCTTCTTTTACCCGACCGCTTGCGCCGGAAAACATTGTCGAACGCGCCGACTGGAAAATGGTTCTGCCGCGCACCGAAGTGCGCTCGCGCCATGGTGACAGTCATTTGGGCCATGTTTTCGACGACGGGCCGGCGCCGACGGGCCTGCGCTATTGCATTAATTCGGCGGCACTTGAGTTTATCCCCGTCGCCGATATGGCCGCGCGCGGCTATGGCGCATATCTGCCGGGCTTTGCCGACAGTCCCTAATCGTCAAACAACTTGAGCAAAACCGGATTTTTCGGCATGTTGACGCTTTCCAACATCACCAAAAGCATTTGTCCCGATACCGACTGTCAACATGACCAGCCAAACTGAATTTCTCAACAAGCTCGTGCCCGGTTATCAAGGCGTCGCCCAGAAATGGGAATGCGATAATATGGGCCATCTCAATGTATCGCATTATTTTGGCCGGTCGTCGGATCAGGCTTTTTTCACGCGCCATGCTTTGGGCCTTGACCCTGCCGCTTTGCGCGACAGCGGCCACGGCACGGTGGCGCTTGAAGAACATTGCCGCTTTCACCGCGAGGTCACATCCGGCGGCATGATGATCGGGCGCAGTGCGGTTATCGAACCGCGCGACCGCACAATGGTCGTTTATCAGGAGTTTCGGGACGCGCAAGATGCGCTGCAAGCCACGTTCCGAACCGTTATCGGATTTTTTGACACCAAGGCGCGCCGTCTCATGCCATGGCCGGAGGCCGCGCGCGAAAAAGCCGCCAAGCTGACCATCGATCTGCCGGCGCATGCGGCGCCTTTGCGCGTGCCGGCCGGCGGGGCGCTCGGTCAGGTGAGCCGCGACGCCTCGATTGCCGAAGGGTTTTTCAGAACCGGCGGCGCCGGCGTCAATAGCTGGGAATGCGACCAGTTCGGGCATATGAACACAATGTTTTACGTGCGCCGCCAAACCGAGGCGGGGCCGCATTTCTGGCAATTGCTCGGCCTTGACCAGCCCGGTCTCATCGCGTCGGGGCATGGCTTTGCCGTCAGCGAATTGCGGATGAATTATATCAGCGAGCTTTATGAAGGCGATATGGTCGAGACGCTTTCGGTTTTGCGCGAGGTCAGCGCGCGCGGCGCGCGCGTCGAGCATCGCCTGTATAATTTCGGCACCGGTGCTTTATCGGCGGTTTCCGATACCAGCCTTGTGTGCTTTGACCTCGAAACCCGCAAAAGCACGCCCTGGCCGGCTGATGTGCGCGCCATTTTGGATGCAAGACAAGTCGCCGACACCGCGCCCGCGTGAGGCCCGGAAGCTTCGCCGCTAACCGGTCAGGCCGGCACGCGCATAAATTTCAGCGCGCACGCGGTCGGGAAATTCCATTGGCAGAAAATGCGTGCTGCCCGCAATCACTTCAATTTTTTTCGGCGCGCGCGCCAGCCGAAACGACAGAACCGACCGCGTGGTCGAGCCGCTTTCGGCCACCATCAGCGTGAATGGCACTTTCAACCGACGCGCGGGGCTTGTGCTGTTATGGCGCTGATCGTTGAAATTTGCCGCTTCCCATGCCGGCGCACAGGCCAGCGTCACGGTGTTTTCGCCACCCCCGTTCAGTGGCCGCACGCCGCCGCCGACATAAGCTTCCAGAAATCCGTCCTGCCAGGTTTGAAACGCCCCGCGGCCCGTATAGGCCTTTATCACGGTCTCGGCATCGGGCCAGTCGGCGCGGCGTTTGGCGGCGTTTACGGCAAGGGCGAAACCGCCGCCATTGCGAAATGTCATGCGCGCCAGCACGCGCTCGCGGCGGGGCACAATAACCGGATCGGCCAGCACCAGACCGGCCACCAGATCGGGGCGTTTTGCGGCGGCCATAACAGACGCGCACCCGCCCATTGAATGCCCGCCCAGCCAGATTTTTTCGCCCGCCTTGTCGCACAAATGTTCGATCACGCCGATCAGATCATTGCGATATTGTGTCCAGCCCGGATACTGCGCCGGGTCGGCCGCAAGCGTTGAGAACCCGTGCCCGCGCGCATCGGCGCCATAGACGTCAAAATCTCCGGCGAGCGGGGCCAGAAGTGGGTCATAGGTCTGGGCATTGAAACCATTGGCATGCGCCCAGTGCAAAACCGGCTTGCCCGATGCAGAACCTTGTGCCGGCCAGTGGCAGATTGATATGTCGCCATCGGCGCGTTTGAGCTGAAATCGTTGCATGGGGCTTTGGTGTCCAGTGGGCGGTTCGTTGAACAGATATGTGCATGTGTGACGAAAAAGCAAGCGCGCGCCTTTCATGCGCCATCACGCTGCTTTGCAAAACCCGCCGTTTCTGCTACCCATGCTTGCAAATTACCAATGACACGTTTTCACGCATAACGGGGTCGAAATGCAGATTTACCTTCCCATTGCCGAAATGAGCGCAAATATTATGACGCTCATCGGCATGGGCGGTCTTGTCGGTTTCATGTCCGGCATGTTCGGCGTCGGCGGCGGGTTTTTAATGACCCCCTTGCTCATTTTTATCGGCATTCCGCCGGCGGTGGCCGTGGCCTCTGAAGCCAATCAGATCGTCGCCTCTTCCGTTTCGGGCGGGCTGGCCCATTGGCGCCGCCGTGCGGTCGATATCCGCATGGGGCTTATTTTAATGTCCGGCGGTGTTGCCGGCTCCTATGCCGGTGTTCAGCTTTTCAAATTGCTGCGCGCGCTGGGTCAGGTCGATTTGCTGATCTCGTCAAGCTATGTGATTTTTCTGAGCGTCATTGGCGCGCTGATGTTGCGCGAAAGCCTGCATGCCATTCGTGAAACCCGCAAAGGCCGCCCGATACGCGTGCGCCGTCCGGGCCAGCACAGCTG
This sequence comes from Parvibaculales bacterium, assembly GCA_049611805.1. Taxonomy (GTDB): domain Bacteria; phylum Pseudomonadota; class Alphaproteobacteria; order RS24; family RS24; genus UBA7378. The sequence continues at coordinate 30,884 of JBMZAX010000005.1, read as the reverse complement.
GATATTGCGCCTGCCCTTGCGTATGCGGTTTCGCCAGTCAGGGCTTTATATCAGCATTATTCCGCCGCTGCTCATCGGCTTTCTGGTTGGCATGTTGTCGGCCATTATGGGGGTTGGGGGCGGTTTTATTATGGTTCCGGCGATGATTTATCTGCTGCGCATGCCGACAAATGTCGTCATCGGCACCTCGCTGTTTCAAATTATTTTCGTCACCAGCGCCGTCACCGTTCTGCACGCCGTTGAAAACCAGACGGTCGATATCGTGCTGGCGGTTTTGTTGATGATCGGCGGCGTTATCGGCGCACAATTCGGTGCCATAGCCGGCCAACGCCTGCGTGGGGAAGAATTGCGCGCATTGCTGGCTTTGATTGTGCTGGGCGTGGCCTGCAAGCTGTTGCTCGATTTGGTGTTTGAGCCTGCCGAATTGTTTTCCATCCAGCGTCTGGAGGTGGGGCCATGAAGACCCCTCTCTCCTTGAAGACCACCCTCTCCTTCTTGGCATCTGTGGTGTTGGTCGCAATGTGTGTCAGTGGCGGCATGGCGCAAAAAGCGCATGCCAATGCGCTGGTGGCCGATTTGTCAAAAGACCAGATTCGCGTGGCGTCGAATTTCACCGGCGAGAAAATTCTTCTTTTTGGTGCCATTGAAGGCAGAGATACGGGCGGGGCGTCCGATGTGGTGGTGGTGGTGCGCGGCCCGTCGGAAAGTTTCACCCTGCGCCGGAAAAAGCGCGTGGCGGGCATTTGGGTCAATGCCGAGGCGCGCACGCTGGGGCCCTTGCCCGGATATTATGCCGTCGCCAGCACGCGCCCGCTGGCAGATATTGCGCCCGTATCCGAACGCGCCAAACACCAGATCGGGCCCGAATATTTGCGCTTTTCACTGCTTGACCAAACGCCGGAAGCCGCCGCCCCGAAAACCGGCTCTCATAGCGGCCCGCGCGATATCGCGCTTTATCATGAGAGCTTTGTACGCATCAAAAGCGGGCAAAACCTCTATTCGGTTGACCCGGACGGCGTGCGCATTATCGCCGACCGGCTGTTTCGCGCCGAACTGACCCTGCCGTCGGGATTGCCCTTTGGCACTTATATCACCGAATTTTTCCTGTTTGAAAAAGGCCGCGTTGTCGGCTATCAAACCGGCGAATTGTCGGTGGCGATAACGGGTCTGGAGCAATGGCTGCGCGTCACCGCCCATGACATGCCGCTTTTATACGGGCTGTTTGGTGTTTTCATTGCCGGCCTTATGGGATGGGGCGTGGCGACTTTGTTCAGGCGGGTGTGATGGAGAGTTTTGCCCTTTCAGCATTGGCCGCCTTTGCCGGCGGTGGGCTCAGCTTTTTGTCGCCATGCGTTTTGCCGCTGGTGCCGGGCTATTTGTGTTTTGCCGCCGGACTGCAATTTAACGAATTGACCGACATTGACACACCGCGCGCCGCCGCGCGCCGCGTGCTGCCCGGCGCGTCGGCTTTTGTCGGCGGGTTTTCGGCCGTCTTTATCGCGCTGGGTGCCGGTGCCGCCGCCGTCAATCCGGTATTGCTGGCGCATCAGGATATTCTCGCGCAAGTTGCGGGCGGGTTTATCATCATATTGGGTCTGCATGTCAGCGGCCTCATCACCCTGCCGCTTTTGGGCCGCGAAGCGCGCCTGCTGGGGCGTTCCACATCGGGGGCATCGGGGGCATCGGGCGCTTCGCTGTTCGCCGCCTTTTTCATGGGCGCCGCTTTTGCTTTCGGCTGGACACCGTGCATCGGGCCCATTCTTGCCACCATTTTGGCGCTGGCCGCCGCCCGCGACAGTCTTGGCGAAGGGGTTGGCCTTTTGACATTTTACGCCGCCGGTCTGGGGCTGCCGTTTCTGTTGGCGGCGCTGGGCGTCAGCCGGTTTTTGCTGGTCAGCGCGGCGGTCAAAAAACACATGAAATGGGTTGAGCGCAGTGCCGGTGCTTTGCTAGTCGGCACGGGGGCCCTCATCATGCTGGGCACGCTGCAAAGCCTTGCCACCTATCTGCTCGACTGGTTTCCGGCGCTGGGCCAATTGGGTTAGCGCGGGGTTTTACGATGAGAGCCTTTAAAACCATACCCGCCGGTGCGCTTGTTCTGGGGTTTGCGGGGCTCATTCCCTTTGTCGCGGGCGGCGTCTTGGTCTGGCTGCCGCAACTGCAAAACATCGCGCCCACCATTGCGCCGGTGGTATTTTTTTACGCCGCGCTGATCGTTTCTTTTCTGGGCGGGGTGCGCTGGGGCGCGGTCATGCAAAACGCCACCACCGGCACCGCTCTGGCGCGCGAATTAAGCGCAAGTGTCATCCCCACGCTCATCACGCTTGCCTGTTACATTCTTTCGCTGCCCGCAGCACTGGCCATGCTCTTAATATTGATAATCTCGCAAGGGCTGGTCGATATTCTGGCGGTACGACAGAAAAAACTGGTCGCATGGTATGCGCCCTTGCGCCTGCTTTTGTCAGCTGTCGCGGGCGCAAGCCTCGCCTCAATATTGGTTTATCTCGCCATTCAGTAAGGCACTCAGCCGCGGTCCGGGCTCAGCTGATCGGCGGATAATCCGGCGATTGTATTTTTGCCAATCATCCAGGCGTTGAAATGTCCGGCCGCAAAAACCGCGTCAAATGCCGGGTCCAGCACATTGAGACTGCCGGTCAAAGCACCGAATGCCGGCAACACCAATCGCGTGGTGTCTTCGACAAAACAGCGCCGCCGCAGCACCCGACCGCGCTGACGCACCCGCGCGCAGGGATGCAAATGCCCGGCCACCTCACCGCGCCTGAAACCGGCATTGTCGCGCGCCAGCGGTTCGTGGCGAAAATGCAAACTTCCGTCGGCGCTCATATCAAGGCTTTCGCAAGGCCGCCCGTCCAGACCCGGCGGTGGTGCGGGGTCATGATTGCCCAGCACCCAAACGGTTTCAATCTGTCGGCTGAGGCTGACAAGGCGCGCCGCATCGGGTTCCGCCATGCGCTCCTGCCAGCCAATATCGTGAAAACTGTCGCCCAGCGACACCAAAAGGCGCGGGGCAAAACGCTCAAGGCAGGCCTCCAAACGGTTCAGCGTTTCCGCCGTGTCATAGGGCGGCAGGGCCACCCCGCGCGTGGCATAGGCCGAGGCTTTTTCCAGATGCAGGTCGGCCACAATCAGCGCGTCGGCGGCCGGCCAATAGACCGCACCCGACATGTCGCCAATCAAGCGCGCGCCATTAACACGAAACTCTGCACCCTGTTCTGTCACTTGCTTACTCACCCATCAGCCCGCTGGCCTCCATAATCAGCCGCGTATTGCGCGCCGCCGCCTCGCCCAGAAGTTCGTCATCGGCCGCCCCGCGTATCGGTTCCTTGCCCATTTCCATCAGCACCGGCACGGCCAGCGGCGACACATGGTCAAGGCGGCAATGCGTGATTTGCCCTGATATGCGCGACAGCATATGCCCCAGCCGCCCAATATCCAGAAGACCGGTTGACGCATCGGCCCGCGCCGCCTGCAACAGCACATGGTCGGGCTGGTGGGTGCGCAGCACGTCGAAAATCAAATCGGCCGAAAACGTCACCTGCCGACCGGTTTTTTTCTGCCCCGGAAATTGCTGTTCGATAAGCCCGCCAATCATCGCACAATCGCGGAAAGTGCGCTTCATCAGGCTGGATTCATCCAGCCATGCTTCCAGATCATCGCCCAGCATGTCGCTGGAAAACAAATCTTCCAGCCGCAAACTGCCCTGCTCGATCATCAGCCCCACATCGCGCAAACCCCATACCGACAGCGCATAATCATTGGCGACGAACCCCATCGGTCGGGCACCGGCGCGCTCCAGCCTGCGGGTCAGCAACATGCCCAGCGTTTGATGCGCCAACCGGCCCTCAAACGGATAACACGTCATGTAATAACGCGCCGCACGCGCAAAAGTTTCCACCAGCAAACCGCTTTCATCAGGCACGCGCGAAATTTCCGCCTGCAGGCCAAGCCATTGCGCGACTTGCGCGGGTAGTTTTTGCCATTGTTCGGGGTCGGCAAGCATAGCGCGCACGCGCGCGGCCAGATGGATGGATATCGGAAACCGCCCGCCCTGATAGCTTGGCACTTTGGCATCGGCATCGCGTGCGCGCGAAACCAGCGCCTCGGTGTCGCGCACCGCTTCCAGTTTCAACGTCTCGCCGGCAAAAACAAATGTATCGCCCGGTGCGAGGCTGGTCAGAAAATATTCCTCCATCTCGCCCAGCACGCGCCCGCCCGTGAGCGGCCTTGGACGCCCCGCGCCGGAGGCTTTGCGCGCGCGTGTCAGGCGCACTTTCAGCATCGGTGCTTCGACAATCGTGCCGACATTCATGGCGTAGCGGGTCGCCAGCCGCGGATGGGTCAAACGGTAGAGGTCGGGATTGTCGCGGTCGCGGCGCAGGCGCGCAAACCGGTCATAACTGCGCAAGGCATAGCCGCCCGTGCTGACAAAATCGAGAACCTGCTCAAACGTCTCGCGCGACAGCGTGTGATAGGCATGGGCCGTACGCACCTCATCACAAAGTTGCGTGGCCGAAAAAACCCCGGCGCAAGCCGTGCCGAAAATATGCTGTGCCAGCACATCCAGCCCGCCGCGCCGAAACACCGCGCCGTCTTGTTCGCCCGCCGCCACGCTTTCACGCGCCGCTTCGCATTCCAGCACCTCAAAGCGGTTGGACGGCACCAGCAGGGCCGAGGAGGCCGTGTCATATTGGTGATTGGCGCGCCCGATGCGTTGGGCCAGTCGGCTGGCCCCTTTGGGCGCACCGACATGGATAACCAAATCAACGCTGCCCCAGTCAATGCCCAGATCAAGGGTGGAGGTGCACACCACCGCGCGCAAGGAACCCGCCGCCATGGCCGCCTCCACCTTGCGGCGGCGCTCGCGCGCCAGCGACCCGTGATGCAGGGCGATTTCCAGATTGTCGTTATTGATCGCCCATAATTCGCGAAATACGCGCTCGGCCTGCGAGCGTGTGTTGACGAAAATAAGCGCGGTTTTCACTTTTTCGACGGCCGCCAGAACGTCCGACATGGCGTGCAGGGCGCTGTGGCTGCCCCAGGGCAGGCGTTCTTTGGTATCCAGAATATCCACCTGCGCCGGCGCGCCTTCGGCCCCGACAACCAGAGACGCCAGACTGTCAGGCCCGGTTTGCGGCGCGAGATAGCGGCGCAAGGCATCGGGCTCGGCCACGGTGGCCGACAGGCCGGTGCAGACAAGATCGGGTGCCAAACTGTTCAGCCGCGCCAGCCCCAGCGCCAGCAAATCGCCTCTTTTATTCGGGTAAAGCGCGTGTAATTCATCAATGATTATGTGGCGCAGACCGGCAAAATAAGAGGCCGCTTCGGGCCAGCTCAGCATCAGCGCGATTTGCTCCGGCGTTGTCAGCAGAATTTGCGGCGGATTTGTTTTCTGGCGCTGTTTGCGGTTGGGCGGCGTGTCGCCGGTTCGGGTTTCGATGCGAATGTCGAGCCCCATCTCGTCCACCGGCACCATCAGATTGCGCTGAATATCGACCGCCAGCGCCTTCAGCGGCGACACATAAATCGTGTGCAGGCCTTGCGTTTGGCTTTCGGGCCTGTCGGCAAGGTCGATGAGGCTGGGCAAAAATCCGGCCAGTGTTTTGCCGCCGCCGGTCGGCGCGATGAGCAAGGCGTGATTGCCGGCGCGCGTTTCGGCCCACAAGGCCTGCTGGTGGGCGCGCGGGTGCCACCCACGGGTGGCGAACCAGTTTTCAAAAACCGTCGGTAATGTGGTCTCGCCCATAGTGCCAATATAGGCCGGTTGGCGCATATGTCAGCGCATATGTCGGCGCATATGTCAGTGCGTGTTTAAATGCGTCGCCAAATCGCGCGCCAGCTGCTCGCACGCCCGCTCGGCCACGCGCGTGACCCCGCCAAAACTCAAGAAACTATGCGTCAGCGACCCGAAGCAATAATGCGTCACCTGATTGCCCGCCGCTTTCAGCTTTTCGGCATAGGCATTGCCCTGATCGCGTATCGGGTCGAACCCGGCGGTTGCCACAATCGCCGGCGGCAGACCGGAAAGGTCGGGATTATCGGTCGGGTTTGCCAACGCGTGATCCATCATCTTGCCGTCGGGAAACACGCAAGCGTTGAAAAATTCCATAGTGTCGCGCGTCAACGGAAAGGTTTCGGCACAACTCACCATTGAGCCGGTTTCGGTCGTGTCGGTCGACACCCACGGATAGGCCAGCAATTGCGCGGCCGGTTGCACACCGCCGCGCGCTTTCAAAAGATGGCACATATTGGCACTGATCAGGCCGCCCGCACTGTCTCCGGCAACCGCCACGCGCGCCGGGTCAATATTCAGGCCGCCGGCATTTTGCTGCACATAATCCCACAAGGCCATGGCATCATCGATCGGTGCCGGAAATGCGTGTTCGGGGCATAAGCGATAATCCAGCGAGATAACTTGCGCGCCGCAAATGTCGGCCAGTTGCGTACAAAATGTATGGCAGGTGTCGAGATCAAGCACGACCAGACCGCCTTGATGGAAAAACAGAATTGCGGGCTGATTGTCACCGGCCTTTGCCGGCTTGTATACGCGCATGGTCAACGCACCGCCGGGGCCTGCAAATTCGGTATCGTGCCATTTGACCGAACGCCGCGGCGGGCCATTGGTCAGCGCCAGCCCTGCGGCAACGCCGGTTCGCAACGCTTCAATGTCGCCGTCGCCGGTGCCAAGGTCGGCCGATTTCGAAGCCAGATGCATATGCGGGTCCAGACGATAGCCGTCTATTTCAAGCGGCGGCCCCGCCATTTTGCCAACCAGCGAGCCCGGCAAGGCGCGGATGGCCGAAAGTATCAGTTTTTGAATGTTCATAATGCCCTCCCAAGCATGTCAGCTTCCATTGCCGCGCACACCCGTCATGAAAAGCCGCGTCGCAAATTGCGCTGCCGCTTCCGGGTCGAGCGGCTCGCGCTCCATCATTTCGTCCAGAATTGAAAACGCAACACCGCCCAGTGAGGCGGTTAAAAATTCGACATCCATCTGCGGAATTACGCCCTCGGCAATGGCTTGGTGGATGTCGTCGCTTAATTCGGCGAGGCCGGCGCGCACTTGCGGCCCCTGCATCACTTCGTTCATGCCGTCGCGCCCGCGGTTCGAGCGGGTCAGCATGTAATTTTCCCGATTTTTCGCATAATAGGAAAAATAGGCGCAAAACGTGTCTTTGATAAAGCTGTCGAAACTGGTGGCACGCTGGCGCACATCGCGCAACAGCCGCCGCAATTCACCGCCGATTTCATCATTCAGCGCGTTGAACACGGCTTCCTTGCTGTCGAAATAATTATAAAAAGTGCCCGACGCCAGATTGGTGCGCCGGATTATGTCGCGCACCGTGGTGCCGCCATAGCCAATTTCGGCAAAAACATCGCGCCCGGCATCCAAAATGGCGTCCCGATTGTTTTTCCGGTTCACCGCCCGACGCCCCGATGCCAGTGAATCTACAGATACAGACATGAAGCAAGCCTATCGAATTTTCCGGCAAAATTGAAATATAAAAGCTTTTAGCGGTGGTCGCTGCCGATTGCCGCGGCGACATTTTCAAACCCGTCGCGGCGCAGCAATTCGGCCAGACCGCGCCGCAAATGCCTGATAATCCACGGCCCTTCATAGATGAGGCCGGTATAAAGCTGCACAAGGTCTGCGCCCGCGCATATTTTGGCATAGGCCTGTTCGGGCGATGCAATGCCGCCAACCCCGACCAGCGCCAGACGCCCGCGCGTCAGCGCATAAATCTCGCCGAGCATGGCGGTCGATGCGTCAAACAGCGGCTGGCCGGAAAGCCCGCCCTCTTCATCGCCGTAACGCGCACCAGTGTGCGTACCGGTGACGCTTTGGTGATCAATCGTCGTATTCGACACAATCAGCCCGTCGACATTTTTCTCCAACGCCATTTCAGCGATGGCCAGCGCGTCATCCATATCCAAATCCGGCGCGATTTTGACCAGCAGAGGCGTATTTGGTGCCACCTTGCGCACCCGCGCGACAATTTCGGTAACTTGCGGCAAGGCCTGCAAATCGCGCAATCCCGGCGTGTTGGGCGATGAAATATTCACCGTCAAATAATCTGCCAGCGGCGCAAAGCGCGCCGCGCCTTTTTCATAATCGGCAATGCGGTCATCGGAAGATTTATTGGCACCGATATTCACGCCGACAATGGCGCTTTCCCCGCGCCGCACCATACCCGCGCGGAACAATGACAATCTGTGATAGGCCGCAACCTGACCGAGATTGTTAAAGCCCAGACGGTTGATCACAGCCTCATGGTCCGGCAGACGAAACACGCGCGGGCGCGGGTTTCCCTGCTGGGGCAGGGGCGTCAGCGTGCCGATTTCGGTAAAGCCAAAGCCGAGCTTGAGAACCCCGCCCATAACTTCGCCGTTTTTGTCGAACCCGGCCGCCAGCCCAATCGGATTGGGAAATTTTCTGCCCAGCACCGTGCAGGCCAGCATGTGGTCATCGGGTGCGCGGGCGGGCATGACGCGCCCGGCCAGCGCCAATGTTTTCAGCGTCAAATCATGGGCGGTTTCCGGCGGCAGGCGGAACAGCAAAGGTCGCAATGTGGTGTAAATGCCCATTCACGCAATCCTTCTTGTCAGGGCCTGCGGCACTGTGAAAGCTTCACCATCGGCATCAGCACCGTGCAGCGGCACCGTGCCTGCCGCGCGCGCCGCGCGCCAAATATCTTGCGGCAAAATTTTAAAAACCTGACCTGTCATCACGCACAGTCTAGCAAGTTGCGGCGCGCTAGGCCAATTTACCGGCACAGGCTTCACCGATGAGCGCGCGGGTTTTTTCAAGGCCGTAAAGCGCCACAAAGGAGCCGAAGCGCGGGCCCTGATCTTGGCCCAGCAAAACCTGATACAGGGTCTGGAACCAGCCGCGCAAATTATCCTCGAAATAGGCTTTGCCGACGGCATAAACTTCTGTCTGGATGGTTTCGGCGTCAGCCCCCCCATCAAGGGCGGCAAGTTTGTCGGACAAATCGGCAAGCGCGGCGCGTTCGTCGTCGCTGGGTGCGCGGAAGTTTTTATTGGGTGCCACAAAATCGCGGTAATAGACCAGCGCGTAATCGGTCAGCCGGTCGAGAAACGGGTGCGATTGCGCGCTCACGCCGGGCGCATAATTGCCGATAAAGCCCCACAGCACCTCCTTGTTCTCGGCATTGCTGGCACTGACAAGATTGAGCAGCAGCGCAAAACTTACCGGACTGCCGCTACTTGCCTGATTGCCGGCCTGATCGCCGTTCTGATCACTGGCCTGCGAACCGGCGTGAATATGCCATGCCGGATTTGTAAGCTGTTGGTCGCCCGACTGCTCCGGCAATTTGTCGAGAAAGGTGATGTATTCATCCACCGCCTTGGGGATAATGTCGAAATAAAGCCGCTTGGCCTTGCGCGGGCTTTGAAACATGTAAAGCGACAGGCTTTCGGGCGGCGCGTAAGTCAGCCATTGTTCAATCGTCAGGCCATTGCCGCGCGATTTGGAAATTTTCTCGCCATTTTCATCGAGAAACAATTCATAGCTGAAGCCTTCGGGGGCTTGCGCGCCCAGCGCTTTGGCAATGCGCGAAGACAGTTTGACGGATTCCGACAAATCCTTGCCGGCCATTTCATAGTCAACGCCCAGCGCCGTCCAGCGCATGGCCCAGTCGGCTTTCCACTGCAATTTGCACGCGCCCCCCGTCACCGGCGTCGTCATTTCCGCGCCCGTATCGGGATGGGTGTAGGCAATGGTTCCGGCGCTCACATCCAGCGGCTTGACCGGCACCATCAACACGCGCCCGGTTTGCGGGCATAGCGGCAAAAACGGCGAATAGGTCTGGCGGCGGGCCTCGCCCAATGTCGGCAGAATAATGTCCAGCACGGCCTGATAATTTTCCAAAATGGCCAAAAGCGTCGCGTCAAACGCGCCCGATTGATACATGTGCGTCGCGCTCATAAACTCATAGTCAAAGCCGAAACCGTCCAGAAACGCGCGCAATCGCGCATTATTATGCGCCCCGAAACTGTCATGCGTACCGAACGGGTCGGGAATGGCCGTCAGCGGCTTTTCCAGATGCCCGGCCAACATATCGGCATTGGGCACATTTTCGGGAACCTTGCGCAGGCCGTCCATATCATCGGAAAAACAGATAAGACGGGTGGCAATGTCGGGTGCCAATAGTGAAAAGGCATGGCGCACCATGGATGTGCGCACCACTTCGCCAAATGTGCCCATATGCGGCAGGCCGCTGGCGCCGTATCCGGTTTCAAAAACGGCTTTTTGGGCACCGCTTTTTTCAATGCGCGCGCGCAGTTTTCGGGCCTCTTCAAACGGCCACGCCTTACTTTGTTCCGCAAATTCACGCATCTTCATGCACCGCCCCGATACGATTTTTTTGCAACCTATCAGGCCATGGGCTTAAGTCAATTCACAATGCCTGCGAAAGCAAATGGCGGTTTTTCTTGCGCCCCGCGCTGGCTTTGCTCATAACTGAAACGTGATGACCCCTAGAAACAAAACCGCAGACAAAACCTCGGAGGCACGCCCGACACTGAGTGCGCAGACCGCGCTTGTGTTTTGCCTGCTGGCGGTGGCCCGGGCTGACGGGCCGGTGGGCGCGCGCGAACTGGATTTGATCGCACGCCTTGTTAAAACGCCGGAAACCGGCGACATGGCGTCGCTGGCACTGGCGCGCGAATTGCTGGGCGCCGAAGACGGGCTGGAAAGCGGGCTTGTGCTGGTATGCGCGGCACTGGATGCGGCGCGGCGGGCGCAAGCCTATGCACTCGCCGCCGATTTCGTGATGCTCAATGCCCAAATTTCGCCGGAAGAAATGCGCCTGCTCGATATATTGGCGGAAAATTTCCGCCTCGACCCGCTGACGCGCGCGGCCATCGACACCGCCGCCCAAATTCGTCTGGCCCCGAAGCTGACACCGGAATTGGGGCACCATGATTGATTTCATCGACCAGCATGAACCGGTTTTGCGCGCGCTTGTTTTTGCCGCCTCTTTGGGCCTTCTGGCCGGATTTGAAATTTTGTTTCCGCGCCGTTTTTTGGGCGCGCGGCTGGCGCGGTGGCGAACAAATTTTCTGCTCGGCGGGGCCAATATGTTTGTCCTGCGCATTGTGTTGCCGGGCGGTCTGGTGGCGCTGGCGTTCAGCACTTATGGCGGCGGCGTTTTCGGTTGGCTAGATATGCCGCTCTGGGCCGAAATAATTGTCAGCCTCATCATTCTTGATTTTGTAATTTATGCCCAGCATGTGGCTTTGCACCGCATCGCGTTTTTATGGCCGCTGCACGCCACCCACCACGCGGAGCAGACGCTGGATGTCAGTTCGGGTCTGCGGTTTCATCCGGGCGAGGCTTTGGTCAGTCTGGCCGTGAAAGCCGTGGCCGTGCTGGCGCTTGGCGTTCATCCGGTCACTGTTATTATTTTCGAGATTCTGCTCAGCAGCGCGTCGCTCTTCACCCATACCAATCTGGATCTTGGCCGATGGGATGCCCGCTTGCAGGCATTATTCGTGTCCCCCGACATGCACCGCCTCCACCATTCGCGCGCCGAGGATGAAAGCCGCGCCAATTTCGGCTTCTGCCTGTCGGTATGGGACAAGATTTTTAAAACCTATCGCGCGACCCCGCATATCGCCCACGAAACCCTGCCGCTGGGTTTGACGGGGTTTCGTCAGGGCGGCCTTATTGAGGCGCTGCGGCATCCTCTGCGCCATATCGAAAAACGGCGCTAGAAAACCGCTGACGGGCAAAATCCCATAACGCGCATTTTCCACTCGCAACAACCTGCGATTAGTAGTGCCTGTCGCCAGGGTTCGGCACACTCGACGGCCGTGAACTCAAATATGTGGATTGTGCCGTCGACGAGTATAATAACGATAATTTTTCAGACGGGCCGCAAACTGCCATTGCGGGTTATGCTGAAACCCGCTTGCCAGCGCCACCCCTGCCGCCGGAATTTTCCGCGGCGGGCGACCGTCTTGGCCTGAAACTTTTTGCCCTGTTCTCGGCTGTTTTATCCCTCGCCATTTTCGCATTTGACGATTTCAGATCACTGGGCGTGGCAACGGTTTTCATCTCGGTGGTCGCGCATCTGCCATTTGTTGCCGCCCTGATGTCAAAGCGGGCATGTTTCATTGCCGCGCCCGGCACGCCCTTTCGGGATGAAGCTCTGCCAATTTATTCGATCCTTGTTCCGGTATATCACGAGGCAAATATGATGGCGCATATTGCCCGCTCTCTTGCAGCGATTGATTATCCGCACGACCGGCTCGATGTTTTGATTTTAATTGAAGCCGATGACGGGCAAACGCGTGAAGCGGCCGAGCGCATTTCATGGCCGGGCTTTGTGCGCCTGCTCACGGTAAACGCCGAAGGGCCGAAAACGAAACCGCGCGCGTGTAATTTCGGGCTGGCCCATGCACGCGGAAGCCTTGTGGTGATTTATGATGCCGAAGACCAGCCGCACCCGCGCCAATTGCGCGATGCGGCGGCGCGGTTTCACACCGCACCGCCCGATCTTGCCTGTCTTCAGGCACCGCTGATTATCGACAATCACAAGAACAAATGGCTGGCCGCCATGTTCGCACTGGAATATCGCCTGCTGTTCACCCGTTTTCTGCCGGTTCTGGCAAATTTCGGATGTGTCATTCCGCTTGGTGGTTCATCCAATCATTTCAGGGTGGACATCTTGCGCGCGCTTGGTGCTTGGGACAGCCACAATCTGACCGAAGATGCCGATCTTGGCATGCGCATGGCCTATTTCGGCTATCGCACCGAAATGATCACCCCGCCCACATTTGAAAACGCGCCGCACGGATTGAAGATATTCCTGCGTCAACGCATCAGATGGCAATCGGGTCATATCCAGACCATTTCCGTGCATTTGCGCCAACCGCTGCGTGCCGTGAAATCTGCGGGCGGTTTCAATTATGCGTTCTTCATGCTGGTGCTTCTATGTCGTCTCACAAACCCGATCGCGCATATGTTCCTGCTCGGTTATCTGCTCACGGCATCTGCAACCACAAGCCTTTCAACCCTTTTCTTGATGCTGGTTTCGGCATTTGTGTATTTGGCTTATTTCACGCTCGCCCATCGCGCGCTGGCCGAAGACAAGAGACATATGCGCCTGTTTTACCTCATCACCCTGCCGGCCTATTGGCTGCTCATCGCGCCCGCAACCCTGATTGCGCTCTATCGCATGGCGCGCGGCCAGACGGGTTGGATGAAAACACCGCACAGACCGTTTCGGCGCAGAACCTGAAACAGAAACTGAAAATGGAGCGGGTGAAGGGAATCGAACCCTCGTATGCAGCTTGGGAAGCTGCCGTTCTACCATTGAACTACACCCGCAAGCCTCGTCAAACCTGACGGCGGCGGATCATTTCCGGCTTTAATTGCGAAAGCCGCGTCACGCCCATCAGCTTCATACCGCGTTCAATCTCGCCGTGCAAATTCTCCAGCGCTTTCTCCACGCCGGCCTGTCCGGCGGCAGCCAGCGCATATAAATACATGCGCCCGCCCGAACATGCGGTTGCGCCCAGCGCCATCGCCTTCAGCACATGTGTGCCCCGACGAATGCCGCCATCGAGAATAATTTCAATGTCGCCGCCAACCGCCTGCACAATTTCTTCCAGCTGGTCAAACGGGCTGCGCCCGCCGTCAAGCTGGCGCCCGCCATGATTGGAAATCATAATGGCATCGGCCCCCATATCCACGGCGCGGCGCGCATCGGCGACACTCATGACCCCTTTGAGGCAAAACTTTCCACCCCAGTTCCGGCGCAAATCGCCGGCATCATCCCAGCTCATATTCTGATCCAGCATGGTTGAAAAATAATCGCCCACGGAAATGGCGATATTCGAGCCCTCGCCCACATGGTCTTTCAATTGCGACAGTTCAAATTTTTCGCGCAGGAAAAAATTGAGCGCCCAGCTGGGCTTGGCGGCAAATTGAAACACGCTGGCCGGGGTCAGGCGCGGCGGAGTGGTAAAGCCGGTGCGCAAATCGCGCTCGCGCTTGCCGCCGGTAATGGTGTCGACCGTCAGGGTGAGAATGTCGAATTGCGCGGCTTGCGCCATCTCCAGCATGGCCGCGTTCAGCGCGCGGTCTTTGTGAAAATAAAACTGGAACATTTTCGGGGTGGAAATCAGCGCGCCGATTTCATCAAGCCCCACCGTGCCCAGCGACGACACGCCGAACAGCGTGTTGAATTTTTCCGCCGCGCGGGCCACGGCGCGCTCGCCGTCATGGTGAAACAGCCTTTGCAGGGCGGTGGGTGAGCAGAAAATCGGCAAGCCCAGCTTGCACCCCATCACCTCGACCGACATGTCAATATCGGCGACACCGGCCAGAACATTGGGCACGAGGTCATAATCTTCAAAAGCGCGCGTATTGCGCCGATAGGTCACCTCATCATCGGCTGCGCCGTCAATATAATGAAAGATCGGCCCCGGCAGGCGTCGGCGCGCGAGATCGCGCAAATCATCGACATTGCTGCATTGTGAAAGTCTGCGCGGCATCATGCCTCCTAATCGGATTTGAAATGTTTCGACAGCTTCAGGCCCTGCGCCTGATAATTGGAATTAAGCGCGTCACCATACAAGGTCTTTGGCATGTCTGTCAGGCGCTCATATATCAGCCGCCCGATAATCTGGCCGTGTTCCAGAATAAACGGCACCTCGCGCGAGCGCACTTCAAGCACGGCGCGACTGCCGGCGCCACCGGCCTCATTCATGCCGAAGCCGGGGTCGAAAAAGCCCGCATAATGCACGCGAAATTCGCCGACAAGCGGGTTGAACGGCACCATTTCGGCGGCATGGCTGGCGGGTATTGTTACCGCCTCGCGCGAAGCGAGAATGTAGAACTCATCCGGATCAAGAATAATCTCATTGGTGTCATCGTGATAAATCGGTTCCCAAAACTGGCTCACCGGCAAGGCACCCTTCCGGTCAACATCAATGAGACCCGCATGACGTTTGCCGCGATAGCCAACCAGCCCGGTTTGCGCATCGCCGCGCAAATCAATCGACACAGCCAGCCCCTGATCGATATTCGCCGCCCCGTTCACCAGACCGGTTTCTTCGTGCAGACGCTTTGTCTCGGCATCGGAATGGCTGGGTGAACCGCGCCGAAACCGCAATTGCGACAGCCGCGAACCGGCGCGCACGAGAATGGGGAAAGTGCGCGGGCTGACCTCCAGATAGAGATGGCCCTTATAGCCTGCGGGCACGGTATCAAACGCGCTGCCAAAATCGGTGATGAGCCGCGTGAACACATCAATGCGTCCGGTGGAACTTTTCGGATTGGCAAAACCGGCGGTGCGTTCGGGCAGGGCCAGCGCTTCCATCAGCGGCACGAGATAGACGCACCCTGTTTCAAGAACGGCCCCCTCGCGCAGATCAACCTTGTGGTAGGCGAGCTTGCCGATCTTATCCATGACACTGCCGGATGCGCCGGGCAGAAAACTTGCGCGCACGCGATAAGCCGTTTCGGCCAGCCGCAAATCCAGGCTGGCGGGCTGAATCTGGTCATCGCCAATGCCGCCGCTTGCCCAAATCTGCCCGTCGCGGATCATATTGGCAATGCCATGGGCGGGCAGAATGCCAACCGCATGGGTTTGGCCCGCCGCGCGCTGCGGGGTCTGGGCGTCCGTATCGGGAAACAAATTCTGGTTCGTATTTTCTGTCATGAGCGACTCCACACCTATCATATTTTAGGCCAGCTTGCGCCCAATGTCTTGACGCCGACGGTGTTTTTCGACATGTTCCGCACGTGGTAATTTGAGCCGGCTGGCTTGCGGCCACGTTAAACAACCAGCTAAAATGGCCGGGAAGCACCCGGCCTTGCGGGTTTTCTTGGGCCATACGCGGCCCACAAGGAGAAGCAAGGTGAGCAAAAAAGACACTTATCGACCCCGAACACGCTTGGTCCATGAGGGGCAGAACCGGTCGCCTTTCGGGGAGACCAGCGAAGCTCTCTATCTGACATCCGGCTTTGTCTATGACAGTGCCGAACAGGCCGAAGCGCGCTTTCGTGAAGAAGATGACGGCTATATTTATTCGCGTTTCGGCAATCCGACCGTCAGAGTGTTCGAAGAACGCATGATGGCACTGGAAGGGGCCGAAGATGCGCGCGCCACGGCAACCGGCATGGCGGCGGTGACGGCTGCCATGTTGAGCCTGTTGCAGGCCGGCGACCATGTGGTGGCGGCGCGCGCGCTGTTTGGCTCGTGCCGCTATATTGTTGAAACCTTGCTGCCGCGCTACGGCATTGAAACCACGCTGGTTGACGGGCGCGATATCGCGGCATGGGAACAGGCCATGCGGCCAACAACCAAAGTAGTTTTCCTCGAAACGCCGTCCAATCCGGTGCTGGAAATTATCGACATGCAAGCGGTCGCCGATATCGCCCATGACCATGGCGCGCGGCTGGTGGTCGACAATGTTTTTGCAACGCCCATATTGCAGCGGCCGCTCGATTTTGGCGCCGATATTGTTGTCTATAGCGCGACCAAGCACATTGACGGGCAGGGCCGGTGTCTGGGCGGCATTATTCTGGGCAATGCGGCTTATGTGCGCGATGAGCTGGCAAATTTCATGCGTCAAACGGGCCCCGCCTTGGCCCCTTTCAATGCATGGATCATGCTCAAAAGCCTTGAGACATTGCCCGTGCGCGTTGATGCCCATTGCGACAATGCCGAAAAACTGGCGGCATTTTTGAACGCCCACAGCAAGGTGGGGCGGGTGATTTATCCGGGCGACGCGGCCCATCCGCAATATGATCTCGCCTGTCGGCAAATGACGCGCGGCGGCAATCTCATTGCTTTTGATGTGGGAACGGACAAAGCCGATGCTTTCCGCTTTGCCAATAATCTGCAAATTGCGGCGATCTCGAACAATCTGGGCGATGCCAAAACATTGATCACGCATCCGGCGACCACCACGCATTTCCGTCTGGATGATGCGGCAAAAGCCGAATTGGGCATTCGCCCGACAAGCTTGCGTGTGTCGATAGGTCTTGAAGACCCGGCGGATCTGGTTGAGGATTTCGAAAGGGCGCTGGACACGATTTAGCCGGCGCCGAAATTGAACGGGTGACGTAAGTTATGAACAGCGCAACGACGGGCGGGATCACGGTTTCGGTTGAAACCGCCTATATCGAGAAGGACTCCGACCCCGACAATCAGTATTTCGTCTGGGCTTATCGCATCAAAATCGAAAACAACGGCGTCGACACGGTGCAACTCATGTCGCGCCATTGGATGATTACCGATGCGCTGGGGCGCCAGCAGGAGGTCAAGGGCGCGGGCGTTGTCGGCGAACAGCCGGTGCTGGCACCGGGTGCATCTTTCACCTATTCCTCCGGCACGCCCTTGCAGACATCATCGGGCTTCATGCGCGGCACCTATGCCATGCGCGCCGATGACGGGCGCGAATTCGACATTGAAATTCCGGCTTTCTCGCTGGACTGCCCGCATGACGAGGCGCAAGTGCATTGACATCATGGCTGATTACCGCACCATATTTTTTCTGATCGGCATGCTGCTCTCGGCATTGGCCGGCGGCATGTTGGTGCCCGCCTTTACCGAAATTCTGCTCGACCAGCCGGACTGGCCGGTATTCATTACCGCCGCCCTGATTACCGGCTTTATCGCCGGTGCGCTGGTTTTGACAAATCGCGGCAAGCTGCCGCCCTTATCCGTCCGGCAGGCTTTTTTGCTGACCAGCGGCGCGTGGCTTGCGCTGACGGCCTTTGCCGCGCTGCCCTTTGCTTTTAGCGGGCTGGGGCTGAGCTATACGGATGCGTTTTTCGAGGCCATGTCCGGCCTGACAACGACCGGCGCCACCATTATCACCGAGCTGGATGAGGCCCCGCCCGGCATTTTGCTGTGGCGGGCCCTGCTGCAATGGTTTGGCGGCATTGGCATTATCGTCATGGCCATTTCCGTTTTGCCCATGCTCAATGTTGGCGGCATGCAGTTGTTTCGTCTGGAAAGCTCCGACACATCGGAAAAGATTCTGCCGCGCACGGCGCAAATCGCAGGCTCGATCACGCGGCTGTATTTTATCATCACCGGTTCGTGCCTGCTGGCCTATTGGCTGGCCGGCATGAGTTTTTTCGATGCCGCCGCCCACGCCATGACCACCATTGCAACCGGCGGGTTTTCAACGCGCGATGCCAGTCTGGCGGCGTTTGACGCACCCGCCATTGAGATTGTGGCCATTGTTTTCATGCTCGCCTCATCCCTGCCCTTCGTGGCCTATTTGCAATTGACCAACCGGAACTTCAACGTCTTTTGGCAAGACGGCCAGATACGGTTTTTTCTCGCCGCCGCCGCCACCGCGACCCTTATCATGTGGTTTTACCAGATTGCCACCGACACCGGCACAGGGGCCATGGCCGCATTGCGCGCCGCTTTCAACACGGTCTCGATCCTCACCGGCACCGGCTTTACAACGGCTGATTATTCGCTTTGGGGGCCGTTTGCCGTGTCGGTTTTTTTCATTCTCACCTTCATTGGCGGGTGCGCGGGCTCAACCTCATGCGGGCTGAAAATTTTCCGGCTTCAGATTATTCTGAAATCGGGCTGGCGCTACGTCAAACAGGTGACCCAGCCCAATGGGGTTTTCGTCATTCGCTATAATGGCAAGCTGGTCGACGACAAGGTGGCAAATTCGGTTATCGCCTTCGGGCTGATTTTCGTTCTGTCCTTTGCCGGGCTCGCCATTATTCTGGCATTGATCGGCCTTGATACACAAACCGCGCTGTCAGCGGCGGCGGCGGCAATCGCCAATGTCGGCCCCGGGCTGGGGCCGGTTGTCGGCCCGTCGGGAACCTATGCGCAGCTGCCCGACACGGCAAAATGGGTATTGAGCTTCGGCATGCTTCTGGGGCGGTTGGAATTTCTGACCGTGCTGGTTTTATTCGCGCCCAGTTTCTGGCGGCGCTAGATTATTCGGCAATATGCGGTCTGGTGTCGGCATTGCGGTCGCCGCGTATGCTGGCGCGCAAATCTTCCTGCATGCCCAGAACCGAGGGCACCAGAAACAGCACAATCAGGCTGGCAAAAGCCAGGCCCCACGCAATGGTGATGACCATAGGCAACAGGAATTGCGCCTGCACGCTGGTTTCGAACAAAAGCGGGGTTAATCCCAAAACCGTTGTCAGCGAGGTCAGCGTGACCGCGCGGAAGCGGTCGCAAATGCCGTTGATCACCGCGTCGCGCAAGGTTTCGCCTTCATCGCGGCGTTCTTCAATGCGGCTGATAAGAATAATAGAATTATTGACGAGAATACCGGACAGGCCAAGCAGGCCGATCATGCTCAAAAATGTCAGGTCAAAGCCCATCAGAAAATGCCCCGTGACCATGCCGACAAGACCGAACGGAATAACCGACATAATGATGAGCGGGCGCGAATAGCTTGCAAACACAAATGCGAGAATGACGTAAATCATGCCGAGGCCCAAAATCGCGCCCGTGCGCAGCGAGCCCATGGTTTCCATCTCTTCCTGATTGCGCCCGCCAAAGGCGAAGTCGATATTATATTTCGCGGCAATTTGCGGCAGCGTGTCTTTGCCCATCGAGGTGAGCACATCATTCGGATTGCCGGCATTGTCATCATAATCGGCCACCACCGAAACCGTGACATAGCCATCCGTGCGCTTAATGGTTGAAAAGCCCGGCTTTTCGACAATTTCAACAACCGCGCTGAGCGGCACGAAACGCGGCGGATTGGTGCCCGGCACGGTCAGCTCGATATCTTCAAGCTGTTTGGGGCTGGAGGCGTCGCGCGGCTGCAACACGCGAATGGTCACTTCCTCATCACCCCGCGCAAACCGCTTGGCGATAACGCCTTCCAGCGTTCCCCGCGCCATTGATCCGATAATCTGATTTGTGAAACCAAGCGCCCGGCCTTGCGCGTTGACGCGCAATAAAAGCTCCTGCTTGGTGTAGAACAAATCGTCGCGTGCGCGCGTAATGCCGGGATATTGCTCAAGCGCCTGACGCACTTCCAGCGCCGCCTGTTTCAATATTTCGGGATCGGCATTTTGCAACCGGATATCAATGTCGCGCCCCGGCGGGCCGCCGCGCCGTTCGCGCACAAACACATAACGAAGCCCCGCAATGTCGGGCATGGATTTTTCCCACGTGCTGACAATCTCGCGCGTGCGGATATCGCGGTCTTCGCTGGGCGTCAATTCGGCCGTTATCAGCGCGCGTTCATCGCCGAAAATCGAGCGCGTGCGGCCAATTTGGGTGAACACCACACTGACCAGTTTTTCACCCTCCGGTGCCAGTTCTTTTTCCGCCGCATAAAGCGCGGCCTCAATGGCTTGCGCGCCTTGTTTGGTGGCCGCGCGTTTTGTGCCGGGCTGGAAAAAAATATAGGCATTGATTACCTCACCCTCGGGCGAGGGGAAAAACCGAAACGGCACGCGCCCGCCGGCCAGCAGGCCAATGACAATAATCAGAACCGCCAGACCGATCGCGCCGGTTGTATAGCGCCGGTCATAGGCACGCGTCACAAAGGCGCGGAATTTCGTGTCGCGAAATCTGTCAAAATCATCAAAGAATTTCTTGCGCCAGGGTGCCGGCTCGCGAGGCGGGCGCGACAGCGCATGGCTCAAATGGCCGGGCAATACGAGAAAGCACTCGATCAGGCTGGCAATCAAGACGGAAAGCAGAACCAGCGGAATATCGCGGACAAACTGGCCCATAACGCCGCCAATCGCCAAAATCGGAATAAACGCGGCAATCGTCGTCAGCGCGGCGGCGGTGATTGGCATGGTCATGCGAATGGCACCGCCCTCGGCGGCGGCAAGCGCCGTCTCACCGCGCTCAATCAGCGTCGCCGAATGCTCCCCCACCACAATGGCATCATCGACAATAATGCCGATGGTCATAATCAACGCAAACAGCGACAGCATGTTGATGGTCATTTCCAGATAGAACATGACGCCGAATGTTGCCATCAGCGACGCCGGAATGCCGACCGCCACCCAAAAAGCAATGCGCCCGTTCAAAAACAGAAACAAAATCGCCAATACCAATATCATGCCGGTGAGCCCGTTGAACAACAGCACATTGATGCGTTGAATAATCTGGTCGGCATTGACGTCGAAAAGTTCCACCTTGAGCGTAGGCGGCAATGATTTGGTGACCTCGGCAAGATAGGCGCGCGCGGTTTCGGTTATTTCGATCGCGTCGCCGTTTTTCGTCCGCATCAGGGTCAAACGGATGGCGCGGTGGTCGCCGTCCCAACCTTCGGGCTGGCTGGCATCAAATGTATCCGTCACGCGCGCAACATCGCTCACCGATAATTGCCGCCCGTCAGAAGCATTGCGCAGGCTGATCGCGCCAATTTCTTCGGCTGTCAGCGCCAGCCCGACCGCGCGCACCTGGCGTTCGACATCGCCGCGCAACACCCCGCCCGGCACATCCAGCGACGAGCCGGCAACGCGCGCGGCAATCTCGTCCGGCGTCAACGCATAGCGGCGCAGCTGGGCGGCATGGGCTTCAATCCAGATTTCCTCGTCGCGATAACCCTCAAGATTGACCTTGTCGATGCCGCGCTCCAGCAGGCCGTCGCGTATCTGCTTGGCAAAGGCGCGCAAGGCGCGCTCCTCAAACGGGCCGGAAATAAGCAAGGATGCGGTCGGTTCGAAAAAAGTTTCCTGCGAAATAATCGGGCGCTCGGCTTCTTTCGGCAGGGTTGTCAACGTATTGACCGCCGCCTCAACATCGCCCACCGCACGTTGCATGTCGATTTCCGGATAGAACTCGACATTCATAACCGCCACGCCCTGGCGCGAGGTCGACGAAAACTCCTTCACCCCGTCAATAAAGCGCACTTCGGGCTGCACGGTGGCAACGATATTTTTGTCAATATCCTGTGCCGTTGCACCGGGCCACGGCACGGTGATATTCACGATTTTGATTTCCGTTGTCGGAAAAAACTGGATGTTCAGATTGGTGAGGCCGAAAAAGCCCAACATGATCATCGAGAAAAACAGGAGATTGGCCGCGTTCCGGTGCCGAGCAAAAAGCTTAACAGCAGGCGTGATCGGGTTCATCAGGGTTGTTCCACGACCTTGACGGCCACGCCCGGTGCGGCTTCGTTAAAGCGGGTCAGCAAAACCACATCGCCGACCGCCAGCCCGCTTTTGAGCAGAACCTGCGCGCCGTCATCAACGAAATCAACCAGCGTGCGCGGCTCCAAACGCCCGTTTCTCACCAGATAGACGCGGTTGTCGGTGTAAAGCGCGTCTTTGGGCAACGCCATGACACCGTCAACAGGCTGGGCGGTAAGCTCCACCTCGACAAACGCCCCGCCGCGCAGATTTGACGGAATTTTACCCTCAAGCGTTGCATAAATGTCCACACCGCGCGTGGCCTGCGAAATTTGCGCGCCGACGCGCTCGATCGTCGCCTCCAGCGTCGTCTGTTCGCCGCCGACATTCCACACCACCTGCACCGGACGCCCGATCACATCCGTATTGCGCTGCAAAAAACGGCCATATTCATCGTCGGAGAGATTGAAAACCACTTCGAAATTATCCGAATCGAGCAGCATCGCCACCTGATCATTGGGGTTCAAAACCCGCCCTTCGCGGGCGGAAATCTGGGTGATATAGCCGTCAAAGGGCGCAACAACATTGGTGTTTTTCAAATCCCGTTTGGCCCTTTTGACCTGAACCCTGTGCCGGTCGACGGTTGATTGCTGTTGGTCTTTGCGCGCGGTTTTAATCGTGAAATCGGTTTTGCGGTCATCCAGCATTTTTTTGGAAACCGTGCCTTTTTTGAACAATTGCTCGGCGCGCTTGAAATCCTGTTCCGCCAGTTCGGCCGATGCGGCGCGCTCGGCCAGCAGTGCTTTTGCGCCTTTGAGCGCGGCGCGGGCTTCATCAAGGTGGGTTTCATAGACAAATTTGTCTATCCGCACCAGCACATCGCCGCGCGACACCCGCGCGCCATCCTCAAATTTTTCGCTTGTCGAGACCACCTCGCCGGAGACCAGCGCGCGCAGGCGCACCTGTTTTTTCGCGCGCAATTCGCCGAAAGCCTTGATGGTGGGCGTCACCGGGCCATAGCTGACCGAGCGCGCAACAACCGACCACACGCGCTCATCATTCGTTGACGGCTTGGTTTCGGGCCGGGTTGAGACCAGCAAAACAAACACGAAAACCCCCACCGCAATCGCCAAAAACGGCGCAGGCAGGCGCCGCACGGCGCCGAGGCGCCCTTCGCTGATGCGCAAATCGCCCAAGCGGGCTTTCAAAGTCGCCCTAAGGCGAGATATAAAATCTTTGAGCGCTTGCATTGGTTTGCTCTGCCAATCTTTAAGGGTCAAGCCCGTCTTCAATGGATATAACGCGAAAAGGCCGGTTTACCAGTCAGCTTTTGTGCACGTTATTCTATCATTCACCGTCTATATCACTGGCCGTATCGCCGAATATCTCCGCCGGTGAGAACTGATATAAGGCATTGCAGAATTCGCAGCGGACTTCAATTTTTTCTTCCCGCTGCATCTCCCGCTGATCCTCCGCCGGCAATCCGGTCAGCATATTGCGTACTCTATCACCCGAACACGGACATTCAAAATGCAATGGACGCGCCTCAAACACGCGCACACCGTCTTCGTGAAACAGCCGAAAAGCCAAGTTTTGGGGTGAAAGATCCGGATCGAGCAATTCGTCGGGTTGTGCGGTCTGCAAAAGAACCGACAGGCGGTGCCAGTCATCATCATTGGCGGGGTCGGTAGGGGCTGAGAATTCGGGCGGAATTTCGGCTTGTTTGACGGTTTGTTGGGCAGCCTCTTCGCCACCCCCCTCATTGCCGCCTGCATTGCCGCCTTCATTACCGCCTTCATTGGCAACCTGTTGCAGAACAATGCCGCCGGCGCGCCAGTCGCACTGCCCGCCGCTGAGCAATAAAGGCGCGGCGACAAGTTTCAGGCAGGTGCCGATTTGTTCCGAACGCTGAAAATAGCCGAGCGCGGCTTCAGCCAGCGTTGCGCCTTCCAGCGGCACAATCCCCTGATAGCGTTCCATATCCGCGCCCTGATCCACGGTGAAGGCCATGTGGCCTTTATCGCCCAAAAGCTCAATGCCGGTTTTTCCCGCGCGCAAAGCTTCGTGCAATTGGTCCGTGTCGAACTGCGCGAAACCGCGCAATCCCCCGCCGGATGTGTAATCGGCCATAAGCGTGTTGATCGGGCCGCCCCCATGCAATTGCAAAATAAACCGCCCGTCAAATTTCAACATTGTGCCCAGCATGGCAGCCAGAACCAGCGCCTCGCCCAGCATAATGTTGACGGCTTCGGGATAATCATGCGCGGCCAGAATTTCCCCGACAACGCCGTTTAGCCGAACCACGCGGCCATTGACATTTTGCCCCTCCACGCGAAACGGCAGGGCCAGATTGTCATTTTCGACAGCTGAACCCGATAGTGGTGTGCCGGAAGATGAGCGCTCGGAAGGCGTGTCAGAAGCCATAAGCCGCCCCTATTCGCCTTTGCCCAAACCCCTGTCGGGGTCTTTGCCGAGGCAATAGGTCAAAATGGCTTTTTGCGCGTGACAGCGGTTTTCAGCCTCGTCGAACACCACCGATCGGGGGCCGTCAATCACATCCGAGGTTACCTCATTGCCGCGATAGGCGGGCAGGCAATGCAGAAACACCGCATCATCGCCAAGCGCCATCAATTCATCCGTCACCTGATAGGGGGCAAAGGCGGCGGCGCGTTTCTCAGCCGTTTCGGGGTCGTCGCTCATCGAGACCCAGCAATCGGTCACCAGCGCGGCGGCACCCTCGGCGGCGGCCTGCGGCGTATCGCATAAGGTGATTTTGCCGGGCTTGTCGGCGGCCCATGCCAGCACTTCTTGCGGCAGCATAAACGCCTCCGGCACGGCCAAAGCCAGCTCGAAGCCCAAAAGCGAGGCTGCTTGGGCCAGCGACACGGCAACATTATTGCCGTCACCAAACCAGGCGATGCGGCGGCCCTCAAGCGCGCCTTTATGTTCTTCAAAGGTCATCAGATCGGCGAGTATCTGGCACGGATGCCCCGCCGCCGTCAGGCCGTTAATAACCGGCACGTCCGAGGCTTGCGCATAGGCCAAAAGATTGTCATGCGGGCCGGTGCGCAACATCACAATGTCGCAAAACCGCGCCATCACGCGGGCTGTGTCTTCGATGGTTTCGCCGCGCCCCAATTGCGTGTCTGCCTGATTGAGCAGCATGGTCTGGCCCCCAAGCTGGCGCATGGCGAGGTCAAAAGAAAGCCGCGTGCGGGTTGAGGGTTTGTCAAACACCATGCCGAGCATGTGCCCGTCCAGGGGCCGGTCGGCATCGGGCATGGCGGTGGGCAATCCGGCGCGCGCGGTTTTGCGCGCATGCGCGGCATCCAGAAGCGCGCGCAATGTGTCAGCGCCGAAATCGGCCAGATCGAGAAAATGCCGTTGTGCCATCACGCATCTCCAGCTTGTTGGTCGTGCAATTGCGCGCAAGCCCGCTCGACGGCCGCAATGCCGGCGCGCATATCATCCTGCGCGATATTGAGCGGCGGCAACAGGCGCACCGTATTGTCACCGGCGGGCACGGCCAGCAGTTTTTGCGCGCGCAAGGCGGCGACAAGTTCGGTATTCGCGCACGCACATTTCAAGCCCACCATCAGACCGGCACCGCGCAATTCGGTGAAAATATCAGGATATTTGTCAATGAGCGCCGATAATTGCTGGCGCAAATAGCCCGCCATGTCGTTCACACCGTCGAGAAAGCCCGGCGCGCAAACAATGTCCATAATTTCCAACCCGACCGCCATGGCCAGCGGATTGCCGCCATAGGTCGAGCCATGCGAACCGGGCTGCATGCAAGTGCCGACCGCCGCCGTGGTCAAAATCGCGCCCAGCGGAAAGCCGCCGCCAATGCCCTTGGCAATCGCCATCACATCCGGCGTGATGCCGGTCCATTCATGGGCGAATAATTTGCCTGTGCGCCCGACCCCGCATTGCACTTCGTCAAAGCCCAGAAGCAGGCCCTTGGCATCGCACAAATCACGCAACTCCTTCAAAAACGCATCCGGAACAGCGCGCACGCCGCCTTCGCCCTGCACCGGCTCAATAACAATGCCCGCCGTCGTTTCATCGATCAGCGGTTCGAGCGCCGCCATGGTGAATTCAGGGCATTGCACAAAGCCGCCCGGCACCGGCCCGAAACCGGCCAGATAATCCTCATTGCCCGCCGCGGCCAGCGCCGACAGGGTGCGGCCGTGAAACGCGCCGGCAAAGCCAATCAGCGTCACGCGCTCGGTGTGGCCTTGGGCGGCATGAAATTTCCGCATGGCTTTGATCATGCCTTCGGCGGCTTCGGAGCCGGAATTGCAGAAAAATACCAGCTCGGCAAAACTTTCCGCGCACAGGTGTTGAGCCAGCGCCTCCTGCCCCGGAATTTCATAGAGATTGGAAACATGCCACAATTTTTCCGCCTGCCCCTTCAGGGCCTCGACAAGGCGCGGATGGGCATGGCCCAGCGTGTTGACGGCAATGCCGGAGCCGAAGTCGAGATATTTCTCGCCCGTTTCGGTTTCCAGCCACGCGCCGGTGCCGCTGACGAACCGCAAATCGGTACGCCGATAGGTGGGCATGACATGCGACGTGTTTTCGCTCGAACTCATTCGACTTTCACCGCTTTTTTTCGAATTTCACATTTATGGCCGCGCCGCAAGCGACGCAAAAAGCCAATGAAAAAACCGCCCCGAAAGGCGGCTTGATTAGCCCTTTTATATCAAAAGCCGATATGCCGGTAAATAATTTGTTTTGCTAGCTTTTCAGCCGATAGCCGCGCGCCAGAACCACATGGGCGACAATGGCGAGAATAATGGTCAAGCCTGTGAGCAGGCCGGCGCCGAAAATCAGCGAGCCTTCGGCATGTCCGGTCAGCGCGTAGCGGAAGCCGTCAATCATGTAGAAAAACGGATTATATTGGGTGACCCAAAAGGCAAAATCGGGCAATTGCTGAACCGAATAAAACGTGCCCGACAAAAATGCCAGCGGCGTGATGACAAAATTCGTCACCGTTGCCAAATGGTCGAATTTTTCCGCCCATATGCCGCCCAAAAGCCCGACCAGCGACATTAATGCCGAAGCGATGGCGGCATAAAATACCGCCGCCGCCAGGCTGTAAATGCTCATTGAGACAAATACCGACATGCCGAGAAATGTGCCCGCCCCGACAAACATGCCGCGCGTCAGCCCGCCCATGGTGATGCCGATATTCAACTCCGCCGGTGACAGAGGCGGCATTAAAATATCGACAACATTGCCCTGCACCTTGGAAACCAGCAGGGAAGACGAGGAATTGGCGAAAGCGTTTTGCACAATCGCCATCATAATCAGCCCCGGTGCCAGAAAATTAATAAAGGGCACGCCGTTAATGTCGGGGCGCAAACCGGCCAGTGCCAGCGAAAAAATGGCGAGAAACAACAAGGTTGTAATGATCGGGGCCATGAGCGTCTGCATCCAGACCTTCATGAAACGCTGTACTTCTTTCATGTAAAGCGTCCACATGCCCAACCAGTTCACGCGCCCGAAACGGCGAACCCCCAGCGCGGTGTAGTTTTCCGGCTGTGCGGCGCGGCGCGTCGGCTTTTGCGCATTGGTGTGAAGGACGTTCATGGCCTGAACAATAAACGGAACGCGCGGTGTTTCAAGCGAAAAGACTTTTTGGAATAGCTGCGTTTTCGGGCCGCGAATCATGTGGATAAGCGATTCTCACTGGTTCCCTCGTGCAACTACATGTAGTATAAAATTGTCGTTGCGCCACTAAATGTGGTTAATTTGGACAAAACAGGGAATAACATCATGGCCTGGACAGAAGAACGCGTTGAAATGCTTAAACAACTTTGGACGGACGGTCTGAGCGCAAGCCAGATCGCGCGCAAAATGGGCGGTGTGACGCGCAATGCCGTCATTGGCAAGGTTCACCGGCTTGGGCTTTCGGGCCGCGCGACACCGGCGCGGGTGACAACGGCGCGCATCAGTTCGGGCTCTTCACGCGCCAGACCCTCAACCCCCAATGTCGGCACGGGTCGGGCGCGCCTGCGCGAGACCGATTTGGACGAGATTAAGGATCAGGTGGTGCCGGAGCCGATATTGAGCGCGGAAGAGCGTGCCAGCGTGCTGCATTTGACCGAGCATACCTGCAAATGGCCGGTCGGCGATCCGGGCACCACGGATTTTCATTTCTGCGGCGCGCGCACGAAAACCGGCAGCCCCTATTGCGCAACGCATGCGGCAATGGCCTATCAACCGCTGGAAAGACGCCGCCGCAAATCCGGCAGCCAATAAAATCCGTTCTTTCGTTTGGCTGCGCGAAATTTGCGCACGCGAAAAGCCCCTTTCGGGGCTTTTCTTTTTGGTGCTGCTGGGCAACACTGTTGCGCAATAAGACAGCCAATTGGGAGAGCATGTCATGAAATTTTACAATCAAAAAGTTTGCGTTGTTACCGGTGCGGCAAGTGGCATCGGGCGCGCCAGTGCGCTGGCGCTGGCAAGTTATGGTGCCAAAACCGTTATCACCGACATTCGCAAAGACATGCTCGATGAAACCAGCGAACTTATCAAAAAGGTCGGCGGCACGGCGGACGCGCATATTCTGGATATGGCCGATCGTGACGGGGTTTATGATCTGGCGACCCATGTCGAAAAAACCCATGGCGGTGCCGATTTCGTGCTGAACAATGCAGGCGTTGCCATGGCCGCGCCCGTTGATGAGCTGGGCATTGATGATTTCAACTGGCTGATGGACATTGATTTCTGGGGCGTGGTCTATGGCACACAAGCCTTTCTGCCGCAAATGCAAGACAAAAACAGCGGGCATATTGCCAATATTTCTTCTGTTTTCGGGCTTTTCAGCGTGCCGGGACAGGCCGCCTATAATGCGGCCAAATTCGCGGTTCTGGGCTTTACCGATGCGGTGCGCCATGATCTGGCGAACACAAATATCAAGGTCACAACCATTCATCCGGGCGGCATCAACACCAATATTGTGCGTCACGCACGGATGGGTCAGGGCCCCGATGCCGAGGCCGAACATGAAGAAGCGATTGCCAGGTTCAAAAAATTTACCATGACGCAACCCGACAAAGCTGCCCGCATCATTCTCAAAGGCGTGGCGAAAGGCAAACCGCGCATTCTGGTCGGGCCCGATGCTGTGTATATGGACATTATTCGGCGGCTGTTTCCCAGCAACTATCTGCGGTTCATACCGATTCCAAAAACCGACTGAAAGTGATCTGGAATTAACGCACTGGAAAATTAAAGTACCGGGAAATTAACGCATTGACATGAATGCGCGTTGGCGGTAACCCTTGCAATTGATAATCATTATTAATAGCAAGCGAACCTCCCATGCCCCGCCCCTCATCTCCGCGTCGATCCCGTTTGGTCTCGCCCCGTTTTCTGCTTCTCGCTGTCGCCGTCGCCGGCCTTGCCGTGCCGCTGGCGGCACAGACCCGTGCCGACAAAAACGCATCCGCAAAACACGCCGCCGACAAGAATGCCTCAGGCGAAATTGTGAATGTGTATTCCTATCGCCAGCCTTTTCTGGTCGAGCCGCTTTTTGAGAAATTCACGCAGACCACCGGCATTGGGGTGCGCGTGATATTCGCCAAAAAAGGGCTTGTCGAGCGGGTCAAAACCGAGGGCGAAAATTCGCCGGCCGATGTGCTTTTAACGGTCGATATTTCGCGCCTGATCCATGCCGCCGAAACCGTGGCCCAACCCGTGCCGTCGCCGGTTCTGGAGAAGTTTATTCCCGCCACGGCGCGCAGTTCCGATGATCTCTGGTTTGCGCTGACCTATCGGGCGCGCGTGGCTTATGTGTCGCGCGCGCGTGTGCGCCAAGATACTCTCAGCTATGGTGCGCTGGCCGGGCCGGAATTCAAAGGGCGTATTTGTATGCGCAGCGGCCAGCACCCTTATAATAATGCCCTGTTTGCCAGCCAGCTGGCGCATCTGGGCGAACCCGCATTCCGCACATGGCTTAGGGGCGTGAAAAACAATCTCTCGGAAAAACCCTCCGGCAATGACCGCGCGCAAGTCCGGCGCATTTATGCCGGTTCGTGCGATGTCGCCATCGGCAACACCTATTATATGGGCAAAATGCAAACCAACAGCCAAAAGCCCGAACAAAAAGACTGGGCGCGCGCCGCGCGCATTATTTTCCCCGATGCGCAAGGGCGCGGCACGCATGTCAATGTATCGGGCATGGTGATGGCCAAACACGCACCCAATCGCGACAATGCGCTCAAGCTCATGGAGTTTCTGGTGTCCGAAGAAGCCCAACGCCTCTATGCGGAGGTCAATTTCGAGTATCCCGTAAGGGCGGGCGTGGCCCCTTCGGCCCGTGTCGCAAAATGGGGAACGCTGAAGGCCGACACGCTGCCGCTTGAAACCATTGCGGCGTTTCGCAAACGCGCTTCCGAGATTGTCGACGAGATCGGCTTCAACAATTAGGCCGTTTTTGTTTTTCCTTCCGGCGGTTAAACCGGAATTAAAGAGCCCAAAAAGACAAACCCCGGGCAATTTCTTGCCCGGGGCTCACGCTTGCTGAGGGAGTATTAGCCGCGCGAAAAGTCAGGATATGCTTCCATACCCAGTTCGGTTTTATCCAAACCGGCCAGCTCTTCATCCTCGTCTACTCTGAGACCGATGGTGAATTTCAATGCCGACCAGATTATGCCACTGGCGATAACCGTGAAGATACCGACGGACACGACACCGATAGCCTGAACGCCGTAAGACGCGTCGCTATTGGTGAACGGCACGATCAGCGTACCCCAGATGCCGCACACAAGGTGGGCCG